>NZ_JBIMES010000019.1:0-53512 GCF_051262535.1 Massilia sp. CMS3.1 | reverse complement strand
CCATGTCGGATCGTCAATGTGCGGCGTTGCAGTCTACCCGATCGGGGCCACCGCTCGGCTAACGCGACAAAACCCAATAACGACCGGCCCAATATGGCCCTCGGCGGTATCACATCAAAACAAAAACTGGCACTCGCCGTATAACCTCTACTTTTAGCATGCTCTAAAAATGGGGGGATTACCTACCTTTACAACAATCCCTGGAGAACCTCACCGTTCGCTCTTCGAACCGTTCCCACTCTTGAAGTCGTGTGCAGCAGGACTTGACGTGACTGTTTTCGCCTCAAAAAATTTTCCCACAGCGGTAGTCGCGGCATCTCTTCAGTAGTTACTTAATAATGGATAAGGGAACAGCAATTATTTCGGCGGAAAAAATCTGCCTCAGCCTATACTGGACCAACAGGACAGTTCACGCTGATATCGTCAATGCGGACGTGAAGAGGCAGTGCGTACGACCTCTTCGGTTTGGCAGCCGGATGAAGCAAATGCGAAAGCCCTTTCTACGGAGTCGTCGCCATGAGATGCAATGTAACCTTCCACAAAATTAAATGTTGCTTAAAAGTACTGTTATAATTTCCGTTCGCATGCCTCTAGAGCTTGCGGTTGGGCTGGCCGAACAATTAAGCAAGTGCAGACTTCAGCAAATTGTTCACTGGGTAGATGGGGGGAAAATGAGCCGTACTTATAAAATCCGTCCACGACCAGCAAATTTGGGAACTGGGTGGAATTTAAAGCTGATCGAGAACGGGCAGGAGGCCGGCGGTGGCATCTTTCCCGTCGTAGAAGAGGACGCCGCCGTTGGCATGGCATGGTGGAATGAGTTGACAGAAGAGAGACGCGCTCACTGGCTAATGATGGCAGCTTCCGCAATGCCCGCCGCTGCACGCCATGCGTATCTCCTGGCACAGGCGTACAACGACGCTCTTGACCAAGCTGAAGCATGGATCGGTTGCAAGTCTTGCTCCAATGGTGCTGAACTAGATCACCTCTCATCACTAACAGTATTAGCACGGTACAGCAGCCTGGCAGGACAGGGTTACAGCGAACTGTCATCCCTTTGCTAATGTCGTGCTGGCTGATAGGCTATGCCAAACCGCTCTGCCAAATGCAGGAGGCGCCTGTCTAGCGTCCAAAGCTGCGAGCCTGGCGTTAGCAACGCCGACGCCAACAGAGCGAGGTCGACCAGACCGCACCCGAGCCCATACAACTGTTCGCGCTCGATCAGCTCTTTTACTTCGTTCAAGCTAGCTTGTTGTGTCTGCGAAAGCGCTGCAATGTCAGTTAGCGTGCGAGCCCGCGGTGCCGGCGGCGTACCACACGCCAGTTCAGTCACCACCATGGGATGCGTTAGCGCAAGGTCCAGCGTAAGCAATTCGACAAGCGTCTCGTTGCGATCCCGAAAATGATCGACCCAGACCGAGGTATCGACTAAGACACCTCCAGTCATGCCAAGTCAACGCCCCGACGCGGCACCTCAGGCATCTCCGGGAACGCACCGCCGAGTGCCGCAAGACGTTTTGCCGCCTGCACCCGAACGAAAGTTTTAATTGCCTCCCGAAACAGATCTCCCCGATCCATTTCCGGATCGGCCATGTCTAGCGCTTTTGCATACAGCTCATCGTCAATCGTAACTGTCGTTCTCATCATTCCTCCAGCATCAAAGATGATCCGATTTTGCATCAAATCGAACATCTTCACAAGTGTGCCAGCTCGGCCAGCGTCCGATGAAGTAAAAGTAGGACCGTTTATGAAGCAAACATGATACTTCTTGAAGAAATGAAGTAAAAGTGAAACTGTCGGCGCTTGCATGCCAACATCGGGAGGAGCCGGAATGCTGGTGTCCCTTCATGGACTCATAGTGGTATGAACGAGTGAAACGAGTGTTTCGCAATGTCGAATGAACATTGGGTAGCTTGCCTGCTGGCTTAGCCGATCAGCTCCGCCGGACGATCCCCGGTTTAAACCCGACATTATGGGAATAATGTTAGCGTAAGGGGTGACAATGGTAATCCCCCCATTTTTAGAGTATGCTAAAAGTAGAGGTTAAGCGGCGAGCGCCAGTTTCTGTTTCGGCGTAATACCGCCGAGCGCCATGTTAGGCCGGTCGTGATTGTAGGTCCACAGCCAGTTGGTGGCAAATTCCTGGATTTCGTCGAGCGTCTCAAACAGGTGATGAGCAAGCCAGTCATAGCGAACTGTCCTGTTATATCGCTCGACGTAAGCGTTCTGCTGCGGCCCAACCTTCGGGCAATTTATTCATCCCGAACGCGCTACTCTCGACAAAGACAGTCATGCAGGCGTAAAGGCTCACTGCAGAGATACCTACTGGAGCTATCTTCAGGAAATAAATTCCCTTCTTGCAGATCAGCCGTGGATTATGGGAGATCGCTTGACGATTGCAGATGCTTATGCGTTGGTTTTCTTTCCTTGGGGGCGTGATCTTAAGCTGCCAATCAACGAGTTAACGCATTTGGCTGCCATGAAGGATCGGATGATCCAGCGTCCAGCTGCCCGTCGCGCTCTGGAACGTGAAAAAAGCATTCTTCTCCGCATGTGATGTTCACAGCATGGCCGCCCGCTGCGGGTATGTGGGGCGCTCACGCTTACAAGCCTGTCTATCTATCATAAGCCTGCGCAAGCAAAAATCTCAATTGCCACTATCAAGAAATTCATTGCTCATCTTTTAGAACCATCTAAAATATCGATGGTAAGCATCGAAATATATGCGCTACCGAGATTGGAATGCTGGGCTTAAGATTCATCTCAAGCTAGTTAAACGTATCAAGGACTTTCCAGGAAACATCGCCGCATTTCTACTGCAGGAGAACATTGAATGAATAACGAATCGCACACCCCTAACGTGTGCTCGGCCACGGCTTGATGGCTGCAGCTGGGGCCTAAAAGGAAGTATCAGTACGCGTGAGACATTCGGCGCGGTCTGGCGCTTCCTGGGCTAAGCACGCGTTTGACATTACGTCCCGGTTGAGCGGATTCGACGTCACTTTGATCGAACATGCGTATCACGCATGCATTGGCGCGTGTTTACTGTAAGGCGAAGTTCGGTGTCTAAGGCTTTCGCCATACCGAGAAGTACACGGACCCATTAGACCTACTCAAGGGATGTCCAGAAAACACAGGCGGATTCCGCCACAGGAGAATACTAGATGAATAACGAAACGCATAACTCCGAACGCCGCAAGTTGCTCGGAAACAGCCTAATTACTGCCGCTGCCGCTGTAATCGGAAGTTTCAGTGTCCCGGTACAGGCCAACTTTGAGCCAGCTGAAAAGTCTAACCAGAAAGCACGCAAGATGCCTCTTGCAGCAGACATCATCATCGTCGGCGGGGGCTCGGCTGGCGCCGTCATGGCGCGGCGGTTGAGCGACAACAATAAGCGCCGTGTACTTTTGCTCGAAGCCGGCCACAGTTTCGACCCCAAGCACTATCCAGATGTAGTCGCCAAAAGCCATGTGTTGGGTGCCAATGGTAATCCTGAGTTCGAATGGGGTTACAAGACCGAACCTGGCTATGTCGGGCATGCCATCAGCGCGGTGCGCGGCAAGGTCATTGGTGGGAGTTCCGCTGTCAACGGCGCGGTCGCCCTTCGCGCTCGTCCTGATGATTTCAAGCGCTGGAACCTGCCAGGTTGGAGCTATGAGGAGATGCTGCCGTACTTTAAAAAGCTCGAGAGCCGAATCGGCGGCTCTAATGCGCTTCATGGCCGTAACGGGCCGCTGCCCGTGCGGCAGCTTACCCGCGCCGATATAACCCCCATGCAGCGCGCTTTCATGGACGCATCACTCGCTAACGGTTTCAAGGCTATCGTCGACTTTGATGGTCCTGACGCCAATGGTGTCGGCCCGTATCCCATGAATATTGTTGATGGCGTGCGGGTCAATACTGGCATGGCGTACCTGACGGCTGAAGTGCGAGCGCGCAAGAACTTGACCATTCGCCCCGATACTATGGTCGACAAGGTATTGTTCGAAGGCAAGCGAGCCGTTGGCGTGCAGCTCGTTAATGGCGAGAAGCTGTTCGCGGGCGAAGTGATCCTGTCAGGCGGAACATACGGCAGTGCCGCGATCCTGCTGCGCTCTGGTATCGGGCCGCAAGAACACCTGCGTTCTCTGAGTATCCCGATGGTAGCTAACCTCCCTGTGGGCCTGAACTTGGTCGACCATCCTATCTACTATAACGCTTATGCAGCGCGGCCAGAGACAATCGGAGAGCAATCGCCGGTAATCGGCGCCAAACTGTGGACGCATAGCTCCAGCGCTACGCCTGGGGAACTGGACCTGCACATTACGGCAACCCACCTGTTCCCTCACGAGCAGAGCCCGACCAAAGTCGGTTTCGTGCTGGCAGTGGCGTTGACGCGTCCGCTCTCGAGCGGTCGCCTTTCGCTAGTTAGCCGAGATCCAATGGCAGCACCCCGAATTGACCTGAATTTCCTTAGCGCTCCTCAGGACAGGGCCCGGCTGCTGGAAGGAGTAAAGATGGCGCGAAAAATTGGCCAAACCGGACCGTTGGCAGCATTGGTCAGTGCTGAACTCAAGCCTGGACCTGCGGCCCAGTCCGATGACGCCATTCTCGCCTCTATTAAGTCGACTCTCGATACCTACCATCACCCTACCTCGACCGCGCCAATGGGGCGCCGCAACAACCCGGCAGCTGTCGTCGATCTAGAATGCAAGGTGCATGGTGTAGAAGCGCTGCGGGTAGTGGATGCCTCCGTTTTTCCCGACGTTCCTTCAGTGGCGACGAATGTCACCGTTATTGCGACCGCTGAGCGTATCGCCAGTATGTTTGCCTGAATCCTTTAATTATCGGAGCCTAATTATGACAACAGCTATTGCATTGAATTGGATTGACGGCGCATGGGTCGATTCTGGAATCCACAAGGACTCCATTAATCCCGCTACTTCAGAAGTAATCGGCCAGTACGCAGACGGTGGGCTGCAGGAGGCAACCGACGCCATTGCCGCTGCAAAGCGCGCCTTGCGCGAGTCAACCTGGAAGGACGACCGCGTGCTCCGCGCCACAGTTCTGTATGAACTGGCCGCCGCGTTCGAGCAACACGCTGATGCCCTGGTCGAGATCCTTGCGATCGAGAATGGCAAGGTCAAGCCAGAAGCGGGGTTCGAGGTTGCGATGGTCCCGTCGAAGCTGCGGTACTACGCGTCGCTGACGCGTACCGAATACGGCCGTGCGGTCGAACCGAAGCCTGGTTCATTGTCGGTCGTGCTGCGCGAGCCAATGGGGGTCGCCGGCATAATTACGCCTTGGAATTCTCCAGTCGTGCTGATGATCCGTTCTTTGGCGCCAGCCTTGGCATCTGGCTGTACTGCCGTAATCAAGATGCCTGGTCAGACCGCTCAGACCAATGCGCTAGTGGCGAAGATTATGGCCGAAGTGCCTTCACTGCCTCGCGGCGTTATCAACTTGTTTAGTGAGTCCGGCGCAGAAGGTTCCAAGTGGATGATCGAGTCGCCTGATGTGCCGGTGATCAGCTTTACCGGCAGTACCGCAACCGGGCGCGCCATTTCGGCTGTCGGCGCCCAGCGCTTGAAGCGCTTTGGTTTGGAGCTAGGTGGCAAGACACCGATGATTGTGTTTGACGACGCAGACCTCGCGGTCGCCGTTCCAAAACTAGAAAAGGCTCTTACTGTTTTTTCCGGCCAGTTCTGCCTGACGGGCTCACGCGTGCTGGTACAGCGCGGCATCGCCCAAGCCGTGCGTGAACAGTTGTCGGCGCGGCTGGAAGCGGTCAATGTCGGTCCGGCCTCGGATCCAGCCAGTGATATGGGCCCACTCATCGACAAGTCTAACGTCGAGCGCGTAGAGCGCGTTGTGCAAGCGGCGCTGGACGCTGGCGCCAAGGTACTGGTGCGTGGCGGCCCGATAGTAGAAGGTCCGCTGGCAAGAGGTGCTTTTTACCGCCCCACGTTGCTGGAAGTGTCGGATGCCGAAATGGATATCGTTCAAAAGGAAACCTTCGGCCCGGTGCTGACGCTGCAGGTGTTCGACACTGAAGCCGAAGCTATAGCACTTGCTAACAACAGCGAGTATGGCCTTGCCGCAAGTATCTGGACACGTGATATCGACCGTCCAATACGAGTTGCGCGCAACTTAGAAGCGGGAACAGTATGGATTAACGACTGGGCAGTAGTTTACGACGAGTTCGAAGAAGGTGGCTACAAGCAGTCCGGGCTAGGGCGCCTCAATGGTATGGCGGCAATGGAAGATTTTATCCAATACAAGCACATCACCATGACTTCAGGCACCGTGCCGCGATAGCAAGATGGCAGTCGTAAGCACCTCAAGCCTTTACGATAACAGTCTGGCGCAATGAGCGCGAATTTCGACGAACATGCGGGTTCAACTCCGAAAGAAGACCGAGCATGAGCTGCGCCAGGAGCAACTGCCGCCGTCGAAAATCGTCAAGGCGTTCACCTACATCCAGGCGCCACGCATCCTGACTTGGGACAAGCCTGCCGGATCGCCGGAACAGCTGGTCCTGGCTACGTCCAGCAATCATCCGGAAGCGGTCGCATGGGTGGCGCGCTTGTACGACCAGTTCGGGTTGACTGCGTCGACCACAGTCCGCTGAGCGAATCGTGGCGTAACTGTCCAGGGCAGCCTGCCTGGAAGCAGGAATGCCACACACGCGAGGAACTCATCGCCAACCTTGCGCGGGCGCGCCCTATCACGACGGCCTGAGGCGACTGTTGTTCCGGTAGGACTAGAAGATGGCTACAGCACTCCTGGCTGAGGCGCCTCAATGGCATGGCGGCAATGGACAATTTTACCTAGTACGAGCACATCACCATGACTTCTGGCACCGTGCCTCAATAAGTAAGACGGCAATTGTAAGCAATTCCAAGCCTATGCGACGATCTTAAGGCATCCGGTGCGCCACGTTTGGCAAATATGCAGGTCATCGCCGGACCCATTTCAAAGGTCGGATGGCGCGCGGGACATTGCTAGCGTCTTTAGTTGAGAGATATGTGCTGCGTGCAAAGCGTGTGCTAAGCAAGGTCGTGCCAAGCAAATCTAGTTTCCCAATTCAACGGTGTTGCAGCCATCGACAACGGCGCCGATGCCAGCGTAGGGCCGCCTAGGGTTAGACTATCGCGCGAAACATGCAGACGCCAGGTAGCAACCATTGTTGGCAAGTTGCTCGAATGAGTATGCGATTAGGGAGCCTGGTGTATTGGCTTACTCTGCCGCTTACACGTTGGCGGCCGTTTCACAGGGACGCTTAGAGTGAATTCGCCTGCTGGACAGACTGAAAGATCTGTGTGTTGAGTAACCACCATATGAGTCATTTAGCGATCAGCTCGGTGTCCGTTGAAGGTCTCCAAAGTCGCATAATTTGAGTAACTGCGTTGTCCATTTCCTCACGTGTAGCACCGTCACGCGCGAGCGTCGATAAACCGAGCAGAAAACTTTCCAAGACTTTCGAAAGCGCGGTGAAATCAGTCATGGGATCAAGTTCCTTTTCTGCGACGCCGCGCCTGACGCAAGCCAAGATGCCGGCACGGTTCCTAGCACGTGCCCTGGTCAATTCTTCCGTAACAGTCGCGTCATCCGGCGCGCCTGCGCTCATCACCCCCAACGCGACCATGCATCCTGCAGGATGCCCTGTTTCTCTCTGCATACGAGCTGAACTACGTAGCGCTAGTTCGATGGCCGCACGTGGAGAGAGTTCTGCATCCCAGAGACAGTCCATCACGGACCCATGGCTTTGCAGATAAAGAGCGATAGTTTCCTGGAAAAGTGCGTGCTTGGACTCAAATGCAGCGTAAAAGCTGGGCGCGGAGATACCAAGTTCAGCTTTCAACTGGCTCAACGATGTTGCGTCGTATCCATTCTGCCAAAAAAGATGCATAGCTTTGGTCAGCGCGGCATCGCGGTCGAATTGTCGCGGGCGGCCCATCTTCGTCATCATTCCTCCATTCTTCAGATTTAAATACTAAACGATACAAAAGTCCTTGACAAGCGTTACATGCCTCACCTATCATGTGTACTGATCGGTACATATCTTGGTTGTATGGAGACAATGTGTTCGTTTCGTCAAAACAGGAGCAATGATGGACGTAGTAAATGAGATCCATGGTCAAGAAACGTTGAAGTCCGAACCACTACCAATCGCGGCATTACTTGCGTTGGCGATGACAGGCTTTATCTGCATCGCCAGTGAGACTCTGCCAGCAGGCCTGCTGCCTCTGATCGCCAACGACCTTCACGTCAGCACTGCAGCAGCAGGACAAACCGTCACCGCGTATGCACTTGGTTCCGTCCTCGCCGCTATTCCACTGACAGCCGCCACGCGAGGATGGCGACGCCGCCAGGTTCTGCTGCTGACAATTGCCGGATTTCTGGTCTTCAATACGATCACGGCTTACTCATCCAGTTTTTGGATGACGATGTTGGCGCGGTTCGGCGTAGGTGCTGCGGCTGGCTTGGCATGGAGTCTGCTCGCCGGTTACGCTAGGCGAATGGTGGCTACGCACCAGCAGGGGCAAGCAATGGCAATTGCAATGATAGGGACACCAATTGCGCTCGCTCTAGGCGTACCCCTCGGTACATGGCTTGGCAAGGCATTTGGTTGGCGCAACGCCTTCGACATCATGTCGGGCCTAAGTGTGCTGTTGATTATCTGGGTGCTCGTCAAAGTACCGGATTATCCCGGACAGCCAGAACATGAACAGCGTTCGACGAACACCGTCTTCAAGACGCCAGGTGTCAGGTCTGTTCTGGCAACAGTCATTCTATGGATGCTAGGTCATAACATTTTATATATCTTTATTGCACCGTTTGTTGCGCTTGCGGGTTTGGAGCGCCGCATCGATGCAGTGCTTCTAACCTTTGGCCTGTCGGCGCTTGTTGGTATCTGGATCGCTGGGCGAATGGTCGACCGACGGCTACGCGTTGCAGTCCTGTCGAGCTTGGCTATGTTTGCGCTGGTTGCTTTGCTCTTCATCTTCGCGCCATATGCTCCAGCGGCGATCTTTGTTGGGGTCGCCGTCTGGGGGCTCAGCTTTGGCGGTGCCGCGACGTTGTTGCAAACGGCATTAGCTGATAGCGCTGGCACCGGCGCCGACATCGCTCTATCATTGAATGTAGTGGCTTGGAACGGTGCAATTGCCGGCGCCGGTGTGCTCGGTGGTGTGCTGCTCGACACCTGGGGAGCGGCCTCGTTTCCTTGGGCAGTACTGGGACTATCAGTCGCTGGCCTAGGCATCGCTTACTCAGCTCAAACGCACGGTTTTCCGGCAAGTCCACGCGTGCACTAATACCCCCTTTTTTTGTTTAATCCCCTTTTAATCAAGGATATATTATGTATAAAAATTTCTTACCAACTCTTTTTTTAAGCTGTGCGATATCGCTGGCCCCATCTGCATTCGCTGCCGATGAGTTTCCGCTTCCGCAAGGATTTAGTAGCGAATATCGAACTATTGACGGCGTCAAGATGCACTATGTAAAAGGCGGCTCTGGACCGCTGGTCTACTTAGTCCATGGTTTCGGCCAGACCTGGTATGAGTGGCACCAATTAATGCCTGAACTGGCTAAGCGCTACACTGTCGTTGCCCCCGATCTGCCTGGTCTTGGACAGTCGGCAGCTCCTGCGTCATATCGGGCTACTGACGTAGCTCCGATACTTTATAAGCTTGCCCAGCAGTTCAACGGTGGTCAAAAGTTTGACTTAATCGCACACGATATCGGTATCTGGAACACCTACCCCATGTTGGTCAAAAACCAGGATATGATACGCCGCGCTGTGTATATGGAAGCCCCCATTCCTGAAGACAGTATCTATGAGTTTCCAGCATTTACTCCCGAGGGAGAATCTCTAGTTTGGCACTTCAGTTTTTTTGCTGCCCAAAACCAGCTTGCCGAAACTCTTATTACAGGCAAAGAGCGTTTCTTCCTTGAGCATTTCATTAAGGAGCATGCGACTAATAAGGCTGCTTTTACGCCGGCCTTGCTTGACATGTATGCCAAATCTTACGCGAAACCACATAGTCTTCATGCTTCATTTGAATATTATCGGGCTCTAAATCAAGGTGTAAAGGACAACAAGAAATTAGCGAAAACGAAAATCACGATTCCCATGTTAGCTATCGGGGGGGGTGGACATGGTGGCATGGGAAACTATCAAACTACAATGCTTCGTAGGTATGCCAACAATGTTACTGGTAAAGTGCTACCTAGCTGTGGGCACTGGTTGCCGGAAGAATGTTCCAAACCATTAAACGAGGCAGTTCTCGATTTTCTTGCGCCTAAGTGAGACTCTACGTTCCATTGAGTTGGATTTCTTTAGTGTGCTCACTTCGGTGAGCATCTGGCAGGTGCCTTTCCTATTAATGGCACGTTGCTTTAGAAGCGTATGTCAATCATGCACGCTACAGTTCTCGCTAAAATCTCCCAAACTTGCCAAGGCTGACTTGCGGTGTCGTCCATGCTGTTTTCGAGTTTTATGCATGTACCCTCGCAGTATTGGCTCAACCGCCAATATCTGCGAGATTCATGTCAGACCGGTGTAGCCCGCCCTGGCTCAACGGCGTCGTACTCACCAGTAACTAGCTTGCGTCGCAGGATTTTCCCAACCGGTGAGCGGGGGATTTCTCGTACAAAAACGTAGTCACGCGGGCGCTTGAAAGCGAGGAGACTGGACGCCCTGCAGTGCGCGTCAAGCTGCTCGGCGGTAGCTTCAGCCCGCGCCTTTACAAACGCTACGACGCGCTGCCCCCAGCGCTCGTCGGGCAGACCGGCGACAGCAACTTCGTCTACTGCAGGATGAAGTGACAAGACCGATTCGATGTCCATTGGCGAGATGTTCTCGCCGCCACTAATGATCATGTCGTCCACCCGTCCTGTAACGAACAGGTCACCGTCGTGGTCGATATAACCTGTGTCACCCGTGAAGTACCAGCCGGCACGGATTGCCTTCGCATCTGCATCCGGGCGATTGCAGTATGCTTCAAACGCTTCCTCGCCGGCCAGGTCGCATATGATCTGGCCTTCCTCGAGCGCTGCAGCCGGTTCTCCGGGGACTCGCGCATCGTGCGGTATCACCCGGATGCGCGCATTGATCCCGGCCCGCCCGGCGCTGCCCAGCTTGCGCGAGGCGTCCTGGCTATAGGCGAAGGTAAACACTTCAGACGAGCCATAGTGGTTGACGAACAGCTCAGGCGAGAAAGCCTCCACTAAGCGCCTGAGCAGCGCTTCCGGCATCGGCGCGCCAGCGAAGCCGAGCTTTTTCACGGACGAGACATCGGCACCGTGGCAGTCACGCCAGGCCAGCATGTCGTGGTAAAGCGTAGGTACAAGGTACAGGCTCGTAATACGTTCGTCCTGGATATGGCGAAAGGCTTGCGCGCTGTCGAAGCGGGGCATACAGACGAACACGCCATCGACCAGCGCCATCGCTAGCAGCGAGCGCACGCCCATCGTGTGATACAGCGGCATCACCCCAAGGGTGCGCTCGCCTCGCCTGTACAGGTTCTGGGCTACGTGACCCAGGGCAGCAGCACGTTCCGCGCGGTGACGGCAAGGCACGCCTTTCGGCTTGCCCGTCGTTCCAGAGGTGTACAGCATTAGGGACAGGTCGGCGCTGTCGGCCCGCACGATGGCTGCGCGCGGCGCTGCCGTGCACAGTTCGTCGAAACACAGCGTGCCGGCGGCAGCACCGACGGCAATCCGGGGTAGACGGCTGGCGATGCTGCTCGCCGCAACCGCCGCAACCGCCGCCTCGCTGCATGGCTCGACCACCACGGCCCGCGCGCCGGCGTCAAGCGCGCAATAGTCGACTTCTTCGGCATTGGCGCGCCAGTTCAGCGGCGTCATGACAACGCCCAGGAACTGGCAGGCCCAATGCAGGGTCGCCATCTCGAGCCGATTCTGCAGCACCACCATCAGATGGTCGCCCCGAGTCAGGCCAAGCGCGACGAGGCCGGCGGCAACGCCCTGAATGCGTTCATACCATTACGCATACGTCAGGCGCTGATCGCCGTCGACAACCGCCAGCGCCTGCGGGCTGCGCTCGACGCTTTGCAAGAAAGTCCGTCCAAGATCCAGCATGATTTCTCCTCCTTGTTATTAGGTGATGCGTGAGGCCCAGGATCCTCGCTAGCGCGCGTGGCGCTTGCGTTTCCAGGCACGCCAGGTCATGGCCCACTGCGATGGGTCGTCGAGATGGCCCTTCAGCCGGTGGATGGCTGCGTTGTGCGGCGCGGTCTTGACTAGTTCGGGATTGGAATAGGCTTCCTCACAAATCTTCGCTAACACCGCTATCCAGGTGTCGAGCGCCTCCTTGCCATACATCTCTCCGGCTTCAGGTGTGAACGGCTCGGGAATCAGCCACGGGTGGTGGCTGCTCCACATCGGATCGATGCCGAAGTCGCTCATCCGGTTCTGCATGTCGTGGGCATCGACCCCGGTCTCTTCCTTCATCTGCTGCAGGCTGTAGCGTGTCATCTCGAGGCGCGGGGTCGTGTGGTTGGGATGCGAGCGAGTCACGCCGCGGATCGCGAGCAGACCCTTCTCCATGTAATTATTGGCGAGCACCGAGATGTCCGCGGCTTCGGCCATGCCTGCCGCTCCCATCGCGCGCGCCCAGGCATAAGCCTTGATGATGACTGGGACGTTGCCCCAGAACTCACGGATCTTGCCGATGCTGAGCGGACGGTCGTAGTCGAGGCGATAGCGCTCGCTGTCGCGCACCACGACCGGTTTGGGCAAGAACGGCACCAATTCGGCCGAACAGCCATATGCGCCGGCCGCCGGCCCGCCAACGCCGCTCTTGGGCGCGCCAAAGGTCTTGTGCAGCATGAACATACAGGCGTCGAACCCCAGTTCGCGGGCTCGCAGGCGGGTCATGACTCCGTTGAAGTTCGCAGAGTCGTAGAATGACAGGCCACCGGCTTCGCGCACGATGCGGGTCCACTCTTTGATCTCGGGGTTGTAGACGCCCATATCGTCAGGGTTGTTTACCATCAGCGCTGCGGTGCGGTGCGACACCGCCGCCTTGAGTGATGCTAGCGAGGGGTAGCCGGTCTTTTCGTCGATCATTAGGGTGATGACCTTGAAGCTGGCGGCGGCGGCGGTGACCGCGCTGCTCGGATGGGTCTGGATCGTGGTGATGATCTCGTTGCGCTGTTCCAGTTCTCCGCGTGCGGCGTGGTACGCACGCGTCACCGTGGCGCTCGGATAGGCCGCGTCGGCGCCGCCGCCCGCCCAATACGTGTCAATAAAGTACAGCGAGCGCTTGGCAGAATCGGGCATCGAGCCGTCTGTGGGTAGCAAAGGCGACAGCTACGATAATGCCCTGGCCGATACCATCAACGGGCTCTACAAGGCTGAACTCATCCATCGCCGCGCTCCCTGGAAAACACGTGAGGCCGTCGAGCTGGCCACCTTGGAATGGGTTTCCTGGTTCAATCACCACCGGCTGCTGGAGCCGCTCGGCTATATACCGCCGGCCGAAGCTGAGGCAAACTATTACAAGCAACTGAGCAGTCAAGCCGTCCCGGCCTGACTCACACTAACCGGCCTCCACGAAAGCCGGGGCGGTCCAATCTACGGGGCCAGTAAGGGCGCGCTCGACGCCATGGTCCGCCATGTCGCCATCGAGGTTGGCGGGAATGGCATCCGGATCAACAATGTGAGCCCGGGTCTTACGAGAACGCCGATGACAGTCGATTATCCAAAGCAGATGTTTGACGCGGTCGCTGCGCACACAGTGCTAAAGCGGGTCGCCGACGCGGACGACGTCGGCGATGTTGCGGTCTGGTTGTGCACCGACGAAGCTCGTTTTGTGACCGGCCAGAGCATTCAGGTCGATGGCGGGTACAACATTGCCGGCATGCGTTGAAGAACAACAGTGTAACCGGGAGGGCCCGCAGAACATTTAACCGCTGCATATATTTGCGTCAACTGTCCTCTATACACTGCCGTCAGAACACTGCCATCAGAAAATTATCGGTGCATGAACACGGAAATCGCTTTTGCCCGAACCTCGCCGGTGAATTCGGCATAGCGGGTCGTCAAGGTTGTCAAGGTCGAAATCGCAGACTGTCACCAAAGACCAAGACCGACCAAAGCAGACCTTCGCCGAGCTAAATAAAAATTAATATCCTAAATATTGCCGGTAAAAATCGATGAAGCTACGGACGTTTGCAGCTACCTGTTTCCCGGGCGGATACCCAGCGTAAATCCCTGTGGTAGGCAAAGACCAATCCGGCACTCTACGCATGAGCCGGTTCGATGAAATGGCGTCTTGGGCATTGAATTGATCCATGATAGAGAGGCCCATGGCTTCTTGCAGCAGAGCGCGCAGAACACTAGGGGAAATCGACACGAAGACGCGATTTGACATGAATAGTCTTGGTGTCCCCGTTGGCAGAAGAGAATTTCTAGGTAAGGGGAGTGGGGAGCAGTGCCAGGGCAATCCAGTCAAGCGCTTCTAGCTCTTCAGGACTTGCAGGTAGATTGATCCGTTTAAAATAGTCAGACGATGCAACGACGTATTGCTCTAATTCACCGAGTTCGACCGCTCTGCTGGATAAGTCTCGTAGCCAACCGAGACGGATTTGGCAGGCAAACTAGATGGGCATGACGCCGTCATCAGCGCATTTAGCGGCCACGCGCAAACCGATGTGCTCGGCTATTACGTCAAGGGAATCTAATCCATGATCTTGGCCTTTAAACACGCCGAAGTCTTGCGTCTACTGCTTGTAGGGGGCGCTGGCAGCTTGGAAGTAGCGCCGGTGTGCAGCTTATCGATACGCGACAGTTTCCAGCTCAGTGGAAAAGTACTGTGGAGGGCATACGTCAAGCCCTTCACTTACTCCGCCAAGATCCAAACTTGGACTGGACCGTGCTGGCCCCGTCTGCGCATCTTGAGCCAGGTGATCGTACGGGCAAATTCCGCCTTGGTAAGGATGCGCTGTTGATTGACGCCGAAGGTCACAGCCACATCTCACTGGCGGACTATGCGATAGCTATGATCGACGAACTTGAGCAACCTCCCCACCTACGCACTCGCTTCACTATCGGCTACTAGCAGGGCGATAATGGAACGGATACTTCATCACAATCCTGAACGGCTGTGCGGATAGTGCTATACGGCCGAAGAGCTGACTGATGTTGTATCCGTACGAGCGTAAGCTAAGCTCGAAATCCAACAGCACGTTGGTGACTTGTTCAAAAATTTCGACTGCGGAGACCAAGCATTGCAGCATTCGGTTGACGAACGCCCATATCGGCAAAATGACAGTGCATGAATTTGGCGAGGCATACCTCAATAAAGTACTTGGGACCCAAATGTCATCTATGAATCGGTTATTCCGATACGTACATTTTGACTGTTGCTTCGGACATGGAAAGCTGCGGGTTTATCAGCCGGTTGGTCTTGCTGATTTATGCCCGCTCAAGCGCCTGCGCTTCACGCTCGGTCACGGCGTTCTCGTGCAGGTTTTTACTAATCGAAATTGCCGCCAAAAAGGCGATATGGGTGGTGCAAGCGTGATTAGCGCCGATGGCGTTTGCCCGTATCGATTTGGGATAACTGCTGACAATCCCTATCGTATTGCGTCTATACTCGAGCAGGTAATGCTGCGACACAGCCGAAGACATAAACCAGAAATGGCAAAAGGCTTTGCAGTCTCTCGTGTGCACAGCCTTGCTGGTTGCAAAAGCTTAGGCTGCCTGGCGGATCGCCGGGCGGCTGGTGCGCGCATCGATGCCGAATGCGCCGGCCCCGAACGCTGCTACTTGCAGCAGACCGCCTGCAATCGCAATGTTCTTCAGCAGGTGAATTAGCTGGTTCTGGTCGCCCAGCGCATTGTGGAAGGCCAGGCCGGTGACGATCGAGAAGGCCGCGAGTGCCGCTGCGACCCAGCGCGTTTTCACGCCGAGCACCAGCATCAGGCCGCCGCCGAGTTCGATTGCTACAGCGATAGCGAAACCGAGCGTGGCGAAAGGGAGGCCACTTGATTCGATATAACCTATCGTAGCGGCAGGTGCGGCAAGCTTGCCGAGCGCGCTGAAGATAAAAATGGTCGCCAGCAGGAGGCGGCCAGCGGCGGCAAAGAGGTTAGTATTGTTGTGGGTTGCGGTTTTCATGGTAGTTCCTTTCGTTGGGGTTTTTTTAGTTAGGCTGTCAGTAGGCGGCATGGAATGAAGCTTATCTGTGGTTGAAAAATCTGTGAACCCTATATATTTCGATGATAACCATCGGAATTAGCGATAGATGGAAAGGACATAACTTTCGCTGCAAAAAAGAGGTGAAACTGCGGCTGCTAGAGTCCGGCAGATCGCTCTAAATCTGGCTTATGGCCAAAATGGCTCTTTGGAGCCGTGCGCTTTCCAATAAGGAGCGCGGCGCCGGCGTTCGATGAAAGCTTACAGGACCCCGGAACCACGCAGTTCAGCGCCCAACCGGGCAATGCCTGCTTCGCCTTTTTCCAAGGCCGCTTCGCTGGTGTGCACAGAATAGTAGCCAGTCACCAGCGGATGCGGATGGGTGGGCGAGGAACCAAGCACGAACTGCGCGTGGCCACGGGCGACAAAGTCCAGCCGACCTTCGCCTTTCTCGAAGACTCCCAACTCACTATTCAGTCGCGTCCCGGCCGTCTCCAACGCGCCGTCGGACACAGCCACCCAGGCCACGTCGTGTCCGGCTGGAGGCGTATAGCTCCAGCGCTCGCCATCCTTCAACGCCACGTGCAGATAGTTGATCGGCGCACACGTCCGGATGTCGCTGCCGGCGTCGCCGTGTCTGCCCAGCACGACACGAGCAGATCCCGCCTGCTGGACGCGCTCGGGCGCTAGGTACATGCTGTGCGACGGTCCGTTCTCGTCTTCCGGCGGCAGCGCCAGCCACAACTGGAAGCCGCGTACGGCGCCGTTCTTGATCGGCCCCCCTTCATGCCATACGCCGCCGCCGGCGCTCATGTATTCGATGCCGCCGGTCGGGAGCGTGCCTTCGCTGCCCGTAGTCTCACGATATTCCAGCGCGCCATCCAGGATAACGGTCACTGTGGCAATCCCAGAATGCGGGTGCAAACCCATCTTGTGCTCACTCGAGCGGAGGTTGAACAAGTCGAGAAAGACAAAGGGCTTAATGAGCCCCTCCGCATTGCTCGGGCTGATCAATCGCGTCACGCCGCCACGAGTCGTGCCTTGGGTACGGTAGGTTAGCTTGCGGTGCTGGACTTTCTGCTTCGCGGTGCTGCGTTCGGTAACGGTATTCATGGTCGATACTTTCATTGGGTTGCCGGGGGCCGTTGGCCGATCGGTATAGAAGAATCTTACGAGGCGGATATTGATCCGAGAAGCCTATATAATTGGATGAATACCATCTAAGGAATACATATATGCTCGACGGGATGTCCATGGACCAGCTACGCACCTTCGTGGCTGCCGCAGATGAAGGAAGTTTTTCAGCCGCTGGGCGCAAACTAAGGCGAGCGCAATCGGTCGTTAGCCACACGCTAGCCAACTTGGAGCTGCAGGTCGGGTTTCTCCTGTTTGATCGCACCAATCGCTATCCGGTCATGACGGACGCTGGCCAGGCCTTGCTGGAACAGGCCAGGCTTGCGGTGGGGGGCATGGATGCGTTTAAGGCCAGGGCGCGCACGTTGGCCGAAGGCTTGGAGCCGGAACTGGCGGTTGCTGTCGATGTCATGTTCCCCATCGCAAACCTGACCGCGGCAGTGCAGGCATTTCAGAAGCAGTTCCCGACCACGCCATTGCGGCTTTACGTGGAAGCGCTCGGCGCGGTCATCCAGCCACTTCTCGCAGGCCAGTGCCGGATCGCGGTGATTGGATCGCTTCCCGAGGTTCCGCCCGACTGCCAGTCGGAATACCTGCTCGACGTGCCCTCAGTCACGGTAGTCGCGCCAGGTCATCCGCTGGCAGCGAATCGAGGCATGATTTTGCGTTCAGTGCTGGAGCAGCACGTGCAACTAGTGCTGACCGACCGCTCGCCCCTGACCGCCGGCCGCAATTTTGGCGTCGTATCACCGAACGTCTGGCGCTTGGCCGATCTCGGCGCCAAGCACGCCTTCTTATGCGCCGGACTAGGGTGGGGGCATATGCCCCTGCATATGGTGCAGGCCGATCTCAATGCCAAAGCCCTCGTGCGCATCAAGCTTGAGACCAGTCCAACTGCCGGCCCCGGCTTTGCCATGCACGCGGTCCACCGCAAGGAACAACCGCCCGGCCCCGCCGGCCGTTGGTTCGTCCAGCAGTTGCGCCAGTATCAGGAAGCCGGCCTGGGCAGAAAGGCATAAGGGCTGTTGCGGAACAGCTCGAGTATCCGGTTGACGAACACTCACACGTGGACGCTGAGATGGCCGTTGGCTGGATATACGTTGTAGACGGAAACATCGCTGCATGCCGGTCACCTAATACCGGCCCAACGCGCCACTGTCCTCGTGGCTTCCTTTAATGCACGCCGGGTCGTGCATGATGCCCAAACCGGACAAATATAGACTTTTCGTGGCTGTGCACGTGGTCGGACGAGCTGTCGCACTAGCTGCTCGTGTGCAGCTATCAGATGCCTGCAGTTGGCTACAGAGCAGCAACTGATATTCAGCGCTTGCGATAACTTCGACAAAGATTGCGTCCGTGTCTCGGCAAGCGTCCCATCGCTATTGGTAGAGAAGACGCTCTAAACCGGTGCTGGAACGCATCTGACGGCAACCGTCTGCTCCGGGCGCGATGGCCCGCTTCGAGTCATTACCGGACGTTAGCGAATTCGGAGCAATAGACAAGAGAGCCGAAGCACGACTGACAAAAGAGGGCAGGGAAGAGCTGAAAGCTTGGACACAACCGCCTTAGACGTGCAGCTTTAATCTTTTATCAATATAACTCGACAATATGTTTGCTAATGTCGAGTTCCAATTGAATCGTTAACGGGTGGTACAAAAAGAAAGCGCCCGAGAGGGCGCATTCAGTCACAGCTCACGTACTAACGATATGCCAGTCGACTTAAGTCAACTAATTACGCAGGCTGGATGTTGGAAGCCTGCTTACCTTTCGGTCCTGTGGTGACTTCGAAGGTCACGCGCTGATTCTCGGCCAGTGACTTGAAGCCAGCTGCGTTGATAGCTGAGAAATGCGCAAATAGGTCTTCGCCACCACCATCTGGTGTAATGAAGCCAAAGCCTTTTGCATCGTTAAACCATTTCACAATACCGCTTGCCATAATTTACTTTCTTGAGGTTGTAAGTTTTCGCTGTGCTGAATCTTTCCGGCAATCAAATGTAGACGTCCTGCTAGCCAACAAAGCAATATGATTATAAGCACAACACAGCGGCAACGACGCACGATGTTAGATTTTTGGCCCAATGTAGGATCTTGCGCTATGGTGGCTAGAGCGTTAGCGACTCTTTGGTGTAGAAAAAAGCCTGCGCATACGTTATCTAGTTTCGCGACTGGGCCTGTCTGCGTCAGTAACGCCCCTGGTCAATTGCAACTTCTATGCAACTTGCCAAGTGAGTCTGCCTTCTACAGTACTGCGATTGCGAGTAAGGAACCCGCGTGCGGCGCCCAACGTACGCTGCTTCCACAGGCTTCGTGCGTGGGGAGCCTCGCTACAGCGTCAGTTCCTAGCTCGCAATGAGTCCCTGCAGATCCTCACCTTTCGCTTTTCAAACTTTTCCCACTCTTGCATTCAGTGTGCAACGGACTTCGCGTGACTGCTTTTGCGTCAAAAATTGGCCCCCCGCCGTATTCGGGGTATCTCGTCAGTAGTTTACTTAATAATGGCTAAGGTAACTGCAGGCATTCCGGCGGTACAAATATGCGTCAGTATCGACCGGCCGGCAACGGGCCAATTGGCAGCTGGTGCCGCCGGCGCGGACGCTAAGAGAAGGTGGTCACCGATATCGTGGCTTTAGCAGCTTGAGGAAGCGCATGGGAAAGCCCTTCCCGGGGCGTCCTTCGCATGAGATACGAGTACTGCTCGCTCGTCAGACTGTTGCCGCTACGTATGGCCATAATGTCCGCGCAGATGCGTCTGGAGCTGGTTTAGATGGGCTGGCTAGAAAAATCAACCGAGTGTAGACTTCACTAGCTCGTTCACTATTGATAAGGGGAAAAATGGGCCGCAGTTATGAAATCCGTCCACGACCAGCGAATTTGGGAGCTGGCTGGAGTTTAAAGCTGATCGAGAACGGGCAGGAGGCCGGCGGTGGTGTCTTTCCGATCGAAGAAGAGGACGCGGCCGCTGGCATGGCGTGGTGGAATGATTTGACAGAGGAGCGGCGCGCCCACTGGCTTATGATGGCGGCCTCCGCGATGCCAGCCGCGGCACGTCATGCTTACCTCTTGGCAGAGGCGTACAACGACGCTCTTGACGAGGCCGAAGCATGGGTCGGTGTTAAGTCCTGACCTACGCGCGTCCAGAAAGAATTCACTTGCATTGCCAGCATAGCCCCACCAGCCACGAACGACCAGGTTTCGGGCGGGCACCCACCCTTTGCTAGTGTCGACTTGGCTGGTACGCGATGCCAAACCGCTTTGCCAGCTGCACGAGGCGCCTGTCTTGCGTCCACAACTGGGACCCTGGCGTCAGTAACGCCGACGCCAACAGCGTCAGGTCGACCAGCCCACATCCGAGGCCAAACAGCTGCTCACGCTCGATAAGGTCTCTCACTTCATCGGGGCTCGCTTGCTGTGCCTGTGGAAGCATTGCGATGTCAGTCAGCGTGCGCGCCCTCGGTGCGGGCGGCGTACCACACGCTAACTCTGTCACCACCATTGGATGCGTTAATGCCAAGTCCAGCGTAAGTAAATTGACAAGCACCTCGTTGCAGCGTCGAAAATGGTCCACCCATATTGAGGTGTCGACTAAGACACCGCCGATCATGCCAGTTCAGCGCCTCGACGCGATACCTCAGGCATCTCTGGAGAGGCACCGCCGAGTGCCGCCAGACGTTTTGCCGCTTGCACCCTTACAAAGGTTTTGATCGCCTCCCGAAACAGATCTGCCCGATCCATTTCCGGGTCGGCCATGTCCAGGGCTTTCGCATACAGCTCATCATCGATCGTCACAGTTGTTCTCATGATTCCTCCAACATCAAAGATGAGCCAATTTTGCATCAATTTCAACATCTCCACAAGTGTCTAGGTAGTGCCTCGAAGTATGGATTGCTTAGGCGCCTCGTATGCACATGCAATCAGCAGAGCGAATATCCCGTGAGACATGACGTAGTCACGGCATATTTCGAGGCCAGGAGTGACCCGTCCGATGAAGGAAATGTGTGACTACTGTCGAAGGAAATGTGTGATTACCCGACGGAGATGAAGTAAATGTGTGACTGTTTCATTTAAGCACTTCCTTTTAGTACATTGCTACACTCTAGGCTGGTGCTAGGACGTCGACGATAGTTCACGGAACGTTCAATGAGCTGACGGCGACTGGCTGATGGTGTCTTTGAGATATGTGCCCAACCTCATGCGACGAAGCACAGTGCTCGTTTCACTGAGTGAAAACATGCGGTTCATCGGAAGCCGAGCGTTCATCATCAAAGTTAAGGCGGGCTCCTGCGAAACGTCACCCGAACTCGTAATCCGCGTGTGACATCAGGCTTCTCTCCTAACGTAATAGTTGCCCCAATACCGTTGGCGATTGATGAAGTAATTGCCAGCCCAAGACCGGAGCCGATCTCTCCGCTGCCGAGCACGCGGTAGAACGGATCGAAGACACGTACACGTTCTTCCGGGGGAATGCCAACACCAGTATCGTCAACGTCGAGCAACACACGGCCATCATGTTCGTCCACGCTGATGTCGACGCGCCCTCCGGCGGGTGTATAGCGGATTGCGTTATCGACCAAGTTCTTGATGAGGATTTTGATATCCACAGGTCTTCCTGTCACTACCGGCTCTGCGTCGCCTACCACGCCGAGATCAATTGCTTTGGCTTCGGCCAGCGGTACGAGGTCCTCGAGGCATTCCTGAATCGCTTTTTTCAAAGGTACTTTCGTCAGCTGGTCATTAGTCGCGTCCTGGGTGCGAGCCAGCGTCAGCAACTGGTCGAGGAGGACCCTGGTACGCGACAGGCCCGCCGAGAGCGTCTCAAGCCGTCCTCGTGCCTCGCCTGGCATGTCGCTGGCCGCTAGTCGTTCTGCTTGCAGCGACATGGCGGTCATGGGGGAGCGTAGTTCGTGCGCGGCATCGGCAATAAAACGCCGTTGCAGTGCCAACACACGCACCGTGCGTGCAATAAGCTTGTTAATTTCGGTAACGAACGGCCACACTTCCGATGGCAGCGCGGCCCGATTGACTTCTCCAAGGTCGTGCTCGTGGCGTGCTCCCAGTTGCACGGCAAGCCTGTGGAGAGGCCGGAACATGGCGCGTACGAGCAGCGTCACCATCATCACCAAGACTGGCCCGAGGAACAGGATCGGCATGACCGTCCGCCAGGCATCCGACCGCGCAGCAGCATCGCGCACCGACGTCTGTTGGGCGACCGCAACGCGGACCCCTTTGGCATTGGTGCGGACGAAGACGCGCCAGTTCTCCTTACCGATGGAGACTGTCTGCAGGCCGTCAGGAAGGGAAGTGGCGAAGCGAGGGGGGCGTTCTGGGTACGTTAACGCAATACCGGGCGCATCAATGAAGCGTACGACCAGTCGCGCATCGAAACCGATGTCACCCACCCGTTCGCGTGCCATTGGCGACGTGGGCACAGCATCAAGCCTGCTGATGAGGTAGCCGACCTGCCGCAATTGCGTGTCCTGTTCGCGGTGGGCGTCGTTGGTAGCGACATGGTAGGTATAGAGGCCAGCAATCGCAGCGCCGAGTAAGATCGCCGTCGAAATCCAGAGCGACAGCCGCAATTGCAGCGATGCCGTCAGCGGCCCTTCGCGACCATCCATCCTACCCCCCGCACGTTCTTGATGATGTCGCTGCCCAGTTTTTTGCGTATCGAGTGGATCAGGAATTCGATCGCATTGCTTTCGACTTCCTCGTTCCAGCCATAGACGCGATGCTCCAGTTCCGAACGAGACAGGATGGCGCCCGGACGCACGAGAAGGGCTTGCAGTAGCGGAAATTCGCGCGCCGTCAGGCGCACCGCCGTCGTTCCAACCCTGGCCTCGTGGGTTGCCGGGTCAAGTTCGACGATGCCGTTTCCCAGGACCGTGCTGGTTGTTCCTTCCTTGCGCCGGGTGAGGGCGCGCATGCGGGCAAGCAGCTCGCTCATCGCGAACGGTTTTACCAGGTAATCGTCGGCGCCGCCATCGAGCCCCGCCACGCGGTCTTCCGTCGTCTCGCGCGCCGTTAGCACCAGCACCGGTACGTCGTTGCGCGCCTTGCGGATCGCGTGCAGCACTGCCATCCCGTCGGTGCGGGGCAGGTTCAGGTCGAGGAGCACCATTTCATATTCAAGCGTTTGGAGGGTCGCCAGGGCGGCGTCGCCGTCAAGTACCCAGTCGGCCGCGTAACTGGCGTCGCGCAGCGCATGCTGGACCACGCTGCCGATCATCGGGTCGTCTTCCACCAGCAGCACCCTCATTGCCCGGCTCCCTGGCCTGCCGCGTGTGCAGTCATGGCACCAGGCGCCAGGGGCCGCTCGAAGAATTCACTGGCCACCCTTGCCAAGTCATTCATGCCGGCGCCCGCGGCCATCTGGCCGGACAGCCAGCCCGCCTGTCCACCATTTCTAAGCAGTTCATCGATCAACAGGCATGCCTCGGGAAAGTCGGGATCGTCCGAGCGTGCCGCTAGCCGCGCCAGGTCACCGCGTACGACGTGTTCGATGGGGTGTTCCTTTCCCGTGCATGGGTCAATCCAGCGGCCCTTGACGCCCTCCTTGGCAGCGTTGAACCGGTTCCAGTTGTAGAGTTCGCGTGCGTTTCCAGTGGGCCAGACACCGGGCTGGTCTGCCATTTCAATGCACAGTTCGCGCGCATAGCAGGCCAACGCGGCGGCATACGCCGGGTGCAGGGGCGTGTCCAGCACGCGCAGTTCGATGGTTCCATATTCCGGTTTGGGGCGAACGTCCCAGTAGAAATCCTTGATGCTGTTGACAATGCCGTGCTCGGCGAGGCGAGCGAAGTGCGCGGCAAATTCGTCCCAGCTGCGCAGTTCAGACGGCATGATGCCGCTCATCGGGAAAGCCCCCACCACATTGCTGCGCGCGCTGCAGAATCCCGAGTCCTCTCCCTGCCAGCAAGGCGAATTGGCCGACAGGGCGATGAACAGCGGCGCGCGCTGGGTAAGCCAGGCACCGACGCGCACCGCCTCGTCGGCGCTCGGCATCCCGATGTGGACGTGCATGCCGAAGA
This sequence comes from Massilia sp. CMS3.1, assembly GCF_051262535.1. Taxonomy (NCBI): domain Bacteria; kingdom Pseudomonadati; phylum Pseudomonadota; class Betaproteobacteria; order Burkholderiales; family Oxalobacteraceae; genus Massilia; species Massilia sp. CMS3.1. The sequence continues at coordinate 29,204 of NZ_JBIMES010000019.1, read as the reverse complement.
CAGTAAACAGTTTAGCCAGGTAGCCATACTTCCTGGCCGATTCGCGGTAACGGTCTTTCGGATAAATGCGCTGCTCGTTCCATTTCTGGAACGGGTGGGCGCCGCCGCCGGAAATGGCTGCACCGACCGCGAAGGCGGCCCGCTGCACGCTGTTGCGGATCTCTTCAAGCTGGTCCGCCGCTTCGCGGTAGCCGCTTAGGACCGAGGTCGCGACCTCGAGCATCGATGTGGTGATCTCAGGCGTCGCCACCCAGGCTTTTTCCTGCTGGTCGAGCAGCAGCAGGATGTCTGGGGCGGCCGGCAGCAGGTCGTAAGTAAGGCGGTCGAGCACCATCAGTTCCAGTTCGATGCCCATGCTGCCCAGGCGGGAGCTGGCAAAAGGCGGCAGGAATGCCGGGCCGGCGCCGGCGACCGCGCTGGCCTGCGCCGCTGCGCTGTCGAGGTCCGTGATCGCATCTGTCATCGTTCGCTTCCTTCATGTGTTTCGCCGGCAAAGTGCAGGCCGGCCCAGGTCAGCGCGGGTGCCACCAGCACGTTCAGGGCCAGCAAGGCGCCCATCAGGCTGGTGGCAGTCCCGCTCAAGTAGGCGGCGTTGGGGATCGAGCTGTCCACGACCAGGGTGCTGAAGCTTACCAGCGAGCAGGCCGACAGTGCGATCGCGTGTTTCTTGTGTGCGCTCCATGCGTAGCCTGGAACGAGGGCCAGGCGGGTTGCCGCAATGCGCATGCTAAAGAGCAGCAGCGCCATCAGCAGGATCTGCCATTGCAGTACCTGTTCTAGCTCGACCAGAGCGGCCGAGGCCATGAACAGCAGCGCATAGCCGATGTCCTGCACCGTCTTGAGCTGCGCCTGGAATACGTTTTCACGCTTCTCGGCGTTGCGCAGCAATAAACCCATCAGCAGCAGCGACAACAGCGCGCTCGACGAGGTCACCGAGCACAGGCCTAGGTCCAGCATCAGTGTCGCCAGCAGGATGCCCGGCCGTGCGCTTGCTTCGGCCCGTGACAGGCGCGCGGCAAGCTTGTAGACGCCGTAGCACAGCAGCGCAATGGCAGCGCCCAGCAGCAGCTTGCCACCTTGGAGCACGAGCTGGTCGACGAAGGGCGGCTCGTCCGTAATGCCATGGCTGCGTAGCCAGGACAACGACACTGACAAAGCCACCAGTGCCACGAGGTGGCTCAGGCCGACGGCATTTGCTGCGGCGTAGGTCGCGACACCGGTAGCGTTGTGGTCGGACACCATCGAGGTGAAGACCACGGGATTGATGGCGATCAGGATCGAGGCAATAAAGGCCGCCTCGCCCCAGGCCAGGCCAAACGGGACCAGCAGCGCGACGGTGCAGGCGCCGCGCAAGACGCAGCCGAGCACAAGCGACCCGCCCTGCGCGCGGCTGCGCCAAAGCCATGTCAGGTCCATCTTGCGGCCGGCTTCGAACAACACGAGTGCCGCTGCAGCGTTCATCAATTCCTGGAAATAGGTCAACAATGGGGCGTCGACCAGTCCAAATCCGCTCATACCCAGGATCAGCCCGGCAGCAACGGCGCCGTACAGGCGAGGCACCCCGCGCCGCTGCAGCAGCACGCCTAACATCTGCGATAGCAACAGGCTTGCTCCGATGATGGCCAGCGGCGAGAAGAGGAACAAGGGCAGGCTGGACACGTCATTCATATGACGCCGCCCAGTGCAGCGCAATCGCCGCCAGCTCGCGTTCGAGGGCCTGGCGCGCTTGCCACAGGACGGCGGCATCTTCCTGCCCGCGCGGCAATTGGGTGCTCGCGCGCAGTCGCACGGTGGCAGTGTCATTTTTGCCAGGGATCCACAGCTGGCTGTTCAGCGTTGCACCATTGGTCCAGGTGGCGAGAAACTTTGCGCCGCTGGGCACATCCGCGGGCATGTCCAGCATCTTGAAGGGCGTGAGCCATTTTGCGTCCGGGTGCTGCCTGCTCAGTTGCAGGTGCATGGCGGCGCGCTGTTCGAGCCGGCTGTCGTTCGGGCTATACGACAAAGGTAGCCTGGACTGGCCCGGCAGCGGATTGCCGACCTGCAGGCAGCGGCCCGCCGTTTCCAGCCGCAGGCCGGCGGGACCGAGTTCGCCCGGCCGCGCACCGAGCACACGGCGAAACACCGGCTGCATCCGCGCCGTCCCAGGTTGCTTGGCGACGGGCGTTTGCGCCTGGTGCTGCGCGGCTGATTTCACCAGCGCGTCCCAGCGTCCTTGCTGCCAGCGCCGGGTGGCCGCGCGGGGGTGCGGATTCCAGCGCCATTCGGTGGCTTGCCACTGGCCGTCGCGGCTGCGCCCGAGCAGCAGCAATCTTCGTTCGCCGCCAGTTTCGAAGTGCAGTGTCTGTGCGTTCCAGCGCCGGTCCCAAATGCTGCGCGGCGCGTTCGACGGCAGTGCGGCCTGGGCCTGGTTCCACCAGCGCGCCTGCGCGCTGATACAGGACGACTCTGCCCCCTCGCTCCAGCGCCAGGTTTGTGTGCGCAAGCGGTTCTGCCACGCGCACGCGGCCCCCGGGGCCTGTCGAGGCGCGCGGGCCTGCCCACTGCCGGGTGCCGGGCAGGCCCAGGGGCGCTGTTGCGCCAGCAAGCGGAAATCGGCCAGAACGTCGGGGTGCGACGCCGGCCTACGATCGGACACTGGCGCCGCATGTACCGGTAAGAGGGCCGGCGTCGCCAGGAAAACACAGGCGGCAAGCAAGAGGCGTGCAGGTTGAGAGGGTCGTTTTATCAATGTTCGCTCGCAGGATGGGCTCAGCCGCATGGCGGGTGAGCTTGGCGAGGCAATGGTAAGAGGGAACACTTAGCAAACCCTTAGCACTGTTCTCGTTAACAGGTGGCCGGCGCGGTGCTTGCTTCCAAGTTGCCGGAAGCTAAGGATTTGCTAAGTCTGCTTCTCTACGATGACCAGAATGCTTGTTCTCGTCCATGCCTGGGCTGGGACGGCCGCGCCTCGCTACTTCGACATCATGAAATTCTTTGTTTCCATTCTCCTGGCACTGGGCCTATCGGCCGGCCATTCCCTTGCAGCCAATACCGGCGACGTGCGCGTTTCATCCGCGACGAAAACGGCGCAGCAGAACCGGGTCAAGAAAAAAATCAGCCAGCGCCGCGATAAACCTTCTTATGCCGCCCAGCTGGGAGCGCTCAAGTCGAGTGCTGTCCTGATTCTCGATCCGCGCACGAAGCGCGTGCTGTATCAAAAGAATGCGCATGCCGCGCTACCGATCGCCTCCCTCACCAAGTTGATGACGGCGTTGGTCGTAGTGGAAGGCGGGCAAAGCATGGTCGACATGCTCTCCGTCACTAGGGCGGACATAGACCGGCTCAAGTATTCGTCATCTCGGTTACAGGTTGGGACCCGCCTGTCGCGTGCGCAGATGCTGCATATTGCCCTGATGAGTTCGGAGAACCGCGCCGCCTCCGCCCTGGGCGTCACTACCCTGGTGGAACGCGGGCGTTTGTTGCAGCAATGAACTCCAAAGCTCGCGCACTTGGCATGCGCAAGACGCGCTTTGTGGAGCCGACCGGCCTGTCGAGCGCGAATGTCGCGAGCCCGGCAGACCTGGCAAAGCTAGTAATCGCCGCGGAAAAATATCCGCTCATCCGGCGCTATTCGACAGATCGGAATTTTTCGATCAGGCAGGAGCGGCGCCAGACTGCGTATCACAACACCAACCGCCTTACCGCCAGCCCCAGCTGGAAGATCCGTTTGCAAAAGACTGGCTATATATCGGAAGCGGGCCGCTGCATGGTCCTGCATGCCAACGTCAAAGGGCGAGCGACCGTGATGGTGTTCCTGGACGCACAGGGCAAATTCTCACGCGCGACCGATGCCAACAACGTGCGGGCATGGTTATCGAAGTTTTACCCCTGGGCTCGGCGATGATCGACTGATGTTTCATACCTCCGAAGCTTTATCCGTCCCCGCATTCCCAACGGGACGCGCATACTTGACGAAGCGCGTATAATCAATTTGAGGGTGATCGTCCCAGCTAGGGTACGACAGGATTCGCGATGGTCGGGCCGCCACGTGGTTCCCATTACGTCTGTCATCATGACCAACCCTCTTCTCCACATCACGCTGCAGCAAATCGTATTTCCCCCCTTTCTTCGCGCAAATAATCTTTTCGTTGGCATAAATGCCGCCATTTTCATTGGCGTGCTCTCAGCGATAAATTCCTCGTAATATGCGGTCAGGCGTTCAATAACACGCCGTTATTCTGTTTCAGCAGGCGAAAGCCTTTGCCCGTTCGCGGGCTTTTTTACACGTGCAGCCGGGCCTCGAATCAGCCGGCCGTCGGAGAGAAAAATGCGTATCGAAAAACGACTCTCAAAAACGTTCAAACAGTTCACCAGTTCAGGCAAGGCGGGCGGCATCGTTCTCATCGTCTGTACCGTCATCTCGCTTCTTGTGGCGAATTCGCCGCTGGGTGCTGGCTATCTTGGTTTCTGGCACCAGTACGTGGCAGGCCTGTCCATTGAGCACTGGGTCAATGACGCGCTGATGGCTATCTTCTTCTTGCTCATCGGTCTCGAGCTCGAGCGTGAGATGCAAAATGGCGAACTGTCCGACCTGCGAAATGCCGTGTTGCCGGTCGTGGCCGCAGTTGGCGGCATTGCCGTGCCTGCCCTGATTCATTTCATGTTCAATAGCGGCACTGCGACCCAGGCAGGCATTGGCATCCCGATGGCAACCGACATTGCGTTCGCACTAGGCGTGCTCGCCCTGCTGGGAAGCCGGGTGCCGGCATCGCTGAAGATTTTCCTGACCGCGCTGGCAGTCATGGACGACCTCGGCGCAATTATCGTCATTGCCGTGTTTTATACGGCGGAATTGTCTTTCCTGTACTTGGTGGGCGCACTTGCTGTCTTTGCGGCCTTGCTGGCCATGAACCGCGTGCTGCGCATCATGTTGTTATGGCCTTATCTGCTGGGTGGCGCACTCATGTGGTTCCTGATGCTCAAGTCGGGGGTGCACGCGACGATCGCAGGCGTCTTGCTGGCTTTTACCATTCCCTTTTCGAGTCTCGAGGACGATGCCGAGTCGCCCTCGCATCGGCTCGAGCACATGCTGCACAAGCCGGTTGCTTTCCTGATACTGCCGATATTTGCCTTGGCGAACACGGGAATCATGATCGGCACCGGATGGACCGAGGAGCTCATGTCGGCAAACAGTCTCGGCATTCTGCTTGGATTGGTTGTAGGCAAACCCATCGGCATTTTCCTGTTCAGCTTCGGCGCCGTGCTGCTCGGCATCTGCCGCTTGCCGCTCGACCTGGCGTGGCGACATGTGCTGGGTGCTGGCCTGCTCGGAGGCATCGGCTTCACGATGTCGATATTTATCACCAACCTGGCCTATACGGGGCAGGCCGATGTGATCAACGCTTCAAAAATGGCCATCCTGATTGGATCGCTTGTGGCTGGCCTGATCGGTTTTACCTGGCTCAAGTTCCTTGGCGCGCCACTGGAGTCGGACCCGGACACCGACACCATGGACTTCGACGACGCTCCGTTGCATGGACCGATGCGCAGCCATTGACATGAAGAGCGGCTGAAATTGCTCGGTGTGCCTTCGACTGATGAAGGAACAAACAAGCGAATGAATGCCTAGGAGAATGTCTGCTCGCGCTTACGGCGGATACGTCGGCTTCGAAATCGCTGCGCATGTACGTCAGGATCTCATTGCGCGACAACTATGTTTGAAAAGGGTTAAAACTATGCGTTCCTACCTACCCGATAGCGCACAGGCTGTCTCCCGGCTGCTGGCTCTGACCGTCATTGCTGATGGTGGTGGCTCTCCGCTTGAAATTGCAGCCACTTACCGGCTTAAAATCCTGGACTATGCGCAGATTCAGGACCATGTCTTCGACCAGGTTCTTCATGAGCTGTGCACCGACCTCGCAACCACATTTAATGGACTAATGAAGGTCGAGAAAGAAATGATTGACCAGGCGCTTGCCGAAATTACGCTTCCCGAATTACGCCTGAGCGTATGGAAATCCATGTGGGAATTGTCGTATGCGGACGATGAGCTGGCGGACGGGGAGCTCGCGCTGCTTCTTCTTGCGACCAGCACATGGGGAATAGAGCGGGACGCTCATGGCGGAGGCCAGATTTCCAAGCTGGCTGTTCCACCCGATCTGGAGTCATAGCGAACAAGAAAACAACCAGGCTTGACGACACGGACAGTCACAAGCTTTGGAAGCTTGTACCACTGGCAATCCCGCCTGCCGGACGCACCGCTTGGCAAGGTAAACGTTGCTAAATTGATTCTAGGCGGAAATTTAATTCCGCCTAGAATCAATTTGTAGAATTTGCTTTTTACGGCTTTTTCCCAAACTTGTCCATTACTGGTTTGACACTGATGCCATGTGCGAGGATGGACAAGCCCACCGTGACTGCTACGATCTCGGACAAATCATGAGCCAAAGGCCCGGATAAGCCATGATTAATCGCGTACATGAGGTAATACAAGGACCCGATGCCTCGGACGCCGAACCAGCTGATGATGAGTTTGAGGCGCATCGACAGCCCGCTGCCGATCAGGCCAAGCATTACGCTGGCAGGGCGCGCAATGACAAACAAGAACAGGGCAGTACCCCACGTGCGCCAATTCCAGCTCGCCAGGGTTAGCATGCCACCCAAGAGCAACACAAGCGTTAATTCAGATAGACGTTCCAGGTGTTCCTTGAAGACCAGAGCCTCAGCGCTAACGGCGAGCGGAGTTGTTTCGGGATCGGGTACCTCGCTATTGGCAGGGTCGGCCTTGGGGTCATCCGGGACTAATAATCCTTGGCGATTCTTATGGGCACCAGCCAGTAACAACTCGGTATGGCGCAACCCCAGACCAGTAAAGAATACCGCCAGAAATCCCCATGCATGGGCAAGTTCGCTGAGCGAGTACACTACAGCGATTAAACCGAGACCGACCGGATCATCGAGCACCTCATGTTTCGACTCGCGATTGCGCAACACCCAACTAAGCCTGCCCAGCGCTGCGCCGCCTGAAAGACCTATTACGACTGCGGCCGAAGTCGCCCACAACACGTCTGCCAGCGCCCATTTACAGCCCCAGGCACCGATATCGCTATCGCCGGCGCCCAGTAGAGCCAAGCCCAGCATCACGAACGGAAACGCCGAGCCATCGTTCATTCCTGCCTCGGAGGTTAGCGTGAAGCGCAATGTATCGTGGTCACCCGCATGGCGAACCTGGACGTCGGTGGCCAATACAGGATCGGTTGGAGCTAGTACAGCACCCAGCAGTATGCCGGCTCCTATTGGCAAATTCAGCACGTAATACGAAAACATGGCTACGATGCCGACAGTCAGCGACATTGAGAGCCACGCCAGACGAATTGATGGGGCCCAGCGTTTGAACGTGAACGGCACTGGCATTTTGACGCCAGCGGAAAAAAGCGAAATCAATACTGCAATTTCAGTAAGCGTTTCCAGCACTTTTGAGTTGTCGACAGGATCGAAACGGAACAAGTTCAACACCACCGGTCCCAGCACCACGCCAACGATCATATAGACAATTGCGGACGTTACCGGCAAACGCGAGATGGTCGTGGCAGCCAAACCCCGTGCCAACATGAGCAGTCCGATTAGTAAAAACCAGTAAATAGTCGTCATTCAGTCTTTCGTGAAACTTAGTTTTTGATGCGGGAATGCCAGGGCATTATGAAGATCGAGAATTGAGAAAGACGTCAATATCACTCGATCAGAAAAAATGATGGACTGTTAATATCGAGTAAAGAAGAAGGCAAATCGCTCCATGGTGATAGAATGCGAGGAATCAATCATAACCGCAGACCCAGCCATCGCTAATCCTGTCGAACCGGCCGGTTTGTAGGAATGATCAACCTCATTTCATTATACGTACTTCAGCTTCGACCAAAGATTCAATTGCTGGCTGTCAGGCCGAACAGAAGGCCCTGCAAGTCTAGAGGATAAGCCTGTTGGGTAACTTCAATCTCTACAGTCATTCATTCCCACTGACAGCATGCTACGCCAACATTTATTAAATGAGATTTCTCTTTATGTTGCTCGAGACCGCGCAACTGAACAGTATCCTGCAAGATGAATGTATATTTTTGAATCGACACATGAACAGGATCCGGCCTTATCTCAAGGAATTTTAGGGGGGAAGTTAAATGGAATATATGATTGCCAGGGGCGCTCGGCAAGACCCAAGCGAGGCACTTGAATCATTAGAGCAGAGGGTAAATGAGGCCCTAAATGAGGGGTGGCGTCCAATCGGCACCGTATCATTAACCTTTTTCGGTGATTTCGGAGCCGTAACGCAGGGATTTATCGCTTTGCAAGCGATGATAAAGGACGCAGAGTAGATCTTGAATTCACTTTATTCTGTTTGGTACTGCAGGTTCAAGACGCTTCGCTGATCTAATCATCGTTTCAGCGGCTATGTGAATACAAGGATTTCGCAGCAGGCGAGCGCACGGAAAACATGGCAGACGGTGCGAAACATTGGTGGGGCGCATTGCTGATGGGCGTTGCAGACTGCTGTTCTGCTTTAACCGGCGATTGGTCTTATTTTGGCTTTCCCAAACGAAAGGTGTGTGTTCGTACTCTGCAAAGGAGTAGGCTTGTTTTGCAAACGCATCCAAGTGTAATTTTTTTGCAAACGCATCCAAGTGTAATTTCGAGCGCGGATTTGCGTCGCGTCGCCGTGCATTTTTGATCAGGTAAATAATAAGGGACATTATGACCAACGAGAACTTTCAAGAATGTATCGACGCCTGCCATGCCTGTGCGGACGCCTGTGATCAATGTGCTACCGCCTGCCTCGGTGAAGACGATGTCAAGATGATGGTTCGCTGTATTGCCTCGGACATCGACTGTGCACAACTATGTCGTTTGGCGGCTGCGTACATGGCACGCGGCAGCCAATTCGCGCGGGCCATGTGCAAACTGTGTGCCGACGTCTGCACGTCGTGCGGCGAAGAGTGCGGAAAACATTCGATGGAACATTGCCAACGTTGCGCTGAAGCCTGTCGCCGTTGTGCCGAGTCGTGCAGGAGCATGAGCGCGGTCGCCTGAGATGGTGGCGAATTGGATACCTGCTTGGGCTATGTTGCCGACGAGAGTGATCAATCATAGTCGCCGGTCGAGCATTCATGGGAGGCGGCATGTTCTTCGATAGCTCGAACAATATTTACCGTGTTATCGTCGTCGGCGTTCTTGCCTACGCCGGACTGGTCCTGCTGCTGCGTATCAGCGGCAACCGAACCCTCTCGAAGATGAATTCCTTTGATCTGGTTGTCACGGTTGCTTTTGGCTCGACCCTTTCCACCATCCTGGTCAGCAAGGACGTCAGTCTGGCAGTGGGGCTTGTGGCGCTTGCCTTGCTGATTGTCCTGCAACTTGTCATTACGTGGTGTTCAGTGCGCTCTTCGCTCATCAGCGACATTGTCAAGACAACTCCCACGGTGTTGTTGCTGGATGGTCAGTTGCGCCAAGATGACCTGAAGCGTGTGCGCATCACCAGCGACGAAGTGCTGGCCGCAGTACGGCAGCATGGCCACGGGCACTTGCGAATATCGATGCAGTGATTCTGGAAGCCGATGGCAGCCTGTCGGTCATCCCTACCAGCCAGGCAGGAAACAGAACCGCGTATGCCGCGCTATTACAGGACCGGCAATAATCCCTGAGACTGCAAGCATCGTCGCAAGCACTACTGGCTTGCTGGCTGCTTCGCTACCGGAATTCCAATGAGTTGGTAGTCCGCAAACTGACGCCGCAGCAGCGCTAGATCCGGGGGAAAGTCCAGTGCGCGTTCGGCACGCGCCATCGCCAGTGCAGCGTGCCGCTGTGCAATCGTCGAAAGCTGTGCGTGATTACAGCGACAGAGTTCGCCAAGGACCCGCTGGACGCGCATGGCCACCTCGATCAGTCCGGCGCCATCGCGCGCCAGCGCGGGAAAGACATCGTCGAACATATCGTCGAGCGACAGCGGCGGCACTTCGATGCGCTCATACTCGGGCGTCGCCGGCTCGGCGGGGCTGACCCAGTCGGCAAAGAGACGGTGCAGGGAGCCAAGAATCCCGATCGCCGTGCCAGGGTCGTTGATACCTGAGGACAGCGCGCGGCAACCGATTTCCGCCAACACCACCAGTCCGAAACGCGGATCGTCATCGAAGCGACGAAGCGGACCGACGGTAAAGGCTTTACGCAACAGCGCAACCTCTACCGGCCCGCTATCTGTCGAGTCCTGCAGCACATAACCTAGTGGCCGCGACGGCACGATCATCGCGCCAGGGAGGACGGCCAGCGTGATGCGGACCTTGTTGTGCGCGGCCAAACGCTGCAGTGCAGGCATGTCCACCCGCTGCAGGTATCCGCTCGCGTCGGTATGGAAAGCAAGGCCACAGGGCGGGCCGACGGCGACCATGCCACCCAGGCAAGGATGCTGCCTGCGCCTGGACATCGCCTCGGCCGTTGCCTGCTCGACCTTGGCAATGACGGCGCCCAACCTGCCGAGCCGGGCAATGCTGTCGACCCAGCGCACAAATACTAGCACGACGATGACGATCGTCAGCACGGTGAGGACGAACAGGGTGAAACGGCCGGCCTTTCCGAAGTAGTCGTTGGTCGTCGCGCTCAAGGCCACGATGGCGAAAATAAAAGCGCCAACGAAAATCGACAACGCGTTCTGTGAGGTATCGTCCGCGACGACCAGCGGGAACGCGCGTGCAGTTGCCGACTGGCCAGTTGACGCATAGGCTGAAACCATCGAGGCCACGGCGAAGGTCGCGACCCCGAGCATACTGGCGGCAATGATCTTCAGCAGGTCGATCACCGAGCCTTGGGCGATTTCTGGGACTTTCCAGTCGATCGAAATACTATCGGCAAGGTGCGCCAAGAGCACGCCGGCAACCGACAGGACGCAAGCAATCACGGGTTTGATCCACAGCCGCTCCCGGTAGCGTTGCAAAAGAAACTGTAGTTGATCTGGCAAGTGCATTGAGGCGGTGCTTTCGTTTGCTGTTGCTGGTACAGGAGCTCTTGGCTGGCCCGGCTGACCGATTAAAACAGTGCAAGCATAACCGCGTAGGGCGTCATTGTTCTCGATTAGCGGAACACTGCCCGGCCCGCGACGCCGGACATACACTAAGGCCGGTCGCCCTTCCCAGGCAAGCTGCCGCCGCAGTCCTTGCAAAAACGTGCATTGGGGGCATGGTCACTACTACTACAGCCTGTGCAGGTGAGCGACGACCGATTCCCATCGCGGAGACCATGCCGGCGTGCCGTCATCTCGGCGGTGACGATGCCTGTCGGCACTGCTAGGATCCCCCAGCCGAGGAGCATCATGAACGACGCAATTGCCTTTCCGAGTGCGGTTTGTGGGGTAATGTCACCATATCCGACAGTGGTCATGGTAACGATTGCCCAGTACATTGCAGTGGGAATACTGGTAAAGCCATGTTTGGGACCCTCGACTACATACATCAACGTACCCAGGATGAGTACCGCCATGAGCACGACTGAAATGAACACCATGATCTTGCGCCGGCTCGCGGCGAGCGCTTCGCCCAACATCGTGTATTCCTCGATGTAGAGCGTAAGCTTGAAAATCCTGAACACACGCAGCAAGCGCAAAATGCGAATATCAAGCAGCGCCTCGCTCCCGGGAACTAGCAGCGAAATGTAGGTAGGCAGGACCGAGAGCAGGTCGATCAGTCCGTAAAAGCTCACCGCATAACGCCAGGGTTGCCGTACTGTCGCCAGCCGTGCCGCATATTCGACAGTGAATAGCAGCGTAAAAAACCATTCCAGGGCGTACATCAGTCGAGCATGCCGCCCACCGACTGCGGGTACGCTGTCAAGCACGACCACCAGAATACTCAGCAGGATTGCCGCCACCAATCCGATGTCGAATGCGCGCCCGGCTGGCGTATCGATGCCAAAGATAATTTCATGGATGCGTGCGCGCCATCCGCCAGGGGGGCCGCCGTGTTCAACCGGGTGAAACGCGTCGCGCTGGTGGGGAGGTGTAGGCATTTAAAGGAGGACTGTCGAAATCGTTAGCTTCTTGAGGCATTGAACTGCCTGGCCGTGCAACGGGCACATCGATGCTCGTCGTCCATGGCAGGACAATTCAGAAGTCATAGCGAAGACCGAGCGTAATCGCATGCCCGCCACCAGTACGTGCATCTATATCGTCCAAGCCACCGCGGCGCGTGGTAAGGGCGGCAGTGTTGGCCTCACGATACACTTCAACAAAAACCTTCTGCTTGTCCGAAAGCGCATAGTCAAGGCCAACATGCACAACGTTGTCGCCGTAGTTCTCCAGTTTCGCGAGCATAAGCTTCAGCGTGCTCTTGCCCAGTACATAGCTGCCAAAAAAATTGATCGCGCGATTGCCATCGGTTGAAAAACTGCCGGGCTGACGATTTCCGGTATCAAATACCTCGTACTTCATTGCCAGATACAGCTTGTCGACTTGATGGCTGGCAGACAGGCCATACAAACGATTGTGTCCGTAGCCCGAATTTCCCCGGTCATCGATTCCCACGGCAATGCTGGTATCGCCGCGGGTGTAGGCGGCGGTCGCTTGCCAGCGCCGACCGTCGATGCGTGAGGTCGAGCGGACATTGGCGGATCTGTCAGCATAGGCGGCGGCCATGGAAAAACCGCTGACATCCGGGGTTTGGTAAGCGAGGGTCCGGGCCACCCTGAACACGGTATAGGTCGCGAAACCGCTGTAATAACTGCTGAACATGTCCACCGGCGCAGCAATCGTATTGTAGTAGGGCATCCACTGCTGACCATAGGTAATCGAGCCGTGGTCACTGTGCATGCCCACCCGGGCGATCCTGAGCGGCTCTTCCTGGTCGTAGGGATCGCGCAGCCTGTAGTTTGCGGAATCAACAGGAATTTCGAGATGTCCAGTCAGCGCTATCCCATTGTCGAGCGGATAGTCGATCTTCATTCCCAATCTTGAGTAGGCATCGCGCAGGGACGTGTAAGCACCGAGTCGATCGCGGCGACCCGGGCTTACCCTTTCCACTTGCGTGCGTAGCGAGCCGTACAAATCAACGGTAGGGGTAGTTTGGGCGGCAACGCTATTGCAGTAGATGCAGATCGCTACGGCGACGGCGATGCCTGCCGAAATTTTGCCAGGTTCAGGCATGCACTGTCCTTGCAAACATGGGCCAAATGGCCGCTTGGATTGTGGCGGGATGCGAGCGAAAAGCGCTTATCTCAAGCAGCAACTCGCGAACACCGTCCCACACGATTTGCACCCCAAGGCAGAGCAGGATGAACGCTGTGAGGCGCAGGAAAACAGCTGTCCCGGCTTCTCCGATCAAACGCAGGAAATGCTCCCCATAGCGGAACGCAAGATAAAGAAGGACCCCAATGACGGCCAGCGCCATCAGCGCAGCCCCCATCCGTGCCAGCGATACCACAAGTTCTACGTCGTGCAGGGCGACGCCCACTGTAATGGCAACGGAGATCGAGGCCGGGCCGCAGCTGATCGGGAAGGTGAGCGGGTAAAAAGCCTGCCGGTGAGCATGATCAGGGGTAAAAGCCTCTGCCAGAGCTGCCCGGCTGTCCGGTGTCGCCGGTGTTGCCCCGAGGAGCCGCCATGCGACGGAAGCCAGAATCAGGCCACCGCCAACACGCACGATAGGCAGCGAAATGCCGAAGAAATCAAGGACGTACGAACCGATGAGCATTGAACCTGTCATCAGCCAGAACATGTTGCGCGCGATACGGCGTGCAAGCAGGGCGCGGGTGGCAGGTGACGCGCCTTCGGTCATGCTCAGGAAGATCGGTGCCGTGGCAGCGGGATTGAGGATAGGTAGCATCGTCACCAGGACAAACAGAAAGCTCTTGGCGACTGCCAGCATCAAGTCAACTGTCATGGCAACCTGAATTCATTATTGCTTGATCCCGACACGGTCCTCGGGCATGTCCGTCCTCCACCCGCGATGATGAATGCCGAAAAAATCTGCCGGTTACTGCTGCGAGGAAGGTGATGGTCTGCATTGTTATCTGTCCTTGATAACAAGGACCGTCGTACACCAAACACTACATTTGTATAAACCAGACCTTGAAGCAGGCACACTCTACATGAAGACGCAGCATGGCCAACGCACTGCTGGCGTGGTTTGACCGTCGACTAAACGAAGGAGCGCTCCAGCTCGAAACGCGCGGAAAGTCAGGGTTCGATTGCAATATTATCATCAATATTTGTGCAAATGCTTTTTACTGGTTACAATCGACCCTCCTGCACTCCTAGTGGAGTGTTTCTCCGGCGATTGTGTTCGCTGGTGGTGCGCTGCCTGAATCCACCGTTGACGTGCGAATACGCGCTTGTCTCCATTCGTTTCCTCCCGGCATCTAGAAGCAGGTGTCGACACAAGGCTGCCCTCTGCAATGGGACTGACCATGCGCAAGGACTGACGCACTGACGCTCCTGTCGCATGCACGGCGATGATCGCCGTCGAGTCGATGTCACCGTTTGACAGGAGTTTTCCGTTGCAACGACTGGTACCCCCTCTCCGGTAGTCGAGTCAAAGGCAGCGTGATGCGGCCCGCCTTTCACTACTATGGAAACACGCTATGCGCTACGTCATTCTTGAAAACGATTTGACTACCTGGTCAATCGCACTGGGCATGGGGCTGGTCGTTTGCTTGGTTCTGTACTTTGCCAGGCAGATATTGGTACGCCGCCTTGAGATGTTTGCAGCCACAACGGTGACCTATCTCGACGATTTCGCGGTGAAGGTTCTGTCCGCCACGCATCCGATTTTCTTTGTGTTCATGGGGGGGTATGCGGGAGCGCAGTCGCTGGTCTTGTCCGAGGCGCGGGTTACCTTGCTGTCGCGCCTGGCGATTGCAGCATTCCTGCTTCAGGTGGCCCGCTGGGGCGACGTTGGCGTGCGTGCCTGGCTGCATCACTACCGTGTCCGTCGCAGCGATCAGGACGCTGCAAGTACAACCTCGACTGCCGCGCTTGGATTTGTGGTGCGCACGGTCATCTGGTTGGTCATCATCTTGATGATTCTGGATAATTTCGGCGTCAACATCACCACATTGGTCGCCAGCCTGGGTATCGGTGGTATTGCTGTCGCGCTGGCGCTCCAGAACATCCTTGGCGATTTGTTTTCATCGCTATCGATCGTGCTGGACAAGCCGTTTGTCGTGGGCGACTTCATCACTGTCGACGATATCTCAGGGACGGTCGAGTTCGTCGGTCTGAAAACCACGCGTATCCGCGGGCTCGGCGGCGAGCAGGTCATCTTTTCGAACAGCGACCTGCTGAAAAGCCGGATTCGCAACTTCAAGCGGATGCAGACCCGGCGCATCGTTTTCGGTATCGGCGTCACGTATGAAACAAGCAAACGGCAGTTACTTGCCATTCCTGACATACTGCGCGATATCGTGCAGGCGCAGCCGGACGTTGATTTCGACCGTGCACATTTCAAATCGTTTGGACCGTCATCGCTCGATTTTGAGACGGTGTATATCGTGAAGACGCCCGCATACGGCACCTACATGGATGTCCAGCAGGCGATCAACATGGCCCTGTTCGAGCGTTTTGAGAACGAAGGCATCGAATTTGCCTACCCAACGCAGACACTGTATTTGTCACGCCCGAAAAAGACGGCCATTACAGAATAAGGATCGCCTATGCAAATGTTTTTTTCGGCTGGCTTCATTTTGCTTGTCGTATTGTGGGGGATTTTCGCTCCTGACAACATGGCGTCAGTGCTGGATTCCCTGCTTGTCATGCTCACGCGCAACTTTGGCTGGCTCTACCTGTGGGTGGTACTGGCCATGGTCGTATTTGCGGCTTTTGTTGCATTCAGCCGTTATGGCAACCTGAAACTGGGTGGGGAAGACGATGAGCCGGAATTTGGCATTGGCAGCTGGTTTGCCATGCTGTTCGCGGCCGGCATGGGCATTGGCCTCGTGTTCTGGGGCGTAGCAGAACCTTTATCGCATTATGGTACGGCGCCTCCTGGCACACTGCCGAATACGCCGGAGGCAGCGAACGCAGCCATGCGTTATGTATTTTTCCATTGGGGCATTCATCCCTGGGCGGTGTACAGCGTGGTCGCCTTGGCAATCGCATTCTTCCAGTACCGCCGCGGCGGCAGCCCCCTGATTAGTACCGTGACGAGCGCTTTGCCCTGGCGCCCGGTGCAGTCAATGGCAGGGCTGTTCAATGGGCTTGCCGTGGTAGCCACCGCGTTCGGCGTTGCCGCCTCCCTCGGGGTGGGAGCATTGCAGATCAACAGTGGCTTAAATGCGGTATTCGGACTCGCTGTCAGCGAGGCAGCACAGGTGACAATCATCGTCCTGACCGCCGCTGTGTTTATCGCATCGGCAGTCACTGGCGTCGAGAAGGGCATCCGTTACCTGTCGAACTTCAATATGGGAATGGCGGTCTTGCTGGCACTAACGGTGTTCCTGCTGGGGCCGACTGTAGCGATCATCGATACCCTGACGAATACCCTGGGCAGCTACCTGAGCGAATTTGTGCGGATGAGCCTGCGCGCAACGCCATTTCGCGACAGCAGCTGGGTCGGTAACTGGACGATCTTCTACTGGGCCTGGTGGATTTCGTGGTCGCCATTTGTTGGGCTGTTCATCGCGCGGGTCTCGCGCGGGCGCACGATCCGAGAGTTCATCCTCGGTACCGTACTGGCACCTTCGCTGGCGGCATTCCTGTGGTTTTCGATCTTCGGCGGCACCGCCCTGTACATGGAAATCTGGCAGCATGTCCCCCTTGCCGCCGCGGTCAAGGCCGATGTCGCGACCGGCCTGTTTGCCATGTTCGACGCAATGCCCTTCGGGCTAGTGATGTCGGTGCTGGCCACGCTACTGGTATTCGTGTTCTTCGTGACCTCGGGTGACTCGGCTGTGCTGGTGCTAGGCATGATGAGTACCGCGGGCAATCCCAATCCGCCACGGCGCATCAAGATCATCTGGGGCGTGCTGGTCGCCGGCATCGCGGTGAGCTTGCTCGTGGCCGGCGGCCTCAAGGCGGTACAGACCGCAACGATTTTGTTTGCCTTGCCGTTCGCCCTGGTAATCGTCCTGATGATGATTTCCCTGGCGCGTGCCCTGCGTGAGGACTGGCTGGCCGAAGCTCAGCGAGAGCGCGAGTTGCGGCGCCGGATGCGCGAGATGATGGTCAAATAGCCGGGTAACATATTGAGCGCACCCGACAGCCCGCTCCCGCCTGCGTCCTCCTCATTGGGCGCGGCCATTGCGCACCGCTTCAGTCTGCTCGAAGACAAGGCGGACGATGCGGAAATCGACCGCAGCATACGGGCCGGAATCGAGTTGCGGGGCGCGACGCCGTGGATCCTGATGCTGGCGATCCTGATTGCTTCGATCGGCCTGAATATCAATTCGAACGCGGTGATCATCGGCGCCATGCTGGTGTCGCCGCTGATGGGGCCAATCGTCGGACTCGGCTATGGTGTGGGCATCTTCGACTTTTTCCTAGTGCGCCGTTCGCTTGCCAACCTGGCGATCGCCGCCGCGATCAGTCTGCTCACCTCGACACTGTATTTCATGATTACGCCGCTCGACGAGGCACAGTCCGAACTGCTGGCGCGCACTACGCCCTCGCTGTGGGACGTACTGATTGCCTTGGCAGGCGGCCTGGCCGGTATCATCGGGCTGACAAGGCGCGAAAAATCGAATGTCATTCCCGGCGTGGCTATTGCCACCGCGCTTATGCCACCCCTGTGCACGGCCGGCTATGGGTTGGCTAACGGTGACTGGTCGGTTTTCGGCGGCGCTTTTTATCTGTTTTCGATCAACTGTGTCTTCATTGCGTTTGCCGCAGTGGTCGTCATCGAATTCTTGCGTTTGCCGCATCGTAAATTCGTCGATCCGGTGAGGGAACGTCATGTCAAGCGCGCGTTGATCGCGATCGTTCTGGTTACCGGCCTGCCGAGCATTTATCTGGCAGTACGCCTGGTCGATAACGAGGTATTCAGCAGCCGCGCCCGCGACTTCGTGCGCAAGGAGTTCAAGGCCGCCAAAGTACACGTGCTTGAGACGCGCCTGACACCCCGGACACACGAAATCGAGGTTACCCTAATTGGCCAACGACTGTCTTCCGACAAGATACGCGCAATCGAATCGCGCTTGGCGCTGGCGGGACTTCATGGAGCGCGTTTGTCAGTGCATCAGGCGCAAGCCGAGGATACCAACAAGATCGATGTCGGCAGCCTGAAGGCCGATATTCTTGCAGACATTGTGCGGAGTAATCAGCAGGTGGTAGAGGACAAGGAAGCCACAATTGCTTTACTGCGCGGGCAGGTGAGGGCGCAGCAAGGCTGGGTGGATCAGGCCGATGCGGTAACACGCGAGTTCGAGGTCCAGTATCCGCAGTGCGGCAACGTCCTGATCGGCATGGCGGCGCCACCGGATCAAGGGGCAGATTTGATTCCCTTTCTTAGCGCGGACTGCCGCAAGCTACCCAAGGCCACTGAGCTCAACCGCATCAACGCATGGCTGAAAGTGCGCATGATGAACCCGAATGCAAGGCTGGTGCTTGCCGGGGTGCGCGGAAAGATCGACCGCCGTCCGCCTCCCGTCTCAACCCTTGCCCCCACGGTGTCGAGTCAGGCGCAGCCTGGTGTGGCGGCCACTTTACCCTAGCAAACCGACATGAAAACTACGCACGATTGGCGCGACAAGATGCGGGTGGAACTCTCCGACTGGCAGCTCTGGTGGGGGCGCGCGCTTGTCGTTGCGCTGGCCGGCGTGGCTGGGCTGACCGTGGTCGGCTTTACCTGGTTATCCGAGCGCGCGTTTGCATTGTTCGAGGATGTGCGGGGCCAGGTCTGGTGGAGCGCCTTGCTCTGGACGCCGCTGTGTACCGCCGCCATCGTCTGGCTGACACGCCGCTTCGCACCTGGCGCGGCCGGGTCGGGTATCCCTCAAGTCATGGCCGCGCTCGATCCGGCGCTTGCGCCCGAACAGCGTGGACTATTCGTGTCGTTGCGCCTGAGCGTAGCCAAGATCGCGTTGACCGCCAGCGGGCTGCTGGCTGGTTTATCGCTGGGGCGAGAGGGCCCTTCGGTTCAGATTGCGGCAGGGATCATGCTGCAGGCTAGGCGCTGGCTGCCGAAACGCTCCTCGGTGACGGTCCACGGCTTGCTGGTAGCTGGTGGCGCAGCGGGCATTGCGGCGGCCTTCAACACACCGCTTGCCGGCGTCATGTTTGCCATCGAAGAGCTGGCTCGCGCGCCGGAGCAGCGCAGTAGCGGCCTGATCATCGCCGCTATCGTACTGGGCGGTGTGGTGGCCATCTCCGTGCACGGGAACGCTACCTATTTCGGCGTCGTTCACACGGGCGACATCGGCATTGCGCTGCTGCTGCCGGGCGTGGTAGTGGCACTGTGCACAGGCCTAGCGGGCGGCCTGTTCTCGCGCTTGCTGATCCTTTCACTAACGGGGCAGGGCAGTAACGGACTCAGCCGCCTGCGCGCTCGGCATCCTGTCCTGTTCGGCGCCATGTGCGGTCTCTGCGTGGCCGTCATCGGTCTTGTCACGGCAGGCACGACCTTCGGTTCCGGCTATGGCCCGACCCGTGGCATGGTCGAGGGGATAGCGACCATGCCCATGATGTATGCGTTCTTCAAATTCGTGGCGACATGGCTGAGCGCTTGGTCTGGCGTCCCGGGAGGAATTTTCGCCCCATCCCTGGCAATCGGGGCAGCGCTAGGCAACGACGTGGCACTTGCATTTTATGGGGCACAGGTACCCGCGCTCATTGCTCTGGGCATGGTCGGTTTTCTCGCGGCCGCCACGCAAGCGCCGCTGACAGCGTTCATCATCGTTATGGAGATGGTAGATGGCCATTCAATGGTGCTTAGCCTGATGGCGTGCGCACTTGTAGCGAGCATGGTGTCGCGAGTGATCAGCCTGCCATTGTATTCAACCCTGGCCCAGATGCAGCTCGCACGAGCCGGCCTAGCACCGATCGCCGGCCTAAAAGAATAAATACCATGTCCTGCTACAAGACGCTTTTCTGACTTCGCTATCAAAGTTATGCAAGGTAGAAAGCAGTTACACAGTTGTCGAGGAGAAGAGACAAATTCGCACGTTTTAGGTCGATTGCAGACATCTGCGAAGCCCCATCTTTGATGATGTATGGTGTTCGGCTTCGCAAATCTTTTACTAGCCTACCGCAGTGGGCATCGGCTCTATCTGCTGGCTGGCGATATCGACGCAGATGTGGCTTGAATGTGTTTGACCTAACAAACACCTGTGCACAATTCTGCGAAAGTCAAGTCAAATGGCGAACGCAGCCGGCTTTCGGCACAGAAAAGCGCTGCAGCGCTCATCCCCAACCTACGATTGACGGAGAAGATCATGACCACAGCAGCAAACGACCATCTGAACGACTGGCTGCGCGACGCGCATGCAATCGAACAGCAGGCTGAAACGATGCTCACGGCCCAGGCCGACCGTCTTGAGCACTATCCTGAACTGCGCGCACGCATCGTGCAGCACATCGAAGAAACCCGTGGCCAGCAACGCATTCTGGATGGCATTCTTAGCCGCCGCGGCATCAAGAACTCGGTGCTGAAGGACTTAGGAGGCAAAGTGGCTGCTTTTAGCCAGGGCGTGGGCGGCATGATGACCAGTGACGAAGTGGTCAAGGGCGCGATGGCCGGATACGTGTTCGAGAACCTCGAAATCGCGAGCTATACCTCGCTGATCGGCGCAGCCAATGCCGTGGGCGACACGACGACCGCAACGGCCTGCGAACAGATCTTAGTGCAGGAAAAGGCAATGGCTGCTTGGCTGCTGGACCACCTGCCTCAGATCACGGCGGCGTTCTTGGCGCGTTCGGCGATCCCTGGCGTTGAAGCCAAGATCTAACACAGCCTAGGTCGTAAGCGGACGCTACAATGGGTTCGCGGTCGGCCATTGGTGCTTAGAATAGGTGCAATATTCAGAAAAAAGAAACCGGCAGCGAAGCCGGGCTAAGGTGCTTAGTTAAGCGGTCTCAGAGAAAACCAGCAGCACAATGCAAGTGTAATGCAATAAATGAGCCACTGGCGCATAGTCGAGTTTCGCTTCGGTAAGCGCAAATTTCGCGGGCTCGCTCAAGCACAAGCGCGGTACTACTTGCTCTCAGCAAGGGCACCTGAAAGCTCTACATGCGCAAGGCCGCCAAAGCAGGATAGCAGGCGTAGAAGAGGGGATTAATAGCCCGCGGTGGCTTCTCACGGCTGAGTTAATAGACTCAGCAAGGTCGCTCAGCAGGACTGGAGTAGTCGCCTCCTTGCTGGGATCCATTCACGAAATCGAAAGCAGCGCCCTAGGTTGCTCGAAGTTAGGCCATCACTATCACAACCAATAACTCGACAATACATTTAGTATTGTCGATTTATCTCAACGGTGAGATACATGGCGTTTCAAGGATAGCGATCTGCCGCAGCCGCGATTGCTTATATGGGGCAGTCGAACAAACATGAAGGGGCGACATCCTGAGCTTCACTTGGCATGGGCCGAATGTAACGGGTTGACGCCAAGTTGCTCTTTAGTAACGGTTTACAGCTTGGGGACGTTCATCACCCCTCGGTGTGTAGAGCGCGCGGTTATTGGAAAGCCGACTGAAACCAGAACGAACAACGGAAGCGCACGCTGCCTAAACTGCACAAGTCGCTCGCGTTCTACACCTGTCGGTTGGCATTGCTTGGCTCAGTGTCCAGCTAGTCGATGGGGCCGTACCCGGCCCTTCGGCGTGAAGACTGCATTCACTCGTTGGCAGTAGCCCCATCTTTAGAAACATTTTCTGCCTTCGCTGCATCGACAGGCCAACAGTCGCTAAGCAGCGGCCGAATCCAAAGCTACACCACGTTCGATCAGCTTGCCGGCGGTCGTACTAGCACGTCCCTCAAGGCCAGTATGCACGACGCTCGAGCTAGGAAAGTGTTCTCCCACCGCAACTCAACGTACAACACGTGACAGGTATCCAATTGGGTTTACTCGATACGCAGCACAGGCTGTCGCTTGTCAGCTCCGTGTAGAAGCTCACCTTCCGCTTTACCCATCGTTTTACGTGCATAGCATCTGCCTCAATAGCGCCGCCAAAAGCGCTCCGTGGAACAATAAAGCCTCCGCTAAAACTACTTACCTTAATCCGTGCTAAGGTAAATAGTGTAATTTGACAGGTATAAATATGATGGTTAATATACCTCTACCCAAACCAAGCATTTCCTCGATGGCCCGCCCGACTTTCTCGCTAACCGATGACCAAGCCCGCCTGCTGGCATCCCGCGTGGCAGCGCTACAGGCCACATATCCGTACGATTCCCGCAACCACCGCCCATTCGTCCGCGGATTTCTGCGCGCCGTGCAGGAAGCGACCGGCCAACTCTACAGTCCGGCGATCTATCAACGCCTCCTGGCGGCCTTCGCACCGGAACGCCGACCCTCGACGGCGACCCTCGCGGCGGAAAAGCAGGCCTTGGCTTTGGAGGACGTTTTCCATCTCAAGCAAGGCGCCGGCAACGCGACCGAGAGTGTTCAGCAGTCGGCCGTTAGTTCGACCCAGTTGCACGCCATCGTGTCTGACGCTGTCGATGCCGCCTTAGTGAGAAGCGCACGCTTTGGCCCCACTGGCTCGAGCCAAGCCGATTTTTATGCTGCTAGGTTGCACGACACCGAGCAGGAATTGCTGGCAGCCCGCGCTCAGGCCGCTCAGCTTGCCGCGGAACTGATGGCAGCGCGCCAGGCTATTTCAAGTCTAGAACAAGAGACTGAACGGATGCGTGCTGTCGTCACGCAGCAGGCCAACGCAGTCGAGAAGCTGGGAACTGAAGTAACCGATCACAGAAAATTTGCGATGCAGGCGATCGAGGAATCGCGTGGCGAAGCGCGCGTGTGGAAAGAACGCTGCGTAATCTTGGAGGGGCAGCGCAAGATGGACGCCGAGTTGCTCGAGACGTTCCGCCAGAAAGCATACCGGGCCGGCGCCGCAATCCCCGAAGCACTATTACAAAACAAGCCACGATGAATCAGCTAACCGACCTGACGTATGATGCCCTGCTCTCCCCTGCTTCGGCGATTACGCACGGTCTCGGCCCGGTAGCCGACGACTGGGCGGCCGCCCAAGTGTGGCTGAGGGCGATTGCCAGCCGCGGCCGGCGCAACTCGCCTGAGACGGTTGCGACCTACGGATATCACCTAGCAAAGTTGCGCTGGTTCTGTGAGAACATACATGGCGTGCCGCCGTCACGCTGGACCGTGCAAGATGTCGATGCGTTTTACTCGTTCCTGGCGGACTTGCCTGATGAGGCGTTGTGTGCGCAGGATCCCATCACGGGTGCCTTTGCCCGCCCAGAGGACGACGGATACACCCCGTTTCGCACTCAACCTTCTAAAAGTAGCCGCTCGGACATCCAGCGCTGTATTCACGCCATGTTCCGTGCCTGGCGTGAGATGGGCTACGTCCAGATCAATCCGATGGGGCTGCATGGCGCGGGTACGGTCCGCAAGGTCAACGCCAATCGTGCAGTGTCGATTGACCTGTACGACATGGTGTTTCAATGCATGGACGAGGCTGATAAACGGACCTTCACGGCTCGCCAGACCGACTTACGTGATCGGTTCATCTTCATCGTACTGCGGGAACTTGGTCTGCGCGCTAGCGAGCTCATTAAAGCGGACATGTCTGCGTTCTACCGCTTATCGGATCCGCGTGACGGGAAGACCTACTGGGTCATGTTGGTCAGGGAGGAAACCGCGAAAGGTAGTAAGGAGCGCAAGATACCGGTTCCCCGCAGCGTCATGGACGCGCTGGGTACCTACCGTCAGGCGTTTGGCTTGTCCAGGTTACCCGAACCAGGTGAAACGATTGCCCTTGTGCTTTCTGTCCGAACGAACCGCAGCGCTGCGACCTCGACCGGACGCGTGATCAAGGACGTCCAATCGCGCCGCTACTTTCAAGCGTGGCGACCAATTACGACCCGCCACGGCCTGTATCACATCGTAAAAGGCCGGCTCGCTGCAGCTGCCGCCTTTTTAGATGAGGTAGGAGACACGGCCCGCGCTGAGCAAATCAGGCAAGCATCTCCACATTGGTTGCGCCATACGTTCGCGAAGGCAGCATTGCTTTCCGGACAAGATGTACGGAATGTGGCGGCTTGGTTAGGCCACCGTGATCTAAGTACCACGATGGTCTATACAGAACAGGAAGCCCTCGATTTGATTCGTTCAACAAATAGTGTGGCTCCAGGTTTGCTCGGGGATGATATCTAGTGGCGTTACCGAAGCCCCAGATTTACGCAAACAGCTGCAGACGACCCATGTCCGCTTCGTGGCGCCGACGGTGTCCGGCCATCCCGCTTATCGTCAACGCGCTCACGTGCCGAAGCGGCTCATGGCGTAAGTAGATTGTAGCCGGTTGTTCCCGCCGGTCTCGACCAGCTACCGCCCACAAGCACGTGTAATCAACCGCGCTTTTTTTCTTCTCCCAGAGAACGACGTCTTCTTCGCACGCCGTCATTGCTAACTTCGATATCTCAGCAAGAGACGCCAGACAGGTCGAGCTGAAGATGTGCCCCGCAATCCATGCTTTTGTCTCCGTCGACCAGTTCTCTGGAGCTGGAGAGGGCCGAGCCAAGTGCCACCCGAGAATGCCAAAGAATTTAGCGGGTCGCTTAGCAAAAAGGTAGCGAGGAGTACCGCAACCCTCCCAAAGCATGCGCCAGCGAATGAATGCCAACGCGTGTGGACAGAATCCGCATGTAGACTTGTTATGCATGTCGTTTCGTAAGCAGAAGGCAGCAGAAACGATGCAACGCCGGTGATCCTTAAAAACCCGCCGCCATAAATGTCGACGTATCCCCCTATAGGAGTTCACTAGAATAGCCATGAATTGTTTTGATGTTGATTCCGCAACATCGTTCTCTTCGGGATCGATTCTGTTTTCCTGCTCGTCGCACTCACTACTGTCTTCATAGCCAATGTGATGGAGGTAGCCGCGGACACTGCGTGCGACTGGCTTAGCGCAAAGATCTCCCTCTAATTCAAGTTCGCCTGGCACTAAGTGTTTTAAGGTCTGGGCCATGAAACTGGCATAATGGCTCTGAACGTCTGACTCGTTCAAATCGACATGGAATACTCTGGTCTTTTGTGCCGTTATGAATAGGCGCGCCGCGTCGCTGACGCTGACTGACTCAACATCCGCTGTTTTATAGAATTTGAGCAACAATGCAATTTGGGAGGTTTCTTCGTGGGATAACTGAAGAATGCGTGGCCGTTCGGACGCCATCATTGGTGCGAAATCGCATCCGCAGTGCGGGCAATGAAAAGGCTTAGCGAGGAATGGTGTGCTCAGTCGGTAAGGAATTTCACGGCGACACTGTTGACAACAGTCTAGCAAGGTCTGTGCGTGTAGAGGACACGTTCGGGTCTGCCGCATCTGAAATAAAGGGGAGTGAAAGCCCTGCTCCATACATTGGACACACCAGCGCAACCGCTCGTGTGAACGGAGGACACTCCCGGGAAGAACCTCAAACAAAAACGATTGGCGAATCGTTGCTCGGTTGGTTCGAAGAATTTGTCCTATAACGTCGAGGTCGAAAACCGAGGCATCACGTAAGTCGACATCGGGCTTAATGCATATTGCGGTTCGCCGCCCCGAAGTTCGGTTCGCAATGAGTTGAGCGAGCTCCTTTGCCGTTATCTGGTTGAGCTGGGCAAACTTCCAGAAAAGCGTGCACACTGATTCCCCGCAAACGTGCCAAGCCGGCCGCCACGACCATTGCTCTGACTCTGCGCGATAAGTGTCGAGAAGAATCCGGCCAGTTTCCATCGTTGCACCCGATCAATTGGAAGGCATGCCTAGATAGAGTTCTTGTAGCGCCTCGGAAAAAAGCGACTCTGCAACTGCCTCGTCCCACATTTTTGGAGTGAACTTGAAGTCCAACTGAATCGCCCCGGCTTTCGTGGAGGCCAGTTAGTGTGAGTCAGGCCGCGACGGCTTGACTGCTCAGTTGCTTGTAATAGTTTGCCTCAGCTTCTGCTGGCGGTATATAGCCGAGCGGCGCAAGCAGACGATGATGGTTAAACCAGGACACCCATTCGAGCGTGGCCAGTTCGACGGCCTCACGCGTCTTCCAGGGAGCGCGGCGATGGATCAGTTCAGCCTTGTAGAGCCCATTGATCGTCTCGGCCAAGGCATTGTCGTAACTGTCGCCCTTGCTACCCACAGACGGTTCGATGCCGGCTTCTGCCAGGCGCTCGCTGTACTTAATCGACACGTATTGCGAGCCCCTGTCGCTGTGGTGGACCAGCTCGTTCCGTTCGGGCTGACGTGCGTACAGCGCCTGCTCCAATGCATCGAGCACGAAATCGGTCCGCATCGAGCTGCTGACGCGCCAGCCGACGATGCGCCGAGCGAAGACATCGATCACGAAAGCGACATAGACGAAGCCCTGCCAGGTCGACACGTAGGTGAAATCGCTGACCCACAGCTGATTTGGCCGCTGGGCCTTGAACTGGCGGTTGACGCGGTCGAGCGGGCACGGGGCCTTCGCATCGGCAACCGTCGTGCGTACCACCTTGCCTCGTATGACGCCGCGCAGCCCGGCCTTGCGCATCAGGCGCTCCACGGTGCAGCGGGCCACGTCCGTTCCCTCACGCCTCAGCTGGCGCCAAACCTTGTCAGCCCCGTAGACCTGCAGGTTCGCCTGCCAGACACGTTCGATATCGACGCTCAGCACGTCGTCGCGTTGGACGCGGGAACAGCGCAGTGCCGGGTTGCGTTGCTGCGCAGCGTGGCGCCAATAGCCCGACGGCGCGACCTGCATCACCTTGCAGATCGGCTCGACACCGTAGGCGTGGCGGTACCTGTCGATGAAAGCCCTCACGGCTTGAAGTGGCGGCCGAGCTCCGCCTGGGCGAAAAACGCACTCGCCAAGCGAAGGATCTCGTTTGCCTTGCGCAGCTCGCGCACTTCTCGCTCAAGCGCCTTGACGCGCTCCTCTTCGGCAGTGGTTGGTCCTGGACGCTGGCCGGTATCGCGCTCCTGCTGGCGTACCCAGCGGCGCAGTGTCTCCGGTGTGCAGCCGATCTTGGCAGCGATTGACGTGATTGCGGCCCACTGCGACTCGTACTGGCTGCCGGCTTCGCTGACCATGCGCACGGCGCGCTCGATGACTTCAGGGGAATACTTGGGTTGCTTTTTCATAGCTCCATTCTCTCAAACAATGGAGCCTCTACAAAACCCGGGGCGATTCATGTCGAGTTCATAGAGCAGTCCATGTGTGTCCGAGTTGAGCGCAATACTCAGTGCGCAGCCATCAGCCGACGCCTGAATGCCTCGCCCAGCTTTTCCTGCCGAGGAAAAATGCGCAAGCTCCAATTGCGGCAAGCACCACAGTCGATGGTTCTGGAACTGCTACCTCGGTAGGATAAGCATACTGATAGGAGAGCGTTGTGCGTGCTGCTATCTGATGCGTCGTCGCCGAGCGGCTTTCGAAATAATAGTTAGCTTGAGGAAGGTAGAGAGGGGCGACGAAATTGCTCGCCGCGATGTCATACTCGAACAGGTCGGCAAATGAGCCCGCGCCTGCGGCAAAGACCTTAGCGTCGTAGAATTGGTAAGCGGCGGAACTCCAACCAGTAAAGAATGAATACCGGATAGCGAGGTCTTCGAACACATTCTTGTTTCCGGAAACTGCGGTCGAGACCGACACTTTCTCGAGCGTTCCAAGTGCAGGATCCCAAGCGAGATATGGAATGTAGTGCCATTGAAGAGCGGCGACGTCACCATAGTAGTCCCAAGTCGAAACAGTCCATTCGGAAACAAATTCTTGGGTGAGGAGCCCGGCGTGTGCGGGAGCGAGTGCAGCTGTGCAAGCGAACACTGCGAGCACTTTTCGTAACTTGATCATATCGCCTATCGTCCCAACAATTGTAATATTTCTATTAAACCATATAAGTGTAATTTATGAAACTTTTTATATGTGAGTCATCTACGGTTATTTGACCTAGGTTGAGACCATCTGGATGTCTGCTCTTGGCCTATTCTGTTGAAAAACTCGGTCCACGTGCTGAGAGGCAACTGAAGATCGGTAACTCGACTGTCCAGAAAGGCCGCTATGTGCGGCGACCGCCCGCCAGTTGGAGTGTTGGGACCACCAAAAACTGACTAGAAAAGTTGCCTAGCGACTTTTTCAACACAATAGGCCGATAGCAGACCTTTAATAAGGCTCAGTGTAATGAGAATGTTGTTATGGTGGTAAGTTGAAAGTTTTTCTAGAAAGCGCCTAGGCGCTGGGAGGTAGGCGAGGAAATTCTTTCACGCAGGGCTCGTCGCGCAGCTTCTCCCGAAGGGTATCGAGGATCGCCCCTTGAGGCCCGGCCAGTGTCGTCAACATGCGCTGCAGCTGGTCGGCGTACAGCAGGACCGATCGAAGCCGCTTGATTTCCCAAAGCAGAGCCCGTACATCAGCTGAGTCCAGATTGCGTTCTTGGATCTCGCGTAGCTGCGCTGTTGGCAAAGGTTCTTTGAAGCCCATGCCGAAATACTACTGTATATCCATGCAGTAGTATGCACGCGAGCAGCCCGGTGACCGAGAGCTAGGCCGACATAACGAATTTTATGTCAAACGATACGCCTCGCCGTTAGTCGCTGACGACAGCCACGAGTATTCGTCAGTCTGCGAATGGTTGGGATAGCGGCTGCGGTTCTTGCCGTTCTGATGGCAACCCACTATTGCGCTAGGGGGGCGAAAGCTCAGACATTACCTAGGCAAAGGGGCTCAACTCGAATCGGAAGAGCAGCATTTACCTTTGGTATGCTGCGGAAATCATCACGATCAATCTACGCCATGGACAAATTTTTAGATCTCTATACCGTCGTTGCAGAAAGAGAAACAGGCTTTTGGATAGTTCTGCCAGCCACTACCGGCGAAACAGTCTCTCGCGAAGAATGGCTGCGCAAGATGAGAGACGATCCTGAACATTTCCAACTTGCTAGGCTCACAGCTGAAGAGCTGACTAGGTACTCGACGGCTGACGAGGACGTTATCGAGCGTGCAGTGTACGTCGCCTGGTCAGACGAGACGGCCCATTAGGCTCACAGCCTCCAGAGAAAGTGAACAAGTACGCAGCTGGAGCAAGGTCCGGTCCTTCGCCAACTATCAGTCCTTCGAACCGATTCCAGCAACAAGGTCGTTAGC
>NZ_JBIMES010000018.1:0-69624 GCF_051262535.1 Massilia sp. CMS3.1 | reverse complement strand
GGCAGCGATGCCCGTTTTTTTTCGTCCGTACTAGCGGCGCCATGCTGTTGTCATGCCCGCACGCTCGTGCGTTAAATTTCCATGTGGAATCAATGTGTTGTCGGCATACCTCATCTGGAAGGAGCCGGCCTTGCGCCATGTCATTCTCCTGTCAAATTGCCTCCGTAATATTGTTTCTGGTAATAAAATGCCTATCAGCATAGACAACAAGTGTTCTACACCCTTATCTCCTTAGGAAGCCCATGAAAATGCACGCTGCAACGAAAACACCGGCCGGCCGGTTGACTATCCTGGCCGCACTGCTGGCCGGATTGTCGACCAGCGCGTTTGCCGCCTCGCCCGATCTGGTCATTAGCCGGGTCTTCGGTGGTGCCGGCAGCGCCAGCGCGACTTATAACCGCGAGTACGTCGAACTGTTCAATCGAGGCAGCGCTGCCGTCGGGCTGAAGGGCAAGAGCCTTCAATATGCGTCAACGGCGGGCACTTGGTCGTCGACGAGTGTTTTGCCGGAGGTGACTTTGCAGCCGGGCCAATACTTTTTGGTAGCAAGCACGGTTCAGACGCAAGGCGGAAGCCCGCTCCCTGACGTCAACCATGAGTGGAGCGTGCAGATGGCGGCGGGATCGGGCAAGGTCGCACTGGCCGACACCACGGTCCAGATGACGGGCGCGACGCAAGGCGCGATCATCGACCTGGTCGGCTACGGTACTGCCAACCTGAGCGAGACGCAGGCGGCGGTGTCGCCATCGGCGACGACCGCGCTCCAGCGTGCTGCGGCGGGCTGCACGGATACCGATCACAACCGGAACGACTTCACCGTCGGGCCGACGCCCCTTCCGCGTCATGCCGGCACGGCGTTTAACGTCTGCTCGGGCGGCGGCACGGACCCTGATCCGGTCCCGGTGGCGCAACCGATCGTCGCCACCTGTCCCGCCAACCTGCAGGTCACCCAGGGCAGCGCCGGCAGCGCCGCCTTGAGCGCCACCGACAAGGACAGCATCGTCAACAGCGCGATGCTCGCATCGGGCGCGGTCACGGGCATCGAGCTGCGTGATTTCGTCGCAGCCTCCGCCACAGGCGCGAGCGCCAGCGCCACCCTGAACGTGGCCGCCGGCGTCGCCGCCGGCAACTACCCGGTCACGATCAGCTTCGCCAACAACGATGGCCAGAACGCCACTTGCAGTGTGAGTGTGCGCGTCGCAGGCGAATTGACGATCCCGCAGATCCAGGGTACTGACCCAAAGAGCGCCTACAGCAATTCCGTGCAAACGACCCAGGGCGTTGTCACGGCGACCGTCGGCAGCGGCTTCTTCCTGCAGGACCCGAACGGCGACGGCAACCCGGCGACCTCGGACGGCATCTTCGTGTTCGGATCGAGCGCCGGCCTGGCGGTGGGCGACTTGGTGCGCGTGACCGGCACCGTGACCGAATATGTTCCGACCGGCGCACCCCGTTCATACACCGAATTGACCAGCTTGACCGCAACGAGCAAGATCGGCAGCGGCAGCATCACCCCGACCAATGTCGAGATGCCGAACGCCGACCTGGCCCGTTTCGAAGGCATGCTGGTGCGCTTCACCACACCGCTGACGGTCAATGGCAATGGTTCCCTCGGCGCCCGCGGCGAGTTGACGCTCTCGAGCGGCCGGCGCGAGATCCCGACCAACCGCTACGTGCCGGGCTCGCCTGAAGCACGTGCGCTGGCGGCAAGCAACGCGGCCAATGTCGTCGTGCTCGACGACGGTATTTTTGTAACGCCGGCGACTATTCCTTATCTGTTCCAGGACGGCACCGTGCGTAGCGGCGACACCGTCACCGACCTCACCGGCGTGCTCGATTACGGCGCCAGCGGCGACGTCGGCGCGGCCTTCAAGCTGCAGCCGACCGTGACGCCACGCTTTTCGCGCACCAACGAGCGTCTGGCGGCGCCGCAAGTGGCTGCAGGCAACGTCCGCGTCGCCAGCGCCAACGTGCTGAACTTCTTCACCACCTTCACCAACGGCGCTGATGCCTGGGGCCGCACGGGCCAGGGCTGCAAGATCGGCAACACGACCAACCGCTCGAACTGCCGCGGCGCCGACAACATGGCTGAATTCGTGCGCCAGCGCGACAAGATCGTCGCTTCGCTGTCCGCGGTGAATGCCGATGTCGTGGGGCTGATGGAGATCCAGAACAACGACGACATCGCCGTCGCTTATCTGGTCGAGCAGCTCAACGGCGCGATGGGCGCGGGTAGCTACGCGGTTGTGCCCAAGCCTGCGGCAACGGGCACCGATGCGATTCGGGTGGCGATGATCTACAAGCCGAAGTCGGTGAGCATGGTGGGCGCTGCGCTGTCGGACGGCGACGCCGTCAACAACCGCGCCCCGATTGCCCAGACCTTCAAGGCAGCCAACGGCGGCAAGTTCTCGCTGGTGGTGAATCACTTGAAATCGAAGGGTGGCTGCGGCGGCTCCAGCGGCGGCAATGCCGACAACGGCGACGGCCAGGGCTGCTGGAACGCCAACCGCGTCGAACAGGCGACACGCCTGCGCGACTACTTCCTGCCGCAAATCGTGACTGCCGCGAACGATCCTGACGTGCTGGTCGTGGGCGACATGAACGCCTACGGCATGGAAGACCCGATCCGCCTGCTCAACGCGGCGGGGTATGTCAACGAGATCGAGCGCTTCGTGCGTCCGCAGGGCATTCCCTACTCGTACGTGTTCAGCGCGGAAAGCGGTTACCTCGACCATGCACTGGCCAGCAGCAGCCTGTCGGCGCAGGTGGCCGGCGTGACCGAGTGGCACAGCAATGCGGACGAACCGGAAGCGATCGACTACAACCTCGAAACCACCGGCCAGGATCCGTATCGCGCCGATCCTTACCGCGCATCGGACCACGACCTGGTGGTCGTCAGCCTGAACCTGGCGCCAACCTTTGCCGACGTCACCGCGTCGGCCAAGATCGTCAAGTCCGGCTTCACCCAGAACCGCACAACCGGCAAGTTCATGGGCACCGTGACCATCACCAATACCGGCAGCGCGCCGCTGACCGGCCCACTGCACCTGGTGCTGCAAGGCCTGACGGCGGGCGTTTCGCTGGACGGCAAGAGTGGCGACACGGTCGGCGCGCCTTACTTGACGCTCCCTGGCAACTCGCTGGCCGCTGGCGCTTCCGTGACTGTCACCACCGTCTTTACCAATCCAGCGCGCGCAGGCTTTGGCTACACCGCCAAGCTGTTCTCCGGCACCTTCTGAGGAAATACTCCATGTTCAACCTGAAAAACCTGTTCACCCACGCGCTGCTGGCGCTCATGCTCGTCACCGGCGCAGCGTCGGCCGCTCCGACCTATCACGTGACGATCGACACCACGAGCCTGTCGGGCAGCGGTGTACTGGACTTCCTGTTCAGCGGCGACGCCGATCTGGCCGCTCCGGCAACGGCAACGCTGAGTAATTTCATTGGGAACCTCGGCAGCAGCGAGACCTACGGCGATGTCAGCGGTAGCACCGGCACGACCTTCGTGTTTGACAACGTTAATGGTTTTGCCGAGTTGCTGCAGTTTGTCAACCTGGGCGGGAAGTTCGGCTTCGATCTGAGCTTCGGCCTCTCGTCCGCAGGCGATGGCACCAGCTTCAGCTTCGCACTCTACGACGAATCCTTCAACTACCTCGGCGTCAACGGCGATCTGGCCCAGTTCCAGCTGTTGCCGGAAAGCGGAATCAGCGTGTCGGCCAATAATGCCTTGGTCGGCGTCGCGCTCGTGAGCGACGTGCCGGAACCGGCGACGCTCGCTTCGCTGGCACTCGGCCTGGCCCTGATGGGTTCGACGCTGCGCGCGCGCAAGCACTAAGCACGTCGGCAGCAAGCACGTCGGCAGCAGAGGTGCTCGAAGCACATCCGGCGAAGGCCGGGTGTGCTTTTTATGTAGCTGCCCTGGCGGCGCATCGCATCGATGCGCAAGCCTTCGGCCTTGCCGTCGATGACGCGCAGGCCGCTGCAGTTCTGGTCGGCACAATCTGGCCATGGCGTCCGGCCGGTGGCAGCCGGGTCGATCGAAAGGTCGACGACACGGGTGGTGGCCGCGGTCTGGACAAGGGGCAGGCCGTTTTCCGGTGCCGCGCCGCCGCAGGCGCTGACGGCGGCGGAGATCATGATGATGCTGAAAAAGGTAGGCAGGCTAAAGGTTTTCGCTTCATTTCCCGCAGTTCTTGCTGTTCTTGAAACGAATCGTTCTTGACCCTTGCGGCAACGCGGGCGATTATCTGGTGATGCGAACACTCCTCCTTTCCCTGATCATGGCCTGCACCGCTTGTACAACCAACGCCGGAGCGCCTCCCGATCGACCACAACCCACACCTCCCTCCATGAACAAACCCACGCCCACCCCCACCTCCGGTGCCGCAGCGGGTGGCACACTCGAGCAAATCCGCGCGATGATCGGCAGCGCTTCCTGCACCGACACATCCCAGTGCCGTACCTTGCCGATTGGTGCGCGCGCCTGCGGGGGGCCGGAAGCCTGGCTGCCGTATTCCACGGCCAAGCTCTCGGAACCGGCCTTGCAGGCGCTCGCCGGGCGCTACACGTCGGAGCGCCAGGCGGAAAACGAGAAGTCCGGCATGATGTCGACCTGCCAGTTCATCCCGGATCCGGGCGCCGAATGCCGCGCCGGCACTTGCCAGTTGCGCAGCGGCACCGCCGGATCGCAGGCGATGTAAGCGCCGCCAGCGGCCTTGTCTCATAAAAAAAGGCTGCGCCCTCGCGGGTACGCAGCCTTTTTACATGCCGGGGCTGTTCGCCCCGGGATGGATTCGCTTACAGTGCCGTGTCCTTCGGCTTCGCACGCTCGACCGCCTCGGCCAGTGGGACCGGGTTGTTGGTTTCCACCCTGAAGACGGTGGTGGAAGCCAGCCCGCCTGCGGCGTCGAGCAACTGCATGGCGCCGGCGTAACGCTTGCCAGCTGGCAGGCCCGACCAGCTCGCGCTGACCGATGCCGTGCTGCTTGCATACACTTTAGTCGGCACCAGCACACGGAAGTTGCCGCCACGGTCGGACGACGTCACCACTGCCGAAGACAGGCTGAAGTCGGTCGACTGTCCATTGGCCGCCGTGTAACCGATCACGCAGACGCGGTAATTGCCCGCTGCAGGCGACGGCATCACGATCGACTCGTTCGAGCCGCCATGCAGCGCAGTGGCGACCACATTGCCCGCGCCGTTGAGCAGCGCCATATCGAGGTCATCGCTGCCTTTGCCGTTGCCCGTGTCGCGGTCGAACAGTTCGAACTGAGCCAGTACGGCGCCGCTCGGAACAGTGACCGGCACTACCCGGACACCCGGTCCGGCAGCGCGGCAGGCGGTCTGGATTTGCGCGACCGTTTCGACCGAGCCGCCCGGTGCCTGGGTGACGTTGTACGCGGTGCGGCTGATTTCCTTGAGGCCGCCGTAAACCGTGTTCATCTTGCCGGTGAAGCCAGTCGTGACGCTGATCGATTTGGACAAGCTGGCGCGATTGCTCACGATGGTGCCTGGAGCCACGACCGGGGCGCCCGAACGTGCGACAACGGGGCTGCGCACCACGTGGCTGCCGTCGGTCCAGCTCATCGTGCCGAACTGCCAGGTGTTGCTTGGCGCGTTGCTGCGGGTCAGGGTGACGGTGAATGGCTTGGTCTCGCCAACGTTCAGGCTCAGCGAGGCAGGGCTGACCACCGCCGTATAACCCGGCACCGAAATGCTGGCGTTGTAGGTCGCTGCGCTGGTGCCGACGTTGGTGACCGAGCGGTTTACCACCACCGAGCCGAGCACGTTGCTGACCGAAATCGACGGCATGTTCAGGTTGTAGCCCACCATGGTGCCGCCCGCGCATTGGGTGCTGACGCCGGCGCCGCACATGTACTTCTTGTAGTCGGCTTCGGTCGCGTCATAGACCAGGCCAGGATCGGCCGCGGAGTTCGGATTGACGTGGCCCGCACCTTGCGCGAACGGCAGGATGCCGCGCGTGTCGCCCGAGGCAATCGCGTCAGGCAAGGTGTTGTAGCCGGTAGTCATCAGGGCCGACTTGATGGCAGCCGGGCTCCAGCTCGGGTGCAGCTGGCGCAGCAGCGCAGCCAGGCCGGCGACGTGCGGGCTCGACATCGACGTGCCCTGCAGTGGCGCCCAGGCGGCCGGCGGTACGTGGGTGCCGTTGATGATGTCGGCGCGCTCCGCCTGTGTCTGGTTCGGCGAGTGCGCGGCCAGGATGTCCACGCCTGGAGCGGTCAGGTCCGGTTTCAGCAAGTTGGGATCGAACATGTTCGGTCCGCGCGACGAGAACGAGGCCATCACCGGCGCCGGAACGCTTGCGTCGGCGACCGGACGCACGTTGCCCAGTGCTGCCGTGGCGCTGCCCGGATTGGCGGCAATGTAGGTCTTCAGCCTGGCGCCGTCGGCAGCCACGATGTGGACCGTCGGGATCGTGTGCCCCTGCACGATGATGGTATTGGCGCTGGTTGGCGTGTTCGCGATGATCATGCCGACGGCGCCGGCAGTGCGGCCGTTCGCGCTCTTGTTGACCAGTATGTTGCCGCCGCGGTCACACACCAGGATCTTGCCGCTGACCTTGGCCGGGTCGAGCAGGGGGGCGCTGCCATCAGCCGCGCCAAAGCACAGGGCCAGGTTGGCGGCGTTGGCCGGGTCCATGCCGTCCACGGCCGCGTCCTTGGCCAGCACGAGTGGCGCACTGGCGGTCTTGGCGTTGTTGGAGGCGCCCGACAGGACTTCGCCGCTGCCCAGCGTGGCGTCGCCGACGTAGGTGCGGTTGTGGGTCGATGCCGCGACCGTGGTCAGCCATGGGCTGATGTGGGCGACGGTATTGGCCGGTCCGGCGTTGCCAGCCGAGGCGGCAACGAAGACACCGGCGTTCGAGGCGTTCCGGAAAGCTTGCTCGACCGGGTCGGTGATCGAACCACCGCCGCTGATCGAGTAGTTGATGATGTTGACGCCATCGGCGACCGACTTCTCGATCGCGGCCACGCTGTCGCCAGTGAAGCAGGCGTTGCGCACGCCGTTCGCCTGGGCCGCATCCAGGTAGGACCAGCATACTTTGTAGGTTGCCAGGCGTGCGCGCGGCGCCATGCCCGAGACGGAACCCAGGCCCACGCCGGCCACCGTCACATCGACGTTGGCGTTGCCGCCCGCGGTGCCCGCGGTATGGGTGCCGTGTCCGCCCCAGCCCGCGTTGGCGAGCGAGTCGCGCGGCGACTTGAACTCGGTCCAGTCGGTCGTCTTGTTCTGTGCCAGGTAGCTCGCGTCGAAATACTGCGCGCCAATCAGCTTGTTGTTGCAATTGGCAACCGTGAAGCCTTCGCCGGTCTGGCAAATGCCGCGCCAGGAAGCCGGCGGCGCCGAGTAGACGATGGTGCCGCTGTTGTCGAAGGTCGGCTTGCCGTTGGCGTCGACGCGGTCGGCGAAGGCCGGATTGTCGGGCGAGACGCCGCCGTCGACGATGCCGATGATGACGTTCTCGCCGGCACTCGTTTTACCGCCGAGCTTGCTCCACAGGCCGTCCGGCTTGTCCAGGCCGAGGAAGTCCGGGGTATAGCTGGTGACCATCGAGCGCGGCGTGTCGGCCGAGACGTCGGCGACGTCGCTGCGGGCTTGCAGGGCGCGCACTTCGGCGTCGGTCAGCATCGCGGCAAAGCCGTTGAGCACCACGCTGTAGGTGTAGCTCACGGGCGCGTCGGCGATGGCAGCCTGCACGGTGGCCTGTTTCTGGCCGAGGTAATCGTTGTACAGCTGGACGTCGTTCGAGGCGAGGTCGAGGCGCTGGCCCGGGGCCGGCTGGGTGGCATTCAGGCCATTCACTTCGCCGTTATACGAGGCGATCGGCTTGTCGACCAGTTGGACGATGTAGGGGCGGCGCATATCGTCTGCATGAGCGGCGAGCGTCAGGCTCGACAGTAGCAGCAGAATGGCGGCGGAGACAGGGCGCATTTTCATTGAGATTTTCCTTGTTGGGTAGGGAGGCAATTACAGGCTCTTGCTGCTTTTGCGGCGACGTGCGAAGGCGACGCCAGCCATACCCAGGCCGAACAGCGCGAAGCTTGCCGGTTCCGGAATCTCTGTCAGGTTGATGTTGTCGATGCCGAACTGGCCGCGGTTGGTCGAAAATGCCGAGCAGTTGCCGGCGGTGTTGCAGGTAAAACCAAAGAAGATGGCCTCGGTGAACTGCAGGCTGGAAAACGCGGCGCTGGTGTTGAAACGGCCGAAGTTGAAGCCGCTGGCCGAAGGCCCGGCCAACTGGTAGGTTTCGGAAACCGAACTGCCATTGGCCATGAAGCCCTGGACGCGCAGGAGGCCGGAAACGGCAGGGTAGCTGGTCAGCACCGGGCTGCCGCCGATAAAGCCGGCGTCGAAGGAGTTGATGCTGAACCTGGCGCGCAGGGTCGACGCCGTGATGTCGACATAGCTGTCGTTCAGGGCAGCGTAATACGTGCCCGGATTATTCACCGGGCAAGCCATCCCGGTGCAGGACTCGGCGTCGGTGCCGTCCAGGAACGAGCCAACGAAGTCTTCGCCGGCGACGGCGCCAGGCACGTTCGAGAAGAAGCCGATGTTGTAACCGGATTGCGAGATGAACTCGTTATGCGTGGCGGGGCCGAAGTAGCCTTCGAAGTCGATGACGCCAGCTTGCGCGGAACCTGCCAGCAGGCCGGTCGCGCCAAGCACGGAAACGCACAGCAGTTTTTTCATGGCACCCGAGGTGTTCTGCACAGCAGGGGTAATTGAGCGAATCATCAGTCTGTCTACCTTTATCGTTAAGTTTTTTATGGCAATGATTTGGTGCTGTGCGCTTACCGCTATTTTTCACCCGCAATGTTTCCGTACGGGTTGTCTTCGAATATAGCAAACGATATAAGATGCATGTAAAAAATTGTAACGTCGAAAATATATTTTTTAGATCAATTTCCCAGAGAAAATTTCGTTTCTCCTGTTAAAACGCCAAGCCGAGGATGCAGCGAGAGTTTGTTTTAAATCTGCGACATAGTTGCGGTATGTCAATAGTTGAAATTTTTATGCGGCAGCGTCGGGAATGCCGTTCGGCGGCCAGCCGGCAAGGCCGGGCAGTAAAGCCCGCCAGGCTGCGTCCGCTGGCCGGCGGCGTGACAACAAAGAAAATTTGTCGCAAGAGTTGGCAGCGTGGTAGCCTTGCACGCCGAATCTGAAGCATGTCGGATAGCAAGTGAGCAGTCATGCCGACAGTGGTGCCGTTTTATTCGTGGAGCAATCGAGGAGTCAGTCGGATGTGTGCAGCAATGAAACAAAGCCGGACCTTGCGCCGGCGTGAGGGCGGCTTCACGCTGCTCGAGTTGTTGGTCGTGATTGTCATCATCGGTTTGCTGGCCGCCTATGTCGGCCCCAAATACTTCAGCCAGCTCGGCAAGTCGCAAGTGACCATCGCCAAGGCCCAGATCGAAGCGTTCGAGAAGTCGCTCGATACTTACCGGCTCGACGTCGGCCGCTATCCAACGGCCGAGGAAGGCCTGGCTGCCCTGATGAGCGCGCCGCCCGCGGTGGCGCCGAAGTGGAATGGCCCCTACCTGAAAAAGGGCATCCCGCCGGATCCGTGGGGCCATCCTTACCTGTACCGTTCGCCGGGCAGCAAGGGCGAATACGAGATCGTCTCGACCGGCCGCGACGGCCAACCGGGCGGCAGCGGCGAAGACGCCGACGTCAGCTCGCAGTAATCCCTACGCTCAACGGAAGCGGTTTCCATGCAGTTTGTCGTCCGCACGCTCGCGCCTGACATGTCCATTGCCAGCCAGGTCGTCGATGCGCCCGACGAGGCCGACGCGCGCCGCCAGTGCGAGTCGCGCGGCCTCTTCATCAGCGCGGTCGAACCGATGGGCCGGGGCTTGGGACGGCGCAAGAGCACGCGCCACCTGTCCCTCGTGTTGTTCAGCCAGGAGTTGCTGGCGCTGCTGTCGGCCGGCCTCGGCATCGTCGAAGGGCTGGAAGCCCTACTCGAGAAGGAAGCCAGTCCGGGCGCGCGCGGCGTTCTTGAGC
The DNA here is from genome assembly GCF_051262535.1 of Massilia sp. CMS3.1. Lineage (NCBI taxonomy): Bacteria > Pseudomonadati > Pseudomonadota > Betaproteobacteria > Burkholderiales > Oxalobacteraceae > Massilia > Massilia sp. CMS3.1. The sequence continues at coordinate 59,598 of NZ_JBIMES010000018.1, read as the reverse complement.
GCCTGCTCGGCGGCCTGCGCGAAGGCAAGCGCTTTTCGCGGGTACTGGCGGAGCAGCCCGATCTCTTTCCCCCCTTATATGTCGGCATCGTGCGCGCCGCCGAAGGTACCAGCGACCTGCCGCGTTCGCTCTCCCGGTTCATCGATTACCAGCAGCGTATCGACCTCGTGCGTGCCAAACTGGTCAGCGCGGCGATCTACCCGGTCATCCTGTTGATGGTCGGCGGCGGCGTGAGCGCCTTCCTGATCGGCTACGTGGTGCCGCGTTTTGCCGAGGTTTACCAGGGCGCCGGGCGCGACCTGCCGTGGATGTCGAAGATGCTGCTCGGCTGGGGCCAGTTCGCGTCCAGCCATGGCGCGCTGCTGGCCACGGGCGCGGCCCTGTTGCTGACCGCGCTCGTGCTGGGACTGCGCCGCCTGTCCGCAAGCGGCGCGTTGGCGCGCCTGGTCCAGCGCCTGCCCGGCATTGGCGAGCGCGTGCGCATCTATGAACTCTCGCGCCTGTACCTGACGCTCGGCATGCTGAGCGAAGGCGGGATCGTGATCGTGCAGGCGATCGACACCGTGCAGGGCATGGTCTCGCCGGCGGTGCGGATCCGCCTGGCGCAGGCGCGCGCCGCCATCGAATCGGGCCAGCCGCTGTCGAACGCGTTCGAGGCCCATGGTCTGACCACGCCGATTTCGCTGCGCATGCTGCGGGTCGGCGAGCGTACCGGCGACATGGGGCCGATGCTGACCCAGTCCGCCGCTTTCTACGACGGCGAGATCAGCCGCTGGATCGACCGCTTCACCCGCACCTTCGAGCCGCTCCTGATGGCGGCCATCGGCCTGATCGTCGGTGCCATCGTGGTATTGCTGTACATGCCGATTTTTGACCTTGCCGGAGACATGTCCTGAACGCGCCCCTGCTCAATGGCCAATTCGATGCCGCACTGCTGGCGCGCGCCCGCGCCGCCAGCCGCGTCTCGCACCGCCCGCTGGTGGCCGAACTGGAAGCGGCCAGCGGCCTCGAGCCGCGCCAGATCGTGCAGGCGCTGGGACAGCCCTTCGGCCTGTCCGTGATGGAAACGGCCGAGATGCTGAGCCAGGCGCCGGCCTTTGACCTGCTGCCGCTGGCACTCGCGCTGGCGCGCCACTGCGTGCTGCTGCGCGGCGCCGATGGCGTGTTGACGGGCGTGATCGCCGATCCCTTCGACCTCGATTTGCAGACCTGGCTGGCGACGCAGGCACGCGCCAGCGCCGGCGCGCCCTTACACACGCGCCTGGCGCTGCAGTCCGATATCCAGGCGTATTTGTCGAAGCAGGAAGAATCGGCGCGCGCGGTCGATACCCTGGCGCCGGGCGCGGGCGAAGGCCGGCGCGACGGCAAGACCGCCGCCGTGCTGTCCTTCGCCTCGGTCTCGGAAGGGGCCAGCCCAGCCGTCAAGCTGGTCAACTCGACCCTGTACGATGCATTGAAAGCCGGGGCGTCCGACATCCACCTCGAGAGCACGGCCGGCGGCCTGGCGGTGAAATACCGCATCGACGGCGTGCTCGATCATGCGACCTCGGTCGGCGGCGTCGAGACGGCCGAACAGATCATCTCGCGTTTAAAAGTGTTGGCCGAACTCGACATCGCCGAACGCCGGGTGCCCCAGGACGGCAGCTTCCGGGTCGAGGCGGGCGGGCGCGAGATCGACCTGCGCGTTTCGATCATGCCGAGCATTCATGGCGAGGACGCGGTGATTCGTATTCTCGACAAGCGCGCCATGATCGAAGCCTACGGCGCGCTCACGCTGGAGGCCCTCGGGTTCGACGCACCCTCGCTGGTTACCTTGCGCACGCTGGCGCAGGAAGCCTACGGCATGCTGCTGGTGACCGGGCCGACCGGCTCGGGCAAGACCACGACCCTGTATGCTGCCCTGACCGAAATCCATAACGGGCGCGAAAAGATCATCACCATCGAAGACCCGGTCGAATACCAGCTGCCCGGCATCCTGCAAATTCCGGTCAACGAAAAGAAGGGTCTGACCTTTGCGAAGGGTTTGCGTTCGATCCTGCGCCACGACCCGGACAAAATCATGGTCGGCGAGATCCGCGACCGCGAGACTGCCGAAATCGCGGTGCAGTCGGCCCTCACCGGCCACCTTGTGCTCACCACCGTCCATGCGAATAACGTGTTCGACGTGTTCGGCCGCTTTACCCACATGGGGATCGATCCGTACGCCTTCGTGTCGGCCCTGAACGGCATCTGGGCCCAGCGCCTGATCCGCACCAACTGCCCGCACTGCGCGGCCCAGTACTCGCCGACGGACGCCGAGCTCGAAGGCGTGCACCTGGCGCGTGCCGAGGTGGGCGACTACGTCTTCATGCGCGGCAAGGGTTGCGGCGACTGCCGCGGCACCGGGTACAAGGGCCGCCGTTCGATCGCCGAGATCCTGACCCTGAACGACGAGATCCGCGAGCTGATCGTCGACAAGCGCCCGATCCGCCAGATCAAGGCCGCCGCGCATGCGAACGGCACCCGCAGCCTGCGCCTGGCGGCGCTCGACCTGGTACGGCGCGGCGCCACGACGCTCGACGAAATCAAGCGGGTGACCCTCCATGCTTGAGCGCTTCATGCACACCTATCGCATCGGCGTGGCTGCCGACAGCCTGGCGCTGGTCCAGGCCCGGGGCGGCTGGCGCCCGACAAGCCGCCTGCTGGCCGAAACACCGGTCGACGCGCTCGAGGGCGGCGCGGCGCTGGGCAACAGCCTGCGCCGCCTGCTGGCCGATGTGCCGGCCGCCGGCCGCCCGGTAGCGGTGGTACTGGCCGACGACCTGGCGCGCATCTGGCAAGTCACGCCGCCCCAGGGCGCCAGCCGCATGGCGGACCTCGAGGCCGCCGCCGCCTTGCGCTTCCAGGCCCTGTTCGGCGCGCCCGCGGCCGGCTGGCGGATCAGCGCCGACTGGGATGCGGACCGGCCGTTCCTGGCCGCGGCGCTGCCGGCGCCGCTGCTGGCCAGCTTGCAGGGGCTGGCGGCCGAGCATCGGTTCCATCTGGTGGAAATAACGCCGCAATTCGTCGCCGCCCTGAACGGGTGGCGCAAGCTGCGCCGCCCTGGCGCCTGGTTCGCGCTGGTGCACGGCGCGGTGCTGACGCTGGCCGTGTTCGAGAAAGGCGCGCTCGCGGCCGTGCGCACGGCCTTGATTCCGCCAGGCAGCGACCGCGCCTGGCTCGCGGCCCATATCGCGCGCGAAGCCTTGCTGGTCGGGGTCGGGGAGCCGGCCCTTGTGCAGGTCTGCGGCGGTGCGCCGCGCGCCTGGGCCGGCGCGGCGTGCATGCTGCTCGGCGGCGACATCGCATCCGACTGGTCGGGCGCGGCGCGGCTGGCTGTCACCGGGAGCGTGGCATGAAGCGCGTACGGATCGACTTTGCCGCACGGAGCCTGCGCCGCACGCTGTTCCATACGCCACGCCTGGCCTGGGTGTTGCTCGGCGCGGGGATCTGCCTGTCTGTGCCTGCGGCGCTGGTCGCCAACCAGTACGTGGCCGAGGAGCGAAGCTTCGAGGCGGAACTGGCGGCGCGCAACACGCGGGCGGCAACGCCCCTGGCCGCCCAGGCAGCGGTGCGTGCGCCCGCTGCGCCGCTCCTTACCGCGGCCCAGGCCAGCGCCGTGAACGCCGCCATCCTGCAACTGAACCTGCCGTGGCGCGACCTGCACGACGCCATCAAGGCGGCGACGCCCGCCTCGGTAGCGCTGCTGGCGCTCGAACCGGACGCCAAACGGCGCGTGCTGCGCGTCACGGCCGAAGCGCGCAGCAGCGACGACATGCTGGCCTATGTCGAACGCATGCAGAACGTGGCGTGGTTCGCCGGCGTGGCCCTGACGCGTCACGAAATCAACGACCAGGACCCGAACCGGCCGATCCGCTTCCAGTTCGAAGCCCAATGGAGGCCGCAATGAAGCGCAGCACCATCAAGGCCGCCTGGCTGCGCCTGCAGATCGCGCTGGCGAACGCCAGTCCGGTGGCGATCGGCGCGCTGCTGCTATGCACCTGCGCGGCGGCGGCAATCGCGTGGCTGGTTCCCGCGCGCGCGCTGGTCGAGCAGGAGCGCGTGCTGGCGCGCCGCGTGGCCGCTTTGCCGGGTGCGCCGGTACGCGTCGCGCCTCCGGCCACCGACGACTATCACCTGGCGCTGTTCCACGGCGCGCTGGGCGAACGCCGCTACACCGGCCAGCAGGTCAAGACGCTGTTTGCACTGGCTGAAAAATCAGGCCTGGTGCTGCGCCAGGGCGAGTACAAGGCGGCTTACGATCGCAATGCGCGCTTGCATACCTACCAGGTGAGTTTGCCGGTGAAGGGCAGCTACGGCGCCATCTGGCAGTTCGCGCTGGGGGCGCTGCGTGCGATTCCCTTCGCCTCGCTCGACGAGATCAGCTTCCGGCGCGATACGATCGGGGAGGCGCAGGTGGAGGCGCGCCTGCGCCTGACCCTGTACCTGGGCGAGCGCCCGGGAGAGGCGCCGTGAAGACGCGTCACATGATCATGGGCGCCGCGCTGGTCGCGGCGGCGGCGCTGGTGGCCTTTGGCGACAATAGTCCCGAGGGCGATCTGGCCGAGCCGGTGGCGCGCGCCGCGCCCACCGCAGAGGACGGCAAGCTGGCTGCGCGTGCGCAGAGCCCGGCAGTGCTGCCGGCGCTGGCGGCCGGGGCCGGCACGGTGGCGCCCGGCAGCAAGAGCGCGCCCCACATCCTGCGCCTGCTGCCGCGCCATGCACTGGTCGGCCTCGCTGGCGTGAAAGGGGGCGCGGACGTTTTCGGCAGCCGCGACTGGACGCCACCACCGCCGCCGCCGCCCGCGCCGGTCGCGCCGCCACCGCCACCGCCGCCGAGCGCGCCGCCGCTGCCGTTCACCCTGCTCGGCAAGGCGCTCGAGAACGGCGCCTGGGAAGTGTATCTGGCGCGCGCCGGCAAGACTTATATCGTGAAACCTAAAACCGTCATCGACGGTACCTACCGGGTCGACGCCATCGCGCCGCCCTTCCTGACCCTTACCTATCTGCCCTTGAACCAGGTTCAGCAGCTTAATATTGGAGCATTCGACTGATGGCTAGTCATCCGAATGGCATGTCCCGGCCGGCGCCGCGCGCGCTCGCCACGACGCTGCTTGCCTTGCTACTGGCCGGCTGCGCCGGCCAGGGCGCCTTCCGCGAGGGCAACGAGCTCGTTGCGCGCGACCAGGTCGAAGCCGGCCTGGCCAAGTACCGCGAAGCCGTTGCCGCCGATCCGGGCAATGCCGCGTTCCGCGCGGCCCTGCTGGGGGCGCGCGACCGCGCCGCCACGCGCTTGCTGGACAGTGCGCAGCGCCGGTTGGCCGCCGGCGAGGCCGCCCTGGCGGCCCAGGAATACGCCCGTGTGCTGGCCTTCGACCCGGCCAACGAACGCGCCCGTGCCGGGCTGCGCCAGGTCGAGGCCGACGCCCGTCACGTCAAACTGATGATCGCGGCCAACGAGGCCTTCGAGCAAAAGGACCATGAGACGGCGCGTCAGCACGCCACGGCGGTGCTGACCGAGCGTCCGGACCATGAACCGGCGCGCCTGTTGATGGCGAAAATCAACGAGGCGGCCGCGCGGCCGGCGCCGGGCGGCCTGGCCGCCGCCTACCGCACTCCGATCAGCATCGAATTCCGCGACGTGGCCCTGAAGCAGGCCTTCGAGGTGATCGCGCTGCGCTCGGGCTTGAATTTCGTGTTCGACAAGGACGTCAAGACCGATGCCCGCACCTCGATCTTCCTGAAGAACAGCAATGTCGAAGCCGCCATTTATTTCCTGTTGATGAGCAACCAGCTCGAACAGCAGGTCATGGACGGCAACACGGTGATGGTCTATCCGAATACCGCGGCAAAATTGCGCGAATACCAGGAGCAGACGGTCAAGACGTTTTATTTGGCCAACGCCGACGCCAAGACCATCGGCAATACCCTGAAGACGATTGTCAAGTCGCGCGACGTCGTGATCGACGAAAAGCTGAACCTGGTGATCGTGCGCGACAGTCCAGAGGCGATCAAACTGGCCACCAAACTGGTGGCGCTGCAGGACGTGGCCGAGCCGGAAGTGATGCTCGACGTCGAGATCCTCGAGATCAAGCGCAGCAGCATCACCGAGCTGGGTATTGCCTGGCCGACGACGCTCGGTTTCGCGCCGCTGCAGGGCGCCGGCGGCGCGCCGCTGACGATCGACGCGCTGCGTGGCCTGGCAAGCAGCAGGATCGGGGTGAGCGGGGTGTCGGCCAGCCTCACCGCGAACCGCACCGATGGCGATTCGAATACCCTGGCCAATCCGCGCATCCGCGTGCGCAACAAGGAAAAGGCGAAGGTCGTCATCGGCGACAAGGTGCCGAACATTTCTGCCACTGTGTCCACCAATGGGGCGGTGGGCAATTTTGCGACCGAAAGCGTCACCTATGTCGATGTCGGGCTCACGCTCAACGTCGAACCGACCATCTACCTCAACAACGAAGTGGCGATCCGCATTTCGCTCGAAGTGAGCAACGTGGTCGATACGCTGCGCACCAACTCGGGTTCGGTCGCCTACCGCATCGGCACCCGTTCGGCCAGTACCATGCTGCAGCTGAAGGATGGCGAAAACCAGGTGCTGGCCGGCCTGATCAACAACGAAGATCGCAGCAGCGGCAGCAAGGTGCCGGGCCTGGGCCACTTGCCGATCGTGGGCCGCCTGTTCGGGCGCACCAACGACACGCTCGACAAGACCGAGATCGTCTTGTCGATCACGCCGCATCTGGTGCGCACGCTGCAGCGTCCGCCGGCGGGCGCCTCGGAGTTCGGCGCCGGTACCGAGGCGAACTTCCGCCGCCGTCCGGAAACGCAGAACATCGTCGTGACGGGTACGGCGGTGCGTGCGCCGGCGGCCGGCACTCCCGCGGCACTGCCGGGCCAGGCGCCCGCGGCACAGCCGGCGCCCGTGTATGCACCTGTGCCCGGCCAGGGCCTGCCGTCGTCGGCGCTGCCGACCACGCCATCGCTGGGCGCGCCTGCGCCCGCGCCTGCAGGTGTGATCCTCACGCCGGCCCCTTCCGGCGTCGTGATCACCCCGATCCCGGCCCCGCAAAGCGTGCTGCAAAACCCGGGCCGGTAATCGTGCGTCGATCCGGCCGCGGCTTCACGCTGATCGAACTGCTGGTGACGCTGGCGATCCTGGCGCTGCTCGGCACGCTGGTGGTGCCGGTGGCGCAGGTCACGGCCCAGCGCAAGCAGGAGGGGGAACTGCGCCGGTCGCTGCGCGAGATGCGTCACGGGATCGACGCCTACAAGAGGGCCTTCGACGAAGGGCGGATCACGCGCACCATCGGGGCCACCGGTTACCCGCCGAAGCTGGAACTGCTGGTCGAGGGCGTGCCGGACCTGCGCAGCCCAAAGCGCGCCAAGATCTTCTTCCTGCGGCGCCTGCCGCGCGATCCGTTCAATCCCGATCCATCCCTGCTCGACGCCGAGACCTGGGGCAAGCGCAGCTATGCCAGCGAAGCGGATGAGCCGCGCGAAGGCGACGATGTGTACGATGTGTATTCGACTTCCAACCGGCCCGGCCTGAACGGCGTGCCGTACAACCGGTGGTGAGCATGAAGTCAACGATGGCGCGCCCGCGCGGCTTTACCCTGATCGAACTGCTCGTGGTGCTCGGCATTATCGCCTTGCTGCTGACGCTGGCGGTGCCGCGCTTTTTTCCGAGCATCGACAAGTCGCGGGAAACGATCCTGGCCGAAAACCTGCGTAACACGCGCGACATCATCGGCCAGTACTACAGCGATACGGGACGCTATCCGGATTCGCTCGAGCAGCTGGTGGAGAAAAAATACCTGCGCGCGCTTCCGGTCGACCCACTCACCGAGAGCAGCACCAGCTGGACCGTCGTCGCGCCCGAGGACGGGGCGCTGGGCGGCGTCTACGACCTGCATAGCGGCGCGCCCGGTAACGACCGCAGCGGCAAGCCCTACGCCGACTGGTAGACATGGAGCGGCGCGCGCACCGGCGCCAGGCCGGCTTCACGTATATCGGCCTGATCGTGTTCGTGACGATCATCGGGCTGGTCGGCGCGGCCACCTTGAAAGTCGGCGCGCTGTTGCAGCGCGCCGAAGCGGAAAACGAATTGCTGGCCATCGGCGCCGAGTTCAGCGCGGCGCTGGCCAGTTACGCGCAAGCAACGCCGGCGGGCCAGCCGCAGCAGCCGACCTCGCTCGAAGCCTTGTTGCGCGACCCGCGCTTTCCGACTCCGCGGCGCCACCTGAGAAGGATATTCGTTGACCCCATCACGGGGCGCGCCGAGTGGGGGCTGGTGCGCGCGACAGAGGGCGGACCGATTATCGGGGTGCACAGCCTGTCGCAATTCCAGCCGCTGAAGATCGCCAACTTCGATGCGCGCTTTGTCAATTTCGACCGCAAACGGCACTTGTCGGAATGGCGCTTCACGGCCAACGGGCAGGGGCCGGCCGCGACCGCCGGCACGCCGGGACAAGGCGCCGGCCCTGAGGTGACGATGTTCCCGCCGCCGCCCCAGCCTGCGGTCCCGGTGGCTGCCCCGGTCGAGGAGCAGGCGGTGTTGCGCGAAGTGGTGCCGCCGTCGGCGCCGGAGACGCTGCCAGCCGAAGAAGGCGAAGAAGCCGAGGAGGAAACGCCGCCGGAGACCACCGAGCCGGCGTCGGTGCCGACGCAGTCGGGTGTTTGAGCCCCGTTATTTGGCGCGGCGCTTGAATTCGCGCGGGCGAAATCCCAGTGCAAGGAGCACGCCGAAATAGCTGATCCCGCTGGCGGTAATAATGCCGAGCAGGGCGCCGGCGCGCATGAACGGCTGGGCGCGCATGCCGATCCAGTCGAATTGGGCCTGGCCGAACCAAGCGACTGCCCCCATCACCGACACGGCGACGATCAGCTTGAAAAAGAAGCTGCCCCATCCCGGCTGCGGCTCGTAGATCCGGCGCTTGCGCAGGCCGCGATAGAGCAGGGCCGCGTTGATGCAGGCGCCCACGCCGATCGACAGCGCAAGACCCGCAACGCCCAGCAGCGGCACGAAGGCCAGGTTCAGCAGCTGGGTGACGACCAGCACGCCGACGGCGATGCGCACCGGCGTGCGTACGTCCTGGCGCGCGAAGAAGGCCGGCGCCAGCGTCTTGACGAGGATGAAGCCCAGGAGGCCCGCACTGTAGGCCATCAACGGCAGGGTCGAGGCAGTCACGTCGTCGCTGTCGAAGGCGCCGTAGTGGAACAGGGTGGCGATCATCGGCTCGGCGAGGGCCGCCAGGCCGACCGCTGCCGGAATGGCCAGCAGGAAGGTCAGGCGCAGGCCCCAGTCGAGCAGCGACGAGTATTCGCGGGTGTCGCCTTCCGTGTTGGCCTTCGCCAGGCCGGGCAGCAGGATCGTCCCCAGCGCCACGCCGAGCAGGGCGGTCGGCAATTCCATCAGCCGGTCCGCGTACTGCAGGGCCGTGACGGCGCCCGCCGCCAGTGAGGCCGCGATCGTGGTGTTGATCAGGAGGCTGATCTGGGCGGCGGCAACGGCGAATACGGCCGGTCCCATCTTGCCGAGCATGCGGTGCACGCCGGCGTCGCGCAGGCCGACCAGCGGATTGATCGACACGCGCGGCAGCATGCCGATTTTGACCAGGGAAGGGATCTGGAGTCCGACCTGCAGTACGCCGCCGATGCAGACGCCCACGGCCATTGCATAGATCGGCTGCGCGAAGTAGTCGGCCAGCACGAGGGCGGCGAAGATGAACGACAGGTTCAGCAGCACAGGTGTGATCGCGGGAATCTTGAACTGGCGCCAAGTGTTGAGCACGCCACTGGCGAGCGCGACGAAGGCCATGCAGGCAATGTAGGGGAACATCATGCGCGTCATGACGACGGCGGCATCGAAGGCGGCCGGCTCGCGCTGCAGTCCGCCGCCGATCCAGTAGATCAGGACCGGCGCGGCCACGATGCCGGCGATGCTGACCAGCACGGTTGCCCAGATCAGCACGGTTGCCACATGGTCGACCAGGGTCTTGGTGGCTTCCTGGCCGTGTTTCGTCTTGTATTCAGTAATGATCGGCACGAAGGCCTGGGAGAACGCGCCTTCGGCAAACAGGCGGCGCAGCAGGTTCGGCAGGCGGAAGGCAATGTTGAAGGCGTCGGTGAAGTTCGAGGTGCCGAAGGCGGCCGCGAACAGGCTTTCGCGGAGCAGTCCCGTGACACGTGACACCATGGTCATGCTGGAAATGGCAGCGAGGGTCTTGAGCAGATTCATGGGGCGAGATTATAGCTGGGCGACACCCCTTACGGAGTTTGTATACCGGCAAAAATCAAGAATGAATTGCCGGTAAAGGATTCCTTCGCTATAATCGTGGGCTGTACTGAATTCTGTTGGCAGACACAATGTTTTGGCAGGCACTGGAATGGGCCAGTTTGACTCGCTAATGTTTGCAAACGCAACTTGACCCCGATTTAGGAAATTCCATGGCAAATACCGCACAAGCGCGCAAACGCGCTCGTCAAGCAGTTAAGCAAAACGCACACAACAGCTCGCAGCGCTCGACCCTGCGCACCGCCATCAAGGCCGTCCGCAAAGCCATCCAGGCAGGCGACAAAGCTGCTGCAACCACCATCTTCCAGTCGTCGGTCTCGACCATCGACAGCATCGCCGACAAGAAGATCATCCACAAGAACAAGGCCGCTCGCCACAAGAGCCGCCTGGCTGCTGCCCTGAAAGCCCTGTCGGCCTAATAGCCGGTTGGCGCGCAGCCCCGGCCGCGCTGGCAGTACAGTGGAAGAAAGACCCGCCTGGCGCAAGCCCGTCGGGTTTTTCCGCTTTCGGAGTGTTTTTTTATCCGGTTTCGGAGGCTGCTTGGTCCATCACCCCCTTGCCGAGCTCCACGCCAGGCACCCGATCGCCAGCGCCGAATTGCTCACTACCCAGGCACCATGCTGGTAGAGCAGGTCGGTCTTGCTGCGGTCCCTCACATCGAGTGCCCACACATCCCCCGAGGGCGACGACCACAGGATGCGTCCGTCGACCGCCTCGATGCCGGCGAACACCTGGGCGGGCAGGGTGCCTGGCTTGAAGAACACCATGACCGTATTCACGTCGGGCGGCGGCAGGGCGGCAACCGGTGCGCCCACCAGCACGGCCAGCACCAATGCCGCCGCGCCGCCGCGGCCGCCGGTGCTTCCATTGCCTCGCCGCAGCCACCAGCCGAGCGCAACAAAAGCGACGCCAAAGACGACAAACCACAGCAGGTCCCAGAACAGCACCTTGTCGCTGTCGAGCCTGACGCGGTGAATGCCGAGCACCCAGTGCGACAGGATGCCGTCGAGGATGTGCCAGGCGCCGAATCCGATGGCGGCATTCGCCGGCAGCAGGCGCTCGCCGTCCCCGCTGACATGATGCCGGCCCTTCCACAATTTCCACAACCCGGCAAGGGCGAGCACATACATCAGCAGGTGGAAGAAGCCGTCGGCCAGGATCTGCACGCGGATGTCCTGGAAGGGCGCACGCGTGACGAGCGAGAGGAGGTGGTGCCATTGCAGGATCTGGTGCAGCAGGATGCCGTCGAAAAAGCCGCCGAGGGCGAATCCCAGCAGATAGCCGGCCCAGCCGAGAGAGCGCAGCTCGGGAATGATGAATGCATCGGACTGGCGCACGCTCATGACGGCTCCTCATAATTGCTCACTATCCTAGCGCTTTCCGGGGTCGGCGAGCGCCGCGCAGCGGTCATTCGACTCCTTCTGGCCCAGCATGCCGCTTGCTAAAGCTGTGGCGCACAGTAAAATACTGGTGCATAATGTGAAACGCTCGTCTTATGTCTTATAGAAGACTTGAGCTCTCCCGGCAGCACGATTCGGGTGGCCCTGACGGCGCGCGGTCATTCATCTTGATGTCAAGGTGGAGTAGCATTACCGGGGCGTTACTTATTGAGTTTCATACATCGCGAACCGTTCGCGAGAACCGAGGAAAAAGCGCATGAGCAGTAATCCGACCATCATCTATACCCTGACCGACGAGGCGCCGCTGCTGGCGACCCACGCCTTCCTGCCAGTCGTCAGTTCCTTCACCAAGGCCGCCGGCATCGACGTCGTGTCGAGCGACATTTCGGTCGCGGCCCGTATCCTGGCTGCCTTCCCGGAAAACCTGACGCCGGAGCAGCGCGTGCCGGATGCCCTGGCCGAACTGGGCAAGAAGACGCTCGAGGCGGATGCGAACATCATCAAGCTGCCGAACATCAGCGCCTCGGTCGGCCAATTGAGCGCCGCGATCAAGGAACTGCAGGACAAGGGCTACAACCTGCCGGACTACCCGGCGGACGCCGCGACGGACGAAGCGAAAGCGATCAAGGCACGCTACAACAAGTGCATCGGTTCGGCCGTGAACCCGGTACTGCGCGAAGGTAACTCGGATCGCCGCGCACCGCGCGCCGTGAAAGAGTACGCACGCAAGAACCCGCACTCGATGGCCCCATGGTCACCGGCCTCGCGCACCCACGTCTCGCACATGACCCATGGCGACTTCTACCATGGCGAAAAGTCGATGACGGTGCAGGGCGCGCGCGACGTCAAGATGGAGCTGATCACCAAGAGCGGCCAGAACATTGTTCTGAAGCCAAAGGTTTCGCTGCAGGATGGCGAGATCATCGATTCGATGTTCATGAGCCGCAAGGCCCTGCTCGCGTTCTACCAGCAGCAGATCGACGACGCGAAAGAGACCGGCGTGCTGTTCTCGCTGCACGTGAAGGCAACGATGATGAAGGTCTCGCACCCGATCGTCTTCGGCCACTGCGTGCGCATGTTTTACAAGGAAGCGTTCGAAAAGCACGGCGCCCTGTTCGACAGCCTCGGCATCAACGTTAACAACGGCATGGCCGATCTGTACAACAAGATCGCCGACCTGCCGGCCTCGCAGCGCGAAGAAGTCGAGCGCGACCTGCATGCCTGCCAGGAACACCGTCCCGCGCTGGCCATGGTCGACTCGACCAAGGGCATCACCAATTTCCATTCGCCGAACGATGTCATCGTCGACGCGTCGATGCCTGCGATGATCCGCGCCGGCGGCAAGATGTACGACGCCAACGGCAAGCTGAAGGAAGTCAAGGCGGTCATTCCCGAATCGACTTTTGCGCGCATCTACCAGGAGATCATCAACTTCTGCAAATGGCACGGCGCTTTCGATCCGAAGACCATGGGCACCGTCCCGAACGTGGGCCTGATGGCCCAGCAGGCGGAGGAGTACGGTTCGCACGACAAGACCTTCGAAGTGCCGGAAGCAGGCGTTGCGAACATCACCGATCTTGCCACCGGCGAAGTCCTGCTGTCGCAGAACGTCGAGCAGGGTGACATCTGGCGCATGTGCCAGGTCAAGGATGCCCCGATCCGCGACTGGGTCAAGCTGGCCGTGACGCGCGCGCGCAACTCGGGCATGCCGACGGTGTTCTGGCTCGACCCATATCGTCCGCATGAGAACGAGCTGATCAAGAAGGTGCGCACCTACCTGAAGGACCACGACACAAGCGGCCTGGACATCCAGATCATGTCGCAGGTGCGTGCGATGCGCTACACCCTGGAGCGCGTCAGCCGCGGCCTGGATACCATCTCGGTGACCGGCAACATCCTGCGCGATTACCTGACCGACCTGTTCCCGATCCTGGAACTGGGCACCAGCGCCAAGATGCTGTCGATCGTCCCGCTGATGGCTGGCGGCGGCATGTATGAGACCGGTGCCGGCGGCTCGGCGCCAAAGCACGTGCAGCAGCTGACCGAAGAAAACCACCTGCGCTGGGATTCGCTGGGCGAATTCCTGGCCCTGGCCGTCAGCCTGGAAGACCTCGGCATCAAGACCGGCAGCACCAAGGCCAAGGTCCTGGCGAAAACGCTGGACGCCGCCACCGGCAAGCTGCTGGACAACCGCAAGTCGCCTTCGCCAAAGACCGGCGAGCTCGACAACCGCGGCAGCCAGTTCTACCTGTCGCTGTACTGGGCCCAGGAACTGGCCGCGCAGACCGACGATGCCGAACTGGCTGCTTACTTTGCGCCGCTGGCGAAGAACCTGGCCGAGAACGAAGCCAGGATCATCGCCGAGCTGCTCGAAGTGCAGGGCAAGCCGGCCGATATCGGTGGCTACTACAAGGCCGATGACGCCAAGGTGAAGGCCATCATGCGTCCGAGCGCGACGTTCAATGCTGCGCTGGAAACGCTGGGCACGTAAGTTCAGCTGCGTTTCATGAAAAACCCGCCGTCCCGAAAGGGCCGGCGGGTTTTTTTGTTTAAGGTCCTTTGGTCCGTAAGGCCGCTACCGGCACCTCGACGAATTCCCCCGGCATCAACGGATGCGTCTGCAACGAAAACGGCCCGATACTGCTGCGCACCAGCCGCAGCGTCGGCAAGCCTACCGCCGCCGTCATGCGCCGCACTTGCCGGTTCTTTCCCTCTTCCAGCGTGATGGCGATCCAGCTGGTCGGCTTGTCCTGGCGCGTGCGGATCGGCGGGTTGCGCGGCCACAGCCATTCGGGGTCAAGGATGCGTACCGCACGGCAGGGTTTGGTGACGAAGTCACCGAGGTCGAGCGGCGCCTGCAGGCGGCTCAAGGCGCCCGCGTCGGCAAGACCGTCGACCTGCACCAGGTAGGTCTTCGCTTCCTTGTGAGCGGGGTGGGCGATCTTGTGTTGCAGGCCACCGTCGTCCGTCAGCAGCATCAGCCCTTCGCTGTCGGCGTCCAGCCGGCCGGCGGGGTAGATGCCGGGGATGGCGAGATAGTCGGCCAGCGACTTTCGGCTTGCCTGCGGGCCTTCCTGCGGCGAAAACTGGCACAGGACCTGGAACGGTTTATTGAAGAGAATAAGCGGCATGAATAATGTTCGGAGCAAAAGCGGGGAGGGCGGGCAAAACGCTGGCCGTCCGGTCGTGGCATCTGGCAAAATAGTGGTGCATAATGCAAGTTGCCATCTTATGTCTTATAGAGGACTAGCAGATCCCGACGCTATTGTAATGCAGAGCGCGCGGCCAACCTGCAGACTGCGCTGCGACCACCTGGGAGAACACGATGTACCAACATATTAACGTACCAGCCGAGGGCCGGAAGATCACGGTCAATCCCGATTTCTCGCTCAAGGTGCCGGAGAACCCGATCATCCCCTACATCGAAGGCGACGGCACCGGCGCGGACATTACCCCGGTGATGCTGAAAGTGGTCGATGCAGCAGTCGCCAAGGCCTACGGCGGCGCGCGCAAGATCAGCTGGATGGAAATTTTTGCCGGCGAGAAGTCGACCAGCATCTATGGCCCGGACGTCTGGCTGCCGCCCGAGACGCTGGAAGTTGTCAAGGACTACGTGGTCTCGATCAAGGGCCCGCTGACCACGCCCGTCGGCGGCGGCATCCGTTCGCTCAACGTGGCGCTGCGCCAGGAACTCGACCTGTACGTGTGCCTGCGGCCGGTGCGCTATTTCGCCGGCGTGCCGTCGCCGCTGAAGCAGCCGGAAAAGACCGACATGGTCATTTTCCGCGAGAATTCGGAAGATATCTATGCCGGCATCGAATGGGAGGCCGGGTCGGAAGGCGTGAAGAAAGTGATCGACTTCTTGACCAACGAAATGGGCGTCAAGAAAATCCGCTTCCCGGAATCGTCGGGCATCGGCATCAAGCCGGTGTCGCGCGAAGGCACCGAGCGCCTGGTGCGCAAGGCAATCGGATATGCGATCGATAACGACAAGCCATCGGTGACGATTGTCCACAAGGGCAATATCATGAAATATACCGAAGGCGGTTTCCGCGATTGGGCGTATGCGCTGGCGCAAACCGAATTCGGCGCCGAACTCATCGACGGCGGCCCATGGTGCAAGTTGAAAAATCCGAAGACCGGGCGCGACATCATCATCAAGGATTCGATCGCCGACGCCTTCCTGCAGCAGATCCTGCTGCGTCCGGCCGAGTACAGCGTGATCGCGACGTTGAACCTGAACGGCGACTATATCTCCGACGCCCTGGCGGCCCAGGTCGGCGGCATCGGCATCGCGCCGGGCGCGAACATGTCCGACTCGGTCGCCATGTTCGAGGCGACCCACGGCACGGCGCCGAAGTACGCGGGCAAGGATTACGTGAACCCGGGATCGCTCATCCTGTCGGCGGAGATGATGCTACGCCACATGGGGTGGATCGAAGCCGCCGACCTGGTCATCTCGTCGATGGAAAAATCGATCACGTCCAAGCGCGTCACCTACGATTTTGCGCGTTTGATGGAAGACGCGACCCAGGTCTCGTGCTCGGGCTTCGGCGATGTGATGATTGAACAGATGCAATAAGCAAGCTGCGGCTTGCGGGCCCGTCTCGAAGCGGCGGGCTTGCTTGTTTGTAGCAGGGGAGGGGCTATTCCTATTCATTTCGCATGGACGAAAAAAAACCCCGCGCGTGGCGGGGTTTCTCGCTTCCCAGTGCGGAATTACATGCCCTGGATATTGGAAGCTTGCTTGCCTTTAGGGCCTTGCGTGACTTCGAATTGGACTTTCTGACCTTCTTTGAGGGTCTTAAAACCGTTCATGTTGATTGCGGAGAAATGCGCGAACAGATCCTCGCCGCCGTCATCTGGAGTGATGAAGCCAAAGCCTTTGGAATCATTGAACCACTTAACAGTACCAGTTGCCATAAAGAACTTTCAAATATAAACACATCACACGAGCCATAAAAGCAAGAAGCTTCTTGCCCCCTCCTCAGCCTGCTCACTTCTTATCAACACGTACATAAAAGACCATGTCAATGTAACCATTGTTGATGGAGTAAGTTTTGAAGTCAAGCCCTTTGATGAGGCTGTTGTTAATTTTTTCATACGACATGCTTACTCCTGCACACCCAGCTCTTGATTTTCGCAATCGGAACGCCATCTGCGCTTTCAACGGAAAACAAGTAAGATGAAGGCGAATCGAAGTGAACCGATTGTAGTGTCTGATATTTCCGCTTTGCAGCATCCTTGAACGCTTTAGAATACGCCCATGGCAACCAAGCACGATACCGAACAGCTGCTGGAGCGGCAAGTCGTAAAACCACCGCCCCTGTATCAGGTGGCGTTGTTGAATGATGACTACACACCGATGGAATTTGTTGTGGCAGTCATTCAGGAGTACTTCAACAAGGATCGCGAGACGGCGACGCAGATCATGCTTTCCGTACACCGTCATGGTAAGGGAGTGTGCGGGGTGTTTTCCAAAGATATAGCGTGTACCAAAGTGGAGTTTGTCTTAACGCATGCGCGCAAGGCGGGGCATCCCCTGCAGTGCGTGATGGAGGAAGTATGATTGCGCAGGAACTTGAAGTATCCCTACACATGGCCTTTGTCGAAGCCCGACAGGCACGGCACGAGTTCATTACCGTGGAGCACCTGCTGCTTGCGCTCCTCGACAATCCCTCGGCCGCGGAAGTCCTGCGTGCATGCGCGGTCAATATCGACGACCTGCGCAAGACCCTGACCAATTTCATCGGTGACAACACCCCGACCGTGCCCGGCACGGGCGAGGTCGACACCCAACCGACGCTCGGATTCCAGCGCGTGATCCAGCGCGCAATCATGCACGTCCAGTCGGCCTCGAACGGCAAGAAGGAAGTCACGGGCGCCAACGTGCTCGTCGCGATCTTCGGCGAGAAGGACTCGCATGCCGTCTACTACCTGCACCAGCAGGGCGTAACGCGCCTCGACGTGGTCAATTTCATCTCGCACGGCGTGCGCAAGGACCAGCAGATCGACAGCCAGAAGGCGTCGGAAGGCGTGGAAGAGGCGCAGGTAGAAGGTGCGACGAAAGAAAGCCCGCTCGACCAGTTCACGCAAAACCTGAACAAGGCGGCTGCCGACGGCAAGATCGATCCGCTGATCGGGCGCGAGGAAGAAGTCGACCGCGTCATTCAAATCCTGTGCCGCCGCCGCAAGAACAATCCGCTGCTGGTCGGCGAAGCCGGTGTCGGCAAGACCGCGATCGCCGAAGGCCTGGCATGGCGCATTGTCCAGGAAGAAGTGCCCGAGATTTTGCAGAACGCGGTCGTGTTCTCGCTCGACATGGGCGCGCTGCTGGCCGGCACCAAATACCGCGGCGACTTCGAACAGCGCCTGAAGGCCGTCCTCAAGCAATTGAAGGACACGCCGAACGGCATCCTGTTCATCGACGAGATCCACACGATCATCGGCGCCGGTTCGGCTTCGGGCGGCACGCTCGACGCATCGAACCTGCTCAAGCCTGCTCTCGCGAACGGCCAGCTGAAATGCATCGGCGCGACCACGTTCACGGAATTCCGCGGCGTGTTCGAGAAGGACCATGCACTGTCGCGCCGCTTCCAGAAGGTCGATGTCAACGAGCCGACCGTCGAGCAGACCGTGCAGATCCTGCGCGGCCTGAAGTCGCGCTTCGAAGAGCACCATGGCGTGAAGTATTCGTCCTCGGCGCTTTCCACCGCGGCCGAACTGGCAGCGCGCTTCATCAACGACCGTCACCTGCCTGACAAGGCGATCGACGTCATCGACGAAGCCGGCGCCGCGCAGCGCATCCTGCCGAAGTCGAAGCAGAAGAAAACCATCGGCAAGGCCGAGATCGAGGAAATCATCGCCAAGATCGCGCGCATTCCACCGCAAACGGTCAACCAGGACGACCGCAGCAAGCTGCAGACGATCGACCGCGACTTGCGCAACGTCGTCTTCGGCCAGGATCCTGCGATCGACGCGCTGGCGTCGGCCATCAAGATGGCGCGCGCGGGCCTGGGCAAGCAGGACAAGCCGATCGGCTCCTTCCTGTTCTCCGGTCCGACCGGTGTCGGCAAGACCGAGGTGGCCAAGCAATTGGCCTTCATCCTCGGCATCGAGCTGATTCGCTTCGACATGTCGGAGTACATGGAGCGTCACGCCGTGTCGCGCCTGATCGGTGCGCCGCCGGGCTATGTCGGCTTCGACCAGGGTGGTCTCCTCACGGAAGCCATCACCAAGAAGCCGCACGCGGTACTGCTGCTGGACGAGATTGAAAAAGCCCACCCGGACATTTTCAACATCCTGCTGCAGGTGATGGACCATGGCACGCTGACCGACAACAACGGGCGCAAGGCCGACTTCCGCAACGTGATCATCGTCATGACCACGAATGCGGGCGCGGAAAGCCTGACCAAGCGCTCGGTGGGCTTTGTCGACTCGAAGGCCGCCGGCGACGAGCTGGCCGACATCAAGCGTATGTTTACGCCGGAGTTCCGCAACCGCCTGGACGCGACCATCAGCTTCCGTGCGCTGGACCAGGAAATCATTCTGCGCGTCGTGGACAAGTTCCTGATGCAGCTGGAAGAGCAGCTGCACGAGAAGAAGGTGGAAGCCATCTTCACCGAGAAGCTGCGCAAGTTCCTCGGCTCGAAGGGCTTCGATCCTCAAATGGGTGCGCGTCCGATGTCGCGCCTGATCCAGGACATGATCCGCAAGGCGCTGGCCGACGAGCTGCTGTTCGGCCGCCTGGTCAACGGCGGACGCGTCACGGTCGAGTTGAACGAGAAGGACGAAGTCACGCTCGAGTTCCCGGAGGGCGACGTCCTGCCGCCGCCGGCCCCGGCCGAGACGGTCGAGATCGAATAAGTCTCGACGGCTGCTCAATAACCGCGCCACGTGCGCGGTTTTTTTTCGTTTGGAAAATGGCCGATCCATTCATGAACTCGTCATATTCGATAGTTACACTGGTGCAACTCCAACCTACCGTGACCCGCATGTCCCTCGCCAAACTCCAGACCGGAAGCAGGATCCTCGGTTCGTTCTGCATCGTCTCCCTCCTGATCGTCCTCATCACCGCCGTCGCACTGTGGCGCATGCAGGCCGCCGATGCGATCACACACGACCTGGTGCAGGACAAGCTGGCCAAGCAGCAGCTTGCATCGGACCTGCTGGGCGTGGCCCGCCTCAACGGCCTGCGCATCATGTCGGTTGCGCGCAGTGACAGCCTCGAACTGGCCGACTTGTACAAGGAACAGCTGCAAGCCGGCGAGAAGCGCGCAAACGACATCGCGACGGCAGTGCGCGCGCTTCCGGCATCAGGCGCGGAACTGGCGCTGCTGCGCGCAATCGGCGAACACAAAATGGCGCTGGCCGCAGCGACGAAAGCCGTCTTCTCCGCCAAGGATACCGGCCGCACCCAGGAGGCCGAGGAACTGCTGGCGCGCACACTGGAACCGGCCTTCGCCCGCTACACCGCCAGCCTCGACGCGCTGTTGCAGCACCAGGCGCGCCAGGCACGGATCCTAGCTGCCGACTCGGCCAGTGTGTCGGCCTTCAGCCGCATGCTGCTGCTGGCACTAGGTGCGGCAGCGCTGGCCGCCGGCGGTGTGCTTGGCTGGCTTCTCACCCGCAGCATCGTCGCTCCGCTCCAGCAGGCCGTGACGCTGGCCGAAGACGTGGCGCGCGGTGACCTGCGCCCGGTCATCCACCACAACCGGTTTGACGAAATCGGCCGCCTGTTCGACGCCCTGAACGGCATGACGAGCGGCGTATCTGCCACCGTATCGCGTGTGCTGCTTGGGGCGCGTGAAATCGACAGTGCTTCGACCGGCATTGCCGAAGGCAACCACGACCTGAGCGCGCGTACCGAACGTCAGGCCGGCGCCTTGAAGCAGACCGCCGCCGCCATGCATGACCTGACGGGCGCGATTGTGCGCAACAACGCCAGCGCCCGGCGCGCCAATGCGCTGGCGCAGGACGCATCGACAATAGCGGGCGAGGGTGTGCGCGCGGTCGAGCAGGTGGTGGCGCGCATGGAAGCGTTGAGAACCTCCGCGGACAAGATTGTCCACATCACCGGCATGATCGACAGCATCGCCTTCCAGACAAATATCCTGGCACTGAATGCCGCCGTCGAGGCGGCGCGCGCCGGGCCGGAGGGACGCGGCTTTGCCGTCGTTGCAGCCGAAGTACGCAACCTGGCCCAGCATTCGGCGGCGGCGGCCAAGGAAATCAAGACCCTGATCGGCGCCTCGGCCGGCGAGATCGCGGCCGGTACGGGGATCGCCGCCGGTGCCGGTGCGACCATGGGCGCGGTGCTGCAGCATGTGCGCGAGGTGGCCGAGCTGCTGGCGGCGATCGATGCCGACAGCGCCGGCCAGGCTGGCGGCGTGGCAGAAGTCGCCCGCGCGATCGCCGACATCGACCTGGCGACGCGCCAGAATGCGGCGATGGTGGACCAGGCTGCGACAGCCGCCGAGGCGATGCGCACGCAGGCGGCCGAGCTCTCGCAGCTGGTCGCCACCTTCAAGTTGAGAAGCGCAGCCGGTACCGGGCTGCCGGCCCTGGCCTAAACCGCCGCCAAGGCCCGCCGCAAATCCTCCCGCTGGTCCTCCACATGCTCGATCCCCACCGACAGCCGGATCAAGGTGTCGCTGATGCCCAGCTCCGCGCGCTGCGCCGGCGGAATGGTGGCATGGGTCATCAGGGCCGGATGCTCGATCAGGCTTTCGACGCCACCCAGGCTTTCAGCCAGCGTGAACACACGGCAGGCTTCCAGGAAACGCCGCGCGCCGGCCAGGTTTGACTCCAGCTCGATCGAGACGATGCCGCCGAAACCGCTCATCTGGCGCCGCGCCAACGCGTGCTGCGGGTGCGTTTCCAGCCCCGGATAATAGACCTGGCGCACCTTCGGTTCGCGTTCGAGCCAACCTGCCAGGTCCAGCGCATTTGCGTTGCTGCGCTCCACGCGCAGGGCCAGCGTCTTGATCCCGCGTAGCACCAGGAAGCTGTCGAACGGTCCCTGGATCGCACCGACGGCATTCTGGATGAAGCCGAGCTGCTCGCGCAACTCGGCATGGTGCGGTGCGTTGCCGACCACCGCCACGCCGCCAATCACATCCGAATGGCCGTTCATGTACTTGGTGGTCGAATGCACGACGATGTCGATGCCCAGTTCCAGCGGACGCTGGTTGATCGGGCTGGCGAAGGTGTTGTCGCACACCGTGATGATGCCGCGCTCGCGGCACAGCCTCGCAATCGCCGCCAGGTCCGCCAGTTTGAGCATCGGGTTGGTTGGCGTCTCGACCCAGACCAGGCGCGTGTCCGCCGTCAGGCTTGACGCCAGCGCTTGCGGATCGGCCAGGTTCACGTACGTGAAATGGTGACCCGCGCTCTTGCGGCGCACCCGCTCGAACAGGCGGTAGGTGCCGCCATACATGTCGTCGCCGGCGACGATGTGCGAGCCGGCGGGCAGCAGTTCAAGTACCGCTGAAATGGCCGCCAGGCCCGAGGCGAACGCGAAGGCGCCGCTGCCGCTTTCGATATCGGCCACGCAGCGCTCGAGCGCCCAGCGCGTCGGATTGTGCGAGCGGCCGTAATCGAGCCCTTTGTGCACGCCCGGACTTTCCTGGGCAAAGGTCGAGGTGGCGAAGATCGGCGGCATCACGGCGCCGGTGCTGGGCTCCGGCGATTGGCCGCCGTGGATGACGCGGGTGGCCAGGTGAAATTTGGTATCCGATGGATTCACGATAAGGTCCTGCGCAAATGGTTGAGAAGGTCGAAGCGGGTGATCAGGCCGTAGAAGCGCTCGTCGTCGTCAATCACGGCGGTCAGTCCGCGGTCGAGGATGTCGCGCAGCTGGGCCATGCTGGCCGAGGGCGGCAGCGTTTGCAGCGCACGGGTCATGGCGCTGGCAACCGTCGTCTGGAAGCGCGACGCTTCCGTCGTGACGTGCAGCAGCAGGTCGGATTCGTCGACGATGCCGACCAGGCGAGCGTTGTCGATCACGGGCAGCTGGGCCAGGTCGCTCGAGCGCATGCGGTTGAACGCGGTGAGCAGGGTGTCGCCCGGCGCCACGGTGACGACTTCACCGGCGTCGAAACGGCGCCCGACGAGGTCGCGCAGGTCGCCGAGTTTGGGCCGCTGCAGCAGGCCCTGGTCGACCATCCAGCCATCGCTGTAGACCTTGGTGAGATAGCGGGTGCCCGTGTCGCACACAAAAGTGGCGACGCGCTTCGGGCTGGTCTGCGCCCGGCAGTATTTCAGGGCCGCGGCGAGCAGGGTGCCGGTCGAGGAGCCGGCCAAAATACCTTCATGTTGCAGGAGGGCGCGCGCCGTGCCGAAGCTTTCCTCGTCCGAAATCGTATACGCGCTCTTCACCCGCGACAGGTCGGCGATGCCGGGAATGAAGTCTTCGCCGATGCCTTCCACCGCCCACGAACCTGCTTCCTTGGCGAGGTGGCCGGTATTGACGTAGTCGGCCAGGATCGACCCCTTCGGGTCGGCCAGCACGAATTCGAGCGCTGGCTGCACGCGCGCAAAATAAGTCGACAGGCCGGTGAGGGTACCCGACGAGCCCACGCCGACCACGATCGCGTCGAGTTCGTGACTGGTCTGCTCCCACAGTTCCGGGCCGGTGGTCGTTTCGTGGGCGCGCGGGTTGGCGGGATTGTTGAACTGGTCGGCAAACCAGGCGCCGGGAATCTCGCGCGCCAGGCGCGCGGCGTAATCCTGGTAGTACTCGGGATGCCCCTTGCCGACATCGGAACGGGTCAGGTGGATCTCGGCGCCCAGGGCTTTGAGGTGCAGGATTTTTTCGGCTGCCATCTTGTCGGGCACGACCAGCACCACGCGATAGCCCTTGATGCGGGCCACCAGCGCCAGGCCCAGGCCGGTATTCCCGGCGGTGGCCTCGACCACAGTGCCGCCGGGTTTCAGGCTGCCATCAAGCTCGGCTTGCTCGATCATGGCGCGGCCGATGCGGTCCTTGATCGAGCCGCCCGGGTTTTGCGATTCCAGCTTCAGGAATAACTGGCACGGACCGGTGTCCATGCGGGTGACTTGTACGAGCGGGGTATTGCCGATCAGGGAGAAAATGGCTGCTTGAGACGCGTGTTGCAAATCGCCTTGCATAGTGCGTTGCATGATGCCTCCAGAACGGCGTCTTGTGGACGCCGCGAACGCCGATGAGCGGGCGCAGATGGGCGCCCGGCCTGAATAAAAAGGACATGGTACGGCGCTTCCGGGAGCGATGGTTTGCACTGGCGCGAACCGTGGCGCGTATGCGATTTGTCACCTGCGTGCGCAGGGCTGAAGGCTAAAGTAGGCGCGCATTTGGGTTGTCATTAAAAGAGCCTTAGCGCCTCCCCAGGCATAAAATTTATTAATTGCTTCAGTTGCAACTGTTATACTGAAGTATCAATTTACTGCATGAACAAACCTATGACTACGAAACGCATTCTTGCCATTGCCGCGGCCTGCGCGCTCTCCCTGTTGAGCGCCTGCGGCAGTAACGAAGGCGTTGAGCTCGGCGCATTCCCCGCCATTAGCAAAACCGAGGGTGATCCTCCCTTCGCGCTGACGGCGCCAAGCTCCAAAAGCCCCGCGGCCTTCTCTTACGCGAGCAGCGACACGCGGGTCGCCAGCATCGTCGGGGACATGGTCACCGTCGGCATTGCCGGTACCACCACGATCACGGCGCGGCAAGGCGAACTGGGCAGCTACAACCCGACCTCGACCAGCGCCGTGCTCACGGTAGCGAAACGCGTGTGCGTCGCGCCCTTGGTCAACGAGAACGGCCAGTGCGTGGTCCCCACGACCACGGCGGCGTATGTGTCAAGCACAGGTGTGACCTGGATGCCGGCCACCATCGCGCTGACCTGGGCCGAGGCGGACGCGTATTGCAAGAATACGAGCATCCAGAAGACGACCGGCTGGAAGCTCCCGACACAGTTCGAGCTGGCGGCATTGGTCAGCTCAGGCGCGCTGAGTGGGCAGGGCTGGGCGGCGGGCCATGCCTGGACGGCCACCGCCGGCAGCACGGCCGACAGTCACTTCGCGGTCAACCTGGGCAGTGGCGCATCGGATGCATTCCCGAAGGAAAACAAGGCCTTCCTCACCTGCGTGCGTTGATCAGCGCATTGTTTACGTTTCGGCCTTCAGCCGCCGCCACAAGGTCGTGCGGCTGATGCCGAGGTGGCGCGCAGCGGCATCGCGCTGTCCGCCAAAGCGCGCCATGACCTCGGCGACGCTTTCCGTGGCCACGGCTTGCGCGGCCGGAGGGGCGGGCAGCGCGATCCCGGCGTCAGGCGCGCCCAGCTCCGGCGCGATCCCCAGCAAAAAATTCGGCGTCAACGCCTGCAGCGGTTCGGCCGCCAGGAACAGCGCCAGCCTCTCCATCAGGTTGCGCAGCTCGCGCACATTGCCCGGCCAGGGATGGCGCAGCAACAGCGGCGCGCAGGTCGTAATCTCGGCGTGCAGGTTCGGATGGGGTTTGGCGCCCAGCGCCGCGAGCGACTGCTTGAGCGACCATTCGGCCAGCGGCACGATATCGAGCGCGCGCGCGCGCAGCGGCGGCAGGGGTAGCCGCAGCACGGCGAGGCGGTAGAACAGGTCGGCCCGAAAACGGCCCTCGCGCACCCGCGCCGCCAGGTCGCAATGGGTCGCGCTGACCACCCGCACGTCGATCGGCACCGGGCGCGTACCACCCACGCGCATGACTTCACGTTCCTCCAATACCCGCAGCAGCCGCGTTTGCAAGGCGAGTGGCATCTCGCCGATCTCGTCCAGGAACAGCGTGCCGCGGTTGGCCGCCTCGAACAGGCCCGCGTGGCCGCCGCGGCGCGCGCCCGTGAACGCGCCTTCCTCATGGCCGAACAATTCGGATTCGAGCAGCGACTCGGCGATCGCGCCGCAGTTCACCGCCACGAAAGGCCGGTTCGGGCCCAGGCTGCGCGGTCCTTCGCGGTGGATCGCCTGGGCCACCAGTTCCTTGCCGCTGCCGGTCTCGCCCTCGATCAGTACCGTCGCCGGCGAGCGCGCATACAGCACCACGGTCTGGCGCAGGCGCTCCATGGCCTCGGACTCGCCACGCAAGTCGTTCAGGCCGCGCCGCGCGCGCCGCGATTCATTTGCCGGGCCGCGCCGGATGCGGTTTGCTTCCAGCTGGGTCAGGCGCGCCAGCTCCAGCGCGTCATCGAAGGCCTGGCGGATCGAGGCCGCCGAATACAGGAAGATACCGGTCAAACCGGCTTCCTCGGCCAGGTCCGTGATCAGGCCGGCACCGACGATCACCTCGATCCCGGCCGCCTTCATCTCGTCCATCGCCGCGCGCGCGTCCTCGCGCGTCACATAGCTGCGCTGGGCGACCGTTAACCCGAACGTGGCGCTGAACTCGGCCAGTTCCGGCAGCGGTTGCTGGTAGCTGATCACGCCGATGCGCGTGGAAACCTTGCGCGCCCGCGCCAGCGCGCCCATCACGTCATAGCCGCTGGCTTTCGCGACGATCACCGGCGCCGAGACCCGGCCTTTCAGGTAGGCGCCGTTCGAGCCGGCGGCGATGACCACGTCGCAGCGTTCATCTGCCATCCGTTCGCGGATATGGCGCGCCGCTTCGTCAAAACCCAGGTCGATCGGTTCGATGGTCGCCAGGTGGTCATACTCAAGCGTGATGTCGCGAAACAAGTCGGCCAGGCGCGATACGGAGACGGTCCAGATGACCGGTTTATCAAGGTATTGCGAAGGAGGGGAGAAGGAGCGCATGTTGCAATTTTACTGCAATCGTGTTTCGATTGTTTCACTTGAAACGTTTCATGAAACATTGTTTCGCCTCAAGCCAGAGTTCCTGTCATGCTAAGTGATTGAAACGATGTTGTTTTGGGCCTGTCCAACACCTGCACGGAGACTGGCACGCTCCTTGCAAAGAAATAGGACATTCATTTCTCGATTCACCCAGGAGACCCCATGATCCAATCCGCAGGCGCCGCGTTTCGCAAAGCCGTCCAAGAAGAATCCCCGCTGCAAGTCGTCGGCGCCATCAACGCGAATCATGCACTGCTGGCCAAGCGCGCCGGTTTTAAAGCCATCTACCTGTCGGGCGGCGGTGTTGCCGCCGGCTCGCTCGGCCTGCCGGACCTGGGCATCTCGAACCTGGACGACGTGCTGACCGACGTGCGCCGCATCACCGACGTCTGCGACCTGCCGCTGCTGGTCGACGTCGACACCGGCTTCGGCTCTTCGGCCTTCAACGTCGCGCGCACCGTGAAATCTATGATCAAGTTCGGCGCCGCCGCGATCCACATCGAAGACCAGGTCGGCGCCAAACGCTGCGGCCACCGTCCGGGCAAGGAAATCGTCTCGAAACAGGAAATGGTCGACCGCATCAAGGCCGCCGTCGACGCGCGGACCGACGACAATTTCGTGATCATGGCGCGTACCGATGCGCTGGCCGTGGAAGGCATCGACGCCGCCATCGAGCGCGCGGTCGCCTGCGTCGAAGCGGGCGCCGACATGGTGTTCCCGGAAGCGATGACCGACCTCGCCATGTACTCGCGCTTCGCGAAAGCGGTTGGCGTGCCGATCCTGGCGAACATCACCGAATTCGGGTCGACCCCGCTGTTCACGGTCGATGAACTCAACACCGCCGATGTCGGCCTGGTCCTGTATCCGCTGTCGGCTTTCCGCGCGATGAACAAGGCAGCCGAAAACGTCTACACTGCGATTCGCCGCGACGGCAGCCAGCAGGCTGTGGTCGACACCATGCAGACCCGCGCCGAACTGTACGACCGCATCAACTACCACGACTTCGAACAGAAGCTCGACGCACTCTTCGCTGCGCAGAAGAGATAATTGACACCTGAAGTGGAGATTCCCATGACTGAACAAGCCCCCGCTTTCAAGCCAAAAAAATCCGTCGCCCTGTCGGGTGTTGCCGCCGGTAACACAGCCCTGTGCTCGGTCGGCAAATCCGGCAACGACCTGCACTACCGCGGCTACGACATCCTGGACGTCGCCAACGCCTGCGAATTCGAAGAAATCGCCTACCTGCTGGTGCACGGCAAGCTGCCGAATTTCGCCGAACTAAAGGGCTACAAGGCCAAGCTGAGAATGCTGCGCGGCCTGCCGCAAGCGGTGAAGCAGGCGCTCGAGGCGCTGCCTGCCGGCAGCCACCCGATGGACGTGATGCGCACCGGCGTCTCGGCGCTGGGCTGCGCGCTGCCGGAAAAAGACGACCACAATATCGCCGGCGCGCGCGACATCGCCGACCGCCTGATGGCCTCCTTCGGCTCGATGCTGCTGTACTGGTACCACTTCAGCCACAATGGCAAGCGCATCGAAACCCAGACCGACGACGACTCGATCGGCGGCCACTTCCTGCACCTGCTGCACGGCCACGCGCCGAAGGAAGAGTGGGTGCGGGCGATGCACACTTCGCTCATTCTCTATGCCGAGCACGAATTCAACGCCTCGACCTTCACGGCACGCGTGATCGCCGGCACCGGTGCCGACATGCACTCGGCCATTACCGGCGCGATCGGCGCGCTGCGCGGACCGAAGCATGGCGGCGCGAACGAAGTCGCATTGGATATCCAGAAGCGCTACGAAAACGCCGATGAAGCCGAAGCCGATATCCGCAATCGCGTGGCGAACAAGGAGGTCGTGATCGGCTTCGGCCATCCGGTCTACACCATCTCGGATCCGCGCAACGTGGTCATCAAGGAAGTCGCGCGCTCGCTGTCGCAAGCGGCCGGCTCGACGAAGATGTTCGACATCGCCGAGCGCCTCGAATCGGTGATGTGGGAAGTCAAAAAAATGTTCCCGAACCTGGACTGGTTCTCGGCCGTGTCGTATCACATGATGGGCGTGCCGACCGCCATGTTCACGCCGCTGTTCGTCATCTCGCGCACCTCCGGCTGGGCCGCGCACGTCATCGAACAGCGCATCGACAACAAGATCATCCGCCCGAGCGCGAACTATGTCGGTCCCGAAGACCTGCGGTTCGTGCCGATCGCCGATCGCACGTGATTGATTTAAAATGAACAACGCATACCGCAAACCCCTGCACGGCACGAACCTGCATTACTTCGACGCGCGCGATGCCGTCGATTCGATCCAGGCGGGTGCCTGGGACAAGCTGCCCTACACCTCGCGCGTGCTGGCCGAAAACCTCGTGCGCCGCTGCGAACCCATGGCCCTTGTGCCGTCCCTGAAACAGCTCATCGAGCGCAAGCGCGACCTCGACTTCCCGTGGTATCCGGCGCGCGTGGTGTGCCACGACATCCTCGGCCAGACGGCGCTGGTGGATCTCGCCGGCCTGCGCGACGCCATTGCACTCGAGGGCGGCAATCCGGCGCTGGTCAATCCGGTGGTGCCGACCCAGCTGGTGGTCGACCATTCGCTGGCCGTCGAGTGCGGCGGCTTCGATCCGGACGCATTCGCGAAGAACCGCGCCATCGAAGACCGCCGCAACGAAGACCGCTTCCACTTCATCGACTGGACCAAGAAGGCCTTCCAGAACGTCGACGTGATCCCGCCGGGGAACGGTATCCTGCACCAGATCAATCTCGAGCGCATGAGCCCCGTGGTCCAGGTGAAGGATGGCGTCGCCTTCCCGGACACGCTGGTCGGCACCGATTCGCACACCCCGATGGTCGACGCGCTCGGCGTGATCGCCATCGGCGTCGGCGGCCTTGAAGCCGAGAGCGTCATGCTGGGCCGTGCGTCGTACATGCGTTTGCCGGACATCGTCGGCGTCGAACTGACCGGCAAGCCGCAGCCGGGCATCACCGCGACCGACGTCGTGCTGTCACTGACCGAGTTCCTGCGTAACGCGAAGGTCGTCTCGACCTGGCTCGAATTTTACGGTGAGGGCGCGTCCAATCTGACGCTGGGCGACCGCGCGACGATCTCGAACATGGCCCCGGAATTCGGGGCGACCGCCGCGATGTTCTACATCGACGAGCGCACCATCGACTACCTCAAGCTCACCGGCCGCGAAGACGAGCAGGTGAAACTGGTCGAGGACTACGCGAAGGAAACGGGCCTGTGGGCGGACACGCTCACCAATGTCGACTATGAGCGCGTTCTGCATTTCGATTTGTCCTCGGTGGTGCGCAGCATTGCCGGCCCGTCGAACCCGCACAATCGCGTGCCGACCTCGGATCTGGCGGCGCGCGGCATTTCGGGCGTGGTCGAGAACCGGGTTGAGAACGACCTGGGCCTGATGCCGGACGGCGCCGTCATCATCGCCGCGATCACCAGCTGCACCAACACGAACAATCCGCGCAACATGATCGCCGCGGGCCTGATCGCACGTAACGCCAACAAGCTCGGCCTGCTGCGCAAACCCTGGGTGAAAAGCTCGCTGGCGCCGGGTTCGAAGGCGGTCTCGCTGTACCTGGAAGAAGCCGGCCTGATGACGGAACTGGAAAAGCTCGGCTTCGGTGTCGTCGCTTTCGCTTGCACCACCTGCAACGGCATGAGCGGTGCGCTCGATCCAGGCATTCAGCAAGAGATCATCGAGCGCGACCTGTACGCCACTGCCGTCCTGTCGGGCAACCGCAATTTCGATGGCCGCATCCACCCGTATGCAAAGCAGGCTTTCCTGGCTTCGCCGCCCCTGGTCATCGCGTATGCGATCGCCGGCACGATCCGCTTCGATATCGAAAAGGATGTGCTGGGCGTGGATGCGAACGGTGCGCCGGTCAGGCTGGCCGACATCTGGCCGACCGACGAAGAGATCGATTCGGTGTTCGCGCAGAGCGTCAAACCCGAGCAGTTCCGCAAGGTCTACACGCCGATGTTCGCGCGCCAGGTCGACGACGGCGAGCAAGTCAGCCCGCTGTACGACTGGCGCGAGATGAGCACCTACATCCGCCGTCCGCCATACTGGGAAGGCGCGCTGGCAGGCGAGCGCTCGCTCTCCGGCATGCGGGCGCTGGCGGTCCTGGGCGACAACATCACGACCGACCACCTGTCGCCGTCGAATGCCATCATGCTCGACTCCGCCGCCGGCGAATACCTGTTCAAAATGGGCTTGCCGGAAGAGGACTTCAACTCGTATGCCACGCACCGCGGCGACCACCTGACGGCGCAGCGCGCAACGTTTGCGAACCCGACCCTGAAGAACGAGATGGTGCGCAATCTTGACGGCACCGTGCGCGCGGGTTCGCTGGCGCGCATCGAGCCGGAAGGGAGAATCACGCGCATGTGGGAAGCGATCGAAACCTACATGCAGCGCAAGCAGCCGCTGATCGTGATCGCCGGCGCCGACTACGGCCAGGGCTCCTCGCGCGACTGGGCGGCCAAGGGCGTGCGCCTGGCGGGCGTGGAAGCGATCGCCGCCGAAGGCTTCGAGCGCATCCACCGCACCAACCTGGTCGGCATGGGCGTGCTGCCGCTGGAGTTCATGCCGGGCGTGAACCGCTTGAGCCTGGAGCTCGACGGCACCGAGACCTATGACGTCATCGGCGAACGCACGCCGCGCGCCACCTTGATCCTGGTGATCAACCGGCGCGACGGGCAGCGCATCGAGGTACCGGTCGTCTGCCGCCTCGATACGGCCGAAGAGGTGTCGATCTATGAAGCCGGCGGCGTGCTGCAGCGCTTCGCGCAGGACTTCCTGGCGTCGTCGAAGGTCGCGGCATAACACATTGGAACCCATTCACATGCCACACCAAGCCCAAATCAAAATCCCCGCCACCTACATGCGAGGCGGCACCAGCAAAGGCGTCTTCTTCCGCCTGCAAGACCTCCCCGCGCCGGCCCAAGCCCCCGGCCCGGCGCGCGACAAGTTCCTGCTGCGCGTGATCGGCAGCCCCGACCCCTATGCCAAGCAGATCGACGGCATGGGCGGCGCGACCTCGAGCACCAGCAAGACGGTCATCGTCTCGACCAGCACGCGCCCGGACCACGACGTCGATTACCTGTTCGGCCAGGTCTCGATCGACAAGCCTTTCGTGGACTGGAGCGGCAACTGCGGCAACCTGTCCTCGGCGGTCGGCTCGTTCGCCATTTCAAGCGGCCTGATGGCGCGCGAACGCATCCCGCAGGACGGCATGGCGACGGTGCGCATCTGGCAGGCCAACATCAACAAGACCATCATCGCCCACGTCCCGGTGACAAACGGCGAAGTCCAGGAAACCGGCGACTTCGAGCTCGACGGCGTGACCTTTCCGGCGGCCGAAGTGCAGCTCGAGTTCCTGGATCCGGCAGCCGAGGAAGAGGGCGGCGGCGGTTCGATGTTCCCGACCGGGAACCTGATCGACGACCTCGATGTCCCGGGCCTCGGCACGTTGAAGGCGACGATGATCAACGCCGGCATCCCCACCATTTTCGTCAATGCCGAAGACGTCGGCTATACCGGTGCCGAGCTGCAGGACGCGATCAACGGCGACGTGCGCGCGCTGGCCATGTTCGAGACCATCCGCGCACACGGTGCGGTGCGCATGGGCCTGATGGCCGATACCGGCGAAGCGGCGAGCCGCCAGCACACGCCGAAAGTGGCCTTTGTCGCGCGTGCGCTCGACTACACCTCATCGAGCGGCAAGCAGGTGGCTTCACAGGACATCGACCTGGTCGTGCGCGCGCTTTCGATGGGCAAACTGCACCATGCGATGATGGGCACGGCGGCCGTCGCCATCGGCACCGCTGCAGCCGTGCCGGGCACGCTGGTCAATATCGCGGCCGGCGGCGGCAAGCTTGACGCGGTGCGCTTCGGCCACCCGTCGGGCACCCTGCGCGTCGGCGCCCAAGCGGTGCAGGTGGGTGGCGAGTGGAGCGTGACGAAAGCGGTCATGAGCCGCAGCGCACGCGTGCTGATGGAAGGGTGGGTCCGGGTTCCTGGCGACGCATCCTGATCGCCCTGCCTCGTATCGGCCCGGCCGCTGCCACATGCAGCCGCCGGGCTTTTTTGTAAAGACGTTGTAGAGATTCCCGACGCCCTGGTTTATCATCCGTGCAACATATAGCGGCCCGTCCCGAGGCAGCAGTGAAGGGGATTTCCAGTCATGGACAGAATGTCGAGCAAACCCGCATGCGTGGCAGAGGCACTGCGCCTGATCGCGGCGCCGGCCTGCGCCTGCGACGCGTCGGGCATCGTCGTCGCGGCCAATGCCGAGATGGCGGTTCTTGGCGGCGAGTCGCCCGAGGGACGGACACTGCTCGATCTGTTTCGCGGCGAGGCGGCGCTGCTTGCCGCCGCCGAACTGGCTGCGTCCCTGGACGGCGAACGGCGCTGGCGCACCGCGCTGACCGTGGGCGGCGAGGAACTTGCCGTCGAGGTGCGCTCGAAGCCCCTGCCGGCCGGTTACGGCGCTCCCGGCGCGACCTTCGTATTCACCGACCTCAGCGTCTGGGAGTGCAGCCAGACGGCGCTGCGCACCACCATGCGCGAGCAGAAGGCCATCGTCAACCATGCGCCGGTCGGCATCGTCTTCACCAAGCCGGGACTGCTCCAGGAATGCAACCCGCGCCTGTCGCAGATGATCGGCTACAGCGCCCTGGAACTGGCCGACCGCGACCCCGGCGAGATGTTCGCCTCCAGCGAGGCTTATCACGCGTTCCGCGACGAGGCCTTCGCCGCGCTGGCGCAGGGCACGATCTATGAAAAGAGCGATTGCCAATTCCGGCGCCGCGACGGTTCGCTGTTTTGGGCACGCGTGCGCGCCAGCGCCGTGGTGCCGGGGCGGCGCGAAGCCGGCACCATCTGGATCATCGAAGATGTGAGCGAAACGCGCCAGGCCCGGCGCGAATTGCAGGCGCTGATGAACAACGCTTCGCTGGCGATCATGTTTACGCGCGAACAGCAGGTTCGGCGCTGCAACGCCGGCTTCCTCGAGATGTTCGGCTACGGCCCGGGGGAGTGCGAGGACTTGCCGGTGCAGCGCCTGCACCCAAATCCGGCCGCATTCGAGCGCATCGCCGGCCCGGCCTATGCGCTGTTCGCCGAGGGCCGTACCTACCAGGCCGAAGCGCAACTGATCAAGAAGGACGGCACGCCGATCTGGGGCAAGGTCATCGGTTACCCGGTCAATCCGGACGACCTGTCGCACGGTTTCGTCTGGATCGCCGAAGACCGCACGCGCCAGCGCCGCGACGAACAGCAACTGCGCGAGGCGCTGCAGGAAAACCAGGCCATCTTCGACACCGCGGTGCTGGGCATCGCCGTCGTCGAGAATGGCCAGACGCTGCACTGCAACCGCAAGATGGAAGAACTGTTCGGCCGCGCGCCGGGCAGCATGACGGGCCTGTCGGTACGGTCGCTCTATCCCGATGCCGACAGCTGGCTGGCGGCGCGCGCCGACACGGCGCGCGACTTCGCCGCCGGCCGGGTAAGCGTGAGCGAGCGGCTGCTGGCCAGGCGCGGCGGCGCCACCTTCTGGGGCCGCCTGTCGGGGCGTCCGTTCGACCTGAACGATCCCGGTGGACGCAGCCTGTGGCTGGTCGACGACGTCACGGCGCAGCACGAGGCGACGGACGCCGTGCGCCGCACGCGCGACGAACTCGAAGTGCGCGTGGCCGCGCGCACCGCCGAACTGGCCGGCGCGAATGCGCTGCTGCAGGAAGAGATTGTCGAGCGGCGCCAGGCCGAGGCGCGCGTGCACCACATGGCCTATCACGACAGCCTGACGGGCCTGCCGAACCGTGCGCTGCTGGCCGACCGCCTGGAGCGCGCCATTTTTGCCGCGCAGCGCGCCGGCACCCGCCTGGCCGTGATGTTCCTCGACCTGGACCGCTTCAAGACCATCAACGATTCGCTCGGTCACGCGACCGGCGACTTCCTGCTGAAGGAAGTCGCGAGCCGCCTGTGCCACGCCGTGCGCGCGAGCGACACCGTGGCGCGCCTGGGCGGCGACGAATTCGTGGTGCTGATGCCGGGGATGGGGACGCAGGAGGAATGCAGCGCGATCGGCGACAAGATCATCGAGGTGCTGGGGCACCCTGTGCGTTTCGAAGGCCACAGCCTGCACATCTCGCCCTCGATCGGCATCTGCGTCTATCCGATCGATGGCGCCGACGTCGACTTGCTGATGCGCCATGCCGACGCGGCGATGTACCAGGCCAAGGCGGCGGGGCGCAACAACTACCAGTTCTTCACCGAGCGCATGAACGGCGCAGCGCAGCGCCACTTCGCGCTCGAATCGAACCTGCGCCAGGCGCTGGCCAACGGCGAGTTCGAGCCCTTCTACCAGCCGATCATTGACATGGCGAGCAAGCGCGTGCATGCAATGGAAGTGCTGCTGCGCTGGCGCCGTCCCGGGCACGCCCTGGTGCTGCCGGACGACTTCATCCCGACACTGGAAGAAAACGGGATGATCGTGCCGGTCGGCGAATGGGTGATCCGGCGCGCCTGCGAGCAGAGCATGGCCTGGCAGCGCGCCGGCCTGGCGCCGGTGCCCCTGGCGATCAACCTGTCGGCGCGCCAGTTCATGCACCGCGCACTGGTGGCCTCGATCAGGCGCATCGTCGACGAGACGGGGATCGATCCGGCGCTGGTGGAGTTTGAAATTACCGAGACCGCGCTGATGCAGCACGGCGAGCAGACGCTCGAGATCCTCGACCAGATCAACCGCATGGGCATGCGCTTGTCGATCGACGACTTCGGCACCGGTTATTCGAGCCTGGCATATCTGAAACGCTTCCCGGTCCGGAAGATCAAGATCGATCGCGCTTTCATTCGCGAACTCGAAGCGAGCAGCGAAGACAGGGCGATCGTCGCGGCCGTGATGGCGCTGGCGAACAGCCTGCAGCTGCAGGTCGTGGCCGAAGGTGTCGAAACCGAGGAGCAGCTCGCGCTGCTGCGCGATTATGGCTGCCAGTACGTGCAGGGCTGGCTGTTCGCGCGCGCGTTGGACGCCGAGGCGGCGCAGGCGCTGCTGGTCGCGGACCAGGCTGTCGCTTACCTGGCCCCGCCCACTTGCGTCTGACTAACCGATCGTTGCGATGACGGGCGTGTGATCCGACGGCTGCTCCCACTTGCGCGGCTCGCGGTCGATGGCGCAGGCCGTGCAGCGCTTCGCCAGCTCGGGCGAGAGCAGGATGTGGTCGATGCGCAGGCCGCGGTTGCGGCGAAATCCCAGCATCCGGTAATCCCACCAGCTGTACTGCTTCAGAGGCTGCTCGAACATGCGGAACGAATCGACCAGGCCCAGGTCGACCAGCGCCGTCATGGCCGCGCGTTCGCGCTCCGAACAGTGGATCTTGCCTTCCCATTCGGCCGGATCGTGCACGTCGCGGTCTTCGGGGGCGATGTTGTAGTCGCCCAGCAGGGCCAGCTGGGGATGGGCGCGCATTTCATCACCCAGCCATGCGTGCAGGGCCTTGAGCCAGGCAAGTTTATACACGTATTTGTCGGAATCGACCGCCTGGCCATTCGGCACATACGCGCAAACGACACGCACTCCCTCGATGGTGGCGGCGATAATGCGCTGCTGGGCGTCGTCGAAACGCGGGTTGTTCTTGACGACATCCTGGATCGGAAACCGGGACAGGATGGCGACGCCGTTATAGGTCTTCTGGCCGGTGTAGGTGACCTGATAACCTGCGGCATTAATTTCCGCAAGCGGGAACTTATCGTCGGTGAGCTTGGTCTCTTGAAGGCAGAGCACGTCAATCGGGTTGGTCTCCAGCCAGCGCAACAGGTGGGGCAGGCGTACTTTCAGCGAATTGACGTTCCAGGTGGCTATTTTCATGTCGGCTTGGTAAATGAAACGCGGCGGACCTCCCGCCGCGACTGCGCGCAGTATCAACCTTTGTAGCAATTCCTGCAAATTCCCGTCTTGCTGCGAATTTACGACAGCCTTGTATTTTGTTTGCTTAAATTACAAGCGCAGTGCTCCGGCGACAAGTTTGTGGTTTAAAATATATTGTCGTCGCGCACGGGTAATATGAAGCGTCAGCCTGATGTAGCGACTGCGAATATGGCGTCACATTGCCTTATTATTACTCACATGGAATATTCAGTTGTTTTTGCATAACGCGCGTTGTAGTATCGTGACTGGACGGCAGTTGCCGTCTGCGCCCACGGTAGCGCACGATTGAGATTCAATCGTGGAAGGCTTTGGTAGTGAAATGGTACTATGGTGAAATATTGCTATCTCGATAGCGAGTATCCGTACCCATATGAAAAGGACAGAGATGCGCAGTGCATTTGAAGCATGGGCTCAGCGCGATGGCCACATCGTCCGTCGCCGTGAAGACAAGCCCGAGGAATACCTCGTTTATGAAACCCAGCGCCGCTGGGTGATCTGGCAGGCAGCACTGGCGCATGGCGCCAACGCGGCCAGTGATACGCCGTCGAAGTTCGCCGGTGCGGAAGCCGCCGCCAAGGCAGTCCAGCCGGACGAGGCAGCCGTACGCAACCGCGTACTCAATGAAGTGCTCGACGCGTTCAGCGACATGGATGAAGGCGCCGGCATCGAGGGTGTGCTGAAGGTCATCCAGGGCCTGAAGAAGAAGCAGAAGGCCACGGCCGAGCAGGCTTGATGCAATACCGGCACTACAAGGGCGGTTTATACGAGCTGGTCTGCGAGGCCACGCTCGAGTCCGACCTCACGCCCATGATCATCTACCGCGCCCATGACGGCTCGATCTGGGCGCGGCCGAAGGCGGTGTTCTTCGAACTGATCGAGGTCGAGGGGCTGCTGGTGCCGCGCTTTGCGCCGGTGTCCTAGCGGGGAATGAACTAAAGAACTAAAAAAACGGGCCGCTTGTGAAGCGGCCCGTTTTCTATTTCAAATTACCGTTTCAAACCCGGTTCATCAGGAACGCCGTCAGCAGCGGGACCGGACGCCCGGTCGCGCCCTTGGCCGCGCCGCTCTTCCAGGCGGTGCCGGCGATGTCGAGGTGGGCCCAGGTGTAGTTGCGGGTGAAGTTTTCGAGGAAGCAGGCCGCGGTGATCGAGGCGCCGCCCGGGGAGCCGATGTTGGCCAGGTCCGCGAAGTTCGACTTGAGCTGATCGTTGTAGATCTCGCCGATCGGCAGGCGCCAGGCGCCGTCGCCGGTTTCCTTGCCCGCTTCCAGCAGTTCGTCGGCCAGCGCGTCGTGGGCGGCGTCGTGGCGCGTGAACAGGCCGCTGTTATGGTGGCCCAACGATACGATGCAGGCACCGGTCAGCGTGGCGATGTCGACCACGGCGGCCGGCTTGAAGCGCTCGGCATAGGTCAGGGCGTCGCACAAGATCAGGCGGCCTTCGGCATCGGTATTCAGAATTTCGATGGTGAGACCGTTCATCGCGGTGACGATGTCGCCTGGCTTGGTGGCGCGGCCCGACGGCATGTTTTCGCAGGTGGCGATGATGCCGATGACGTTGAGCTTCAGGCCCATCTCGCCGATCGCGCGGAAGGTGCCCAGCACCGCGCCGGCGCCGCACATGTCGTATTTCATTTCGTCCATGCCGGGACCCGGCTTGATCGAGATGCCGCCCGAGTCGAAGGTGATGCCTTTGCCGACCAGGACGGTCGGCGCATCCTTCTTGTTGCCGCCCATGTGTTTCAGGACGATGAATTTCGGCGCTTCCTCGCTGCCCCGGGCGACGGCCAGGAAGGAACCCATTTTGAGCGCTTCGAGTTGCTTGCGTTCGAGGACTTCGACGTCGAAGCCATGGTCATCGGCCAGTTTGCGGGCGACGCTCGCGAGATACGTCGGGGTGCAGATGTTCGGCGACAGGTTGCCCAGTTCGCGGGTCAGGTTCATGCCGTTGGCAATCGCGATCGATTGCGCCAGCGTGGCCTTGGCGGCGCCATCGGCCAGCGGCAGGGCGAGGGTGATCTTGCGCACGCCGGTGAGGGCCGGATCCTTCTTGCTTTTTTGCGCATCGGTGCGAAATTCGCTTTCGGTGGCGGCGATGACGATCGCACGCGTCGCCCAGTTCGGATCGCGCTCTTTCACTTCCGTCATTGGAAATGCGATAATGGCGTCTGCCGCGCCCAGCGACGCGAAGGCTTTGAGCGTCGCGCCGACTGCGGTCATGAAGTTCTTTTCGCCCACCGCCTCGTCGGCGCCCATCCCGACCAGCAGCACGCGCTGTGCGGCCATACCGGCCACGCCGCGCAGCAGCAGGGTCGAACCGGCCTTGCCGGTGATATCGCCCGACTTCAATGCCGCAGTGATTTCACCCGTTTGATCGAGGGCTTCGGCAGCCTGCGACAGTTTTTTGTTTTCGAATACCGCCACTGCCACGCAGCCCGTCTTGGCCGCGGTCAGGGTGTTTTTTGTGTCGAATGCTTTTATGCTAAAGTCCATTTGATTCTCCGTTTCGTTTTGTGCGCGTATGTGGCCACAGCTCAACCTGCAATTATAACTATCGAATGATTTTTCAACGCGCCTTGCATCGTGAACTGGCCAGCGCAGCCGGTGCGACCTTCACGGTATTGTTCACGGTGTGCATCACCTGGACCCTGATTGCCATCCTCGGCAGGGCTGCGGGCGGGAAAGTCGCATCAGGCGACGTCGTCGCATTGATTGCGTTTCAGTCACTGAATTATCTGCCAACTGTCCTGATCCTCACCAGCTTTATTTCGGTACTGGTTGCCATCACGCGCAGCTACCGCGATTCCGAAATGGTGGTCTGGTTCGCCTCCGGCCAGTCGCTGCTGGCCTGGATCCGTCCGGTGCTGTTTTTCGGCGTGCCGCTGGTGCTGCTGGTGGGCGCGCTGTCGCTGGTGGTGGCCCCCTGGGCCAAGATGAAAAGCGCCGAATTCATCCAGCGCTTCGAGAAGCGCGAAGACCTCAAGCGGGTGGCGCCGGGCCAGTTCCGCGAGTCCTCGTCGAGCGACCGCGTCTTCTTTGTCGAAGGCAGCACCAACGGTTCGACCGTGGTCAAGAACGTGTTCGTCAGCAGCACCCAGGGCGAGGGCAGCTCGGTTGTCGTTGCGCGCGAAGGTGTGATCGAAGCCGATGGCAAGGGCGGCCAGTACCTGGTGCTGAAGAACGGCCGCCGCTACCAGGGCGTGCCGGGCCAGGCCGATTTCCAGTCGATGGAGTTCGAGCGCTACAGCATGCGGGTGGCGACCAGGATGCCGGTGCTCGGCGCCGATGTGCCGCTCGACGCCTTGTCGACCCCGGCGCTGATCGCCGTCAACAGCAAGTACACGCGCTCGGAACTGCTCTCGCGCATCTCGGCGCCGATCGTCTGTTTCCTGCTGATCCTGCTCGCCATTCCGCTGGGCTTCGTGAACCCGCGCGCCGGCAGCTCTGCCAACCTGATCCTGGCCCTTCTGATTTTCTTCACCTATAACAACTTGGTGAAGATGCTCGAAGCCAGCGTCAAGCGCGAGAAGATCGATTTCGCGCTGGCCTGGTGGCCCCTGCACCTGGTCGTGGCATTGATCGTCGTCGCCTTGTTCGCATGGCGCCTGAATGTGAACCATCATTACCACCCGCTGGTGTTGATCAGTGCCTGGAAGCGCAAGCGCCTGTTGAAGAACGCGCCTGCCACGGCCCAGGTGGAGCCCCGATGAAAGTCCTGCAACGCTATTTCGCGGTCAACATCATGCAGGCGGTCGTCTTCGTGCTCGTTGCCTTGCTCGGCCTGATCTCCTTCATGGACCTGACCTCCGAGCTGCCTTCGGTCGGCAAGGGGGCTTACACGTTCCAGCACGCCCTGTTGTACGTGGCGCTGATGCTGCCCGGGCACGTGTATGAAGTGATGCCGATGGCGGCGCTGATCGGCACCATCTACGCCTTGTCGCAATTCGCCCAAAGCTCGGAATTCACGATCATGCGCGCGTCCTCGATGTCGACGCGCCTGGCCGGCTGGATGTTGTTCAAGATCGGTATCGTGTTCGTCGTGGTGACCTTCATCTTCGGCGAACTGATCACGCCGCGCACCGCGCCGCTGGCGGAGAAAGTCCGCACGGCGGCCAAGGGCTCCACGCTCGCTTCGGAATTCCGTTCGGGGATGTGGACCAAGGATAATGTGCATGCCGAAGGCGCCAACGGTACGCGTGGGCCGGTGATCGGGTCGCGCTTCTTCAACGCGCGCCAGATCCGCCCGGACGGCCAGCTGATCGACGTGCGCCTCTACGAGTTCGACAACGCGATGCGCATGCGCGCCCTGATCACGGCCGCCAGCGCCACCTTCAGCGGCAACGGCACCTGGCGCCTGAAGGACGTCAGCGAGACCCAGTTCACCAACACCCGCGCGCTGCCCGACCCGGGCGCGCCGGTGCCGCAGGGCCAGAGCATCCAGAGCACCTATGGCCAGGAGACCAGTGCGGTAGCTACGCGCAAGGTGGCGACCCTGGACCTGGTGTCGGAAATCACGCCCAAGATCCTGCAGGTCTCGCGCCGCGATCCGGAGCGCATGTCGGCCAACGAACTGGCGGTGTATTCGCGCCATCTGGTCGAGAACCGCCAGGAGAGCGAGCGCTTCCGGATCGCGTTCTGGAAAAAGATCATCGACCCGTTGGCGATTTTCGTGCTGATGGCGCTGGCTTTGCCGTTCGCCTACCTGCATACGAGAAGCGGCGGCGTGAGCCTGAAGATCTTCATCGGCATCATGATCGGTGTGGGCTTCATCCTGATCAATTCGCTGTTCTCGCACCTGGGCATGCTCTCGACCTGGCCGGCCTTCCTGACGGCGGTCGCGCCGAGTCTGTTATTCCTGTTATTGGCAATCGGCGCGCTGCGCTGGGTAGAAAGGCACTGATGAAAAGCGCACTGGTCTTGTTTGCACATGGGGCGCGTGCCGCGTCCTGGGCGGCGCCCTTCGAACGCCTGCGTGATTTGTCGGCGGCGCGGCTGCCCGATTGCACGGTGCGGCTCGCCTTCCTGGAATTGATGGAGCCGCGCTTGCCGGAGACGGTGGCACAGCTGGTGGCCGGTGGCGTCGATGAGGTCACCATCGTGCCGGTGTTCCTGGGGCAGGGCGGGCATTTGCTGCGCGACCTGCCGCTGCTGGCCGAGGGTTTACGCGTTGCGCATCCTGCCTTGCGCCTGACGGTGGTGGGCGCGGTCGGAGAAGACCCCGGAGTGCTGGCGGCAATGACGGACTATTGTGTCCGGTCGATTTCGTAGGGTGGAGCGGGTGGCGAACCGCTCCTGACTCCACCCTGCGAACATCCAGTCATTACTGCTTCAATCCAGATCCGACGCATCGTGCCGCTCCGGCACCTGCTCTTCCGGCTTGCCGCGCACGCGGTTCACCTTGCGGCCGCGAATGACCGCCGGACGGGCGCCGATCTCGTCGGCCCAGCGTCGTACGTGCTTGTATTCGTGCACTGACAGGAACTCGCCCGCCTCGTACAATTCGCCTTGCACCATCCCGCCATACCAGGGCCAGATCGCCATGTCGGCGATGGTGTACTCGTCGCCGGCAATATAACGGTGTTCGGACAGCTGGCGCTCCAGCACGTCGAGCTGGCGCTTGACTTCCATCGCGTAGCGGTCGATCGGGTATTCCAGCTTTTCCGGCGCATAGGCATAGAAATGGCCGAAGCCGCCGCCCAGCAAAGGCCCCGAACCCATCTGCCAGAACAGCCAGTTCAGCGTCTCGGTGCGCGCGGGAATGCCTGCCGGGAGGAAGGCGCCGAACTTCTCGGCCAGGTACAGCAGGATCGAGCCGGATTCGAAGACACGCACCGGCGCCGTTTCACTACCTGCGCTGCGGTCCAGCAAAGCCGGGATCTTCGAATTCGGATTCACTTCCACGAAGCCGCTCGAGAACTGCGCCCCTTCGTTGATGCGTACCAGCCAGGCATCGTACTCGGCGCCCGTGTGGCCCGCCGCCAGCAGCTCTTCCAGCATGATCGTGACCTTCACGCCATTCGGCGTGGCCAGCGAATACAGCTGCAGCGGGTGCTTGCCGACGGGTAGCTCCGCCTCGTGGGTAGGGCCGGCAACCGGCCGGTTGATATTGGCGAACATGCCGCCGGGTGAGGCCGGCGGTGTCCAGACTTTGGCCGGCACGTAGTTCGATTGTTCAGTCATCGATTTCTCCTCGCTCGTTGTGAAATAGGCCGCTGCCGCATACGGCAAGCGCGCCTTGTCGTTCCTGAACGAGGAGCTTACCCGAGTCCGCGTCTTCGCGTCGGCGACCGCCCGGAAAGCGCCTGTGCCCCGATTCCATTACTGTCCCGGCAAGCTTTGGTGCGAACTGCGAAAGGCTTGTTCCGCGTCATGGCCTTTTTGCCCTGCGCCTGTTTGACAGTCTCTATGAATGCACCGACACTGCTCGGGCGATTCCGACTGGCCCGCCAACTTTACATCACGCGC
This sequence comes from Massilia sp. CMS3.1, assembly GCF_051262535.1. Lineage (NCBI taxonomy): Bacteria > Pseudomonadati > Pseudomonadota > Betaproteobacteria > Burkholderiales > Oxalobacteraceae > Massilia > Massilia sp. CMS3.1. Next base: position 16,668 of record NZ_JBIMES010000018.1, on the reverse strand, counting down.
TTTCATGCTTCCATCCCTGTTCAAGCGAATTCTCGCCGTCCTCCTGCGCCAACGCGCGGGCGAGGCTGCATCATGGGAGGGCGTGCGCTTGCCAAGCGGCCTGTTCGCGCAGACGCGCTGTGCGCGCCATATCGACGCCACGGCGCGTCGGGTCGCCAGGCTCGGCATCAAAATCACGAGCTTGTCGACGCGCCTGCACAGCGGCAGCATTCCAGGCCTGGTCGACGCTGACCGCAGCCTGCGCCGCATGCTGGGAGAATTGAAGGAAGAGTTGACAGGCATGCGGCGCGATCTCGCACGCTGGCACAGCCGCGAGTGCGCGGGCCGCGCCGGCGCCCGCCTGGAGGCGGCGATTGCGCGCCTGAACCGGATCAATGCCGACACCTATGCTGCGGCCGACCAGCTGTTGGGGCAAATCGAGGAATACGACGCCGCCCGCGGCCATTGTCCAGCCTGAACAATCAGCCGTTTCGCGGCCCCGTCACAGGAAGGAGCGCCTGATGCTCGCGCAGGCGCAGCGCTTCTCCGATCATCACCAGTACCGGCCCATGCGCTGCCCCGAGTCCATGGGCGAGATCGGATAGCACCAGTCGTTCGATGCGTTCATCCGGCCTGCTGCAGTTTTCCACCACTACCACCGGCGTATCGGCAGGCCGCCCCTGTGTTAGCAGGCGTTCTGCGGTCGCGGCGGCCTCGCGCCCGCCCATGTACTGGACCAGCGTGTCGGTATGCGGCAGGGCTGGGTGCTCCGGCTGCTCCGGGCCGGTGCTGGAGGTGAAAAACGCGACGCTGCGTGCAACGCCGCGTTTGGTCAAAGGTTGTTTCGTTGCAGCCGCGGCGGCCACCGCGGTCGTAATGCCGGGAACGACCTCGACCTCGATACCTTGCGCTTCCAGTGCGCGCAACTCCTCGTCGGCACGCCCGAACAGCATCGGGTCGCCGCCTTTCAGGCGCACCACGGTGCGGAATTTGAATGCGCATTCGACCAGCAAGGCGTTGATCGCATCCTGGGCCGTGGAGCGCTGGCCCGAGCGTTTGCCGACCGAGATCAGTTCGGCACGCGCGCACAGTTCCAGCATATCGGCGGTCACCAGCGCGTCGTAGAGCACGACATCGGCAAGCCCCAGCAAGCGCGCGCCGCGCAGGGTGATCAGGTCGGCGGCGCCGGGGCCGGCGCCCACCAGCCAGACCTTGCCGGCCTCTCTCCCGGAGCGCGCCGGAAAATCGTCTTCTAGCAAGGCCATGCGCCGCTCCTGTATTATTCCTCGAAGCGAATCATACCCGCGGCAACGGTCTGGTGCGTGACTTCATCGATCAGGATGAAGGCGCCGGTGGCGCGGATGTCGGAATACGCATCGGCCGCCAGCGGCTGCTGCACGTTGAGACTGATGCGCGCGATGTCGTTCAGCTTCAGGCCTTCGGCTGGATGGCGTTGCTGGGTGTTGATGTCCAGCAGGGTGTCGACTTTCGTGATTTTAGCCGCCGTCTGGCGCGTGCCATGCTTGATCCAGTACTTGCGGCGCACGTCGAGCGGCTCGTCCGACATCCAGCAGACATCGGCCACGACTTGCTTGAGCAGCGTCGCCGGGGCATCCGCGCCGGCCAGCGTATCGCCACGCGAAATGTCCAGGTATTCCTCGAGCAGCAGCGTCACCGATTGGCCGGCGCTGGCAGTCTGGAGCGAACCGTCGAAGGTGACGATCTCTTTCACGGTCGCGCCCTGGCCGGATGGTTGCACCACCAGCTTGTCGCCGACCGATACCTTGCCGGACTCGATGCGGCCCATGTAGCCGCGGAAGTCGTTCGCTTCGTGACCGTTGTGGCGGGCGACCAGCTGTACCGGGAAACGGAAGGGCGCGTCGTGCGCTTCGTCGTAGACCGAGAGCGACTCGAGCAGCTCGATCAGGGTCGGCCCCGTGTACCAGTCCATCTTCGCGGAGCGGTCCACCACGTTGTCGCCGGCGAGGGCCGACAGCGGGATCGCGGTGACGTCCTTCAGTCCCAGCGAGGCGGCAAACTCGGCGTAGGCAGCGACGATGCGGTCGTAGATCGCCTGGTCGTAGCCGATCAGGTCCATCTTGTTGACGGCCACAATCACGTGCTCGATCTGGAGCAAGTGGGCAATCGTCGAATGGCGCTTGGTCTGAATCAGCAAATCCACGCCGCCGTCTTCGCGCAGTTTCACCTTCGAGACGTCGACCAGGATGATCACGGCGTCGGCGGTGGAGGCGCCGGTCACCATGTTGCGGGTGTACTGCTCGTGGCCCGGGGTATCGGCGATGATGAACTTGCGCTTCGGGGTCGCAAAATAGCGATACGCCACGTCGATCGTGATGCCCTGTTCGCGCTCGGCTTCCAGGCCGTCGGTCAGCAGCGACAGGTCGATCGTGTCGCCCACGGTGCGCTTGTGCTTCGAGCGCGATACCGCCGCCAGCTGGTCCGCGAAGATGCCCTTGCTGTCGAACAGCAGGCGGCCGATCAGGGTGCTCTTGCCGTCGTCGACGGAGCCGGCGGTGATGAAGCGCAGCAGGCTGTGTTGAGTGAGGTTCTGCGTCATGGCGTTCATCAGAAATATCCTTGCTTCTTGCGTTTTTCCATCGAGGCTTCGGAGGTCTGGTCGTCCATCCGGGTGGCGCCGCGTTCGGTCACTTGCGTCACGGCCGTTTCGGCGATGATCGATTCGACGGTACTTGCATCGGACGAGACCGGGCAGGTGCAGCTGATGTCGCCGACAGTCCGGAAGCGCACGATTTGCGTCTCCACCGTTTCGCCTTCTTTCGCCGGTGTCAGTGGGGTCAGCGGCACCAGCAGGCCATTGCGCGCAATGACCTGGCGTTCGTGCGCAAAATAAATCGTCGGCAGTTCCAGTTTTTCGCGGGCGATGTACTGCCACACATCGAGTTCGGTCCAGTTCGAGATCGGGAACACGCGCATGTTCTCGCCCGGATGGACGCGGGTGTTATACAGGTCCCACAATTCCGGACGCTGGGCTTTCGGATCCCACTGGCCAAATTCGTCGCGGAAGGAAAAGATGCGTTCCTTGGCGCGTGCCTTTTCTTCGTCGCGCCGCGCACCGCCGATGCAGGCGTCGAAACCGTGTTCGGCGATCGTTTCCAGCAGCGTCACGGCCTGCGCCGCGTTGCGCGAGTCCGTCGCCGGGTGCCGCAGGCGCACGGTGCCTTTCTTGATCGAGTCCTCGACCGAACCGACGATCAGGCGTTCGCCCAGTTGCGCCACGCGGGCGTCGCGGAAGGTAATGACTTCATCGAAATTGTGGCCGGTATCGATGTGCACCAGCGGGAACGGGAATTTGCCGGGGCGGAAAGCCTTTTCGGCCAGGCGCAGCAGCACGACAGAGTCCTTGCCGCCCGAGAACAGCAGGGCGGGATTACTGCATTCGGCCGCGACTTCGCGCAGGATATGGATCGCTTCCGATTCGAGGGCGTCGAGGTGGCGCGCATTGACGGTGGCCAGGATGCCGGCGTTGTCAGAGAGGTTCGTCATGAGATGCCTTGTGTACTTTTGTGGCTCAGGCGGCCACGGATTTGATGCGAATGAGTTTGCCGTCGACCACGTGCAGGCCGCATTCCTTCGACTCGGGGTTTTCCCACCACCAGCGTCCGGCGCGGACGTCCTCGCCGGGCTGGACCGCGCGGGTGCAGGGTTCGCAGCCGATCGACGGATAGCCGCGGTCGTGCAGGGCGTTGTACGGAACGTTGTTGGCGCGTATGTATTCCCAGACCTCGGCTTCGCTCCAGTCCGCCAGCGGATTGAACTTGTCCATCATGTGCGCCGGATCGTCTTCCTGGACTGCCAGGTCCGAACGCGTGGCCGACTGGGAGCGTCGCTGGCCGGTGATCCAGGCGCGCTTGCCGGCCAGCGCATGCCCGAGCGGCTCGACCTTGCGGATGCGGCAGCACTCGCGCCGCATCTCGACGCTGTCGTAGAAGGCGTTCAGGCCGTTTTGGGTGACGTAGCGCTCCACGGCGAGCGGGTCCGGGCGGAACAGCGCAATCTCGACACCGTAGGTCGCCTTCACGGCATCCAGCACGGCCAGGGTTTCCTTCGGCAAGCGGCCCGTTTCCAGCGAGAAGATTCCAATCGGTTGCTTTGCGCGCAGGATCAGGTCAGTCAGCACCATGTCTTCGGCGGCCAGGCTGGAAGCGAACACGGCCGGCGTAAACTCGGTGGCGATGCGCGCCAGGATGGCTTGCGTGTCGGCGATGCGGAGGGCGAGATCGCTCATAGGGTTCCCAATCGGTGCTTCAGATACCAGCGCCGACGTCGCTGTGCTCGAGCGGCACGTCGCGTTCCTTGCGGCGGAACAGCGGCAGCGGCTGGTCGACCGAGGCCTGGTAGGTTTCGGAAAATACGGTCAGGCCCTTCAGTGCCTCGTGGATCGAACGGTCCTGGCGCGTGGCGTAGGCGTTAAAGCCTACGCGCGACATCGAGAACAATTGATCGCGAAGCACGTCGCCGATGGCGCGCAGTTCGCCGGTGTAGGCAAGGCGTTTGCGCACGTTGTAGGCGATCGAATAACCGCGGCCATCGCTGAACTTCGGGAAGTCCACGGCGATCACGGCAAAGCGGTCGGACTCGCCTTTGAGGGCTTCGAAGCGCTCGTCGGCGGCGATCCAGACGCCAAGTTCGGCGCGCTGCGACAGCATGTCTTTCTGCGCCAGCCAGACGGTCAAGGGAACGATCAGCTTGCCTTCGGGGACCAGCACGGATTCGGCCGCCTCGCCTTCAGCCAGGCGCAGCACGCTCCAGTCGTCAGCGGCGACTTCGCGGCCCTTGATGATTTCTTTATGTGCTTCAAGCATGGTCTTCCCCTACCATTGCGCCTTTTGATATCGGCGTGGCATACACGTGTTCCTTGAATGGCGCGATGCCCAGGCGCTGTGCGGTCTCGACGAACCGCTCGCCTTCGAATCGGTTGCTCACATAGACCTGCAGCAGGCGATCGACCACTTCCGGCATCTGGCCGGCCGAGAACGACGGGCCGATGATCTTGCCGATCGCCGAGTCATTGCCTTGCGCGCCGCCGATCGAGACCTGATACCACTCGCTGCCATCCTTGTCGACGCCCAGCACGCCGATCGAACCGACGTGGTGGTGGCCGCAGGCATTGATGCAGCCCGAGATGTTCAGTTCGATGTCGCCGATGTCGTGCTGGAAGTCGAGGTTGTCGAAACGCTCGGCAATGGCCGCCGCGATCGGGATCGATTTCGCATTCGCCAGCGAGCAGAAATCGCCGCCCGGGCAGGCAATGATGTCGGTGAGTAAGCCGATGTTTGGCGTGGCGAGACCCTTCGATTTCGCCAGGGTCCAGACCTCGAACAGGTCGGACTGCCTGACGTCCGCCAGCACCAGGTTCTGCTCGTGCGTCACGCGCAGTTCGCCGAAGCTGAACTTGTCGGCGAGATCGGCCACGAAGTCGATCTGCTCGGCGGTCGCGTCGCCCGGCGGCACGCCGGTTTTCTTGAGCGACAGCACGACCGATGCATAGCCCGGCACCTTGTGCGGTTTCACGTTACGGCTCAGCCAGTTGGCGAACGGCTTGCTGTCGGCATGCGCGGCCAGCGGGTCGATAGCCGGCAGGGTGTCGTAGGCCGGCGCCTCGAAGTAGGCGGCGACGCGGTCGTATTCTTCGCGCGTGAGGGTTTCCGGACCATCCTTCAGGTCTTGCCACTCTTCTTCGACCAGGCGCGAGAATTCCTCGACGCCCAGCGCTTTGAGCAGGATCTTGATGCGGGCCTTGTACTTGTTGTCGCGGCGGCCGTACGAGTTGTACACGCGCATCACGGCTTCGGTGTAGGTCAGCAGGTGCTGCCACGGCAGGAAGTCACGGATCACGCTGCCGAGGATCGGGGTGCGGCCCATGCCGCCGCCCGCCATGAACTTGAAGCCGGCTTCGCCCGCTTCGTTATGGGTCAGCGTCAGGCCGATGTCGTGGATCGCGATGGCGGCGCGGTCTTCCACGGCGCCGTTGATCGCCACCTTGAACTTGCGGGGCAGGGCGATGAATTCTGGGTGGAAGGTGCTCCACTGGCGCAGGATTTCGGCGAACGGACGCGGATCCATGATTTCATCGGCTGCCACGCCGGCGAATTCGTCCGTCGTGATGTTGCGGATGCAATTGCCCGAGGTCTGGATCGCGTGCATTTCGACCGACGCGAGATCCGTCAGGATGTCCGGCGTTTGCTCGAGCTCAATCCAGTTGAACTGGATGTTCTGGCGCGTCGTGAAGTGGCCATAGCCGCGGTCGTACTTGCGAGCGATGTGGGCGAACATGCGCATCTGTGCCGTGGACAGTAGGCCGTAGGGCACGGCGATGCGCAGCATGTAGGCGTGGCGCTGCATGTACAGCCCGTTTTGCAGGCGCAGCGGGACGAATTCTTCTTCGGTCAGTTCGTCGTTCAGGCGGCGCGCAACCTGGTCGCGGTATTGCGCAATGCGCTCGCGGACGATGAGATGGTCGTACTGGTCGTAGCGATACATAAATTTCCTATGGGGCGGGTATCAGTACCCTTTGGCTAGCTTGAATGGTACGCCCGGCGAGCTTTATTCCAAACGACTGACAATTTATTTGCTTATATACGGTAGGAGCATAAGCAATCGCATAAAATACGGGTTGGCGTTTTCACCATCAAGAACAACAGGAATGAACCTTCACCAACTGCGTTTCGTGCGCGAAGCCGTACGCCAGAATTACAACCTGACCGACGCCGCGAAGGCCTTGTTCACCTCCCAGCCGGGGGTGTCGAAGGCCATCATCGAACTCGAGGAAGAACTCGGCGTCGACATCTTCACTCGCCACGGCAAGCGTATCCGCGGGCTGACCGAGCCGGGCCGGCTGGTGCTCGAGTCGGTCGAGTTGATCATGCAGGAAATCGAAAGCCTGAAACGCATCGGCAAGGAATACGCGGCCCAGGACAGCGGCAGTTTCACGATTGCCACCACGCACACCCAGGCGCGCTACATGCTGCCGAAGGTGGTGCAGGCGTTCATGGTCAAATTTCCGAAGGTGCGCTTGTCTCTTTTGCAAGGCAACCCGAAGCAGATCGCCGACATGGTCAAGAGCGGCCAGGCCGACCTGGCAATTGCCACCGAAGCCATCGCGGCCATGGATGGGCTGGTGACGCTGCCGTGCTACCAGTGGGAGCATGTCGTCGTGGTGCCGCCGGATCACGATTTGCTGCGCTCGAAAGCGGTGTCGCTGGAAGAAATCGCAGGGTATCCTTTGATTACCTATGACGCCGCGTTTGCGGGCCGCAGCAAGATCGACCACGCGTTTTCCCTGCGCGAACTAAAACCCGATGTGCTGCTGGAAGCAATCGACGCCGACGTCATCAAGACGTATGTCGAGCTGGGCATGGGCGTGGGCATCATCGCCGGCATGGCCTTCGATGCCGAGCGCGACCGCAACCTGCGCACGATTGCGGTCGGACATTTGTTCGGCATGAATGTGTCACGGGTGGCGGTGAAGCAGGGCGCCTACCTGCGCAGTTATATTTATACCTTCATCGAGCTGCTGGCCCCGAGCCTGACGCGCAAGATGGTCGAAGCCGCGATGCGCGGCGGCGAAAACTACGAGCTGTAAAGCGACGAGCTGTCAGAGAAAAACATGAACAATCAACAAGTAACGAAATATTATGCCCTGCTGGGCGAAGCGCTCGAGGACAAGTACCTCGAGCCGGACATGGACGACGACATCGACGACATGAGCATCCACCTCGGCAACGTGCTGGCCGGGCATACGGTGCTGGAACTGGGCTGCGGCACCGGTTTCTGGACCGAAGTGGCGGCAGAATCGGCGCAGTCGGTGCTGGCGGTCGACATCAACCCCTCACTGGTCGACGTCGCCCGCGAGCGTCCGATGGCGGAGGGCAAAGTGAGCTTTCGCGTGGCGGACGCGCTCGACCTGCCGGAAGACATCGGTAAATTCTCGGCGGTGCTGGTCAGTTTCCTGTGGTCGCACTTGAACAAGAAAGAGCAGGAGCAGTTGCTGGCGACGCTCAAACAACGCCTGGGCAAGGACGTGCTGCTGGTGCTGCTGGACGATTCGTTCGTGGAGGGCTTCAGCGAGACCATCGCCCGCACCGATGCGGACGGAACCACGTACCAGATCCTCACGACCCCGGAGGGGGAACGTTTCGAGCTGCCCAAGAGCTATCAGTCGGACAGCGCGCTCAGGAAGCGGCTGGGGAATGTGAGCAAGGAGATCAAGATCGAGCGGGTCGAGTTCTTCTGGATTTTGACTTGCCGCTTGAAATAAGGCTGCAACCGGGACATGTGGTATCACATGTCCCGGCTGTTACGACAACACACTCACATCGTCAGAACGCGTGACGCACACCCAGTGACAGCACGGTCGGATCGGCACCTGCGACGTTGACCGGGGTGGTGCCGGTCGTGGTCGGGTTCACGGCCGTCGACGACGAGTTCAGGCCGAAGACGCCGCGCTCGTTGTTGCGCATCGAGCCGTAGCTGGTGTACAGGTTGGTGCGCTTCGACAACGCGTACGAGTAGGCCACCGCCCAGGCATTACCGCGCGCGCCGCTTTCGATCTCGTTACGCTGCAAGTTCACGAAGAACTTGTTCACGCCCATCGTGTAGGCTGCGCCGACGTTGATCTGCTCGAACTCGTTGTTCGCGCCGGCCTGGTCGGCGGCTAGGTAGTTGGCCTTGACGTCGAAGTCACCCAGCTTGACACCGGCACCGAACGCCATTTCCTTGTCGTCTTCCGTTGCCAGACGCTCGAGGCGATGGTAGCCGGCGCCCGCGTAGAACGGGCCATTCGCGTATTCCAGCGCCACGCCCATCAGGTCGCCCGATGGATCGACAGTGCGCTCGCCGGCGCCGTAGGCGGCCAGCAGGCTGAAGCCGGACATCGGGGCGCTCTTGAAGTTGACCGAGTTGGAGATGCGGCGCGTCAGGCGGTTGGTGGTGAAGGCGGAAAGGTTGCTGCCGTAGAAGCCCTGGCCGAGGACGTCGGTCGCGGCGGCGACCGAGGCGATCGGGCTGTATTCGCGGCCGACCGTCACCTGGCCGAAGCCGCCTTGCAGGCCGACGACCGAGCGGCGGCCGAACAGGCTCGAGTCGGCTGCGCCGGTGTCGATGGCGACGCCGGCCTCGATGTTGAAGATCGCTTTCAGGCCATTGCCCAAGTCTTCGGTACCGCGAAAGCCCAGGCGGCTGCTCGACTGGTTGCCCGAGTTGATGACCGTGCGGCGCTTTTCGCCTGGTACGTCGGTGTCCTCGATGGCGACGGCGGCGTCCATGATGCCGTAGACGGTGACGTTGGTCTGCGCATGCGCGAACAGCGGAAGGGTCGTGATCAGCGCGGCGGCCAGGGCTTTGTATTGCATGGAGATCTCCAATAAGTAGGGCGAAGGATTGAGTTGGCATTGCAACAAACTCAAGGTCCAGCGCATCTTATCGACGCAATATGTCCGGTTGATGACAGGCTGACACCGCAAAACAACAACAGCTATACCGTATGGCTGGTCACCGGCAGCACGATGTCGATGCGGGTGCCGGGCCCTTCGTCGGCGCCGATGCTGATGTCGCCCCTTAACGCCCAGACCCGTTCGCGCATGCCCACCAGGCCCAGCGATTCGGCCTTTTCCAGGTCTTCCTCGGGGATGCCGCGGCCGTCGTCGCGGATCGTGATCAGGAGTTCACCGTTGATGCGGTACAGATTCATCGTCACCTGGCTGGCCTGCGCGTGGCGCGCGATGTTGGTCAGGGCTTCCTGGATGATGCGGAAGATCGCCGTACTGGCCTTGTCGTCCAGACGCAACTCGGCTTCGTCGGCCAGTAGTTGACAGGCGATGCCGTGGCGCTCGACGAAATCGTCGCGCAAGCCCTGCAGGGCAAAGTACAGGCCGCCTTCATCGAGGGCGCGCGGGCGCAGGTTGGTGGCGATGCGCCGCAGCGAGGTGATCGCGGTCAGCAGGTTGCTGTCCATGCCGCCGATCAGGCGCAGTGCGTTCGGCGTGGCGCCGCAGGCTTCGGTCAGCAAGCTCAGGTCCATGCGCAGCGAGGCGAGCAGCTGGCCGAGGTCGTCGTGCAGTTCGCGCGCGATGTGGGTGCGCTCTTCCTCGCGGATGGTCTGCAGCGCGGAAGATAACTGGCGCAGCTGGTCGTGCGAACGCGCCAGCTTGCGCTGCACGCGCTGGCGCTCGGAGACGTCGCGCAGGATGATGGTGTAGACGGTGCCGCCGTCCTGCCGGGCGTCGGCAATCGAGCCTTCGATGGCGAACGGTTCGCCCCCGGCGCGCAGGCCCGTTCCGGCGTAGTCGCCACCGCGGCGTCCGGCGCGGCCATCGGCCTGGAAATACTCTGGCGGCCCGGCGGCATCGAGGTGCGGTGCCCGGATAAAGCTCGCCAGCGGGCTGCCTTCCATTTGCTGCACCGTGACGCCGAACATGCCGGCCGCCGCCGGATTGGCCAGCACGATGCGGCTGCTCTCGTCGGCCGCGATGATCGCTTCGCCCGCGTTGTGGACGATGCGCCTGCTGTGATGGGCCGGCGCGTCGGCCGCGCCGTCGGCGTCGACCCGGGCCAGCAGGCGCCCGCCCAGGAAGCCGAGCGCGAACATCGCCAGGCCACGCCCGGGCGGGCGCGCACTGCGCTGTCGTTTCATGTGGATATGCCTGCGGTAACGTCCGCGTGTGCGGACCAAACGCTACGATACGGCGGGCAGGGGGCGGTATGCTTGAGCCGGCACAAGCAGGAACAGTCGCGTTACGAACGCCGGCGTGCAAGCGATTGCTACATCTGCTTGAAAAGATGCAAGAAACTGCGGCTTACTTCCAGCTTCTCCGGCCGCCCCTTGACCAGCACCAGGTGACGCCCGCGAATATCGCGCGTGACGCCTTCGATGGCGTTGACGTTGACCAGCGTGGCGCGGTGGATTTGCCAGAACAGCGCCGGATCGAGCTCGTCGGCCAGGTCGCGCACTGGCTTCCTGATCAGGGCTTCGAATGTCGAGGTCTGCACGCAGGTGTATTTTTCGTCGGAACGGAAGAACAGGATGTCCTCGACCGGAATCATGCGCAAGTCCTGGCCGATGCTGGCCTGGATCCATTGCAGGTGCTTCGGTTTCGGTGCCGCGATTTTTTCGGCGAGCTGCGACAGCATCGCGGTGACGCTGTCGTTGACCACCACGCCCGGCTTGTCGAGGCGGGCTTTCAGGCGTTCGACCGTCACCTTCAGGCGCTCGGGCTCGGAGGGTTTGAGCACGTAATCGACGGCGCCGCGCTCAAAAGCCTCGACCGCATACTGGTCGTAGGCGGTGACGAACACGATCTGGCTGCGCTCGCCAATCTCGCGCGCCGCTTCGATACCGGTCTTGCCGGGCATGCGGATGTCGAGAAAGGTGAAATCCGGCTTGCACTGGCCGACCAGTTCGACCGCTTCCTCGCCATTTTTCGCCTCGCCCACGATGTCCAGTTCCGGCCAGACCTGTTCCAGGCGCATGCGCAGCTGGTCGCGCATCAATCTTTCGTCATCGGCAATAATTGCGGTCGGCATGGCGCGGGTCCTGGCGGAAAAGAGAAGTGACAATTATTCAACGAATCGGCCCTGGGGGCAAGTCCGGAAATAGCCGATGCTTCGGCAGTGTTTTGTTCAGCGCGACACCTGGTAGGGCACCTCTACCATCGCGATCACGCCGGTCGGACTGTTGGCGGCGATGTGCAGCTGGCCGGCCTCGCCGTGCAGCAGGCGCAGGCGCTCGCGGATGGTCGGCAAACCGAGTCCGGTGCCGGTGCTGGGCACCACGCCAAAGCCCACGCCGTCGTCGGTGACGGTGACGCGCAGTTTGTGGTCGGCGACATCGGCCACGATTTTCAGGGTGCCGCCCTCGGGCTTGCATTCCAGACCATGCTTGATCGCATTTTCGACCATCGACTGCAGCATCATCGGCGGGAAGGCCGCGCTGCGCAGGCCGTCGGGGATGCGCATGTCGACCGTCAGGCGCTCTTCCATGCGCATCTTGAGCAGGTCTAAATATGCGGTCACCATGTCGACTTCGCGCCCGAGGTTCGTCACCAGGTTGTTGTCGCGCATCTGCGGCAGCACCGCGCGCAGGTACTGGATCAGGCTGCGCTGCATGGCCGAGGCGCGTGGCGGGTTGGTCTCGATCAGGTGCTCGACCGAGGCAAGCGTATTGAACAGGAAGTGCGGCTCGACCTGCGCCTGCATCATCTGCATCTTCGCTTCCGACAGCTGACGCTGCATCGACTCGCGCTCCGCGGCGGCGTTCGCGCTCCGGGTTTGCTGCTCCGCGCGCTTCTTGCCCCCCATCAGTGCCTTGATGCCGAACAGGGCTAGTACCAGCAGCAACACGAAGCTGTTGAACCAGGTCGAAGCCTGCTTGTGATAACGCGACACTTTCGCTTCGGCCGCATCATCCACCGCTCCTTCGATCGCCACCGACAGTTCTTCGGCGATTTGCGGCGGCAATTCGATGTGGACCGAGTCGCTGCCTGGCTGTGCGCCTTTCGGCAAGGCCAGGTCGGGCGTCGTCGCCGGCACGCTCGGCGGCACCGTGGGCAGGGGCGGGGAGACGACCGCAGGGCCGTCCGGGTTGCCGGGCTTGGGCTTGTTGCGGGGGTTGAATCGGATGCCGCTGTCGTCGATGACGATGCTGACCGCGTCCTTGCGCGCGGCACGCTCAGCAGCTGCGATCTCGACTTCGCCATTCGAAAACAGTTCTTCCTGCAGGATGGCGCCGGCGATCAGGGTCAGCGCCGCGAACAGGAAGAACTTCCACCACGACAGCTGGGTCACCCAGGTGGCGACGGCATCGAAAGCGCGGTAGAGCGACGATAGGACGCCGGAAAAATAATGGTGGGTGGAGCTGCGCGCTTGCATGTCAGGTCTTGTCTTCGATTCGTGGGCGCAGCGAGTGTACCCCGTCCGCGCCGCCCGGTGCCGGTTTGCCTTGTTTGAATGGCAGGCCACGGCCTCCGGGGTGTTGGAATGTTGCAACTTTACCCTGGGGTCCGACGCCCGGCATGTGCTTTGCGACAGCCTGCACGATCCGGGGCGTGGAATGCAGGAAGCGGCGCGGGGGCTCCTTAATTGGTTGCTGAAAATCACTATAAAGTTCAGCGAGTGGAAACATTGCGCGGTATGATGGCAGACGATCCCACCTCATTTTCGACGAAAGGTACGCCGATGTCTGCCATTCCAACTCAATTCCGCCTCGTCACCCGCAGTGACTTCGATGGCCTGGTGTGCGCAGTCCTGCTCAAGCACCTGAACCTGATCGACGACATCCTGTTCGTCCACCCGAAGGACATGCAGGACGGCAAAATCGCGATCACGGACCGCGACATCACGACCAACCTGCCGTATGTAGCCGGCGCCCATCTGGCGTTCGATCACCACCTGTCCGAGACGATTCGCAACAGCGGCGTGCGCGCCAACCACGTCATACAGCCCGATGCACCGTCGGCTGCGCGCGTGGTCTGGGATTACTACGGCGGCGAGAAGTCGTTCCCGATCGCCTGGCTCGACATGATGGCGGCGGTCGATAAAGGCGACAGCGCGCGCTTTTCGCGCGAGGAGGTGCTCGATCCGGCCGGCTGGAACCTGCTGAACTTCCTGATGGACGCGCGCACGGGCCTGGGCCGATTCCGCGATTTCCGCATCTCGAACTACCAGCTGATGATGGATCTGATCGAGGCCTGCCGCAACCATTCGATCGATGAGATCATGGCGCTGCCCGACGTGCAGGAACGCACGACCCTGTATTTCGAGCACAGCAACCTGTGCAAGGAACAGATCCGCCGCTGCGCGCGCGTGCACGGCAACCTGGTCGTGCTCGACCTGCGCGAAGAGACGACCATCTTCGCCGGCAACCGCTTCATCATCTACGCGCTGTTCCCCGAAACAAACATCTCGATCCACGTGCTGTGGGGGCTGAAAAACCAGAACACGGTATTTGCGACTGGAAAATCGATCCTGAACCGCAGCTCGAAGACGAATATCGGTAGCTTGATGCTCGAATACGGCGGTGGCGGGCATGAAAATGCGGGTACCTGCCAGGTGGACAATGCGATGGCCGATGATGTGCTCGGGGCGCTGATCCGGCGGATTACGAACGAAGGTTAAGCGGCAATCGGCATGCTTGCCGGGGGGCTACGCCGGCATCCGGTCGCGCACCATGTCGCGTGCCGCATCGAGCGTGATTGGTTCACTGAGCAGCAAGCCCTGCAGCGCCTCACAACCATGCATCGTAAGAAAGTCGCGCTGGGCGTTCGTTTCGACCGCTTCGCCGATGACCGGCATCCTGAGGTTGTGGCCGATGTCGATCAGGGTGCGCGCCATGGTGCTGCCGTCGGCGTCAAGCTCGTCGGTAATGGCGTGCACGGCTTCTTTAGAGAGTTTCAACTGACCCACGGACAGCTCGCGCAGGAAGCCGAGATCGGTCATCCCGTGGCCGAATTCGTCGATCGACAGCGTCAGGCCGAGCTGGCGCAGCCGCACCGCCAGCTCGCGCACCTGGCCCGGGTTGCGGATCAGGGTTTCCTCACGCAATTCGATCTGCAGGCTTTCCGGCGCAAGGCCGTAGGCCTTCAAGCGCGACACGATGTTTGAAACAAAATCCTGCTGGCCATACTCGCGTGCCGAGATGTTGACTGTGACCGGCACGTCGTTCACGCCCAGGTGTTTCAGGTCGCGCAGGAATGCGCAGGCCTGGTCGAGCACCCAGGCGCCGAACTCGACGATGCGGCCGTTTTCTTCGGCCTCCGCCAGGAAGCTCGAGGGCAGCAGCACACCCTGCTCGGGGTGGCGCCAGCGCAGCAGCGCTTCGAAACAGGTGACCTTGCCGCTCCTCGCATCGATGCAGGGCTGGTACAGCATGAACAGTTCGCCCCGTTCGACCGCATGCGACATGCCGGTGTCGAGCAGCTCGCGCGCCTCGGTAGCCGATTTCATCTCGTTCGAGAAGAAATAGATCTCGTTACGGCCCGTTGCCTTGGCGTGGTACATGGCGACATCTGCAGAGCGCACCAGGTCAGCGGCCGTGAGCCCGTCGTGCGGGTAGACCGCGACGCCGAGGCTGGCACCCACTTCGATCTCCCTGTGCATGAAGGTCACCGGCTGGGTCAGCCCGCGCCGCAAGCGCGCAATCATGCGCAGCGTGTAGCGCAGCGAGGGCTGGTTGACCAGCACCAGTACGAACTCGTCGCCCGACAGGCGCGCCACCGTATCGCTGTCGCGCACCGAGGCCAGCAGGCGCCGCGCGACCACCTTCAGCACCACGTCGCCCGCCTCGTGACCGAAGGTGTCGTTGATGTTCTTGAAGTTGTTCAGGTCGATCAGCAGAATGCCGATGAGCGACTTCTGGCGCTGCGCCATGTGGAGGGCCTGCTCGAGACGGTCCCACAGCAGGTTGCGGTTGGCCAGGCCCGTCAGCGGGTCGTGGTTGACCTCGTGCTCGAGGTGGGCAGTACGCTGCTTGCTCGCGGTGACGTCCATGATGACGCCGATGAAATGGGTAACGCTGCCACGCTCGTCCTGCACCGGGGTGATGGAGAGGTCATTCCAGAACAGTTCGCCGTTCTTGCGCAGATTGCGAAACACCACGTTGACGGGTTGACGTTTCGCGATCGCCTCGTCCACCTGGAAGTGCTCGTTCATGTCCATGTCGGGCGCAGCCATAAAGCGCGAATCGCGACCGATGACTTCAATGGCGCTGTAGCCTGTGATGCGCTCGAAGGCCGGGTTGACGTACTCGATCGGGCAGTCGCGCCCGTCGATGCCGGTGATGACGATGCCGTTGTCGGCCGCATGCAGGGCGCGTTCGCGCAGGCGCAGCATGCGCTCCTGCCGGCGCCGGGCCGTGATGTCGATGCCCATGCCGAACAGGTACTGCCCGCCATTGCAATTGACCCGCGCGCCGCATAGCAGCATCGGTATTTCGCGCCCGCTGCGCGAGATGACGTCGGCCTCGATGGTCACTTCCTCGCCATGCTCGAACACGCGCCGGATGCTCTCGGCGATCCGGGGGCGGGTTTGCAGGTCGAACAGTTCGAGCGCGCTCGCCGCTCCCATCTCCTCGGGAGCCATTTCGGTCACGCGTTCGTGATTGCGGTTCCAGAGCACGAAGCGGCCGTCGCGGTTGAGCGCGTAAACAGTGCCCGGCAGGAAATCGATGACGGCAGCGAGCGGCGTGCGTCCGACCAGTACCGACTCGGGCGTGGTCTCGTCATGGACATTGTCGATGGCGGCAACCCAGACCCGGGTAACGCCGTCGAGCCCGATTTGCGGCGATAGTGCCAGCTCGGCATTCACCGTGCCGCCACCGGCATGGCGTAACACGACGGTGTTGGTGCGGCCGTGGTTTTCGGCCAAGCCGCGCCAGCGCTCTTCGCTGTCTTCGGGCAGAGTGCCGATCAACAGCATGCCGAGCGGCTGGCCGATGGCTGCATTGGCCGTAAACCCGAGCAGCTTTTCGCAGGCGTTGTTCCAGGCTGCGATGGTTCCCCCTGCATCGATGAGGAAGGCGGCGTTTGCTGTCGGTATGGACGTGGTCATGCTGGGCGCCTTGGAAAGTGGGCATCCTCAGTTGGACTCGTTCCAGACTACACCCGTTCCCCAACTCATGTCGCGCTTGTTCTAAAACAAAAAGCCACGGGTGAGCGT
>NZ_JBIMES010000017.1:0-73144 GCF_051262535.1 Massilia sp. CMS3.1 | reverse complement strand
GAAATGTAGAGTATCGTCGAACATGGCGAAGAAGGTTAACAGCGATCCGTGGCGTTTACAACGACGAAATAAAAATGCCGTTCAGTCTTAACTGAACGGCATTACCGCCCTGCGGGCGTTTTTCATCTACCTCCAGAAAAGGGACGAACGATGCGGAAAACCTTGGTATGTGGAGCGATCGCGCTGTTGGGCGCATGCACGGATCGCGCGGCGCCGCCTGCTGCTGCAACAGTGAATGCATCGACAGCAGCGAACACGCTCAGTGCCGCAGGGATCGGCGCAATTCGCTTCGGCATGACGCTCGATCAGGCGGAGCGCGCAGTCGGCGCGAAGGCCCTGTTACCCCAGCCGTTTGACCCGGCGTGCAGCATGGTGCGCTTCCCCGCCTTGCCGACACTGCGGTTCATGGTCGAGAACGGCATTGTGACGCGCGCCGATGCCGAGGCCGGCGTTGAGAATGCCGTGGGCGCAGCCTTTGGCGACACACTGGGACAGATCCGCGCCAGGCATCCAGAGGCAGAGGTCACGCGCCATAAATACGATGAAAACGGTCACTACCTGACCTTCCCCAGCGCCGACGGCCGTGCCGCCATCATTCTGGAAGAATCCGGCGGCCAGGTCACCGCGATGCGTGCCGGCCTGCAACCGGCAGTGGCCTATGTCGAAAATTGCTTATAGGGCTATCGGCCTGCCATCGCTTTCCGGCGGCCCTCGGACCAGCGCGTGAAAAATCGTCACTTCCTATTTGTACGGGTGAATGGCGAATAATGCCCGTTGCAAGGACGGTGCGCAGACCGCATCAGTCCATGCCGACCGTGGTTATCCGAGCGCGGAGCGGGAAGCGACGCTGACAGCGGCTGGCTGGCGCATTCAGATCCAGCGCAAAGGCAGTGCTACCAAGCCGATCTCCCAGGCGCAAAAGCAGCGCAACCGCCGAATTGCCACGCCACGGGCCCGCGTCGAACACGTATTTGGCGCCCTGCGCCACATGGGAGGTAATCTGGTGCGCTGCATGGGAATCGTGCGCGCTAGCTTCGCGTTGCACCTCAAAACAGCCAGCTGGCAATTCATCGATAAAACGCAGGCATACGTGAAAATGGCTGAGCTTCTTGTTAACGCACGCTCTGCCGTTTATCGATACCTCTTCCAGCCAAATCGTGGTTAGTAAGGTCTTTCCCAATCAATCGATGTGCTTCTCTTTACCGATGAGCGTGCTTACCTCAGCTGGGTAGACGTCACCGATGGGACCTCAAACATCGGGTCTGCACCGGAAGGCTGGTGAGTTGCGCCCGGCGTTCTCCACACCGAATGTGGGCAGCGCTTTTTTATTGCTGCTACGGTTCGCCAACGAACATCGGCGCCTGGACACCTTGCGCATAATCGGCTCTTGATCATGGGGGCTTTATGACGACGGTACGCACAGGCCAAGCACTGCCGCGACTCGAGCGCGACGAATTTCGGAGCAAGTTCATGGAGGGGTTTTTCGATCCGGCTTATCAGGAAGTGTCGGGCGAGCTGGCCGCGGTTGAGGAAGTCGCCTGGCAGGCTTATCGCGACAAGCGCAAGGCACCGTGCACGGTAAAAGCTGGCGCCGGCTTTGCCGATCCTGAATATGACCTGTCGATCGAATGGAAAGCCACACGCGATCGGCTAACGGCGGCGGAAATCCACCAGAAAAAGCCGGACACACCAAGTCGGATCCTCCTAATCAACGCGTCGGCGCGCAATGACGGCAGCTGTCCGGGCGAGATATCGAAGTCCTGGCGCCTGACGAAAATCGCGCGCAACGCGCTCGCCGAATGCGGGGTCGAGGCCGACCTGCTCGACCTGTCGCGCTTGACCTCCGACTATGACCGCCACATCCATCCATGCAAAGCCTGCGCCTCTACCGCCATGCCGCTGTGCCATTGGCCGTGCAGCTGCTATCCGAACCACGCAGAGCGCCAGACCGGCGACTGGATGAACGAGATTTACGAACGCTGGGTCGCCGCGCACGGGGTCGTCATCCTGACCCCGGTCTACTGGTACCAAACGCCCTCCACCCTCAAACTAATGATTGACCGTTTGGTTTGCGCCGATGGTGGTAACCCGGACCCGAGTTCGACGCAGGGAAAAGATGCTCACCTTGCCAAGGAAATGGAGCTTAGCGGCTGGGATTATCCGAAGCATCTGGCAGGACGCGCGTTCGGGCTGGTGGTGCATGGCGACGTCGCCGGCATCGAAGGCACTCGCCGTTCGCTATCGGACTGGCTGAGCTGGATGGGACTGGTCGACTCAGGCAGTTTTGGTGCGCTCGACCGCTTCATCGGCTACTACGAATCGTATGCGGAGAGCCACGAGGCTCTCGACCGCGATACGGATATGCAGGAGGAAGTGCGCAACGTGGCGCGCGCTGTGGCGCTCACTGTGCAGGATCTGCGCTCCGGGCGTACGGTGCCGCCGGCGGCAAAGTTAAAGGCGGCGCGGTTAAAGTAAGTGCCGATAAATCTCACTTCTCTTTCTGAAGCATACGTTGGGACAGATTGCGTAATTCGTGGTCGGCCAGCTCTGTAAAACCGCTACATCAACGCGATTGAAGGAGGCACCGATGGTAGATTTTTTGGGATCTGTAGACTGGCATACCATATTCACACCAAAAATTTCACTTGCAGAATTGTTCGTTCGTGCAACGTTGATGTACTTTGTCCTGCTAGCACTTATGAGAATCATTTTAAAACGGCAGGGTGGTGGAATCGGCACTGCAGATGTTTTAGTGATTGTCCTGTTAGCTGAGGTTTCAGGGAACGGATTTTCTGCGGAGTACAAATCAGTCGTAGAAGGTGCAGTGTTGATTGCCACGATCCTGTTTTGGACATACTGTATTGAATGGCTGGCTCATCGGTTTGTCTTTATTAGAGGTATTTTGCACTCGCCAACCTTACTCCTTGTTGAAAATGGAAAGATGTTGCGAAAGAACATGCGGGCGGAATTGGTGACCGTTGAAGAGCTCATGGCACAGTTACGTGAAAAGGGGATCGATGACTGCTCCCAGGTTAAACGTGCGTGCATGGAAGCAGATGGGATGATCAGTGTCATAAAAACGACTCCCTGACCGTTAAACTCGAAGATTCGGCGCATTAGTCAAGAAGGTCTGCTTGTGAAGACCCGTTTGGTTATACGCGGCCTGGAACGCTTCGTTATTTTCCAGGATTAGCATTGGCGCGTACAAATCGGCCGCCAGTGCTTCATTTTGCGTTTTTACACGGGCTGGGCCGATTGCAGATTTGGCCGGTCGGCCGCTTTCGGCGCCGTTGCTCCGCCAAGTATCGCGCGCTAACAGTTGCTCAGCGCCCGACAGGGGACATGCAAGGTGGGATGATCAGGCGCTCGCAGCAGCGCCATGACTCTTCCTTGATCGGCTAGTAAAATTACATCGATTACGCCGCAGATCCAAGCTATTCTTCAGGCTAATTCCCTGCTGCCGTAGCTAAATTACGAACTCATGACGCAAACCTTCCGCCCCATCGCGCTCGCCGCCGCCATCCTCGCCTGCCCGGCCCACGCCGCGATCCCCTTGCAAGCCTGCAACACCCCCGCCTTCGCCACCGTCCTGCATGCCGTGCCAACGAAACTCGAAGCACGCGCCATCTGGCTCGACCGCCGCCTCGCGCAATGGCCCGGCATGGCGACCGACGGGCGCTTTCGCCTCTACCACTCCCCCACCGGAGCGGTCAATGCGACCATCGGCGGGAAGGTACAAGGCGCGGCAGGATCGCTGGGCCTGAATGTGCATGCGGGCGAGGTCCCAGCCCAAGTCGCCCAGCGCTTCAAGTACGTCGCCGCCGGTCCGGTACTGGCCTTGAACGACGCCGACCTCCCGCGCATCGCCCAGCTGCACCGCGAGCAACTGGTGCTGGTGCGCGAAGACGCCAAGGGCACCGTCCTCGCTGCCACGCGCCTGCAATCAGCCGGCGCCCTCGACGATTTGTACGCCGCAGCGCAAGACATTCCGGATCTTGGCGCCACGCTCCGCAAAAGCGAAACCGCCTTCACGCTGTGGGCGCCGACCGCGCAGCGAGCAGCCGTCTGCGTCTACGAGAAGGGCGCCAGGCGCGCCAGCGCGCTCCACCCTCTGACCTTCGACGCCCGTACCGGCGCCTGGCGCGCAGGCGTAAAAACGAACCTCTCCGGCCACTACTACACCTACGCCCTTGACGTCGTCGCCGACGGCACGGGCCTGGTACGCAACGTCGTCACCGATCCTTATTCGATCAGCCTGACCACCGATTCGAAGCGCAGCTACATCGCCGACCTCGACGCCCCGGCCCTGAAGCCAACAGGCTGGGACGCGCACCGCGCCCCCGACACCGTCAAGGCGCAGGCCGACATGACGGTCTACGAACTGCACGTGCGCGACTTCTCGCGCGACGACGCCACCGTCCCGGCGAACAAGCGCGGCAAGTACACGGCCTTCGGCGAAGCGAACTCGAACGGCATGCGGCATTTAAACATGCTGGCCAAGGCCGGCCTGACCGACATCCACCTGCTGCCCGTCTACGACATCGCCACCGTTCCCGAGCAGTCGTGCGCGCAGCCGAAGATCGAGGGCGCCGCCGACGGCGAGCGCCAGCAGGCGCTGGTCGGCAAAACGGCCGATAGCGACTGCTACAACTGGGGCTACGACCCCTGGCACTACAATGCGCCCGAAGGCAGTTACGCCAGCGACGCGCAAGACGGCGCGCGCCGCATCGTCGAACTGCGCGAAATGGTGATGCACCTGCACCGCGCGGGTCTACGGGTCGGCATGGACGTGGTCTACAACCACACCTTCGCCGCCGGCCAGAAAGAGAAGTCGGTGCTGGACCGTATCGTGCCCGGCTACTACCACCGGCTGGACGCGCTCGGGGCCGTCACCCAGTCGACCTGCTGCGACAACACCGCGCTCGAGAACGCGATGATGGGCAAGCTCATGATCGACTCGGCGGTGCTGTGGGCGAAGCACTACCGGATGGACTCTTTCCGTTTCGACCTGATGGGCCACCAGCCGCGCGCGGCGATGGAACGCCTCGGGCGCGAGGTCGACAAGGCCGCCGGGCGCAGCGTGCAGCTGATCGGCGAAGGCTGGAATTTCGGCGAAGTGGCCGACGGCGCGCGCTTCGTGCAGGCCTCGCAGCTGTCGCTGAACGGCAGCGGCATCGGCACCTTCAGCGACCGCGCGCGCGATGCCGCGCGCGGCGGGGGCGCCGGCGACTCGGGCGACGCGGTCATCAGGCAGCAGGGCTATATCAATGGCCTGGTCTACGATGCGAACGCCAAGGCCGGCGCGCGCCCGCGCACGGACCTGATGCGCGCCGCCGACATGATCCGCGTGGGCCTGGCCGGCACCGTGCGCAGCTACCCGCTCGTCAACTTTGACGGCGTAACGCGCACGCTGGAAAGCATGGACTACGGCGGCCAGCCGGCCGGCTACGCCAGCGCGCCGGGCGAAACCGTCAACTATGTCGAGAACCACGACAACCAGACGCTGTACGACGCCAACGCCCTCAAACTCCCGATCGACACGTCGACGGCCGACCGTGCCCGCGTCCAGGTACTGGGCCTGGCGATTAACGCCTTCAGCCAGGGCGTGGCCTACTTCCATGCGGGCACGGAGATCCTGCGCTCCAAGTCACTCGACCGCAACAGCTTCAATTCCAGCGACTGGTTCAACCGCCTCGACTGGACTTACAGGACCAACTTCTTCGGCACCGGCCTGCCCCCAAGCCCCGACAACGCGAAGGACTGGCCGCTGTTCAAGCCGCTGCTGGCGAATACCGCCCTGCGCCCGGCACCGCAAGACATCGCCTTCACACGCGACGCCTTCCGCGACCTGCTGGCGATCCGCGCCGGCTCGACGCTGTTCCGGCTGCGCACGGCGGACGAGGTGGCGCAGCGCCTGCGCTTCTTCAACGTGGGACCGCAGCAGGAGCCGACCGTGATCGCCGCGCATCTCGATGGACGCGGCCATGCGGGTGCGGGCTTCGCCGGCATTCGCTACTTCATCAATGTCGACAAAGTGGCGCATGTCGTGACCGACGACACCGCGCGCGGAAAGCGACTGCGTTTGCATCCGGTGCATGGAGCGCGGGAGGCCGGCGACAAGCGCGCCGCAGAGGCGCGCTTCGACGCGGCGGCGGGTAGCTTTACCCTCCCGCCGCGCACAGCGGTGGTATTTGTCGAGGACTGATTCAAAGTTGCGATCTTCTGTATGATTGAACGCGCCACGCTTCCCCTGAGAGAAGCGGGCGACCTTCGTCAAGACAACCGAGGAGACACCGCACCATGTCCCAACGCCCCGCCGATTTCTGGCCGCGTGCCTTGCCGCGCCACCTGACCGTTCCCCAGACCAGCCTGTTTTTCAACCTCGATGTGTCGGCCGCGCGTTATCCGGACAAAGCGGCGATCATTTTCTACGATACCCCGCTGACTTATGCCGACCTGAAGAACGAGGTCGAGCTCGTGGCCGGCTACCTGCAGACCGAGTGCGGTGTCAAAGAAGGCGAGCGCGTCCTGCTGTACATGCAGAACAGCCCCCAGTTCGTGATCGCCTACTACGCGATCCTGCGCGCGAATGCCGTCGTGGTGCCGGTCAACCCCATGAACCTGCTTGAAGAACTGCGCCACTACGTCAGCGACACTGGCGCCTCGACCATCTTCGTGCCGCAGGATTTATACGCGCAGGTCGCGCCGCTGGCCGGCCCGGGCTTGCGCCATGTGCTGGTGGCGGCATACTCGGATCACCTGAGCCGGGCAACAAGCCTGAGCGTCCCCGAATTCGTCGCCGCGCCGCGCCGCCGGATCGAAGGCGAAGGCGTGGTGCTGTGGAGCGAGATGCTGGCGCGCGGATGCCGGCCGGGGCTGCTGCTCGCCGGACCCGACGACTTGTGCGCCATGCCCTACACCTCCGGCACCACCGGCCTGCCGAAGGGCTGCATGCACACCCACCGCAGCGTGATGTACAACGCCGTGGCCGGCGTGCAGTGGTTCGGTGCGCAGCAGGATTCGATCGCTCTGAGTGTCCTGCCCCTGTTTCACGTGACCGGCATGCAGGGCGGGATGAACGGGCCGATTTTCATCGGCGGGACGATTGTATTGATGGCGCGCTGGGACCGCGACACGGCGGCCGAGTGCATCCGGCGCCACCGCATCAACGCCACCCAGCTGATCTCGACGATGGTGATCGACCTGCTGTCGAGTCCACGCATCGACGAATACGACTTGTCGAGCATCACGCGCCTGTCCGGCGGCGGCGCGGCGATGCCGGACGCGATCGCCACGAAAATGCAGGAGCTGCTCGGCATCGATTACGTCGAGGGCTACGGCATGTCGGAAACGATCGCGCCGACCCATATCAACCCATCGGACCGGACCAAGAAGCAATGCCTCGGCATTCCGATCCAGGACGTCGATGCGCGCGTGATCGACGCCGATTCACTGCGCACGCTGGGCGTTGGGGAAGTGGGCGAGATCGTCGTGCACGGACCGCAGGTGATGCAGGGCTACTGGAACAATCCGGAGGCGACGCGCGACACCTTCCTCGAGATCGACGGCAAGCGCTTCCTGCGCACCGGCGACATCGGCAGGGTCGACGAGGACGGTTACTTCTTCATGGTCGACCGCCTGAAACGGATGATCAACGCCTCGGGCTACAAGGTGTGGCCAGCGGAAGTGGAAGCGCTGATGTACCGGCATCCGGCGATCCGGGAGGTGTGCGTCGTGGCCAGTGTTGACGCGCGCCGCGGCGAAACCGTGAAGGCGGTGGT
The DNA here is from genome assembly GCF_051262535.1 of Massilia sp. CMS3.1. Classification (NCBI taxonomy): domain Bacteria; kingdom Pseudomonadati; phylum Pseudomonadota; class Betaproteobacteria; order Burkholderiales; family Oxalobacteraceae; genus Massilia; species Massilia sp. CMS3.1. The sequence continues at coordinate 65,363 of NZ_JBIMES010000017.1, read as the reverse complement.
CGTAATGAAGGACGGGTTTGCGGGCCGGGTGAGCGAGGGCGAGATCATCGACTGGGCGCACCAGAACATGGCGGCCTATAAAAGTCCGCGCATTGTCGAATTTCGCGAGGCCTTGCCGAAGTCGGCGACCGGCAAGGTGCAGTGGCGCGCCTTGCAGGATCAGTCATGCTGACGCCAGGCTAGCGGTCGTCGGTCCGGCGATGCGGCGTGACCCGCGGCAGACGCGCGGAAAACACCACGCCCTCGTCCTCGTTCGAGGTCACGGACACCTGGCCATCGTGGGCAAGGACAATTTGCTTGACCACGTAGAGGCCAAGACCGAGGTTTTGCGTCCGGGATGCGATACGCTCGCTGGCAGGACGAATCGCAAAACGCTTGACCGGATCGAACAAGGTACGCAGCTTGGCCGGTGGAATGACCTCGGCTTCATTTCGCACCTCATACATCACCTCGGTTGGAAGTCCGCGCAGCGCTACCCTGATCACGGTGTCCGGCTTGCCGTGCTGGACGGCGTTCGAGATCAGGTTCGAAAACGCCTGGGCGATACGTTGTCCATCGAAGGCCCCTGTCAGCTCACCCTCGGCGACCATCTCGATCTTTCGGTCGGGATGGAAGGTCCTGGCCTCGTCCACGACGCCGGTGCAGATTTCTTCCAGGTCGACCGTGGTCGGATCGACCGGTATGCCGTCGCCCAGGTGGGTTGTCGAAAAGTCGAGCAGGTCGCGCACGATCGCATCCATGCGCTTCGAGCTGTTGAAGATGCGCAGACCGACTTTCAAGGCTTTCGATGGCAGGCTCTGATCCTGCAGCAGCACCTGGGCACCCATGCTGATCGCGCCAAGCGGCGTGCGGACGTCATGGCCGAGAATGGCGAGAAACAGGTTCTGGGCTTCGCGCAGCATTTTCGCGTAGCGGGCCATCGATTCGGTCTGGGCCTGGTCGATCGCCTCGTTGAAACGGATCATGTCCTGGATATCGTCGCAGGTCGTGAGATCGACATTGACCGCCCACAGGCGCAGGACACTCGAACGCAAGGCCCGGTATTCGGCCATGACCTGCTCGCCGGTAAAGCCCGACGCGAGCCGGTCGGCTGCATGGATCTCGGCGGCGGTATCCTCCGCCAACTGCGGGCCCATCCCTTTGGACTTGGCGATACTCTCGTGCTCAGCCTGCGGCGTGTCGAGGTCGGCAGCGATGACTTTCAGTACGGCGGCCGCATGATCTCGCAGCTCTTTTTTGTTGGCGCTCTCCAGCGGTTCCAGGGTCGAGGCGAAATCTTCCCATTCCTGCAGGATGGGTTCGATATTGGAGAGAATAAAAGCCGATAAATTCATTCATGTCCTTCAAGTTCAGGTTCGGGTTCAGTGCGTGCTTGATTTTGCAGCAATTTACGCACTTCGAGCAATAGGTCTTCAGCCAAAAAGGGTTTTCTCAGAAACGCTTCATAACTCGATCCGCCGGCAACCTCGCATTGCAGCGAGCCACTCATCAACAGGATCGGAAATTGTACGTCAGCCGGCTTGTCTTTGAGCTCAATACTCAGCTCCAGCCCGCCCATGCCCGGCATGCAGCAATCGGAGATGAGAAGCTCAGGCTGGCGGGCGGAGATGCGCTCCAGGGCTTCTGCGGCGCTCAACACCACGCTGACCTCATAGCCGTGAGACTCCAGCATCATGGAACAGTTCTCTGCGAGATCCGAATCGTCGTCTACTATTAAAATCATTTTTCTCTCCACGTGTACGCCATCTGTTGTAATTCAAGGCTTGCGCCGGCGGCAGCGCCGCCAGGCTGGTATCAAAGTTGTGGCATCACGACGACCGTGTCGCCGGTGCGGCCCTTGTCGCCTTTTTCACCGTCGTAGCCAGTCGCGCCAGTGGCACCGGCCTCGCCCTTGGCGCCGTCGTAGCCAGTCGCGCCGACTTCGCCTTTGGCGCCGTCATAGCCCTGGGCGCCAGTCGCACCGGTGTTGCCGGTCTCGCCCGCGGCACCGGTGGTGCCGGTGTCACCCACGGCGCCGGTCGCGCCGGTAGCGCCCGTCGCGCCGGCTTGTGCCGGGGCGCCAGTGGCACCAGTGGCACCGGTGGCGCCCGGGGCGCCTGCCGGGCCCGCGATGACCTGCACCACTGGCGCCGGCGGCGCATCCTTCTGGCAGGCGGACAGGGAGACGGTGGCGGCCAGGGCGAGCAAGATCAGGGAATGTTTCATGATGAATCCTTTGGTGGGCAGTGCGCCGCTTCAGGCTGGACGGCTCGACGGCGTCGGGCAGGCGTTCCACATGGCGGTTGAGTGAGAAAGAGGGCCGATGGGCGCAGCCGGTGTCGGGTCGACGGAGGCGGGACGGAGCGGAAAGTGAATTCATCATACGCCGCCGTTTACAATCGTTCCGTACGGAACCGAACATTGGGCAGTTTCGGGACGATATCGCTGAGCACATGCAGTGCGCAGCGGTATCAATGCTAATATCATTTTATTAATGCAACACTCTTCAGATGTCGTCTCGGCAAGCTGTGGCGTACTGTGCATTGGAGACCACGAACTGTCTGGAGAGACTATATGAACACGATCAAACTGGCCCTGCCGCTGATGCTGGCATTATCCGGCGGCTGCGCGCATGCCGCTGTCGTCCCCTTCCTCGGAGCGGCACAGGAATTCGTCGTACTCGGCGCCGCATCGGTCACGAATACCGGAGCGACCACGCTGCAAGGCGACCTCGGCGTTGCGTCCGGCGCGGCGATCACCGGCACGAGCGGCATCACCTTCGCATCGAGCGGCACGATCCACCAGAACGATGCCGTCGCCAGCGCGGCACAGGCCGACGCGCGCGCCGCCTACGACCGGCTTGCGGCCTTCGGTGGCGGTATCGACTTGAGTGGCCGGGACCTCGGCAGCCTGGGCGTACTGTCGTCCGGCATCTATCGCTTCGCGACATCGGCCGCGCTCACCGGCGCCCTGACCATCGATTTCGCCAACGACCCGAACGGCGTCGTCATCTTCCAGATCGGAAGTACGCTCACGACTGCGTCGCGCTCGCTCATCAGCGTGATCAATGGCACCAGCAGCAACGGCATCTATTTCCAGGTCGGCAGCTCGGCCACGCTGGGCGAGAGTTCTGCGTTTGCAGGAAATATCCTGGCCCAGCAAAGCGTGACATTCGGCTCGTCCGCCAGCATTGGCTGCGGCCGCGCGCTGGCAGCGACGGTCACGATGATCGGCAACCGACTGTCGAACGACTGCAATGCCTGGTCACCAACGCTCCTGGCCAACGACTACGGGAGCGGCGGCTACAGCGGTTTCGGCGTGACGGCCCTGCCGCCGGCCGAGGTACAGGAACCGGCCACGCTGGCCTTGTTCGGGCTCGGGCTGTGCGCTGCCGCGGCATTGCGGCCGCGTCGGCGCGCGTGACGAGCACCGAAATACAACGGGGCTGACTTTCCCCGATCGCTATGCGCGGTTCCGAACGGAACCACGCTTTCCAAACGGCGATAGTGTATTCATCCCCAGCCCGCATGACTCCATGCGGCACATCGAGGGGACGAATACAAGAAGAAGAAAGTCACGATATGAGCCTCGCCAACGGATACACGAAAGTCATGGCTTGTTCCGCCGATTGGGTGACTCCCCTCTCCTCGCCCGCCGCGGCGCTCGCAGGCAAGTTCCTCAGCCTGTTATGGACATTCCAGATGCAGGGCTGATGGTTCCGCAGGCGCTCCCCGCCAGCCGATCATCATAATACCCAGCGCCAGATCCCCGCCGCCCACCCGGCCATCGGAATGTGCGCCCAGGTTGCCAGCAGCCAGACGACGACACCGCCGCCGATGGCATGCCCGCCGAACCCACCAAACCTCGCACGTCCCTGCACAATCGCCGCAAACGGCCAATAGCTCGTGCGGCTTTCCCAGGCGATCCAGCCTTGCGGGTCGTGCGCCGCCTTCTTGCGGTCCTGCAACGCCGCGCCCACCAGCGCCAGCACGATGATCGCGCCCGCCAGAATCAGGTTCTTCTCCACCGGATACACCAGGATGTGGCAGGCGCCCCAGATCGCGAACGACCACATCATCGGGTGGCGGGTCACGCCGTAGACGCCGCGCGCCTCTGCCGTCGCCGCGCTTTTGGCGGCACCAGGCAGGGCGGGATTGCGGATGAAGGACCCAAGCAGCAGGATGGAAGCGAACAGCATGAGGACCGTCACGAATGCCCACAGGCCATCCCCCACTTCCCACAGCGCTCTTGTCGCCGGCGTTGCCTTGTAGGCGTGGACAGTGAAGGCAAACGTCGACAGGGCGATGACCGAGTACAGGATGCTGAACCCTTTTTCGCCCAGCGCGCCCACCAGGGGTCGCCGTAACGGATGGGACAGCAGGAAATGGGTCAGCACAAACACACTGGCGGCCGCCAGCAGCATCATCGAACCAGACATCGGGAACCACCTTTCGCTGATTTGTTTACACCAATTCTACCTGTTAGAACGTGGGTGCTGCGCCTGCCTACCCCGGCAGCGGTGGATTGGTGGCGGCCTTGACTTGCTTGAGCACGAACGAGGTGTACACCTCCTTCACGCTCGGCAAGCCGTTGATGTAATTCGCGGAAAATATCCCATAGGCTTCGAGGTCCTGGGCGACGACGATCAACTGGTGATCGTAGCGTCCCGAGATGCGAAAGCATGCCAGCACCTGCGGGATTTCCTGCACGGCGGCCTCGAACGCCTGCAGGCTTTGCGTGTCCTTCTTGTCGAGCGAGATGTGCACGATGGCGGTGACCTGATACCCGAGGCGCCCGGCATCGAGGCGCGCATGGTAGCCGCTGATCAACCCTTCCTCTTCCAGCCGCTTGACGCGGCGCCAGCAGGGCGAGGTTGTCAGCGAGACCCGTTCGGCCAGCTCGGCGCTGGACAGGCGCGCATCCGCTTGCAGCTCCTCGAGAATGCGGCGGTCGATACGGTCCAGTTTGATGCGAGGCTTGTTCATGCAACTCACTCATTCCAAGAATGTGCTTTCGACGAAACGACCGTTCCAAACAGTGTTCCCAAAGTGATTTCAATATAGCAAAATTTTGCGATAGCGAAAGCCTATAATTTTTACAGGAAGACAAAAAAGAAACAATCGCGCATGGCCGACCGGGCAGACGCCCGCGTCCGGCCACACCACCTGACACCATCGAGGAGCCGTCCCGCATGTCCGTACCATTTACCCCGTTGAAACCCATCGCCCTGCTGCTCGCCTCCGCCTTCGGCACGCTTGCCATCCCGAGCCTGGCGTTCGCGCAAACGCCTGATGCCACCCAGCGCATGGAGCGCGTCATCGTGACCGGCTCCTCGATCAAGCGCATCGACGGCGAAACTGCCCTGCCGGTGCAGATCCTCAAGCGCGAAGACATCGAGCGCACCGGTGCCTCGTCGACCGAGGAACTGGTCAAGCAACTCAGTTCGCTCTCGAGCGCAGGGAGTTCGACCACGGCGGCGAATGCTTCCGGCTACGGCGGCGGCAGCATTGCCACCGTATCGCTGCGCGGCCTGGGCGGCGCGCGCACGCTGGTGCTGGTCAACGGGCGCCGCGTGTCGGTGTATGGCGGCGGCTCGGCCGGCGCCGCGGGCTCCTCGGTCGACGTCAACAGCATCCCGCTGGCGGCGATCGAACGGGTCGAAGTGCTGAAGGACGGCGCATCGGCCGTGTACGGGTCGGACGCGATCGCCGGCGTGGTCAACTTCATCCTGCGCAAGGATTTCACGGGCATCGAGGCCACCGCCAATTATGGCCAGACCAGCGACCATCTCGGGCGCGATCGCAAGGCTTCGCTTTTTGGGGGCTTCGGCAACTTTGCCGACGATGGCTGGAACCTGACGACCAGCCTCACTGTGCAGAAGGCCGATGCGATTCCGGGTTCGGCGCGCGTCTATGCGCGGCGCCTGAATGCCGCCGAGCAGAACGACTATACGTCGTCGATTGCCTTTCCCGCCAACGTGGTGCTGAACAACCGCGGCACGCTGGGCAACCCGGCGCTGCCGAACTGCGGTCCGGTTTCCCTGGTGTCGCCATTCTCCAGCACCCGCTGCACCTACGACAACAGCCCCTTCGTGTCGCTCCAGCCGGACGTCCAGAAGGCCAGCTTCATGGCCAACGGGCGCCTGCGCCTCACTGGCGACGCCGAAGCCTATTTCGAATCGGGCTACACCAAGAACAAGATCACCTCGACCACGCAAGCCGTGCCGCTGGCCTATAACGCGGTCACCACCGCCAGCAATCCCTACGTGCCCGCGTTCCAGCAGCTGATCGCCCAGTATCCGGGGATGGCCGCCAGGTACGGCACGAACATCGGGCGCGGCGGCTTCATCCTGGTCCCGAGCAGCCCGTATTATCCGACCGCGTTTGCGGCCGCCAACGGCCTGACCGGCCTGCCCTTGCTGCTGAACTACCGCGACGTCGCCAACGGCTCGCGCACCACGCGCGACATGTCGGAAAACGGCCGCCTTGTCGCCGGCGTGCGCGGCAGCGTGGCCGGTTGGGACATGGATTCGGCTTTCCTCTACAGCCAGAGCAAGGTGCGCCAGAACCTGCTCTCCGGTTACGCGCAGTATTCACGGGTGCTGCCGATCTTTAACAGCGGCGTGATCAACCCGTTCGGCGACACGGCCGATGCTTCGGCACTCGAAGCCGTGCGCGCCGCCGAGTTCCGCGGCACCAGTTATTCGTCCAAAACCTCGACCACCTCGGTCGACGTCAAGGGTTCGCGCGAGATCTGGATCTTGCCGGCCGGCGCGGTCGGCATGGCCCTGGGCGCGGAACTGCGCCGCGAAAAATTCAATTACGATCCGTCGGTCGCGATCCAGACCGGCGACATCGCCGGCCTGGGCGGGAATGCCTTTCCCGTGGTGGGCGCGCGCAATGTCGGCTCGGTGTATGCCGAGCTGAGTATCCCGATCCTCGACAAGCTCGACGCCGACGTCGCGGTGCGCTACGACACGTATGAGGGCGTTGGCCGCACCGTGAACCCGAAGGCCTCGCTGCGCTGGCAGCCGACCACTACCCTGATGCTGCGTTCGGCCGTGGGCAAGGGCTTCCGCGCGCCGTCATTGACGGACCTGAACACGCCACAGGCGACCGGCATCACGGGCAATGGCTCGCGCGACTACCTGCGCTGCCCCACCCTGGCCACCGGCGCGCCGCGCGACTGCAACTTCCAGTTCACCACCGTCACCGGCGGCAACCCGAACCTGAAACCGGAGAAATCGGTGTCGATCACGGCCGGCGTGATGTGGGAGCCGATCAAGAATGCCTCGATCAGCCTGGATGCCTTCCGCATTGACCTGGAAGATGCGATCGTCGTCGGCGGCCTCAGTTCCGTCTACTTCCTGGCCAACGCCGAGCGCACCGCGCAGTTTGCGCAGTTCATCAACCGCGGCGCGCCGGACGGTAACGCCGCCGGTGTCGGACCGATCGAATCGATCGTCCAGACCAACGCCAACCTGTTCAAGACGAAGGTGGCCGGCGTCGACGTCGACGGCGTCTACCGCCTGCGCCTGGACGAGAAAAACCGCCTGAATCTGCGCCTCTCGGGCACCTATATGGACAAGTACGACACGCAAGGACCGGACGGCAGCTTTACCAGTGCGCTCGACCAGGCCCTGAATGCCGCGGGCGGCGTGGTCCTGCGCTGGAAGCACAATGCCGGCGTCACCTGGGAGACCGGTCCGTTTGCCATGACGGTGCTGCAGAACTACCAGAAGGCCTACAAGGACGCGCTGGCCAACCTCGCGCCTGCCGGCACGCCGCAACGCAAAGTGCGCTCCTACCAGACCTTCGACCTGCAACTGGCCTACGCGGGTCTGAAGAACACCAAGCTCGCGTTAGGCGTAAAAAACCTGGCCGACCGCGACCCGCCCTACACCAACCTGACCTCGAACTTCCTCGGCGGCTACGATGTCAGCTATGGCGATCCGCGCGGGCGTTTCCTGTATGCGACGGCGACGTATTCGTATAAATAGGCACGCATGATCGCAATGCGCCGGCCGGGCCTTCCGGGCCGGCAGATGGCCAGTTCGCGCCGGGACTGGCCTTTTTGCGCTCGCGTCTTCATCCACTTTTCCTTGATTCTGAAGTGTCAAGAATGCTGTTTTTGTTGAGTCGAAGGCTGTTTAGTATGGACTGGTAGCGCTTCGCAGGCGTTCATCATTTCGGGAGCTTCATGACCACCTCCACTCGTCTTCGCGGCGTGTTTTCGCCGGTTCTTACGCCTTTCAATGCGGACCTGACACCGTCTATCGAACGCTTCACCCGGCACTGCACATGGCTGCTCAAGCAACAAGTCGGCCTGTCGATCTTCGGCACCAACTCGGAAGCCACTTCCCTCACCTTGAGCGAAAAACACCGCCTGCTCGACGCCCTGCTCGATGCCGGCCTGCCCCCCGAGCGCATGATGCCCGGCACCGGCGCCTGCGCGATTGGAGATGCGGTCGAGCTGACGCGCCATGCGGTGAACGCAGGTTGCGGCGGCGTGTTGATGCTGCCGCCGTTCTACGCTGTTCGGCCATACGTATGGCGCGCCCTTCGGCATCGCCCCGCTTGGCATCAGCGCGCTCTCCGCCTATCGCGGCGACCTCGTGCTCGCGCGCTCGGCGGCGCGCGCCAACATCCCGATGATCATGAGCGGCTCCTCGCTGATCCGGCTGGAAGACGTGGCGCAGGAAAAACTCGGCCCCTGGTTCCAGGCCTACCTGCCGGGCGACGTGCCGAACATCACGGCCCTGATCGACCGCATCGGCACTGCCGGCTTCGGGACGCTGGTGCTGACCGTGGACACGCCGGTCACGCCGAATCCCGAGACCTTCGCCCGCGCCGGTTTCACCTCACCCCTGCGGCCAAGTGTGAGCCTGATGTGGCAGGGCTTGTCGCATCCGCGCTGGCTGTTCGGCACCTTCTTCCAGACGCTTGCGCGGCATGGCATGCCGCATTTCGAAAACAACTACGCGCGGCGCGGCGCGCCGATCCTGTCGCAGTCGGTGACGCGCGACTTCGCCGACCGCGGCCACCTGAACTGGGAGCACTTCGCCCTGATCCGCACAATGTGGCCCGGCAGGATCATCGTGAAAGGCATCCTGCACCGCGATGACGCCCGCATCGCGCGCGACATGGGCGCGGACGGCATCATCGTCTCGAATCACGGCGGCCGCCAGCTCGACGGCGCGGTCGCTCCGCTGCACGTCTTGCCGGGCATCGTCGAGGCCTGCCCCGACATCCCGATCATGATGGACAGCGGCATCCGGCGCGGCGCCGATGTCCTCAAGGCGCTGGCGCTGGGTGCGAAATGCGTGTTCGTCGGCCGCCCCTTCGGTTATGCGGCCGCGGTCGGCGGCGAGGCCGGAAGTCGGACATGCGATCGGGCTCTTGCAGCAGGAAGTGTCGCGCAATATGGCGATGCTGGGCATTAATGATTTGAGCGAGCTCGATGCTGAGACACACCTGCGCTACTACCGCTGACGCACCTTCACCCTTTTACTTTCTGGAGATTTCCATGCAATCCACCCCTTTGTTCCACCTGGCTTTCCCGGTACGCGACCTTGCCGAAGCGCGGCGTTTTTACGGAGACCTGCTCGGCTGCCCGGAAGGCCGCAGCTCCGATGCGTGGATCGATTTCAATTTCCATGGCCACCAGGTGGTGGCCCATCTCGCGCCCGACGAATGCGGCAACGCATCGACCAATGAAGTCGATGGCGACAACGTCCCGGTGCGGCACTTCGGCGCGATCCTGCCGATGACGGATTGGGAAGCGCTGGCCGCCAAGCTGCGCGCGGCCGGCACCCGTTTCGTGATCGAACCGCATGTCCGTTTCAAAGGCCAGGTTGGCGAACAGGCGACGATGTTCTTCATGGACCCGTCGGGCAATGCGCTGGAGTTCAAGGCGTTTGGGGATATCAGCCAGGTGTTTGCTAAGTAAGACGATGCGGCCTGTTCCCTGCTGGGGTCATGTTCCACTGCTGGGGTCACTATCGGGTGGCAGTGTCTAACGGTGCACCTGTGGCGGTTAGCATTGTTCTTTGAGCCATGCGTCCGCGGCGGTCACCGTTCTTTGCAAAGATACCTCGGCATCAGCCCAAAGGTCCGCAACATCCGGGTGGCCTGATCGGATTGCGCGCTCGAGTGTTTGTGACACTGTCGTAAATTGCTTTGCGCCCAAACTGCCGACGGAGCCGCGTAACGCATGCAACACTTTGGAAGGTTCGTCGGTCGCTCCCTCACGCCATGCAGACTCGGCTTGGTGCAGGTCATCAATCGCGCGGTCGACTATTCCTGAAATCAACCGGATAAGTACAGATTTTTTCTGAGGATTATTCCCGCTCAGTGTGAGTAGTGCCGTGATGTCAAATATGCCCGGACGCTTGGAAGTTTCCATGCGTTTTTCTGTCGAGACGCCGGCTTTTCGCGTGTGATTCAGTATTGTCTCAAGCATATGGTCGACTTCAATCGGCTTACCGATGAAATCGATCATCCCGGCGGCAGTACAAGAAGCTCGCTCTTCGGCAAGCACCCCCGCCGTCATGGCGATGATTGGCGTGGTGACTTGAAGTTCGCCCCTGATAAAACGAGAGGCCTCAAAGCCGTCCATGACCGGCATCTGCACATCCATGAGAATGATGTCGAAGTCGCCGGTACGTTCACGGATAATGTCGATCGCACGCTTGCCGTCCGAGGCAATTGTCACAGTGGCTCCCGCGTGGATCAATACGCCATTCGCAACTACTTGATTGAGTTCGTTATCTTCAACCAGCAGCACTTTTACGCCGGCCAACGATTTCAACCCGTCGACACCCTTTTCAAGACGCGAGGTGTGCGGTAAACATTCATTTGAAAGCATTTGGTGAAGCGCATCTGCCAGACTTGCGCCGGTTACCGGCTTAAGCAGAACCGGATCACCGCCCGACGTAATTTGCCCGTCTGCAGAGTTATGTTCAAACCCGCTGACCATGCGAATGATGGGGACCTCGACATGGCCGTTTGAGGAATGAACCGCATGCATTACCTCCGCTCCGATTTTTCCGTACATGTCAATATCGGCAATCACTACATCGAACGTTTCGCCAGATTGCGCAGTTAGGGCAGCGTTGATCGACCCTGGGTTCGCGGAAGCTGCGGCAACAAGCCATCCTGCCCTCTGGACGGTTGCTGCCAAGTAATTTCGGCTGGTCGAGTTGTCATCAATAACGAGAACGCGCAGGGGGCGAGAAAAACCCGAATACGCGTGCGGCCCCCGGGTGGCGGGAACGCGCCCGAACGGCAAGTCCACCTCAAACAAGCTTCCTGACCCCAATTTGCTACTGAGGGTAATGTCCCCACCCATCAAGCGCGCAAGTCTTCGGGAGATCGTCAGTCCAAGTCCGGTTCCCCCATACTGGCGGGTGGTGGACGCATCGGCCTGTTCAAACGCGTTGAACACTTTGGCCATGTGCTCTGCGCTCATCCCGATACCGGTGTCACGCACCGAAAAACGCAACATGATTTCTGCGTTTGCGGGGACATCGAGCATGTCGACAAATAGCGCAACCTCACCTGCGGAGGTAAATTTGATGGCGTTGGTCACCAGGTTCATCAGTATTTGTTCCAGGCGGAATCGGTCACCACTGAGTTCAGCCGGCACCTGCACGGCTGCCCCCAACGCCAACTGAATCGGCTTTGCAGCAGCGTTTACAGTCATCAGCGTTGCGATTGATGCCAGTGTGTCGTCCAGCTTGAACGTGACAGAACCGATGTCGAGGCGCCCGGCCTCGATCTTGGAAAAGTCCAGCACATCATTCAAAATATTCAGTAACAACAGACCCGATTTTTCCACCATGGTAAGGTATCGACGCTGATCTGTGCTGAGTGGGGTCGCGGCCAGCAGATGGCTTATGCCCAGGACCGCGTTCAACGGCGTCCGGATTTCATGACTCATGTTGGCGACAAACTCGCTTTTTGCCTGATTCGCCAGATCCGCGCGCCGCTCACTCTCGGCTTGCTTGATCTCTGCGTTCTTTCGTTCACTGATATCGGTCGATAGAATGTGAAATCCAGTCAGCACACCTTGTCGATCGAACGCAGGCGAGTAGTCGAACATGAGATGAGAAACATCCTGTTCCGGTTTAAGTTCAATTGACAGTTCGAAGTGCACACTTGTGCCTGACAGCGCTTTCAGAATATGTGGCTTCAACTTCCCATACATCGATTCGCCAACAACTTCCTGAATTGTCTTCCCCAGGATTTTTTCAGGATCCACCCCTAGTTTCGTCCGGTAGGCGCCATTTGCAAAACGGTAGCGTTGAGATAAATCGACATAGGCAACGAAAGCGGGAATATTGTCCGTTACCCTTCTCAAGAATTCTTCGCTATCAGCAATCTTTCGCTCTACCTCTTTTTTGGCCGTAATATCGCGAACGAACGCGTTCGAAACGAATCGATCGCCCTCTTTGTAGCCAGTCACTGACAGTTCGACCAAAAACGACGAACCATCCTTGCGTAATGCCTTTACTTCGATCGTCTTGTTGACAACCGGACCAACGCCGGTATGCGCAAACATCTTGAGCGCGTCGGTGTGCATTTGCCGCATTTCGACAGGGATGATCAGATCGGGTAAAGTCGCCCCGATCGCTTCACGCTCCGACCAGCCAAACAGCGAGACAGATTTCGCATTCCAGCCCCGAACAACGCCGTCGGCGTCCAATGCAATAAACGCATCATTGGAGTTCGCCAAAATAATCTGGTTCCGGGTTTGTTCGTTGATCAGACGATTCAGCACAGGTTGAACCTGCAGCCGGACGGCCACTCCACCCACCAGAATGATGATGACTATAACAGCGCCCAGTTCGCTGAACCTCTTGCGCATGGGTGCGTACACTGTCGCTTCATCGATTTTTACGACCATCGCCAGATCATACTTGCCGATCGGCGTAAATGCAGCCAGCACGGGGATCTGACGGATGTCCTTGACGCGGGCTGTTCCGGATTCGCCCAGCAACGCGCGGTTAATCGGCAGGTTCGGCGTGCCGTCAGGTTTGAACATCGCCACGCGATTGAAACTTGCATAAAGCAGACTCGGTGCGCACACTGCAAAGTTATCTTCTCGACCGCATATCAGGATATCCGCCGCGTCTCCAGCCCTGCGAACGTCAACGACCAACTTGTCGAAGGCCGGCAGTCGCTCCTCGACTACTACCCTTCCTATCGTCTTGCCGTTCTTGACAACCCAATTCTCGACGGAGAGGATATATCCCTGATTCCATGTAAGAAAAGCGGACTGGTCGCGGGCATTGACTTTGAGTTTTTCCCGGGAGCGACCTGCCAGGGGACGTCCGCGTTCCAACAGCAATACCCCGGTACTTGAATAGAAACGAATATGTTCGATGCCGGCAGTCAGAAAACTCGAACCGACGCTTCCCAGGAACTCCGTCACCTTGCTATCGTCGGGAGAAACGTCTAGGCTGTTGAGCGTATCGACCACCATCGGCCGTGATGCAATCGTCTTTGGCAACCAAAGACGTTCGTTCAATGTATTTTCCAACGATGTCGCATTCGCTGTTGCTGTCAGCGCAATATTGTCGAGCACAGCTTGTTCCAGACCCTCCCTCAATAGACTGAAGCCGGCCGCGCCCGTGCACGTCACGACGAGAAGCAAGATCGTCCCCACGCGTGCGCTCAGCTTGCTGCTGATAGCGGCAACGTTATCGTCAGCAGGATTAGCAATTGAAGTGCGAAGGAAGATCAATCCAAACCCAAAGGCAATCAGGCCCGCGGACGTGGTCGGTAACATGACGTTGAACTTCGCAAACCTGTACAAGGCGCCAAGTTCGAGCGTGAACGACAACGCCGCCAGAAGTGCGATGATGACGATGAGTCCGCCGGCCACGGAGAGGATCGCGCCATCGCGAAAACTGCGAGGGGACCGCAGATAGGTGAGTAAAGCGGCGCTTCCTATTGCGAAGCAAAGGCAGGTATTTGGCGCCGGTCTTCCAGGGTGAGGATTGTCGGCTGTTGCCGCTATCGTTCGCCTTACAAAATCCAAGCCCAATCGGATATCAAACACGCTTTGCGCCAGTAACGCCATCGAATACAGCAGTGCGCATGCGAGAGCGAACTTTGCCAGTTGAATCGAATTTTTTTCGGACGCCGACGGCGCTATTGTAAGAAGCGCGACACCGCACACCGCAAACAGCATGGGCGTATTGAGTCCCATTCTTTGCACGTAGGCGAATAGTCCTGCAGGATTCGACAGCGGGAAGGCGAACAGAGCAACACCGACGACTCCCAACACAATCATCATTGCCGAGCAAAATCGTTGCCCTTGGCGCGCATGGCGCACGACACCCTTCATCATCACTCTACCAACATGCTTTGATTTCGACCGTTTGCCTTGGCGCGATACAGGGCACGGTCCGCTCGCTCCAGGAACTGACGCCCCGTCGCGCTCGCATCCGGGACTTGAGAATGTATGCCAACGCTGATCGTGACATGAGCGGCGGCGGCAGGATGAGGGAGCGCGAGGTCATTAATCATCTGGCACAATCGTGCGCCATACCTGGTCGCGTCGTCGATAGCGCAATCCGGGATCAGGATGACGAATTCTTCTCCGCCGTACCTAGCGATAACTTCGCCGGGGCGCCGCGCGCAATTGCCAAGCGTCCTGGCGATTGTCTTCAAGCAATCATCACCACGCTGATGACCCAGGCTGTCATTGTATTTTTTGAAATGGTCGACGTCGATTAACGCGACCGCGAGCGGCTGCTTCTGGCGCCGGTGCCTGGCGATTTCCGTTTCCAGCTTACCGTCAAAAAAACGGCGATTGAATAAAGCTGTCAAACCGTCCAGGTTCGCCAGTTCCTCCATCATTAATGTGCTCCTCCGGAGCGCCAGTTGCGTATCGACGCGGGCACGCGCGATAGAAGGTCGGAGGGGTTTGGCAATGAAATCGGCTGCACCTAACTCAAGAGCCTTTACCTCGACTTCTTCATCGTCTCCTGCGGTCACAAACAAAATCGGTATGTTTCTCGTACTAACATCTTCCTTCAGTCGACGGCACACCTCGAATCCGTCAATCCCGTCCATCGAGACGTCAAGCAAGATAAGGTCAGGACGAATCCTCAACGCCAGCGCGATACCCGTCTCGCCGCTGAGCGCGCTGATCAGTGATCCTTTGTCGCCTAGGAGAATTGACAAATAGTCGATCATCGCAGCGTCGTCATCAATCAGTAAGATCGTGGTGTCTGCATTATCAATTGTTGTCATGTTTGTTCCATTAAGCCAAAAGAGAAATACAGTGACATGACATGTTCGCGACACCTCGGGCGATGATCGGTTGCAATGTAATATTTATATAGAACTAACGAAAATGCCCGTCACAGGCGGTCGGTGGCTGAATGCACCCGCTCTAATCGTACTCCTCAACAAGAGCGGTCAGTTAAAATAAAGATGTATTTCCCTGTAGAAACGCTCAACGACGGTCCTGCGTCCTTCGTTTCTCGTGGCCGGTCTTGTTTCATCGCTGGCCGTTTCGGATAAAGTTTCAACCAGCCGTGTGCAACCCGCCATGCAGATGAGGGCAGTTGCCACATTGCATAGCTCATTGACAAGGCGTCTGGCGCGCATTCTCGTTCCGCCCTTGGCCCGGGATGGGCTGACACGGGTCGGCTGACTTCTCTCTGCGCTTTCCAACGGTCGGTCGCCCTTAGGCAGGTGCGCGTCAAATTGCGCACTGCGGCGACCTCAAAGGTGAAGAAGTTTTGGCTGTCGTGAGGCGGGCATCGAACTGCAGAGCCAACCTAGTCAAGGATTAGTGTACGCCAAGCTCACAGCGGTGGATGACTCAATGGGATCATCTGAAAAGACGACGGACGCCGGGGGAATCCAGCGCGCGACTGTCGAGCACCTATACACGACCATCAAGCCATGGAGGCGGCTTGAACCGCTTCTTTATATTCCAGGATAGTCGCCCGTCGGTACGATTGAGCTCCCAGTCACATCGATATGAGTTTTACACGGACTGAGTCGAATGCAGACGTTCTGCGTCTTAATGTTTCAGCCACCAGATCGCTTCAGATCGTAGCCGTTCGCCCTGAGCACTTCCATGACCAGCTCGCAGTGGTCGCCCTGCACCTCAATCACGCCATCCTTCACAGTCCCGCCGGAACCGCATGCCGTGCGTAACTGCTTGCCCAGCAAGGCCAATTGAGCGGCATCGAGCGCGAGTCCCTTGACCAGCGTGACGCTCTTGCCGCCCCGGCCCTTCGTCTGGCGTGACACTCGTACCACACCGTCACCTGCGGCCACGGCCTTGGCCTTGCACACGCACTGCGCGGAGGGCTGACGGCAGTCGGGGCACATGCGTCCGCCATCGGTGGAATAGACCAGACCGCTGTTTACACTATGCTTCATGTCGATTATTTAGCGATCAGTACCGGCTCATCAAAGCCGAGCGCCTTCATCCGCGGCAGCTGGGTTTTCCCGTCGCCGACCACGAGCCAGACCATCTTCGACGGATCAAGGTATTTTTGCGACAAGGCCTGGATCTGCGGCAGCGTCATCGCCTTCACGATCTGCTCGCGCTCCTTGACGTAGTCGGCGCGCCAGCCGTACTTGCTGATGTTATCGAGCATGGCCAGTTTCGCAGCGGAGGTCTCGAAAGCGCGCGCATTACTCTTGACGAGGAAGTTCTTCGTGGTGTCCAGGTCGGCCGCCGAATAGGTCGTGCCGTAGTCCTGCAGGATCTGTTTCACCAGCTGGGTCGACTCGAGCGTGACGTTGCTGCGCACGCCGCTGGCGATGGTGAATGGCCCGGCGCTCTTGCTGCCGGCAAAATTCGAGTTGATCCCGTAGGTGTAGCCCTGCCCTTCGCGCAGTTGCTGGGTCAGGCGTGAAGCGAAACCGCCGCCGCCCAGGATGTAGTTCATCACCGTGGCCGGGTAATAGTCCGGGTCGGTGACCGCCAGCGCCCGGTAGCCCACCTGCAGCACCGATTGCTTCGCATCCGGCACATCGACAAAGTAGACTTTGCCGGGCGCCTGGCCGACTGCGGTTGACACCGCCGGCAGCGTGACGGGTTTGGCCTTCCACTCGCGGTTGAGCCCGGCAAGCGAGCGCGCAACGGCCGCTTTCGGCATGGCGCCGACCACATGCATGCGTGCGTTTGACGGCGACAGGTTGGCACGGTAATACCGCTTCAGGTCGTCGATGGTGATCGCATTGACGGTATCCGACGT
The DNA here is from genome assembly GCF_051262535.1 of Massilia sp. CMS3.1. Classification (NCBI taxonomy): domain Bacteria; kingdom Pseudomonadati; phylum Pseudomonadota; class Betaproteobacteria; order Burkholderiales; family Oxalobacteraceae; genus Massilia; species Massilia sp. CMS3.1. The sequence continues at coordinate 48,151 of NZ_JBIMES010000017.1, read as the reverse complement.
GCCAAGGATGTTGCGCGAACGGAGATCGTCCTTCGCATGGATCAGCTTGTTGAAATTGCTGCTGGCCAGCGCATTCGGATCGGCTTCCTGCTGGCGAATCTGGCTCAGCACGCTTTGTTTGATCAGCGCGAATTCCTTCTCGTCCCAGCGCGGCTGCAACAGGATTTCCTGGACCAGGGCCAGGGTGGCGTCGTAATTGCGCGCCAGGGTTGTCACGCTGACCCGTATATCTTCGCTACGTGCCGCTACATTGATCGTCGCGCCCAATTGCAGGATCGCTTCTTCCAGTTCCTGCGGGGTTTTCTGCGCTGTTCCCTGCGTCATCATGCGCGCCATCAGGTTGGCAACGCCTACCTTGTCGATCCGGTCGAGCAACAGGCCGCCATCGATTGCGATATCGAATTGCACCAGCGGCACTTCCCTGTTCTCGATGCCGACCACGCGCATGCCGTTCGACAGCGTGGTGTCCCACACCGCCGGCACCTTGACGGCAGGCGTTGCGCCGTACGCCGGCTCTTTGCTGCGGTCGAATGCGGATGGGGTCTTGGTATAGGCGGCATTCACACTCGCGTCGACCGCAGTTTCCGCGCCCTGCACCACTTTCTCTTCGACGACTTCGGCTTTGGCCGAGCCGGAGAGGGCCAGCGCCAGCTTGCCCTTGGGGACGAAGCTGGTCGCGACGTAGGGTTTGCCCTTGATATAGGTGGCGTACACGCGCCGCACATCGGCAGCCGACACGGCCAGCGTTTTCTTGACGCCCTCCGCGACATAGCCTGGATTGCCGGTCAAATAGTTGTATTCGGCGAGCAGCGCCGATTTGCCGAGCACGCTGGAGACCGAGTTATAGAAACGGGTCTCGAGGCCGGCCTTGATCCGGTTCAGGTCTTTCTCAGGAATGCCTTCCTGTTCGAATTTGGCAAACGCCTGGTCGACCGCGGCGGCCACCTCATCGAGGGGTTTTCCTTCAAATGCACGAATCCTCAGCATGAACTGGCCCGCCAGTTCGGACGTGTTATTCCCGATCTGGACGTTTGGCGCCAGCTTGCTGTCTTCGACCAGGACTTTGTAGAACGGCGCGCGCTTGGTTTGGGACAGGTATTCGGCCAGCACTTCAAGCGCGTAAGCATCCGCGTGCAGGTCTTCGACGGTCGGCCACGCCATATTCAGTTCGGGCAATTTGGCGAAATTGTCTTCGTGGACCAGCTTCACGGTCTGCTTGACTACGCCAGGACGCTTGGCCATGGCGTTGATCGGATCACCGCGCTTGATCTCGGAAAAATACTGCTCGACCCACTTGCGCGCCTGGACCGGATCGAAATCGCCTGCCAGCACCAGGGTGACATTGTTCGGCACGTACCACAGGCGGAAAAACTCCTTGACGTCGTCGAGCTGGGCATTTTGCAGGTCGTCGAGCGAACCGATGACCTGCCAGTTGTACGGATGGTCCGCCGGGTACAGGGCCTTGTTGATGACGTAGTAAGTATGCCCGTACGGCGCGTTGTCCACGCCCTGGCGCTTCTCGTTCTTGACGACCTGTTTTTCCTTTGCCAGCACGGGATCGGTGACGGTGTTGATGAACCAGCCTAGTTTGTCCGCTTCGGCCCAGATCATTTTTTCGAGCGCGTCCTTGGGGACCGTCTGCAGATAATTGGTGCGGTCCTGCGACGTCGACCCGTTGGCGCCAGAGCCGCCGATACGCGCGCTCATCTTGTCGAGGCCACCCTTGCCCAGGTTTTCCGATTCGAGGAACAGCAGATGTTCGAACAGGTGCGCGAAACCGGTGCGCCCGGCTTTCTCACGGGCCGACCCCACATGCGCCGTCAGGTTCACGGCAACGACCGGATCGGAACGGTCGATGTGAAACACCACCTGCAATCCATTCGCCAGCGTGAACTTCTGGAAGTCCACTTTCAGTGCCGCCTTTGGTGCCGGCTGTTTCGGAGTCGCGGCGTGTGTCGGGACCGATACGGTCGATGTCAGGCACGCGGCCAGCAAAAGGGTCGAGGGGAAACGCTTCATGCAATCAGATCCTCAGAATAGGAAGAACAGTCGGTGCGGCACACCTGGGTTCTGGATCATATTGCAGTTTCCTGATTGCTACAACGTGAAAGCAAAAGGCTGGGGTCGGTTGACATTCGGACACAAGCTCAACAATACTTTCATCACTACCCTCGGCCGGGTAGTAGCTGCTTTGAAGAATCCTGGAGGGCTATGGCAGAGGACGTGTCTCAATGTCAGACCTGACCCCAGCTGGAAACGGTCAGCAACGTCAATCAGCCCACCTTTGCAGCGGGCTGATTGACGTTGCTGGTAAAACGAATGACATGTCAGGTTCAGGATTTGTACTTCACGCCGCAACCATAAGGGCGCGTTACAGGCTGCGCAACCTTGTCGCCCTTCACGACCGATTCCAGCGCGGTCTTGAAAAAGGGATCGGCCTTGTCGATATCGGCCACCTTGTTGGACCCGATGCTGTCGATACCGCCCGCATACCGCAATACACCGTTGGCATCGATTACATACATGTGCGGCGTGGTGCGCGCGTCGTAGGATTTTCCAATGTCGCCTTGCGGATCGAGCAAGACCGCGGCGGGTGCAGCACTACGGCTGGCGGTCAATTCATCGGCCCTGACGCCGGCGACATGCCCCTGCTCGCCGGGCGCCGACGAAATCACGCTCAACCACACGGCGCCCGCATCCTTCGCCTGCTTTTGCAGATTCTGCATATTCGACGACTTATAGTGCTTCTGCACGTAAGGACATTCATGATTGGTCCATTCCAGGACAACGACCTTGCCCTTGAAATCAGCCAGCTTGTGTTGCTGACCTTTGCTGTCGACCGCAACAAAGGACGGCGCTGCCTGTCCGATTGTGGGTGCAGCCATTGCTGACGCAGCGCCCAATGTCCAGCTACTGCCCAACAGGGCTGCCGTCAATGCAGTCGTGCGCAGCATGGCGCGGCGTGGAAAACGGTTCATGAAATCCCTCCTGTAAAAGTACATGGTTGAAAAACCGGAAAAACCGGTAAGGCCAATCGAATTACTGCTCCAGCTTGAATGTATCCGTTACGATCGCCTGTGTCAGCACCGGCGGCAAGACCACCGGCTCCTTGCGCGCCGGATAATAGACATAAAACGGCAGACCATCACGCTGAAACGACCGTAGAAATGCCGTGATGGCAGGATCGCGATTGGTCCAGTCGCCCTTCATGTAGAGCACATCGTGATCCTGCATGGACTGCTGCACGGCGGCTGTCGACAAGGTCGTGCGTTCGTTCACCAGGCAGGTGATGCACCAGGCGGCGGTCATGTTGACGAAGACCGGCTTGCCCTCGGCGCGCAGGCTGGCGAGCCGCTCGGCACTATAAGGTTCGGCACGCGTTGCTGTCGGGCCGGACGAGGCCTGCGGTGGCTCGGTGGTGTGCAAGGTGACCATCAGCCCAATCAGCCCGGCAACCCCAAGCAGCGCCACACCGCGTGGCCACCAACTCTTCTTCACGCCTTGCTGGCCCAGGCCCACCAGCCAGCCCACCAGGCCGACGAGTACCATGCCGGCCAGCGCCATGCGCAGACCGGCTTCGCCCGCCTGCTGGGCCAGCACCCACAACAGCCACGCGGCCGTGGCATACATGGGAAAGGCCATGGCCTGGCGCAGCCTGAGCATCCATAGACCGGGTCGCGGCAAGCTTTGCGCGATTGCCGGGACGATTCCGAGTAGCAGGAAAGGCAGTGCCAGACCGACGCCCATCATCGCGAACACAAGGAGGCTGACAAAAGCGGGCGCCACCAGCGCCGAACCGATCGCCGCTCCCATGAAAGGGGCGGTGCAGGGTGTCGCCACCACCACTGCCAGCAAACCCGTGAAGAAGCTGCCGGCGTGCCCCTTGCGCTGCGCAAGCTGTTGGCCGGCGCCGGCGAGGGAAGCACCCACCTCGAATACGCCGGACAGATTCAAGCCGATTGCCAGCATCAACCAGCACATTGCCGCCACGAACAGGGGTGACTGGAACTGAAAGCCCCAGCCGACAGCGTTGCCGCCTGCACGCACTGCCAGCAATGCAATGGCAAGCGCCATGAATGCAGCCAATACGCCCAGCGTGTAAAACACGCCGGACAGACGTACCGCGCGGCGATCGGTGCCGGACATGCCGGCCAATGCCGCGGCCTTGATGGCCAGTACAGGAAACACGCAAGGCATCAGATTCAGGATCAAGCCGCCGAGGAAAGCGAAGGCGGCCATCTGCCACAGGGGCAGGCTGGCGGGAGTTTCAACAGCAGCGGCCGCGGTGGGTGTCAGCGCCAGCGCGAACCAGCGTTTCTGTCCTCCACCGTCCGTAATCGCCAGCAATCCTGCTGATGGCCCCGGTTGGTAGCCCTGACCTTTCGGCAGCGTCAAGCTCAGTCTGCCGTCCTCTACCTCGAGCGCCTGTTTACCGACGTGGTCGACGATACCCCAGCTTTCCGGGAAATACAGGGCCGATTGCACGGATCGTGAAGAAATGCCCTCGCCCTCCACGCGCAGTTGCAGTGTCGATTCGCCAGCAATGACCGAAGCCTTCCAGGGCGGTGATTGCGGCTGCCGGGCATCGGCCAAATCGAACGACGCGCGGATGACAGCGCTTGCCGGGCGCGCACTCGCCGCGACAGGCAAGGCCAATCGGAACTTGCCTTCTTCCGGAATACATTCCTTCTCGCAGACCACCCAATCGGCCTTGGCCTCGATCACCACCTGGCTGCCGGGGCGCGCATTCTGCGGAACGGACAAGGTCATGGGAAAGACAATCTCGTTCTCGTAACCATAGCTGGCAACCGGCCCGATAATGAAACGATCCGGGCCCGGCCAGGCAATCTCGCCGACAGTGACGCCTTCCGGCAAATTGAACTCGATATTGGGCGGCGAACCCGCATCGCCGGGATTTTTCCAATACGTGTGCCAGTGCGGTGCGAGGCGTTGGCGCAGGCCGATGCGCAGTGTCTGCCCCGGGCTGACAGCGGCATGGTCGCTGACCAGCGACACCGTGGCGCGCGGACTCTGCTGGACATTACTTTCTGCAGCAAACGCAAGCGCCGGCATCAGCACGGCCAGCACCAGTGCGATGATGAAACCCCCAAGGCTGGGGTCAGGTCTGACATTCGGACACAAGCTCAACAATAATTTCATTCCTGACCCTCGCCAAGTGCTCGCTGCTTAGGGTAGAGGTCGTGTCCGAATGTCAGACCTGATCCCAGCTTTTTTTTACATATCCAGGTGCGAAATGAGCAGCTTGCGCGCTTCGATATCGCCATCCTGCTCCGCCTGCGCTCCCAGCGAGATCCCGACCGCCATGATGTCGATCAGGAGCAGTTGCAGGATGCGTGAAATCATCGACAGGAAGATCGTACTGTCTTCGGCATGATCGACCGCGAGGCAGACATGCGCCCTTTTCCCCAAGGCCGACTTGCTGCTGGTGATGGCGATCACGCTGGCGCCGACGCGGCGCGCGGCGTCGACTGCCGACAGCAGTTCGGGCGCCTGCCCCGCCGTCGAAATCGCGATCACGACATCGTTCGGTTTGAGCAGTTCGGCGGCCAGCTGGAACAAGTGGGCGTCGCCGTGCGCCGTGGTCGGGATGCGGAAGCGGAAGAATTTATGCTGGCCGTCGAGCGCAACGACGCGCGCGTTGCCCATCGCGTAGAACTCGACCTTGCCGGCATTTTTCAACAGGGCGATCGCGCGGTCGATCGCGTGCACATCGAGCCCGTCGCGGAATTTCAGGATCGCGGAGACCGTGTTGTCGATCACCTTGGCCGACAGGTCATGGGTGCTGTCGCTCATGCGCACCTGGCTGTGGCGCACGGGGATCGAGCCGGTCAGGCTGCCGGCGAATTTCAGCTTGAATTCGGCCAGGCCCTGGAAGCCGAGCGAGCGGCAGAAGCGGATCACGGTCGGCTGGCTGACGTCGGCCAGGCGCGCGATCTCGGCGATCGGCTCGGACAATACCTTGCGTGGATGCTCGAGCACGAGCGTGGCGACACGCTGCTCGGCCGGCGACAGTTCGTGCTGCAGGTGCTGGACGCGCTCCATCAGCGTGTTGGCACCGCTGCGCCCGCGCAGGTGTTCGGACAAAATTGTCGACACGCCGCGCAGGGCAGGGTTCGGCGTCATGATCACATAGGTCGGGATCTGCGCCAGGTAATCGGTAAAGCGCCCTTTCGCTTCGAAGCGCGCCCGGAACGGCGAGGTCGCGAACCACTGGGCAATGCGCGGCACGATGCCGCCGCCAATGAAAATGCCGCCGAAGGCGCCGAGCGTGAGCGCCAGGTTCGCCGCCGCGCCGCCCAGCATGCCGGCGAAGCATTCGAGTACTTCCAGGCAGAGCGCATCCTGGTCGTCGAGCGCGCAGGCGACGATCTCGGCGGCCGTGCGCGGCGGCGCTTGCACGCCGTTGCGTTCAGCCAGCGCGCGGTAGATGAGTTCCATGCCGGGTCCGGACATGATGCGCTCGTTCGACACGTGCGGCCACTCGCGCCATGCGTACTGCAGGATCGCGAACTCGCGCTCGTCGCCCGGTGCGAAATTCACGTGGCCGCCTTCGCTGCCCAGGGTAACAAAACCGTCGGCCGTCGGAATCACGCCCGAGACACCGAGACCGGTGCCGGCGCCGAGTACGCCCGCCACCGCATGCGGCTGGGCCTTGCCGGCGCCGACCTGCAGCACGTCGCTGCTGCCCAAACCCGGCAGCGCCATCGCCAGCGCGGTGAAGTCGTTGACGATGACGAGCGTCGACCAGCCCATCGTGCGGCGCACTTCGTCGGTCGAGAACTGCCAGTCGCGGTTCGTCATGCGCACCATGTCGCCGCTGACCGGATTGGCCATCGCAAAAGCCGCGTGCGTGATGCGCTCGCCCTTCTGCTCGGTGAGCCCGGTGAGGTAGGCGTTCAGCAGCGGGACGATGCCGCTGTAGTCGTCGCAGCGCAGGACCGCCGTCTGGCGGAACACGCCGGGCGCGGTTTCGAGCGTGAAGCGGGCATGGGTGGCGCCGATGTCGGCCAGCAGGCGCGGGCCGTCGGCGTAGGAGGCCCGGCTGGATTTTTGTTCTGTGTCTGGTTCAGTGATCATCGCTGCTTTGCGGCTGGGATACGTCTGTAGCCGCACAGGATAGCATTGTTTGATTGCTACGAAACCAACTGCCGTTCAACTCACTCCTTTTTTGCAGCCGCCGTGCCCAGCCCTTTCAACAAGGCCGCATGAAAAGCTGCGGGATCCTGCATCTGCGGCGCATGTCCCATGTTGGGGAAGGTCACCAGCGTCGCTTTCGGAATCGCCTTTGCCGTCGTTTGCGCCAGTTCCGGATAATTCCCCAGCTTGGGCCGCAGCGCTTCCGGCGCCGCATCCTTGCCGATCGCGGTCGTGTCCTTCAACCCGATCAGCAGCAAGGTCGGCATGGTCAACAGCGGGAACTCGTAGACCACCGGCTGCGTATAGATCATGTCGTACAGCAGCGCCGAATTCCACGCCACGATCTCCTTGCCCGGCCCCCGGTACATCCCGGCCAGCATCTGCACCGGCGGTTCGTATTCCGGCTTCCACTGGTTGACGTAATAGGTCGCTTTCTCGTAGTTGCGGATCCTGTCGGCCGTGGTCTGCAGTTCGCGCTGATACCATTTATCGACGCCGAGCGACGGCACGCCCAGCGCCTTCCAGTCTTCCAGCCCGATCGGGTTGACCAGCACGAGCTGCTCGGTCTGCTGCGGGAACATCAGGCCATAGCGCACGGCCAGCATGCCGCCGGTCGAGTGGCCCATGACCGTGGTCGGCCCCTTCACGCCGATCGCCTCCAATAGCGCGCGCGTGTTCTCGGCCAGCTGCTGGAAGGTGTACTGGTAGTGCTGCGGCTTGCTCGATTTGCAGAAGCCGATCTGGTCGGGCACCACGACGCGGTAACCGGCCTTACTCAGCGCCTTCATGCTCGCGTCCCAGGTCGCGCCGCAGAAGTTCTTGCCATGCAGGAGAACGACGGTGCGGCCATTCGCCTTGCTTTGCGGGGCAATGTCCATGTAGGCCATGTGCAGTTTCACGCCCTGCGAGGTGAAATTGAATTGCTTGACCGGCGCCGGATAGGTGAACCCTTCGAGTTCGGGGCCGTAGGCGGGTTCGTCGGCGGCATGGGCGCCTCCCAGGGAGGCCAGCGACAGAGCAAGGGCTTGCGCAAGGCGGGAAAGACGAACAGGCGTGGCGGGCATCATGGGAGTCTCGAATAGGGGGATGGAGAAAGTCTAGTCGAGATTGGCGATACGCGTTGCTCCGGTGTTGTACCGAATCAGGCGCCGATCGCCCGGCGTGCCAGTGCGGTATCGTCCGAAAACAGGCCGTCGATGCCGGTCTCGAGGTAGCGCCGCATTTCCGCGATCGACCCCGCTTCGTTGCGCGCATTGGGGCCGGCGTCGTCCCGGAAGTCGGCCGCAAGAAAAGCGTTCTCGGGTCGGAAGGTCCAGGCGACGACCTGCAGGCCGGCCCGATGCGCGTCCGCCACCAGCGTGGTCGGCCTGCCCAGGCGCTCGTCGGCCCCGAGCGGGATCACGGCGCGGCTGATCGGCGCGACGACGTCGGCATATGCCGCCATCACGCGCAGGCCGCGCTGCGACACCATCTCGCCATAGGTCAGGCTGCCGCCGGCGAGTGCCACGTCAGCTGGCCGCAGGGCGTCGTTGCGGCCGCCAGCCACCACCAGCTGGGCCAGGCGGATATGGGTGGAGCGGCCCAGCGTTTTTCGCAGCCCCTTCAGGTTCGCCGTTTCGAAGGATTGCACCGTGACCGGCGCACGCCGCGTGTAGGCGTGCGCGTTCAGGGTCGAGACCAGGCGCTCTTCCAGCGCCAGGCCGGCGGCGCCGAACCAGGTCGAATGCTTCAGCTCCGGGGTCAAGCCGATCACGCGTCCGCGTGCTGCCGACTCGGCGGCGACGAAGTCGATCATCTCTTCCAGGCTGACGAGCTGGAATTGCCCGTCGTGGCTGGTGCCGCGCATCTTCGGCAAGCGCTCGGTCGCGCGCAGCGTCTTGAGTTCGGCAAAGGTGAAGTCGGAGACGAACCAGCCCTCGTGTGCCGCGCCGTCGATGGTCTTGCGGGTCTTGCGGCCCGCGAACTCGGCGCGGCTGGCCACATCCGTGGTGTCGGTGATGGCGTTCTCGTGACGCGCAACCAGCACCCCGTCCTTCGTGCAGACGAGGTCAGGTTCGACGAAATCGGCGCCATCGTGGATCGCTTTCGCATACGCCGCCAGCGTGTGCTCGGGATACAGGGCGCTGGCGCCACGGTGCGCGTACACCCCTGGCGCCGCCTTCGGGTCGAGACGCGTCACTGATCCTGCCCGCGCCAGATCGGGCAAGGCGGCCAGCGCAAGGCTTGTCCCCAGGCCGCGCAGCAGCAGGCGGCGCGCCGGCCTAGTGGGGATCGGCAGTAGCATCAGATGTCCGCCTTCAGCGTGAAGAAGCCCATGCGCGGCGGGATCGGGTAAGTCGCGTAGCTGCCGCTCGCCTGGCCGACGTTCGGCTGCAACACGCCCTTGCGGTCGGCCAGGTTGGTCATGTTCACGCTCCAGCGCATGTTTTTCAGGAAGCCCGTCGAAAACGGTACTTTACCCGAGACGTTCAGGCCGAGCAGGAAGTAGCTCGGCACATCGAGGTCGTTGGTATAAGTCGCGTAGCGCCGGCCGACGAAGTCGCCCGCCAGCGCGAACTCGAGGTCGGCGCCCGGCTTGAAAGTGGCGACGAACTTGTTCATCCACTTCGGCGTATTCGGCACGGTCTTGCCCGCGGTCGGAACGACGGTGGTGCCGGACAGGTAGCTGTCCTGGTAGGTGGAACGGTTGTAGGAGACGGCATCGTAGAACGTGAACGCGCGCCCGAAGTGCAAGGTGCCGCCGATATCGACGCCGTCGGTCTTGACGCTGCCAACGTTCGACAGGATCGTGGTGCCGCCGGCGAACGAGGTGATGATCGGGTTCGAGCTGATCGCCAGCTGGCGGTCGCTGAAGTTTACGTGGTACAGCGTCACCTGGCCGTCGAAGGCGGTCAAGGCCCCCATGTCGAGTGCGCGCGAATCGCGCAGGCCCAGTTCATAGGTCACCGAGGTTTCCGGTTTCGCAGTCGCCTTGAAGTAGTCGAAGGCCGGCTGCGACGACAGGCTCCACGGCGAATTGCCGCCACCGCCGTAGGTCACGAACTGGCGCATGTTCTTCTGGATGTTGGCAAACAGCTGGTCCGTGCTGGAGATGTCCCAGCGCGCGCCGACCTGGGGCAGGAACCATTTTTTGGTCGTGATCTTCCCTTCCGGCAGGCCTTGCGAGCCGCCGCTGAGCGCAGCCGGCAGCTGCTGCACCGGGAACACGCCTTCGGCGAATTGCAGGCTCGATTTGAAGCCGCCCTGCAGCGTCAGGTCCGGGCGCAGCTTCCATTCGTCCTGCAGGTGGAACTGGACGACCTTGTTGTCGATGTCGCTGCCGTACTGCGTGATGAGGGGGTTCGATGGACGCTGGTAGGGCGTGCTCGGGTTGTTGACGTCGAGCGCGTACCAGCGGCGGTAGGCGCCCGAGTTGTTATGCTCGAACCAGAGGCCCGTCTGGATGCGGTGCGCACCGAAGTCCCAGCGCAATGTGGACATTGCACCCTGCCGGTTGATCTTGTACTCGGTGGTGCGGGTCGCATAGCCGGAATTGCCGAACACCGTCTTGAGGTCCTGGTTCGGATAGTAGACCCGGAACAGCGCCGGCAGGCCGGCCTGGTTGATCGGCCCCGCGACCACGCCGACGCCGTCGTTGTGGTGGAAGTAGTACTGGTTGGTCCAGGTGAGGTCGTCAGTCAGGAACGCGTCGTACTTCACGTAGGCCAGTTTATCGGTGCGCTGGGCGTCGCTGTAGTAGTTGCGGAAGTTCGCGCCGACAGCAGCCGGCGGCGCGCCGCTGCGGTCGAGGTAAGCCAGCGCGGCGGCGAAGTCCGGATACAGGAAGGGGCGCGTATAGGGCGAATTCAGGCCGGCCTGGTGCAGGCTCGAATCCTCGTTCGGCTCGATCTTGTCGGACCAGTCGGCAAAGATGGTCAGCTTGCCCTTCTCTCCCTGATGGACGAACTTGGCGTTGACCTGGTCGTTGCTCTGGCGGCCGTTGAAATCCCAGGCCTTGGCTTCGTGGTGCAGGCCCGAGATGTAAAAGCTGCTGCCGCCCCCCAGGTTTCCTGAATCGAAGCGCACGAAGCTGCGGCTGGCCTTGTGGCTGCCGACGGTCTGCTGCAGGCTGACGTTGCGCCGTCCCAGCGGGTCGCTCGAATAGGTCTCGATCGTGCCGCCCAGGTTGCTGGTCGACGGCGTGCCCAGGTCGCCGGCGCCGGTCGAGAGCACGACGCTGCGTACGTTCTCGCTGGTGACGGCGCGCTGCGGCGCCAGGCCGTTGTAGTTGCCGTACTGCTGATCGCCGAGCGGCACGCCATCCATCGTGTAGCCGAGCTGCTGGCCGTTAAAGCCGTGCACGAACAGCGACAGGTTCTGCTCGTTGTTCCCCCATGGGTCCGCTGTCTGGAAGCTCACGCCGGGCAGCGCCTGCAAGGCCTTGAGCGGATTCACGCCGGGCATCACCTTCTGGATCTCGGTGCCGGTCATGGCTACCGAGGAGCGGGTCTTGCGGGTCGAGATCTCGACCGTGGCAACGGCGCCTGCCGGCGTCGTGTCCTGGACCGCGGGCATCTCGTCCACCGGGGCGGCGTGGGCCAGCGAGACGCACAGGGCGGAAGCGGCAATGGCGATCAGGGAGGGGCGCAGGATGGCGCGGTCGGACGGCGAGGTGACATTCATCGGGCAGGCTCGGTCGGTGGAGGTGACCGAAAGAGTAAGCTTGCCAGATGACTAAGCGATGACGTTCCTGTGACCGTTCGATGACGGGCGGGCGTACGCCCGCATCCCTGCCCTCACTCCTGCCCGATCAGCACCACCGAATTGCGCGCATCGAACTGCACCTTGCCCCCCTTGACGACCGCCGTCTTCCCCGAATACCAGTCACGCACGGTCTGGCCATCCATGAACACCCCCGACACCAGCACGGCGGTCGGCTTGTCCAGCGGCAGACCCAGCGCCACCACGACGCGATCAGTCACATCGCCCTTCTCCCAGGTGCGTTTAAACGTGTACGGATAGTGCTGGATCATGCGGTGCACGCCGGCGCCGACCGCGGGATGGGCCTGGCGGAAGCGCCCGAGCTTGGCCCAGTGCTCGCGTACATCGGCCACGCGGTTCAGGCCACGTTGGGCGTTCGAGGCCAGCTCGTCCCAGTTCATGAAGGAGCGCAGCGTGGCGTCGCCCTCGGCGCCCTCGATCTTCAACAGGCGCGCGGTCTCGTCGCCGTAATAGATCTGCGCCGCGCCGGGCGCGAGCAGCAGTTTATTGGCCGTCTCGTAGGGACGCTGGCGCAGCGGGTCGTAGGGCTCGCCATCGTCGTGCGAGCTGAGGTAGTTCAGGACCGAAGTGCCCTTCATTGGGCCTTGCAGCGCCTGCGAATACGCACTGAACAGTTTTTCATAGCTTTCCACTGCATCGGTCTTCATCGCAAAGTTGATCATGCTGTCGAAGCCCTGCGCCGGATAGTCGACCGTCAAGCCGCCCAGGTCGAAGGCACGGGCGTGATGGATGCCATAGTTGTACACCTCGGCCGTCATGTAGAAGGGCGTATCGCCCAGTTTCTTCGATGGATTGGCCTTCTTCCAGTCCTCGAAGGCGCTGCTCGCGACCTTTTTCAGGTCCTTCCACACGCCAGGCTCGGTGTGCTTGACGGTGTCGGCACGGAAACCGTCGATGCCGTACTTGCGCACCCAGTCGGCATGCCATTTCGCCAGGTAGTAGCGCGGTGCGCGCGGGTAGCCGGTGCGCTTGAAGAAGGCGTCGAGCTCTTTGACTTCACGCTCGTAACGGCCCTCTTTCTTCCACTTGGACGCCAGGCCTGGCGGCAGCGCCACGGGCTTGTCGCTGTCGGTGCGGATGTCCGGCAGGTTTTTCACCAGCGTGCACTCGATCGTGGTGCGCGCGTCCTTGTAGGTGCAGGTCGGCCCTAGTCGTACCCAGTCCGCCGGCCAGACCGGGTCGGCGTCGGTGACCGGACCGGTATGGTTCAGCACCACGTCGAACAGCACGCGCAGGCCGTTCGCGTGCGCCGTATCGACCAGCGTGCGCAGCTCTTCCTCGGTGCCGAGGTTCGCGTCAATCGCCGTAAAATCGCGTGCCCAATAGCCGTGGAAGCCATAGCTCTTGCCGGTCCCCTCGTCGGTGCCGGCGTGGATCTGCTCGACGGGCGGCGTGATCCACAGCGCGGTCACGCCCAGCTCCCTGAAATAACCTTCCTTGATTTTCGCCGTGATGCCGGCAAAGTCGCCCCCCATGAAGCCGCGTAGCTTGGCCGCGTCATCCATGCGGCCATAGGCATGGTCATTGTCCGGATTGCCGTTATTAAAACGGTCCGTCAGTAGGAAGTAGACGGTCGCGTTCTCCCAGACAAACGGTTTTACGGGCGCCGCCCAGGGTGCGGGGGCAGCGGCCGCCGCATTGACTGCACCGAAGGCGAACATCAGGGAGACGGCAAGTGCGGGTAATTTCATGGGGTTCCTGTCAAGGTGAATCAGGTGACAACGCTCGGCTGCTGGCGGCCGGTGCGCTGGCGCAGTTCGGACACGCTCTCTGCGATCGCGACCAGGCTTGACAAGGCTTCCTGCGTGTCGAGATGGTGGCGCGCCGGGTCGGCTTCGTAGCGTTCGAGATAAAGACGGACGGTGGCGCCTTCGGTGCCGGTGCCCGAGAGGCGGAATACGATGCGCGAACCGTCGGTCATGATGATGCGTACGCCTTGGCGCGAGGCGACGGAGTGATCGACCGGATCTGTATAGACGAAATCGTCGCCAAGGGCCACGCGGTACTCGCCCAGGGTCTGGCCGGCGAGCGTCGGGAGCTTGTCGCGCAAGGCCGTCATCGTGGCGTCGGCGGCAAGCGCGTCGACGGCTTCGTAATCGTGGCGCGAATAGTAGTTGCGCCCGAAGCGCGCCCAGTGCTCGCTCACCAACTGCTCGACCGATTTGCCGCTGGCGGCCAGCATGTTCAGCCAGAACAGCACCGCCCACAGGCCATCCTTTTCGCGCACATGGCTTGAACCGGTGCCGTAGCTCTCTTCGCCACAGAGCGTCACCATGCCGGCATCCATCAGGTTGCCGAAGTACTTCCAGCCGGTCGGGGTCTCGTAGCAGGCGATGCCGAGCGCTTCGGCCACGCGGTCGGCAGCCATCGAAGTAGGCATGGAACGGGCGATGCCCTTGATGCCGGCCGCGTAGCCGGGCGCCAGCGTCGCGTTCGCGGCGATGATGGCCAAGCTGTCGGAAGGCGTGACCGCGATGCCGCGCCCGACGATCATGTTACGGTCGCCGTCGCCGTCCGAGGCCGCGCCGAAGTCCGGTGCATCCGGGCCGTTCATGAGGGCGATCAGTTCGGCGGCATTGACCGGGTTCGGGTCCGGATGGTGGCCGCCGAAGTCTTCCAGCGGTTCGCCGTTGATCACGGTGCCGCCAGGTGCTCCCAGCACGCCTTCGATGATCGCCTTGGCATACGGGCCGGAGACGGCGCCCATGCCGTCGAATTTCATCCTGAATCCGCGCCCGAACAGCGCGCGGATGGCGTCGAAGTCGAACAGGCGTCCCATCAGTTCGGCGTAATCAAGCACCGGGTCGATGACTTCGACCTGCATGCCATCGAGTGTGGTCGTCCCAATCTCATCGAGATTGACCGGCGGCGCATCGCTGATGCGGTACGAAGACAGCGCTTGCGTCCTGGCGAAGATTGCCTCGGTGATTTTTTCAGGCGCCGGTCCGCCGTTTTCGATGTTGTACTTGATGCCGAAGTCGCCGTCCGGGCCGCCGGGATTGTGGCTGGCCGAGAGCACGATGCCGCCAAACGCGCCATGCTTGCGGATCACGCAGCTGACCGCCGGCGTCGACAGGATGCCGCCCTGCCCTACCAGCATGCGCGCCACGCCATGGGCGGCGGCCATGTGCAGGATCGTCTGGATCGCGTCGCGGTTGAAATAGCGGCCGTCGCCGCCCAGCACCACAGTGCGCCCGTTGCAATCGCCCAGGCTCAGGAAAATCGCTTCGACAAAATTCTCGAGGTAGCCCGGTTGCTGGAACTCGGTCACCTTCTTGCGCAGGCCCGAGGTACCCGGGCGCTGGCCGGCAAATGGCGTCGTTGCCACGGTCTGAATCGTCATGCTTCGCTCCTGAGTGAATGCGTTCGTTAGTTGATAAAACGTTACGATACGACAGGGGTGAAAAGCATGGCGCAGGGTTTAGTTCCGTGCCTTGTCGGTGACGGCGAGGGTCAATACGGCAGCAAGCAGCATGCAGCCGCCGCCCAAGGCCAGCGTTTGCACGGTATGGCCATTGAAGAATTCGCGCGTGACGAAGCCGAGCAGCAGGCCGCTGACGATCTGCGGGATCACCACGAAGAAGTTAAACAGGCCCATGAAGTAGCCCATGCGCTTGGCCGGCAAGGCGCCCGCCAGGATCGCGTACGGCATCGTCAGGATGCTGGCCCAGGCGATGCCGACGCCGACCATTGGCAGCATCAGCATTTCTTTGCTATCGATGAAGACGATGCTGGCCAGGCTGATGCCGCCGATCGCCAGGCAGGTGGCATGCACGGTCTTGCGGCTGGTGGCGCGGGCAAAGATCGGCAGGATGAAGGCGGCCAGTGCCGACACGCCGCTGTAGACGGCGAACATGATGCCGACCCAGTTGCCGGCGTCCTGGAAGGCAGCCGACTGGGCGTCGCGGGTGCCGTATACCGAATCGGCGATCGCGCTGCCCGTATAAATCCACATCGCAAACAGGGCGATCCAGGTGAAGAACTGGACAAAGGCCAGCTGCACCATCGTCTTCGGCATTTTGGCAAAACCGCCGAGGATTTCAGTGAACGCGACGCCGAATCGGCGTGCATTCGCGCGCTCGCGGTTGAACGCTTCCATATCCGGCGGCGGCAGTTCGTCGGCCGTGAACACGGTCCAGCTGACGGCGCCCATGAACACCAGCGCGCCGGCATAGAACGAATAGCGCACGGTGTCGGGAATGAGCCCGTCGACAGGCACGTTCGACACACCAAGCGCCGTGAAAATGGTCGGCAGGAGCGAGGCGATCACCGCACCGCAGCCGATGAAGAAAGTCTGCATCGCATAGCCCGCGGTCTGCTGCGAGACATCGAGCTTGTCGCCCACAAAGGCACGGAACGGCTCCATCGAGACGTTGATCGCGGCATCCATCATCCACAGCACGGCGACCGCCATCCACAGCGCCGTCGAATTGGGCATCAGGAACAGCGAGATCATGGCGAGGAATGCGCCGATAAAGAAGAACGGACGGCGGCGTCCCCACTTCGGGTGCCAGGTGTTGTCGGAGAGGTAGCCGACGATCGGCTGCACCAGCAGGCCCGTGACCGGCGCGGCGAGCCAGAACAGCGCCAGGTCATCGGGATTCGCCCCGAGGGTCGAGAAGATGCGGCTGGTGTTCGCGTTCTGCAGCGCGAAGCCGAACTGGATGCCGAAGAAACCGAAGCTCATGTTCCACAACTGCCAGAACGACAGGCGCGGTTTGAGCGCCTTGGTATGCATGTCCATCTGTGTCCCCAATGGCCCGGCATCGAACCGGGCTCTGTGTATGTGGCGAACGCGCCACGTGCCGCCGTCGATACTGCGCTGCTTGCGAAGGGTCGAGAAAGTGGCTGGGGAGCGTCCCCGTCCGAAGGCCATGAGGACGGGCGATTTGTAGCAAAATAACATGGCGTTTTCCGAGTGTCAATTCGAATAATGCGTAGTAAAATCGCCACGCGCGCCAGGTTCACGGCGGGCTTTGTAGTCAAATAACACAACAACACGGAGACAACCATGCTCGACATGCAGCGCCGGCTGAGCAATTCCTTTTATGCCGTGGCCAGCTTGCCGGCCACGGCCATGGGCTTCGCCCTGTGTATCCAGATTTCGGCGCTCAGCTGGCTGCTGAGCACCAAGTACCACCTCGACATCCACGAGATCGGCATCGTCTGGGCGGCCGGTCCGCTGGCCGGTATCCTCGGCCAGGTGATCATCGGCTTCATCAGCGACAAGACCTGGTTCTGGGGCGGACGGCGGCGGCCATTTATTTTGATCGGCGGCGTGCTGGCGGCACTGTCCGTGTTCCTGCTGCCGCGCATTGAGGTTGTCGCCGACCTGCTCGGTATCGGCAACCTGCTGGTCGTCGCCGTGATCATCGCGCTGACGCTCGACCTGTCGATCAACATCGGTTTCAACCCGACGCGCTCCATCATTGCCGACGTGACCCCGGACGGCGAGGCGCGCACGCGCGGCTATACATGGATGCAGACCATCTCCGGCTTCTGGGGCGTGATGGCTTACCTCATCGGCGCCTTCATCGATAACTACACGCTGATCTCGGTTGGCGTGGTGCTGGTGCTGGTGTTCTCGATCCTGCCGACCCTGCTGATCGAAGAACCGCGCGAGCTGGCGCCTTCCACGCAGGGGGTCATTGCCGCTAGCGCTACCGACTGGGGCCAGTTGTGGCGCCTGTGGACGGCGCACGCCTTTACCTGGTTCGGGGTGCAGGCGATGTTCGTGTATATCATTTCGTTCATCCAGCAGCATGTGGTGGCGCCCGGCGCGACGGTCGAGCAGGCGGCGGCGCAGTCGGGTCATGTGATTGCGATCTCGTTCGCGGTGATGAACGTGGTCGGCTTCCTGCTGCCGGCGCTGGTGCTCGCGCCCCTCGTCACCCGCTTCGGCCGCGTGCGCACCCAAGCGGCCTGCATCGGCATCATGGCGCTGGCTTACTTCGCGATCGCCCTGTTCGCGCGCTCGCCCGGCGCCTTGTATGTGCTCATGGGTGTGGTCGGCATCGGCTGGGCGGCAGTGGTCAGCCTGCCGTTCGCGATCATGAGCGAGAAGGTCGACAAAAGCCGCATGGGTTATTTCATGGGCTTGTTCAACCTGTCGGTGGTGCTGCCGCAGCTGGCCACGACCGTGGTCGGCTTCGTCTTGACCACGACGCCGGACAAGCGTGTCCTGTTCCTGATTTGTGGCGGCTGCCTGGCGGTGTCGAGCGTGTTGTGGCTGCTGGTACGCGAAAACAAGACCATGCCGGCCGTCCTGCCCACGCTCGCCGCATCACACTCATCATGACATCTTTTATGCGACCAATTCGCACCTCCTTCGTTCTTCTGGCCGCGCTGCTGGCCGCACCTGCAATCGGCGCCGACATCGCGCCAAGCACGAAACCCTCGACCGCCCTGCCCGGGGTGCGCCTGCTGCCCGAGCTGCTCGAGATGCCAGGCCTGGACCGCAAGCGCCAGGTGCGCCTGTACCTGCCGCCGGGTTACGCCACCTCGAACAAGCGCTATCCGGTGCTGTACATGCACGACGCGCAGAACCTGTTCGATGACGCCACCGCCTTCGCCGGCGAGTGGAAGGTCGACGAAACGCTGGACGCGCTCAGTAAAGAAGGCAAGCTCGAACTGATCGTGGTCGGCATCGACAACGGTGCCGCTCAACGCATCACGGAGCTGAACGCCTGGGACAACACCCGCTTCGGGCAAGCCGAGGGACGCCAATATACGGACTTCATCGTCAAGACCTTAAAGCCACTCATCGACAGCAACTACCGCACCCTGCCCGGCCGGCTCCATACGGCGATCATGGGCAGCTCGATGGGGGGGCTGGCGTCGCACTACGCGATCGCGCAGTACCCGCAAGTGTTCAGCAAGGCCGGCGTGTTTTCGCCTGCGTACTGGACGGCCGCGCCCTCGTTCGATTTCATGGCGAATCACCCGCTGCCGAAGGATGCGCGGGTCTACCTGCTGATGGGAGAGAAGGAAGGCGAATCGATGGTGCCGGATGTGGAGCGCATGGCGGGCGTGGTGCGCAAGAGCGGCTATCCGGCGGATGCGACGGTGCTGAAGATCGTGCCGGGGGCGCAGCACAACGAGCAGTTCTGGCGCAGCCAATTGCGCGAGGCGCTGTTGTGGATGTTTGCGAACTAAGCCGAGGCTGCAGCCTACAAGTAAAAACGGGGAACCAGTCCACCGGACTGGTTCCCCGCTCCTCACCTGATTACGGCGCAAGCCGCAACCATCAAGCCTTCGGCTTCGCCTTCTTGAAAGGCGGCTTGTCCGACTTGAACCCCGGCTTCTCGCCCACGCGGCGATCGCCGCCTGCAAACGCCTTCTTGCCGGGTGCTGCTGCCTTCTTCGGCGCCGGCGTTTCGCCGTCGCGCGTGATATTGAGCTGCTGGCCTGCCACCCACACCGTTTTCAGGTGATCGATCAGGTCAGGCGGCAGGTCGGCCGGCAGGTCGAGCGTGGAAAAATCGTCGTAGATTTCGATGCGGCCGATGTGCTTGGCGTCGATGTTGGCTTCGTTGGCGATCGCGCCGACGATGTTGCCCGGCTTGACGCCATTCGCGTGGCCGACTTCGATGCGGAAAGTCGCCATGCCTTCGTCCGGTGCGCGGGCGACACGCTCCTTCTTGAAGCCGGCATCGCGCGGTGTGCGGGGACCGTCGTCACGCGGCGCACGCGGCAGGCGCTCGACGAAATCGGTGCGCGCCGGGCGCTCTTCCCAGGCGCCTGCCTTCGGCTCGCGGTCCTGCTTTTCCAGCAGCAGCGGCACGTCGCCGCGACCGAGTTTGGCCAGCGCGGCGGCGATGTCGACTGCCGGGATGTTCTGTTCCTGCTCGAATTCTTCGATCAGCGCACGGAACTGCTCCAGCCCGCCGGCGGCCAGGGTTTCCGTGATCTGCTCCTTGAACTTCGCGATGCGCACGTCGTTCACGGCCTTGATGGTCGGCAGCGTCAGCTGCGAGACCGTCTGGCGCGTGGCGCGTTCGATGGCTTTGAGCAGGCTGCGCTCGCGCGGCGTGATGAACAGGATTGCGTCGCCGCTGCGGCCCGCGCGGCCGGTACGGCCGATGCGGTGGGTATAGCTTTCCGGGTCCGACGGCACGTCGTAGTTGATGACGTGGCTGATGCGCTCGACGTCAAGGCCGCGCGCGGCGACGTCGGTGGCGACCAGGATGTCGATTTTGCCGCTTTTCAGCTGCTCGATGGTGCGTTCGCGCGCCTGCTGGGCCATGTCGCCGTTGATGGCGACGGCGGCGAAACCGCGCGCCTGCAGCTTGGTCGCCAGCTCTTCGGTGCCGAGCTTGGTACGGGCGAAGATGATCATGCCGTCGAACGGTTCCGCTTCGAGGATGCGCGTGAGCGCTTCAAGCTTCTGCATGCCCGACACCAGCCAGTAGCGCTGGGTGATGTTGTCGGCGGTGCCGGTCTTGGCGGCGACCGTCACTTCGGCCGGGTCGCGCAGGTAGGTTTTGGCGATGCGCTTGATCGCCGGCGGCATGGTGGCCGAGAACAGCGCGATCTGGCGCTCTGCCGGAATCTGCTTCAGGATCTGCTCGACATCGTCGATGAAACCCATGCGCAGCATTTCGTCGGCTTCGTCCAGCACCAGGGTTTTCAGCTGCGACAGGTCGAGCGAACCCTTTTGCATGTGGTCGATCACGCGCCCCGGGGTGCCGACAATGACTTGCACGCCGCGGCGCAATGCCTGCAGCTGCGGGCCGTAGCTCTGTCCGCCATAGATCGGCAGGACAGCGAAGTTCTTCATGTGGGCGGCGTAGCTCTGGAAGGCTTCGGCGACCTGGATCGCCAGTTCGCGCGTCGGCGCCAGCACCAGCGCCTGGGGCGCCGATTGCTTGGTGTCGATACGCGAGAGAACCGGCAGCGCGAATGCGGCGGTCTTGCCGGTGCCCGTTTGCGCCTGTCCCAGCACGTCGCGGCCTTCCATCAGCAGCGGAATGGTGGCAGCCTGGATCGGCGACGGTGCTTCGTAGCCGACGTCCTTGAGTGCCTTCAAAATAGGCGCAGAGAGGTTCAGGTCGGAAAACGTTGGGAGTGGGGTGTCAGACATGGATGAGTTGCTCTTAAGTTAATACGAAACCGACAGTTTACACTGTCGCCCGCGTGGACGTGGGGCGATTGCCGACACGTCACGAGTTTTGCAATAGAAAAAGCCCTTGCAGGCAACGAAGCCTGCAAGGGCCGGGTGCGGCAGGGGACTGAAATTACAGCTTGTAGTTCAGGCCCAGCAGCATTTGACGACCGTATTTCGTGTAACCACGTGGGCGATCCGGAGTGCCGGCATAGGTCTCGAAGGCGGTGTCGGTCAGGTTATTCACCTGGAACAGCACCGACAAGCCCTTGACTTGCGGGAAGTCGTAACCCAGCTGCAGGTCGACAACCTTGTCCGCTTTCACGAACGTCAGTTCGGTCGCGCCGCCGATGCCGCCGATCGAGCCGACGTAGTCGCTACGATAGCGCTCGCTGACGCGGGCCGAGAAACCGTTCATCTCGTAGTAGGCCGTCAGGTTGATCACGCGCTTGGACAGGCCAGGCAGCGGGATGGCCAGGCTGCCGAAACGCTGGTCCTTGACCTCGATTTCGCTGTTGGTGAACGAGGCGTTGGCGCTGACGCCGAAGCCATTGAGCATCGGGTGCAGCATCTCCAGCGGAGCCGAAGCAGCCAGTTCCAGGCCCTGCAGCTTGCCGCCCTCGCCATTCCTCGGCTGGGTAATGGTGCCGATATTGCTGGTCGCGCCCACCAAACGGTATTCCGAGAAATCGCGCGGACCGGTCAGCTGGTAGATGTACGAGTCGAGCTTCTTGTGGAAACCGGCGACCGAGACATAACCCTTGTTGCCGAAGTACTTCTCGTACGACAGGTCGACTGCCTTGGCACGCCATGGGTCGAGCTGGGCGTTACCGCCATTGCCGTAGGGCGTACCGGTGCTCTGCGCGGTCAGGCCGACTTCCAGTGCGGCGTTGAGCTCATTGAGCTTGGCGCGCGCCAGGGTCTTGCCGGCGCCGAAGCGGACGAATTGCTGGTCCGGAAGGCTCCACGACAGGTTCAGGCTTGGCAGGTAGTCGGTGTACTGCTTGCCGTCGGTCAGCGGGACCAGGTCGGCGAACGGCCAGGCGCGCAGCGTGTTGGCGGTCGAGCTCTGGTCGGTCTTGACGACCTGGACGCCGACGTTACCGCGCAACGGCATCGCCATC
This sequence comes from Massilia sp. CMS3.1, assembly GCF_051262535.1. Classification (NCBI taxonomy): domain Bacteria; kingdom Pseudomonadati; phylum Pseudomonadota; class Betaproteobacteria; order Burkholderiales; family Oxalobacteraceae; genus Massilia; species Massilia sp. CMS3.1. The sequence goes on along the minus strand of NZ_JBIMES010000017.1, from coordinate 26,005 downwards.
AGTTCGGTGTCGATGTTGAGCTTGACGTAGCCGGTCTTGACCTTCTCGTCGATGGTCCAGTTCTTGGTCGCGCCCCATGGCACCAGGATCGCCGGGGTGAACGGGCCGAAGTTCTGGCCCAGCACGCCGTCGATGTCCCAGCTCAGGGTGTTCGGCAGGCCGTACAGGTCTTGCGAGCCATTGACGACGTTCGATGCGAAGGTACCGTTGCCGAGCTTCGAGAAGCCGGTTTCCAGATGCTCCTTGTCCTTCGAACGCTTCGAGACGTTGAAGCCGACTTCGACGCTCGAGAACGCGCCTTCGGCGAACTTGTACTCGACGCTGGCGCGGGCCGAGTTCAGCTTGTCGGTCAGGTTCGGGGCATTCACATAGCCTTCACCGAACTGGCCGCCGATGGCGATCTGCGACGGATCGTCGTAGCTGCCCGACAGGTTCAGGTTCGGGATGGTGCCATCACCGTAGTTGAAGCCGAGAGTCTGGCGGCTTGCGCGGCCGGCGTTGATCTCGATCAGTTCTTCCTTGTGCTTGGCCTTCGAGCTCGACAGGTCGATGATGCCGACCCAGTCGCCGCTGGTGAAGCGGTTGTTCCAGCCGATCGCCGACAGCTTGTCGTCGCGCTTCAAACGGTTGTTGCGCACGACTGGATTGACGTTGTTGGCATTGCCGGCAACCATCACGCCATTCACGATGGTCGGGTTCGAGAAACGCACGTCGCCGTCATCCTGCAGCGGGATTTCCATGCCGCGGCGGATTTCGGTCTGGTCGAAGCGCGAGTGGTACATGTCCAGGGTCGAGCTGAACATCTTGTTCGGACGGTATTCCAGCACGCCCATGATGCCATCGCGCACCTGGTCGCCGGTGGTCGCCAGCGCCTTGATGCCCTTCGGGACCTTCACGGTCGAGCCGGGCACTACCCGGCTGTTGTCGACCCAGTCCCAGGTCTCGAACTGGCGCGAGACGTTCGGCTTGTCCTGGCGTGCGTAGCCGATGGCCACGCCGATGGTGCGGTTGGCGAACTGGTCGATATAGGAAGCGCTGATGCGGCTGCCCGTGTCCGGCGAGCCGGCACTGATCGAGCCAGCCGAATTCTTCTCGCCGCGCACGTTGACGCTGATGGCGCGTTCGCGCAGCGACAGCGGCTTGATGGTTTGCAGGTCGACCGTGCCCGACAGGCCCTGGCCGACGACGCCGGCGTCGGCCGTCTTATAGACGGTGACCGCGTTGATCAGTTCCGATGGGTACTGGTCGTATTCGACGGTACGGTCCGAGCTGGTGCTGACCTGCTCGCGGCCGTTCAGGAGTGCGGTCGACAGGTCGCCCGAGGTGCCGCGGATGCTGATCTGCTGCGCCTGGCCATTGACGCGCTGCGCCGACAGGCCCGGCAGGCGGGCCAGCGATTCGGCGATCGAGATGTCCGGCAGCTTGCCGATGTCTTCGGCGGAGATGGCTTCGACGATGCCCGTCGCCTCACGCTTGGTGGCGATCGCAGTCTCGATCGCGCGGCGAATGCCGGTGACCTGGACGGTCTGGATCGGCGCTTCGGCGGCAGGTTCGGTGACGGCGGTCTGGGCGGCAGCATTGCCGGCCATGGCCGACACAAAAATAGCGCAGCCGGCCGCAACCGGGCTGAGCTGGAATCCAGAGCCCGTACGGGCGGCGCGCTTGTTTGCGAAGATATTCATGTGTCCCTCAGATCAATCTATGTAATTTTCCCGAAGACAGCTGCACAGCCATGGCACGGGATCTGGAAATAACGTCTTTTTAGACGTTCTGGCAAGAATTCTGTACTAAAACTAGATGCACTGTCAACGGGAGTTCATCCGAACTACGTTTCTCCTGCCTCTCCCGGGCGCGCCTATAGAGCGAACCATGCTGGCGTTGTATCGCAGCTACAAATGCCTCCGTCAACACGTGTAGTCGGACTACATGTTGCTTGCTATTCACCAAGCCAGTGCGTAAATGCACTGTTTTGGTGCAAATTCCAAAATGGTATCGATGTCATTCCGATGTCGACGACATTTGATCTGTACGGGCGTTCCGGCCTGGCCGACGGACGGGTTCGGAACCTTGCGCGCAAGCGCGCTTGCGTATGTACTTAAACTAGCAAGCTTGTCGATTTGATGTCATGCTGCTTGTATAGTATTCTCACGTCATCCTAGAGTGAAAATGCACATCAGTGTCATGCTGGGCTGCTTTCTATGTAGGCAAACTACGGGTTTTATCCTTGTCGCTTTTCCGTCTCCACCTTTTTCAGCCGAGTCCCGCCATGCGACGCACTTTTGCAACACTTTTTATTGCCGCTGCCTTTCTCCAGCCCGCCATGGGCGCGCCGGCGATCGCGCATCTGGAGCCGCCCTTCTGGTGGACCGGCATGCAGCACAAGGGTGTGCAACTGATGGTGCATGGCGCGGGAATCGGGCGCATGCAGCCAAAGATCGACTATCCCGGTGTGCGCATCGTCTCCAGTACGCGGGTGCATAGCGCAAACTATCTGTTCATCGATCTCGAGATCGCGCCCGATGCGAAGCCCGGCAGCTTCGACATCGTGTTCGATGGCCCCGGCGGCCTGCTGCGCCAGCCGTACCAGCTGCGCGCACGCGAATCCGGTTCAGCGCAGCGCCAGGGTTTCGGCAATGCCGACGCCATTTACCAGATCATGCCGGACCGCTTCGCCAACGGCGACCCGTCGAACGACAGCGTCCCCGGCATGCTGGAAAAGGCAGACCGCAAGCATCCGGGCGGACGCCATGGCGGCGACATCCAGGGTGCGATCGACCGCCTCGACTACATCGCCGGCCTCGGCTTCACCCAACTGTGGCCCACGCCGCTAATCGAGAACGACATGCCGGCGTATTCGTACCACGGCTATGCGGCCACGAATCACTACCGGATCGATCCGCGCTATGGGCAAAACGAGGACTTCGTGCGGCTGTCGCACGAGGCGAAAAAACGCGGCATCGGCCTGATCCAGGACGTGGTGCTGTCGCACATCGGCAAGCACCACTGGTGGATGAAGGACCTGCCGACGCCGGACTGGATCAACTTCGGCAACCAGTTCGTGCCGACCACGCACCACCGCGTCTCGGTGCAGGACAGATACGCCGCCAAAGCCGACAGCCATAACTTCACGGCCGGCTGGTTCGTGGAGAGCATGCCCGACCTGAACCAGACCAATCCGCTGGTGGCAAATTACCTCATCCAGAACAACATCTGGTGGATCGAGTACGCGGGTTTGTCGGGCCTGCGCATCGACACCTATAGTTACTCGGACGGCGCTTTCCTCACCGAGTACACGAAGCGCCTGATGACTGAATACCCGAACCTGAACCTGGTGGGGGAGGAGTGGAGTACGCTGGTGCCGGTGGTGGCGCGCTGGCAGCGCGGCAAGGTGAACTTCGACGGCTACACGTCCTCGCTCCCGAGCCTGATGGACTTCCCGCTGGTCGAAGCGATGCGCACCGCGATCGTCACGCCGGACAAGGGATTCAACGAGGTCTACCAGACGCTCTCGCTCGACTACCTGTATCCGGAACCGGAAAAGCTGGTTCTCTTCGGCGGCAACCACGACATGGCGCGCATGTACAGCATCGCCGGCGAAGACGTCGATCGCTACCGCATGAACATGGTGTTCCTGATGACGATGCCGCGCATCCCGCAGTTTTATACCGGCGACGAGATCCTGATGACCAGCACCGTCAAGGGGCGCGACGACGCCAGCTACCGCCGTGACTTCCCCGGCGGCTGGCTTGGGGACAAGGTCGACGCTTTCGAAGGCACCGGCCTCGGTGCCCGCCAGCGCGCGGCGCAAGACCTGGTGCGCAAACTCGCCACCTGGCGCAAGGGCGAACCCGTCATCCATACCGGCAGCCTGATGCACTTCGGCCCCGAGAACAATACCTGGGTCTACTTCCGCTATAACGACAGCAAGCGCATCATGGTCGCGATGAACAACAACGACAAGGAGATGCGCTTGCCGGTTGCGCGCTTCCAGGAAATGCTGAAGGGGACGGCTTCCGGCGTCGACATCCTGAGCGGCAAAACGGTCGACCTGACGCGCGAACTGCGCCTGGCGCCGAAAGCGACACTTCTCGTCGAACTGCCGGGGGCATGATGCGGCGCTCCATTCTCTCCTTCTGCCTCGCCCTCCTGTTGGCGCCCGCCGCCGCCGTCGAGAAACCCGGCGTCGATGCCTTTTTCGACGCGATGGCGATCGAGGCCGCGCCTGGCCGGCAAGCGCGCTTCGTCGCCGGCGACAACCTGGCCGGCTATTTCGAAGGCTTCACGCACAGCCATGAAGCCGGGGCGGGCTATGTGGTCAAGAGCGGGACCGTCTTCCACAACTACGTCAGCGTGGTCGATGGCGCGCGCAACGAGCGCGCAACAGGGCGCGAACAGGTGCTGCCCTTCGGCCACCGCGTACGCTACGCCAACGGCAGCCTCGAGGAACTGGCGCTACTGTCGAAAAAGCATGCGCTGGCGCTGCGCCTCACATCCGAGCGGCCGGCGATGCTGGGCTTGAAGCCGCTGTTGAGGACGGCGGGCGCGCTGACGTTCAGCGATGGCGTCGTCATCGTCGCCCCGGGAAATGGCGCCACGCAGTTCATGGCGCTCGCCGCCGACCGCCCATTTACGCTGGAAGAAGGCTTGCTGCTGCGCGCGAGCGCGGCCACGACCTCGTTCACCGTGGTGGCCGCCTTTGGTGGGAGCGCGGCGCAAGCGGCCGGCCGCGCACGTGCCCTGGCAAGTGGCGACCCGATCGGCGACGAACGCCGCGCCAGCTACGCAGCCCTGACCCGCAGCTATCTCGCCACCAGCGACCTCGACTACAACAAGGCGCTGAACTGGGCCAAGGCGGCCTCGCGCCTGTTCGTGGTCGACGAATACGGCGCCGGCATCTGGGCCGGCCTACCCTGGTTCCGCGAAAACTGGGGCCGCGACACCTTCATCGCCCTGCCCGGCACGCTGCTGGTGTCGGGCCAATTCGCCGACGCGAAGGCCGTGCTGGCGAACTTCGCGCGCTTCCAGAATCTGGCTACGCCACGCGACAAGGATTACGGGCGCATCCCGAACCGGGTCTCGCCCGACGAGATCATCTACAACACGGTCGACGGCACGCCGTGGATGCTGCGCGAAGCGCACGAATACATCCGCTATACGGGCGACAAAGCCTTTGCCGCCGACATGTACAAGCTGGCGGTGCCCTATTTCGAGGGCGCGATCGCGAACTATGTCGACGCCGACGGCCTGCTGCGCCATGCTGCTTCCGATACCTGGATGGATGCGCGCGTCGAGAATGCTACCCACCAACCCTGGTCGGACCGGGGCCCGCGCGCGAACGATATCCAGGCGCTCTGGTACACGGCCCTGGACACCGGCGCCTGGCTGGCGACCCAGGCCGGCGACCAGAAACGCGCGCGCGAATGGAACGCGCTCGCCGCCAAGGCCCGGGCCAGTTTTCTCCGCCTGTTCTGGGACGGCAAGCTCATGGCCGACCGCCTGCGCGCCGACGGCAGCCGCGACCTGAAAGTACGCCCGAACCAGTTGATGGTCGCGACCATCCCCTTCGATGATTTCGTGCCCGGCGCAGTGCAGGCGCGCGTGACGAAGAGTGCCGTCACCCAGCTGCTCTACCCCTACGGTATCGCTTCGCTGAGCCAGGACGACCCGTATTTTCATCCGCGCCACGAGAACGCGGCCTTCCACCACAAGGATGCGGCCTATCACAACGGCACGATCTGGGGCTGGAACGCGGGCTTTACGGTCACGGCGCTGAACCGCTTCGGCTACCAGGACCTGAGCTGGGCGCTCTCCCAACACCTCGGCAAGCAGATCCTGGGACTCGGCACATTGGGCAACATGAGCGAAAACCTCGACGCGCTGCCGCACGAGAACGGCCGCCTGCAACCCTCCGGCACCTTCGCCCAGTCCTGGAGCGTGGCGGAATACGCGCGCAACGGCTACCAGGATTACGTCGGTTTCCGGCCCGACCTGCCGAACGATACGCTGGCTTTCGAGCCGGCGATTCCCGCAGCGTGGTCCCGCTTCGGCGCCCTGCTCCCGTTTGGTGTCGATGAAGACATCGCAGTCGATTTCGTGCGGGCCAAAGGCAGCCAGCGCTGGACCTTTACCCTGCGCGGCGAGAAGCCGCGTACCCTGCGCATGGCCTGGCTGAATCCTGACAAAAGCCGTTCGCAGACCGCGTTCACGCTGGCGCCGGGCAAGGCGGTCACGCTGACATTGGCGACGCGGCGCGCAAGACTCGACGGGCGTACGCTGGCAGTCAAGCAAGCGCGCCCCTCGTACGCAAGCACGATCGGCACGCTGGGCTTCGTCACGCCAAAGCGCTACCGCAGCCAAGACTTCCCCGTGCTGCGCTCGCAGGATGCGCTACGTGGCATCATCGAACGACACGAATACCGTTAAATATGAGAAGAACGCTCCCATGAGCTTGCCACGCTGGCTGCTGCCCGCCCTCCTCGCCGCAAGCAGCGCGGCCGCTGCCGATCCCGGCCCGCTGCGCGACGCCTTCTTCATCCGCGGCGGCTTCAATGGCTGGGGCCTCGATAACGCCCTGCAGCACAAGGGCAAAGGCATCTACGAAGCCGACATCCTGGTCAGCCCCGGCAACCACGGCTTCAAACTCGGCACGCGCGACTGGCGCCGCGAATGGGTGCCGAGCGTCGAGGGCAGCGTCGCCGTCAAGCCGGGTCAGGCGCTGCGCCTGGCCACCCGCGCCGGCCCGGAAGCGACGCTCTTCGTGCGCAGCACCGGCACCTACCGCTTCACGCTCGATGCCGGCAAACCCGCTGTCCCCGTCCTGCGCATCACGCGCCTGGCCGAACGCAAGGGCGCTCCGGCGCCTGACCCGCATGCGGGCCGCGCACGCGTCGCCACGCTGACATTTGCTACCTGGGACGGCAAGGGGGAGACCGCGCGCTTTTCACTGAAGGACCCCGAAGCCCAGCTGCGCAGCTACACCCACTCGAGCACCATGCAGTTGCGCGACCCGGTGCCGCAGCACACGACGTATGCCGAAAGCGCCGACCTGCCTCATGTGCGCAGCGGTAACCTCGCGTTCGACGCCCTGTTCGCGCTGGCCGCCCACGAGATGCGCCAGAACGCGGTGAGCGAGATCCGCGATGGCAATTACAAGGGCGGCGCCGCCATTGCCTGCGAATGCTTCGAGACCGGCGAAAAATGGCATTACGTCTGGACGCGCGACTTATCGTACGCGGCCGACCTGGGGCTGGGCCTGCTCGACCCGGCGCGCGTGCGCAACTCGCTCGAATTCAAGCTGGCGGGTTTTCGCGCCGGCTTGCCGAAGGCCCCGCAGGTGGCGGGAATGAAGGACGGCCTGCAGATCGTGCAGGACACCGGCAGCGGCGGCAGCTGGCCGGTCAGCACCGACCGCGTCGCATGGGCCTTCGCAGCCGAGGAAGTCCTGCGCACCCTGCCCGCGCAAGAACGCGCGGCGTTTGCCGCACGCGCCTTGAGGGCCCTGTCGAACACGATCGAGAATGACCGCATCGCCGCCTTCGACGGGAGCGATGGCCTGTACACGGGCGAACAATCCTTCCTCGACTGGCGCGACCAGAGCTACGCCGCCTGGATCACGAACGACCTCGCGGCCATGGCGGGGGCCAAATCGGTCTCGACCAACGCCGCCCACTACAAGGCGCTGACGCTCGCCGCGCGCCTGGCGCGCGACGCCGGCGACGCGGTGCGCGCGGCGCGTTACGAGGCCTGGGCCGCGCAACTGAAAGCCGCCATCAACGAGCGCCTCTGGCTGCCGGACGCCGGCATGTACAGCAGCCTCACCGCCGCCCACTTCGACAAGGCGCCGCTGCACAAATTCGACTGGCTGGGGCAGTCGCTGGCGATCGTCACCGGCATCGCCAGCGCGAACCAGGCGAGCAGCATCCTCGCGCGCTATCCGCACGGCCCGATGGGCCCACCCGTGATCTGGCCGCAGCAGCCGGGCATGCCGGTCTACCACAACCGGGCGATGTGGCCTTTTGTCACCGGCTATGGCTTGAAAGCGGCGGCCCAGGTCGGGAATGTGGCCGTGGCCGACGCGGCCTATGATTCGTTGATGCGCGGCGCTGCGCTGAACATGTCGAACATGGAAAACCTGGAGTGGCTCTCGGGCCAGCCGCTGCTGCTCGACGAGAAGAACCCGTCCCTGATCGGCCCCGTCATCAATTCGCGGCGCCAGCTGTGGTCCGTCGGCGCCTACCTCGGCATGGTGGTCGAGAACGTGTTCGGCGTCAGCGCCACCGATGAGGGGGTCAAGCTGCAGCCTTTTGTGACCACCAGAGTGCGCCGCGAGCGCTTTGCCGGGACAGCTCAAGCCACGCTGCACAATCTGCGCCTGCACGGTGCGCGCGTATCGGTGCGCCTGCTGCTGCCGGCCGCCAGCAGCGCCCAGGGCTATCACAAGGTCGACAAGGTGCTGCTGAACGGCGCCCAAGTAGCGGCCACCATCCCGTGGGCGCGCCTGCAGGATGGCGACACCATCGAGATCGCGCTCGGCGCCGTGGTCGCGGGCGAGCACGCGATGACGCGCGTAAACGCTGATCCGTATGTGGAATCGCCGGCCGTGTTCGGCCCGCGCGAACCCGCTATTCACACCGTCGAACGCGATGCGGCCGGACACGCGCGCCTGCGCTTCGGCAGCGGGGGGAATGGCGCCGGCACCGTCTACCACGTCTACCGCGACGGCAAACAGGTCGCCGCCAAGGTCGCGCCCGGCGCCTGGACCGACCCCGCGCCGCACCCCTACGCCTGCTACGCCATCGAGGCCGCGTACCCGGTCTCCGGCAACCGCAGTCACCACAGTGCCCCGCGCTGCGCCGGCACCGCGAGCGACATTCTTGTCTCCGACCCACGCGTGTCGTCGAACCTGAAAGCGAGGCCAGGAGCAGTGGCCCGGCTCGCCGGCTGGGGCGCCCCACAAGACCGTTTCGAGCTGCGCGACCTGCGCATCGACAGCGGCGGCGAGTATGCATTCCAACTGCGCTACCGGAACGAGGCGCATCAGATCAACCTGGGGATCAGCGGCGGCGTGAAATGGTTAGCGATCGAGGACGCGGCCGGGCGCACGGTGGCGGGAGGTGTGATCCAGCTGCCGCACACGCTGCCTGGGCGCGGCGCAGCGCCGGCGGGCTTGTCGACGCCGCTCCACGCACGCCTGCAGCCTGGCGCCTACCGCCTGCGCCTTGGCGATTTTTATAACATGAGCTACCTGGAGAGCAATGCCAGCTTCAGCGGCGCCGGCGGCGCGACAGGGCCGTCGAACCGTTTCGATTTGTTCGGCGTCCGGGTGCAGCAAGTGAATTGAAAACGCGCGACCATCGGCTGCGCACCTGATCTTGTGCCGATTCAACGCGTGAAGGACGCCTGCGCCAGCTTCACACCGTATCGAGTATCGCAAACAACTGCTTCGGATCGAGCGGCTTGACCAGGTGGTGGTCGAATCCGGCCGCCAGTGAACGCCGGCGGTCGCCTTCCTGGCCATAGCCTGTCACCGCGATCAGCACCGCCCCTGCCGTTTCGGGCAGCGCGCGCATGCGCTGGGCCAGCTTGTTGCCGTCCATTTCGGGCAGGCCGATGTCGAGCAGGCAGACGTCCGGGCGCTGCGCCTGTGCCCGTGCCAGCCCCGCGCTTGCCTCATGCTCGACCAGGACCCGGTGGCCCGATGCTTCCAGCAGCATCGCCAGCATCGTGGCGGCATCGACATTGTCGTCCACGATCAGGACGCGCAAGGAGCGGCTGCCCGGCGTCAGGGAAAGCGCTTCATGCGCACCGTCGTCCGGGCACTCCTGCACATGCAGGCGCGGCAGGCAGACGCTGAACGTGCTGCCGTGGCCCATCCCTTCGCTGCGGCAGGCCACGGTTCCGCGGTGCAGTTCGGTCAGGTTTTTCACCAGCGCCAGGCCGAGGCCCAGCCCGCCGGCAGAGCGGTCCGAGCTGCGCTCGGCCTGCGAGAACAGCTCGAATGCATGGGCTGCCAGCTCAGGCGCCATGCCGATGCCGTCATCGATCACGTCGACATGAACATGCGCTTCGTCCACATGCGTTCTTACGGTGATGTTGCCGCCGTCGTTCGTGTACTTGGCGGCGTTGGCCAGGATATTCGTCAACACCTGCACCAGGCGCTTCTTGTCGCCCATGACCAGCGTCGTATCGGGCGGCAGGTGCAAAGCCAGGCGGTGCTGGCGCGCCTGGATCAGGGGCGTGACCTGCTCGACCGCCTCCGTGACGACCTGCTTGACGTCCTGCGGCGCATTGTCGAGCGTGACCAGACCACGCGTCACGCGCGAGACGTCCAGCAAATCGTTGATCAGGTGTGTCATGTGCTCGACCTGGCGCCCGATGATCTGGCTCGTATGGCGCACCCGCGCCTCGTCGAGCTTGGCCATCTGCAGCAGCTGGGCGGCCGCGCCGATCGGCGCCAGCGGGTTTCTCAGCTCGTGTGCGAGCATGGCCAGGAATTCGTCCTTGCGGCGGTCGGCGGTCTCGAGCTGTTCCTGCGCCCTCCTGCGTTCGGTGACGTCGCGGAAGAAGAACGCGATGCCGCCATCGAGCGAGCGGTGGGTGCGGATTTCGCTCCATATGTGCGTCTTGTCAGGCAGCATATGGGGAATTTCGATGATCTCCGTCTTGCCGGTTTCAATGACCCGGGCATAGACCGTTTCGGTATTCGTGCCTTTGAGTTCGGGAAACAGGTCCCAGTGGTTGCGCCCGATGACCTGTGCAGCGGAAAGCTGGGTAATGCGCAGCCCTTCCGCATTCATGCGCAGGATGGTCCAGTCGCGGTCGAGTATCGCAAAACCTTCGGCCATGCTGTCGAAGATGTACTGGCTCTGGTCGCGTTCCGTGCGCAGGGCCGATTGCGCCTGCGCCGCCTCCACGGCCGACCAGGTGCGCTCGGCCGTTTCCCGGGCCAGCCTGCATTCCTCCTCCTGCCAGACCCGTGGCGTCGCGCTGTGGATCGTCAGGACGCAGCGCAGTCGCCCGGCCTTGACGAGCGGCACCAGCAAGTCGGCGCGCACCCCGATCTTTTCGTAGGCGCCGAGGTAGCCGGCGGTACGGCGATCCTGCTCCACATCGCCGTTGATGACCGCTTTGCCGGCGCGCAGGTCCGCAATCATCGCCGGCCCGAAGTCGTCCATGGTCTTGCTTTGACCTGCCAGGCTGGCGAACCCTTCGACGGTCCAGTCGCGATGGATGAACAGTGTGCCGCGTTCGTCGTCCACTTCCGCATACAGCACGCGCGAGACGCCGAGTTTGCGTCCCAGCAGTTCGGCGGCGGCGGCGGTAACGTCTTCCGGGTTGTCCAGCTGGCGGATCCGGTCCGCGAGCGCCAGCTGGAAGGTCTGGTTTGCGCGGATCTCTTCGAGCTGTTGCACTTTTTCGGACAGGGCCTGGTTGGCACGGTGGGCCCCGGTGACGTCGTTCCCCTGTGCGAAGATGCCGCTCACCCGCTTGTCCGGGCCGATGATCGGCTGGAACAGCAAGTCCACATAGCGGTCCTCCAGCGCGTCGCCGGCATCGCGCCGCAAGGCGATCCGGCGTTCGCGCAGGACCACCGGCTCGCCGGTCCGGCACACCTCGTCCATCAGCTCCTTGTAGCCTTGCCCTGCGAGTTCCGGCAGCGCGTCCAGTGCCGGCTTGCCGACAATGTCGCGATGGCCGGCGAGCCGATAGAAGGCTTCGTTGACCGTGTCGAAGGTATGGTCCTTGCCGGTCAGCACCGCGATGAAACCGGGCGCCTGGTCGAACAGGATCTGCAGTCCGCTGCGTTCGGCATTCAGGATGCGCGTCATCGCCTCGTGCATCTGCGGCCGGTTCATCTGTGCAATGTCCGGCACGGCATTCGCATCCTGCTTCAGGTAGTACTTCCTGGTCGCGACGTCGAAACGGTACAGGTCCGTCACATCGATCGCGTTCTGGGACACGTAGATGACCTTGCCGTCGTCGTCGAACACGGGGCTGTGCACCGCGCTCCAATAGCGTTCCTCGAAACCGGGGCCATCGGGCGTCTCGACGGGAATCGCGTAACGCAGCAGTGCGCTGGTATGGGGCTGGCGCGTCGAGATGGCGAACTCGATCGAGACCCGCACTTCATCGAGGTTGGTCGAATCGGGGTCGAGCGGGTTGGCCGGGAAAGCGTCGAAGATATGCTTGCCGACGAGGTCATCGGCAGTCCTTCCGGTCGCGCGCAAATAGGCCGGATTCGCACCGATGAGGATGAAGTCCGTATCGATCAGCAGGTAGGGGTAGGGCGACGCCGCAAACAGCGCCGCGAAGTCCGGTCGGATAGTCATCGCTTATTTTTTCACATACACCAAGCGCACGGGCGCGCACTACGCCTTGGCGTCGGCGCCAGCATCAGGGGCGGCTGCGGGTTTGAGCAGCATCAGCCTTCCCTCGACCACGCGAAACTCGAGCGGCATGCGCATGTGCGTTACTTCGCCGTCGGTGGCGACCTTGATGCGCCGGCGTGGCGACAGCGCGGCGTGCTTGACGCTCAAGCGCTTGAAGGAAAAGGCGACCAGGTTGTCGGCATCGCCCAGGCGCCCGAGCGCGCCGCGCAGCAGCAGGCCGAGCATCCCGAGTTTGCCGACCTGGCGCGGCGCGATCGCCGCCAGCTCGCCCTCCTCCAGGGCCACGCTCATCGGCTCCATCCCGACCTGCTCCATCTGTAGCCGGTTGTTCCCGACGAACAGGGTCGGCGTACGCAGTTTGCGCGTGATGCCTTCGGCATCCATCGCGATGCGCAGCGGACGGTAACGCCCGAGCGTGGTTTTCAGCGCCGACAGAATGGCGACGATGCGGCTGCGCCCGTACTGGCGCTTGTCCTCCTCACGCGCTTCGAGCAGCTGCGGATACAGGCCGACGCTGGCGTTGACGAGGAAGATGCGGTCGTTGACCATCCCGATCTGGACCGGCGTGACGCGGGCATCGAGCAGCGCGCGTACGGCTTCATCGAGTTCTTCGGGGATGCCGTGGGTGCGCCCGAAATAGTTGAAGGTCCCCTGCGGCAGCACGCCGAACAGGCAGCCCTGGCGCACCGCCTCGTGCGCGACCGTGTTGATGGTGCCGTCGCCGCCGGCCGCGACCACGACGCCGCCATTCTCTTTTGCCTGGGTCGCCATGCGGCGCGCGATGTCGCAGAGTTTGGCGGGGTCGTCGACGATCTCGAGATGGCAGGTGCGCCCTGCGTCACCCAGCACATCGCGGATGGTCGACTCGCGCAAGGCGGTTTCGGAATGGCCGGAACCGGCGTTCAGGACAACGTAGAAGGCTGCGTTGGGACCGGCTTCGGCGGGTAGCATGGACAGGGGCGGCTTTCGTAAGTGATCGAACTGACAACCATCCTACCATTGGGCGCTGCAGGGTGCTGTCCCGTACGCCTCCTGGAGCGCGCCCTACCCGTCGGCCGTGGGCCAGTGGTCGGGATCCTGGAGTAACTGGTACATCACGTAGGCGTCGACATAGCCGAGGCGCCTGTGGCGGAATGCCTTGGGCAGCGTGCCGACGATTGAAAAGCCGAGCTTCTTCCACAGCATGACGGCGGCGGTGTTGGTGCTGACCACGTAATTGAATTGCATCGCCAGATAGCCCTGGCCGCGCGCTTCGAGCAGGCTGTGCTCGCCCAACAGGCGGCCCACGCCCACGCCCTGCGCCGCCGGGCTGACCATGTAGGAGGCGTTGGCGACGTGGCGCCCGCGCCCGAGCTGGTTCGACATGACGCGGTACATGCCCAGCACGCGCTCGCCCAGCACCGCCACGAGGCTGGTGACGCCATGGCCGAACCAGTAGGCCTGCACCGCCTCGCGGGTGGTATCAGGCTCGAACGGGTAGGTCTCCCCCGCATTCACATGGGCGCTGAAGATGGTCCACATGGCGTCGAAATCGGCGCTGGTGGCGGGGCGGATCTGGATATCTTTCACGGTTCGGCAACGATTCTCTATGACTGAAACGGGCTGGCGATTCTAGCATTCGCGCAAGCGAAGTCAGCGCCCGATACGGAAGTCGACCGCGCCCGGGCGTCCGGCCAGGTGCAGCGTCGAGGTGGCGCGCGGCGCTTCGGCGACGACCTCCCCGCGGCGCACGACAAAGCGCCGCGCGGCGCGCAGGCGGATCGCCTCGACCGTGCTGGAGGCGCCCAGCAGCACGAAGTCGGCCTTGCAGCCCGGTGCGATGCCGTAGCCCTCGAGCCCGAGGATGCGTGCCGGCGTCTCGGTCACGGCCAAGAAGCACTGGCGCATCGCTTCCTGCCCCGTCATCTGGGCCACGTGCAGGCCCATGTGCGCCACTTCCAGCATGTCGCCCGAACCGAGCCCGTACCACGGGTCCATCACGCAGTCGTGACCGAAAGCGACATCGACGCCGGCCGCCAGCAGTTCGGGCACGCGCGTCATGCCGCGCCGCTTCGGGTAGGTGTCGTGGCGGCCCTGCAGGGTGATGTTGATGAGCGGGTTTGCGATCGCCGCCACGCCCGATTCGGCGATGAGCGGCAGCAGCTTGCTCACATAATAATTGTCCATCGAGTGCATCGAGGTCAGGTGCGAACCGGCCACCCTGCCCTGCAGGCCAAGGCGCCAGGTTTCATAGGCCAGCGTCTCGATGTGGCGCGACAGCGGATCGTCGGTCTCGTCGCAATGCATGTCCACGCGCAAGCCGCGCTCGGCCGCGAATTCGCACAGCAGCCTGACCGACTCCGCACCCTGCGCCATGGTGCGCTCGAAATGCGGGATGCCGCCGACAACGTCGACGCCCATGCGAATGGCGCGCTTGAGGTTGTCGAAGGCGCCCGGACTGCGCAACAGGCCGTCCTGCGGGAAGGCGACCAGCTGCATGTCGATATACGGCGCGACGCGCCGCTTTACTTCGAGCAGGGCCTCAACCGCGAGCAGCCGGTCGTCGCAAATATCGACGTGGGTGCGGATCGCCAGCAGGCCGCGCGCCACGGCCCAGTCGCAATAATGCAACGCCCGTTCGATGAGTGCTTCTTGCGCCAGCTGCGGTTTCAGCTCACCCCACAGCGCGATGCCTTCAAGCAAGGTGCCGGACTGGTTGACGCGCGGCAGACCATAACTGAGCGTTGCATCCATGTGAAAGTGGGCGTCGACAAAGGGCGGCGTGACCAGGTCGCCGCCGGCGTCGATTTCGCGTGCGCCCTGTATGGACAGGTTCGCTTCGACGGCGGCGATGCGGGTGCCGATCACCCCGATGTCGATATTCCGGCGGCCGTCGGCCAGAGTGGCATTGCGGATGACAAGGTCCATGGACGCTCCTGTGATGATGAATAATTGTAGCGATTTTCGCATCGCCTTCGGTGGTGTTCTATGTGCCAAATTGTAACGATGCTGCGTTGCAATATTGCGTAGATAACACACTCATCGAATTCGATTGGCATCGCTGAATATCAGGGCTACACTTGATTATGTTGCAGTGCGCCATAACCGATCGATAAGGGATTCAGATGACTTCACTTCCAGAACAGTTCTCAGCAGCACGCCAGACCCAGCTCGACAATGGACTCAACCTGATGCGCACGTTCAGCGATCAGGCGTTCGACCAGACCAGCCGCATCTTCGCGCTCCAGTTCCAGGCTTCGCGTACCGCCATCGAACAGTCGTCCGCCGCGATGCGCCAGTTGCTGGCCGCACGCGAAGCGCGCGACCTGCTCGCGCTCGGGACCCAACTCAGTTCGCAATCAGAGCAGCAGCTGCACACGATCTTCGACTACGGCCGCGAGCTGTTCTCCATCGCCGCCGGCGCCAAGTTCGCGCCGCTGCGCAGCTATAGCGCCGATGCGATCACTGCGATCACGACGGCAAACACCGCTGCGGCGCAGCAGACGGTCGAGGCGGCGGTCGCTAGCTTCACGCCGGCACGCCCTGAAGCGGCACCAGCCGCGCCAGTTGCGCCAACTGCAGCGGCTGCGCCCGAAACGGCAGTGACTGCGGAGCCAGCGCCATTCAACGCGCCGGTCGCCGAGCCGGAGAGCGCGCCCGCCTTCGTGATCGTCACCTCCGACATCGAGCCGAGCACCGCGCCGACGGCGATCGCCCAGGCGGCGAGCGAAATCACCGACATGTCGATCGCGCCGCCGCACCCGGTGGCCGCCAGCGTGCCAGTGGAAGTCTCGGTCGAGATCGAGCTGCCGAAGGTCGAGCCGGTCGATGCCGCGCCGCCAGTGGCCAACACCACGACGACGACCAAGGTTACGGAAATTCGTGGCAGCAAGGGCCGTCGCAAGCAGAACTGATCCAGGATGCGAGGCGCGCTGCGCCTGACTTCCAAAGAAAGTAAACTAGCGGGCTTCGGCCCGCTTTTCTATTTGTGCGGCGCGGCCATCAACCGCAAGGAAACTCATGAGTTTAGCAAGCCTGGTCGGCAGCTTCGTGCTGCGCCACTGGAAGGCCTATGCCTCGTCGGCGGTGATGCTGGTGGGTGTGGCCGTGTGCACGGTCTGGGTGCCGCGCAAGGTCGGCGCCATGATCGACGGCCTGGCCGCGCACAGCTTGTCCAGCCACGACCTCGCCATCGGGATCATGCAGCTGCTGGCGCTCGGCGTGGCGATCTACGTGCTGCGCGTCTCCTGGCGCATCCGACTGTATTCGGCCGCCTACCGCCTCGGCGTCGAGTTGCGCACGCGCCTGTACGCGCGTCTCTCCGCGCAGGGCCCGGCCTTCTACCAGAAGCAGCGCACCGGCGACCTGATGGCGCTGGCGACCAACGACATCGACGCCATCGAGATGGCCGCCGGCGAAGCGATGCTGGCCGGCTTCGATGGGACGCTCACCCTTGTCATGGTGCTGGGCGTGATGCTGTTAGGGGTCGACTACCGCCTGGCCCTGGTCGCGCTGCTGCCCTTCCCGCTGATGGGCCTGGCCTTTTGGTATATCTCGCGCCACATCCATACGGCCGAAACGGATTCGTTACAACGGTTCTCGGCGCTGAACGACCATGTGCAGGAATCGCTTTCGGGCGTGCGCACCGTGCGCGCCCTCGGCCTGGAAGCGCGCAGCGCGCAGCAGTTCTCGGAACTTGCCGGCAAGGCGGCCGACGCCAGCCTGACTGCGCAGAAATGGGAAGCGGCCTACGAACCGGCGGTCGGCCTGACGCTCACTGCCGCCAGCGCGCTCACCCTGGGCCTGGGCGGCTACCTGGTCTGGAACAATCAGCTGACCATCGGCGCGCTGACCAGTTTTACCATGTACCTCGGACAGCTGATCTGGCCGATGTTCGCGGCCGGCTGGGTGCTGTCCCTGATCGAACGGGGCCGCGCGGGCCTGGCCCGGTTGCAGCCGATGCTCGATGCGCCACTCACGGTCGTCGACGAAGGCAAGCTTGAGCGCATCGAGGACGGTCCGCTCGTGCTGCGCGATGTGCGCTTCGCCTATGGCGGCGCGGACAAGCCGGCGCTCGACGGCGTGTCGGTAGCGCTGCGTCCCGGCATGACGCTGGGCCTGGTCGGCCCGACCGGTTCCGGCAAGTCGACGCTTTTGCGCGTGCTGCTGCGCCAGGCCACGCCCCAAAGCGGTGCCGTGACCTGGGGCGGCCATCCACTGGAGGCCTACAAGCTCGATGCGCTGCGCGCGGCGACCAGCTGGGTGCCGCAGGAATCGTTCCTGTTCTCGGCCAGCATCGCCGAGAACATCGCCCTCGCCCGCCCTGGCGCCAGCCGCGCCGAGATCGAGGGCGCGGCCGACATGGCAGCGATCCACGAGGACATCCTGCGCTTCCCGCAGGGCTACGATACGGCGGTCGGCGAAAAGGGCATTACGCTCTCGGGCGGCCAGCGCCAGCGCGTGGCGATCGCGCGCTCGCTGCTCGCCGAGAGCTCGCTGCTGCTGCTCGATGACGCTTTATCCGCGGTCGACACCGGCACCGAGACGCGCATCCTCGACCATCTGGCCGAGCTGCGCGCGGCGCGCCCCGGACTGTCGGCGATCATCGCCAGCCACCGCCTGTCGGCGGTCGTCAACGCCGACCAGATCGTGGTGCTCAAGGACGGCCGGATCGTCGAATCGGGCGACCACGACACCCTGCTCGCATTGGATGGCTGGTATGCCAGCCAGTGGCGCTACCAACAACTGGAGGCCAGCCTTGACGCAAGCTAGTATGATCGAAAAACCCGGCCGCGCCCAGGTCACGCAAGCGGCATCCCTGCTGCGCCGCGCCGCCTGGCCGGACCGGCGCCAGCTGATGTTGGCGACGCTGTGGCTGATGCTCGCCGCCGGCCTGGAAGTCATCGGCCCGATTCTCGGCAAGGCCCTGATCGACGACCACCTGCTGCCGCGTAACGCCGACTGGACGCGCATGGGGCTGCTGCTGGGCGGCGTGCTGCTCTCCGGCTGGGCCGCGTCCTGGCTGCGCTACCTGCAGCTGATTCGCCTCTCAGGCATGGCGATGCGATCGGTGCGCCGCCTGCGCGAATGGGTCTACGGCCACGTCATGCGCCTGCCGATGGCCTTCTTCGACCGCGCCATCACGGGCCAGCTGGTCAGCCGTGTGACGAACGACACCGAAGCGGTCAAGACGCTGTACATCCAGGTGCTGTTCGTCCTGCTCGATTCGAGCATCGTGCTGGTCGGCACCATGATCGCGATGGCCTGGCTCGACTGGCGCCTGATGCTGATCGTGCTCGCGCTCTTGCCGGCGGTGCTGGCCATCGTCTGGCTGTACCAGCGCCTGTCCGCGCCTGCGGTGACGCGCGCGCGCGCCCTGCGCAGCGAGATCAATGGCCAGATGGCCGAGTCGATCGGCGGCATGACCGTGCTCCAGGCGAGCAATGCGGCCGGCCGCTTCGGCGAACGCTTCGCGGCCACCAACGACAAGCACTATCATTCGCGCCTGGCCGAGCTGAAGGCCAACGCTTTCCTGTTGCGCCCGGCACTGGATCTGTTGAATGTCATTTTGCTGGCCGTCGTCATCTTCAGCTTCGGCCAGCGCGACATCGGCGCGGTCGAAGTCGGCGTGCTGTACGCCTTCATCAGCTATATCGCGCGCGTGGTCGAGCCGCTCATCCAGATCACGATGCAGTTCAGCGGCCTGCAGCAGGCGGTGGTGGCGACGGCCCGCGTGTCGCACCTGCTCGACGAAGCGGGGGCGGCCGAACACGCGGCCGGCCGCGCGCTCGGGACACGGCTCGCGGCAAGCCCTGACGCCCCGGCGGTACGTGTGCGCGATGTGAGTTTCGCCTACGTGCCGGGCCAGAACGTCCTGCACGACATCACGCTCGACATCCCGCAAGGCGCTTTTTTTGGCATCGTCGGCCACACCGGCAGCGGCAAATCGACCTTGTTGTCGCTGCTGCTGCGCTACTACCCGACCGAGATTGGGCGCATCGAGATCTGCGGCGAACCGATCGCCGGTATCGACAACGAACATTTCCGCAACGAGGTCGGCCTGGTGCCGCAGGATCCATTCATCCTGGCCGCATCGGCGCGCGAGAACATCGACATGGGGCGCGGCCTCTCGTTTGAACGCATCGAAGCGGCGGCGCGCGCCGCACACGCGCATGATTTCATCACGGCGCTCGAAGAAGGATATGACACCTCGCTCGGCGAAGGCGGCTCGCGCCTGTCATCAGGCCAGAAGCAGCTCATTGCGATCGCCCGCGCGCTGGCCGGCGAGCCGCGCATCCTGCTGCTCGATGAAGCGACCTCGCGCATCGACAGCGCCACCGAACAGATCGTTCAGGAAGCGCTGGACGAATTACGCGGCCATGTGACGATCATCGCGATCGCGCACCGGTTGTCGACGATTCGCGATGCCGACCGGATCGTGGTGTTGAATCACGGGCGCATCACGGAATCCGGCGCACATGACGCGCTGATGCGCATCGAGGGCGGCTTGTATCAGCGCCTGTATTTGTTGCAGCAGCTGGCGGTATAAAAAGCTGGGGTCAGGTCTGCCCCCAGCCGTGGGACGGCAGCCGGATAGCAAACGTCGCGCCCTGGCCACGGCCGGCGCTGCTGACGCTCAAGGAGCCTTCGTGCAGCTCGACGATGCGGCGTGCGATGTACAGTCCGAGTCCGAGTCCGGTGGCGTTGTTTTGCTGTTGCAGGGTAAATGCGCCGAACACGTGCGGCAGGTCGTCCGGCTCGATGCCCTGGCCGGAGTCGGCGATGTCGATCGCGACCATGTTTTCAATGCGTCCGATCGTGATGCGGATCACGCCGCCCTCGGGCGTGAACTTGGTCGCGTTAATCAACAAATTCCAAATCACCTGCTGCAGGCGGCGGCCGTCCGCGTCCAGGTGGATATGGTCGCCGTAATTGCTCGGGGTGACCAGCATCCGGATATTTTTGGTGTGCGCGAAGGTTTCCACGGTCGAGATGGCGTCGCGCAGGACCTGCCCCAGATTGACCTGCGTGCGCGTGATCGACATCTGGCCTGTGAGCGTGCGCGCGGCGTCGATCAGGTCGTCGACCATGGCGGTTTCCTGGCGCACGTGCACGCGCATCGATTCGAGTCCACTGATCGCTTTTGGCGGCAGATCGGGCATCGTGCGCAGCATCAGCTCGATGCGCAGCGACAGTGCCGACAACGGCGTGCGCATTTCGTGCGACACCGTCGCCAGGAACAGCTCGCGCGTGCGGTTCACGCGCGTCAGGTCATCGATGGTTTCGCGCTGCCGGTCCAGTGTGGCCGCCAGCGTACCCAGCAGCGCCGCGTAGGTGCCCATGCGCTGTTCGGACACCGGCGCATCGAGCCGTACTTCGCTCCACAGCAGGTGGCCCGGGAGGCCGACTTGCTTGGCGATGCGCTCGCACTCGAGCGGTGAACTGAAGTCGGCGAAGCGCCAGCCGAACACCAGTACGCCGTAGACCTCGCCGCGCAGCAGCAGCGGCAGCGAGCACACGCGCAGGCCGCCGAACTGCGCCGAGGCAGGCTTGCCGTCGGCGCAACTTGCGTCCACCAGCGTGCGCTCGATCGCCGTGCCGGGGCCATCGACGGCCCACAGGCTGGAACGGGCCAGCAAGCTCGCCAGGCGCGAGCCGGTCTTCGGCCCGATGCGGCGTACACCCTCCGTGTCGAAGGCGGACGTCACAAGGCCGGTCGCCGCCGCGAACTGCGTCAGCGGCGTGTCCCAGTCTTCCCAATCGACCGGGGCATTACCCGGCAGGTTGACAGTGATCACTCTGGCTTTTCGGTCGGGAGGTCCGCTGATTCCGGCATGGGTGCGCCGGCAGCGAGGGCTTCCTCGATCTGTGGGCTCTGGCGCGACGGTGAACGCGACAGCAAGCCGTAATACGAGGAAAACGGCAGCTGCGGAACTGCGCTCGCCCGGGTCTCGCTGTCGCTCTCGTCGATCAGCAGCAGGCCACCGACGCCGATGGTGTACTCGCGTGTCACCTGCAGGTTGCGGCTGCCGCGCACTTTCGGGACAGCGATCGCGCGGCGCAGGATGGTGGAGACCTCGACGTAGTTCAGCAGGATGATGTTGTCGACCAGGTGCGAGCCCTTGAGCTCTTCGCTGATCTGCGACACGCCCAGCAATTCCGGACTTTCATAGTTGAACAGCGTCGTGGCCAGGCGGTTCTTGAAATAGGTCGCCAGCGCGTACAGGTAATCGGCCACCTCGCTGCGGCTGGTCATCTCGTACACGGCGATCGAATCGAACACCACGCAGTTGATCCCCTTCTCTTCGACCAGCTTGACGATGCGGTCGAAGTGGACATCGAGTTCCAGTTCCAGCGGCGACTCGTAATAGATGAACATGTCGCCGGCGTCGACCACGGCCTGCAGGTCGAAGCCGAGCGATTTCGCGTTGCGCATCAGCTGGGCCGGATGCTCGTCCAGGCTCACGAGCAGGGTCTTGTGGCCTTCCTTGATCGCATTCGTCAGGAACTGCACGCTGAGCACCGTCTTGCCGGTGCCGGAAATGCCGCTCACCAGCGTGACGGAGCCTTTATAGATGCCGCCGTCCATCATCTTGTCGATGGCCGGCGAACCGGTCGACAGGCGCTCTTCCGAGGTCGGCTGGTTTTCCGCGGCAAGCGGGCGCGACTGGGCGCGGCGGTACACGTGCACGCCGACTCCCGGCTCGATGCGCATCGTGTGGCTGCCGCCGATGAAGTCCTGGCCACGCGACTTCATCACCGTCAGGCGGCGCTGCACGCGGCGCCGCGTTTCTTCGCGCGTGAGCGAGATGATGGTGTCGAACACAAACCGTTCGTGCGCCAGCACGCCGGTGATCGACTCGTCCTTTTCGGCGGTGACCATGGTGGTCACGCCCAGGCGTGTCAAGCCTTCGATCAGGAGGTGCACGTCTTCGCGAAACGGCATATCCTTCGCCTCCGCATACAGGCGCAGCGGCGTCAGGCCGTCGATCAGCAGGCGCTTCGCACCCATCGCCACCAGCGACGCGGTGAAGGCGCCGTCATCGCTGCGAAATTCGCTCAGCAGCACGGCCGGGCTGGTCTGGATGATCTTGATCTTGCCCTGGTCGATCAAGCCCTGCAGGTCCCAGTCGAAGCCGGCGGCGTCGCGCAGCAGCTTGGCCGGGTCGAGTTCGAACGACACGATGGCGCCCGGCTCGTCATAATCGAGCGCGCCATGGTAGATGAAGCCCAGGCCGAGCGTGGTCTTGCCGGAACCAGGAGGGCCCTCGACGATCAGGTTGTTATTCCGTGGAAAGCCACCATGCAGTATTTCGTCGAGGCCGGCAATGCCGGTCTTCACCATTCCGTTCATTAACTTTCCCTTTTCATATAGTCGTTCAGCTTACCACGCGGGCGCGCGGCAGTTAAGCGACAGTCAGAGCCAGCGCCCTCGGCAAGCAGGGAGTGGCCGGCTGGAGACGACATCACCTGACGCCGATATCGCCTTCCCAGCGTCGCTTTTTTGCGATATCGGCGTGAAAAAAACGATGTTTCTGCTCTGCAACAAGAATATAATGACAGATGGGAACGCGTCCTCACGCGATTCCGGCCACCCCATCGAAAGAGCGCTATGCCGGCAGCACGCACGACCAGACAGCCACGCCGTCGCATCGCGACGCTGCTGGCCTCGTTATTGCTGGCCTCCTCGTGTGCCTGGGGCCAGGCTGCCGCGCCGCTGAACGAGCGCCTCGCCGACATCCGTGAAATCAACCGTTTCATTCCCGAACGCGCGCTGCCGATGCTGCTCGCGCTCGAGCGCGAGGCGCGTGCGGCATCGGTTCAGGACAAGGGTGAGATGCTGGCGCAGTTGTGCGTCGCCTACGGGGGCGTCGGTCAGCATGAAAAGGCGCTCGCCACGTGCGAGGAGCTGATCGAATTCGGTCGCGCCGCGAACGACAATGGCGTGCTGGCCAAGGGCCTGGTGCGCAAGGGCTATATCAAGTACGCGCAAAACGAGCTGGCCCTGTCGCATGCGCTGATCTGGGAAGCCGAACGCCTGGCCCTCACCACCGACAACGTCGAACTGCGCGTGCGCGTCGGCGTGTCGTCGGCCGAGGCGCATGCCGAGGACGGCAATTTCCCCGTTTCCCTAGAGAAGACCCAGGCGATCCTGGCGTACGCCCGCCAGCACGGCACCGCGATCCATCTGGTCATGGTGCTCAATTCGCTGGCGCGCCTGTATGGCCAGATGCGCGAGTACGACAAGGGCTTCGAAGCGCTGGCGGAAGCGACGGAAGCGGCCAGGAAGACCAACTCCCCGGGCCGCATGGCAACGCTCAAGAGCACCGAGTATGGCCTGGCCGTCGATACCAACCAATTGGCGCGCGCGCTCAAGGCGCAGACGATGGCGCTGGAATTGCAGCGCAAGATCGGCGCCCGGTCGCTGGTCGTGCGTTCGCTGGTGAACCTGTCGGACTGTTACCTGAAGATGCGCGACTATCGCAATGCGAAGTCGTATTCGCTGCAGGCGATCGAGGCTGCGCAACAGATCTACGATCATGTGGCGCTGGCCACAGCGCGCGTGAACCTGGGCCAGGCCTACCTGTCGACCGGTCAGCTGGCAGAGGGCAAACGCAGTTTCGAGGCCGGCCTGGACGTCTACCTCCAGACCGGCGACAAACCGGAGTTGCAAACCGTGCTGTCAGAATACGGCAGCGCGCTCGAACATGCGGGCGATTACGCCGGGGCGGTCGCCGCCTATCACCGCGAGCGCACGCTCTCGAACGAATTGTTCGAGAAGCGCCGCCAGAAGGCGATGCTCGAGCTTCAGGAAAAATACAACGCCGACAAGAAGCAACGCCAGATCGTGCTGCTCGAGCGCGAGAACCAGGTCAAGTCGGTCGAGATCGACAACCGCCGCCTGCAGCAGCGCGTCTGGTGGCTGCTGGCCGTGGTGTTCGCGCTGGCATCGGTCGTGGTCGGCCTCCTGTACCGCAAGGTGCGCCACGCGAATGCGCAGCTGTTCCTGAAGAACCAGGAACTGAAGCAGCAAAGCGTGCGCGATCCGCTGACCAGTCTGTACAACCGGCGCCACTTCCAGGACTTCATGCGCGGGCACCGCGTCGATGAGAAGCGCGGCGCCGGCACCTCGGGCGAAGAGATGGTCAGCGCGCTGTTCCTGATGGACGTCGACCACTTCAAGCACATCAACGACACCTGGGGCCACGGCGCCGGCGACGCGGTCCTGATCAAGATGTCGGACAGCCTGCGCGAGATCCTGCGCGAGACCGACATGATCGTGCGCTGGGGCGGCGAGGAATTCCTGGCCTTCCTGCCGGCGATCCCGCTGAGCGGCCTGGACGACGTGGCGCGCCGTCTCCTGAACGGCATCAGCGAGACCAGCATCGAGTTCCAGGGCACGACGCTCTCGGTGAACGTGTCGATCGGTTTTGCGCCCTACCCGCTGGCGCCGGACGGCAAGGCGCTGCCATGGGAACGCGCCGTCAACCTGGTCGACATGGCCCTGTACATGGCCAAGGGCCACGGCCGCAACCGGGCGTATGGCGTGCGCGGCTTTACCAACTTCGGGCGCACCTCGATGGAGGAAGTCGAGCAGAACCTGGAGCAGGCCTGGCGCGCGGGGTTCGTGGAAATGTCGATCGTGACGGGGGGGTATCCGGATGTAAGAATAAGCGCGTAGGTTTGTGTCGCTACAGTGTGCCTCTGACCCTAGGTCCCGCCGGGCGCCCCCGCCGCTTGGTTCAACGCGCCGCTTCCTGCATCTTCTCGCCGGCACGCTCGACCTTCTCGCCGACCTTGCCGGTGGCCTTTTCCAGCCCGCGACCGGCTTCCTGGGTCGCGTCCCTGATTTTCTCGCGCGCCTCGTCGGTCCGTTCGGCGATCTGGCGGCGCTCTTCCTCGGCGCGCTCGGCCAGCTGTTTCGCCGCCTCGTCCGCCTTTTCCAGCGGCGCGCGCAGTCCTGCGGCGACCCTGTCGCCGGCGTCGTCGATTGCCTTGCCGGCCTTTTGCGCAGGTCCTACTGCATTCTCGTCGGGTGCGCAGCCGGCCGCCATGGCCAGGACCAGCAGCGCACTGAACATGGTTGTCGTTTTCATGCTTTGCTCCAGTGATTGTGTTTCCACAAGCATACACCTTGCGCGTGTTTCTTAGCGCATCTTCCCTTCTTCGACCTCGTCGGCGCGCGGATGTTCGGGCTGGCGCGCGTCGATCTCTTCCTTCATGGCGCGCGTGGCATCGTCCTCGCCCCAGCGCTTGGTAAAGGCGCGCAGGCGCGAACGGGCGCGCTCGACCGCAGAACCGGACAGCGCCGACTCGACCGAGGTCTTCGCCTCGCGCCAGGCCTTGTCGCGCTGGCGCTTGCGGGTGCAGGTGGCGCTCGCCTCGTTGAGCGCCTTCTGCACGCGCTGCAGCTGTTCGGGCGTGGCCTTCGTTGCGCGCAAGGCGATCAGTTCGCTCTGGGCTTCGCGCGGCTTGCAGTCGACCGCCAACGCGACCGCCTTGTCCATCTGCGCTTCGATGCGCCGCGTCGACGGCTTGGCCAGCAACCAGATCGCCCACAGCGCCGCCAGCGCCAGCAGCCACCAGCGCAGGCGCACCGGCTCGCGCCTCGGCGGCGGAGCGCCGGCCGCGGGCTC
>NZ_JBIMES010000016.1:0-89591 GCF_051262535.1 Massilia sp. CMS3.1 | reverse complement strand
TAAAGATCATCTGTGCGCATTCGCTGTATCACTTCAAGCCGGAACTGCATGCTGTAATGGCTGAACTTTTTTTTCAACCCATCGACCCCATGGGCGCGGTACAGCTTGACCCAGGTCTCCAGGCTCTTGCGTGGAACGCTGTACAACTCGGCGACACGCTGATACCCCACAGTGCCAGCCAGATACTCACGGACGACTTTGAGCTTGAGCTGTTCATCGTACTTCGTCATGAAAAAACCCCAAAAGTTGTGTCCAACTTTTGGGGGTCAGTTCATTTCTGCCGCGCTTTTTTTTAATCCGCCGACCGATACCGCTCCAGCCAATGCGCATACGGCGCCGGCAGCGTCCACGACGGCTTCTCCACCCCCAGCACTTTGGCCGCCGCATAGGCATAATGCGGATTGCCCAGGTGCGCACGTCCGATCATCACCAGGTCCATCTGTCCTTCGGCGACGACGCGCTCGGCGACCTGCGGCGAATCGATATTCCACGACGAGGCCACCGGCAGCCCGGTTTCGCGCTTCACGCGCTCGGCGATCGGCGCAAGGAAGCCCGATCCCCACGGAATGCTCGCATCCGGCGTCGAGAAGCCGACGCTCACGTTGAGCATATCCAGCCCGCCTGCGCGGAACTGCTGCGTCAGCGTGATCGCTTCGGATAAGGTCTCCTCGTCGCGCCCATCGAATTCGATCACGCCGAAGCGTGCCGTCAATGGAAAACGTTCGGGCCAGACCGCGCGCACCGCCGCCAGCGTCTCGAGCAGGAAGCGGCTGCGTCCCGCGAGGTCGCCGCCATACTGGTCGTCGCGCTGATTGGCGTGGACCGAGAAAAAGCTCTGGCCGAGGTAGCCATGCGCGAAGTGCAGTTCCAGCCACTCGAAGCCCGCGTCCAGCGCGCGGCGTGCGGCGGACACGAAATCGGCTTTTACGCGCTCGATGTCGGCGATCGTCATGGCGCGCGGCACGCGCGGCAGGTTGGCGCCAAACGCGACGGCGGACGGCGAGATGGTTTCCCAAGCGGCCGGATCGCCTTCAGGGATATGGTCATCTCCCTCCCACGGACGCTGGGCGCTGGCCTTGCGCCCGGCGTGGCCGATCTGGATGCCGGGCACGGCGCCGGCGGCCTTGATGTTCGCGGCGATGCGCGCCAGGCCCGGGACCTGCTCGTCCTTCCAGAGTCCGAGGCAGGCCGGCGTGATGCGGCCTTCGGGCGACACGCCGGTCGCTTCGACGATCACGAGGCCGCCGCCGCCGCGGGCGATGCTCTCGTAATGGGTCTGGTGCCAGCCGTTGGTCAAGCCGTCGGTGGCGCTGTACTGGCACATCGGCGGCACGGCGATGCGGTTGCGCAGGGTGACGTCTTTTAAGGTAAATGGGGAAAACAATGCTGACATGGGTTCTTTTCTTAATAGGAGGCGTGCGGGGCGCAAGCAAAGGTGGGAGTGACCGGCAGGGCGGGCAGAACAGGTCGGCACGTCGCTGCAGATCGCGATCATGGTGGCGAAAGGTCTGCCGCATGGGGCATGCGGTGCTGCTTTTCGCCTGGTCAGGATTCTCGCACAAGCTGGTATTGCTTGCTGCCGGAGGCCTCGGTTCGCTCAGCCGTACGTTTGCCGGGAATGGTGATCGCCAGACGATCACAGCATGCCCACATTTGCTCTAATTTCCAGCTTGCAATTCATTCTTGTCAATCCCATCTACCGCAAATGGCCGTTGGCAGTTCGCCGGTGCTAGAATACAGCGCAGTTTTTTTTATCTCACAATCGGAGTCCTCGTGTTCATTTCCACCGCGTACGCGCAAACTACTACCGCTGCTGCCGATCCTGGCCTGATGGGCAATCTGACGACTTTCGCGCCATTGCTCATCATGTTCGTGGTCATGTATTTCCTGATGATTCGCCCGCAGCAAAAGCGCCAGAAGGAAATGAAATCGATGATGGAAGCGCTGGCCAAGGGCGATGAAGTCGTCACCGCCGGCGGTATCCTGGGCCGCGTCGTGCAAGTCAAGGACGCCTATGTCACCATCGAAGTGGCAGCCGGCACCGAGATGATCGTGCAGAAGAACGCAGTCACCACGCTGCTGCCGAAGGGTACGCTCAAGTCCCTGTAAGCCCAGGCCGCGGCCTTTTCCCCAAAGGGCCGTTGCCGCTCAACACCCAACGCTGGAACACTATGAATCGCTATCCCGTCTGGAAATACATACTGATCGCTGTCGCGCTCCTGCTGGGCGCGCTGTACACGGCGCCTAATTACTTTGGCGAATCGCCAGCGTTGCAGGTCACAACCGGCAAGACGACAGTCAAGATCACGAGCGACACCTCTTCCCGGGTCGCGGACGTGCTCAAACGCGAAGGTGTTCCAGCAAACCAGGTCACCCTGGATGGCTCGGGCAATTCGACGGCCGTGCGTGCGCGCTTCACCACGACCGATGCCCAGTTCAAGGCCAAGCTCGCGCTCGAGCGCCAGCTCAACCGTGACCAGGCCGACCCCGATTACATCGTCACCGTCAACCTGGTGAAAAATACTCCGGCCTGGATGCAGGGCCTGCGCGCGCTGCCGATGAACCTCGGCCTCGATTTGCGCGGCGGCGTCCACTTCCTGCTGCAAGTCGATTCCAAGGCCGTGCTGGAAACCAAGGTAAAAGGCACGCAAGCGAGCGTGCGCAGCATCCTGCGCGACAAGAACGTGCGCCACGCCGGAATCGAGCGCGTCGGCAATACCGTGGAAGTCACCTTCCGCGATGAGGCAACCCGCAGCGCCGCGCGCACTGCACTGTCGAGCCAAGTGCAAGACCTGGCCTTCGCCGATGCCGCCGACGGCACCGACCTCAAGTTGATGGTCACCCTGAAGCCGGAAGCGCTCAAGCGCACCGTCGAAGAAGGCGTGAACCAGAACATTACGACCCTGTCCAAGCGGATTAACGAACTGGGTGTGACCGAGCCGGTCATCCAGCGCCAGGGTGCCGACCGCATCGTCGTGCAATTGCCAGGCGTGCAGGACGTGGCCCGTGCGAAAGACATCATCGGCCGTACCGCGACGCTGGAAATGCGCATGGTCGATTCGACCATCACGCCGGGCACCGAGCTGTCGGCCGCCATTCCGTTGAACTCGGAACTGTTCACCGAAGGCCGCGGCGCCCCGGTTGTGGTGTCGAAAGACATCATCCTGACCGGCGACTATATCTCCAGCGCCGTCGCCACCTTCGACTCGAACCAGCAGCCTGCCGTCTCGCTCGACCTGAACGGCGATGGTGGCCGCAAGATCCGTCTCGCCACCCGCGAAAACATCGGCAAGCGCATGGCGATTTTGCTGAAGGAAAAGGGTAAATATACCGTGCCGTCGGCCCCGACCATCCAGGGCGAACTCGGCTCGACCTTCCAGATCACCGGCATCGGCACCATCGAAGACGCGAACGAACTGGCGCTGCTGCTGCGCTCGGGCGCGCTGTCGGCGCCGATGGAATTCATCGAGGAACGCGTGGTCGGCCCGCAGCTGGGCGCTGAAAACATCAGCCGCGGCCTGAACTCGACGGTGTGGGGCTTCGCCGCGATCGTGGTCTTCATGATCATCTACTATCACATGTTCGGCGTCTTTAGCGCACTGGCATTGGCCGCCAACGTGCTGTTCCTGCTGGCGCTGCTGTCGATGCTGCAGGCAACCCTGACCCTGCCGGGTATCGCCGCCATCGCGCTGGCGCTGGGTATGGCGATTGACGCCAACGTGCTGATCAACGAGCGCATCCGCGAGGAATTGCGTGCCGGGGCCACGCCGCAAATGGCGATCACGAATGGTTTCAGCCACGCCTGGGACACGATTTTCGACTCGAATGTCACGACCCTGATCGTCGGCCTGGCACTGTTGATCTTCGGTTCGGGCGCAGTGCGCGGCTTTGCCGTCGTGCACACGCTCGGCATCCTGACCTCGATGTTCTCGGCAGTGTTCGTCTCGCGCGGCATCGCCAACCTGTGGTACGGCCGTCGCGGCAAGAAGCTCACCAAGCTGTCGGTGGGCACCGTCTGGACCCCGGGCCTGCCCGCTGAAAAGAAATAAAGACTAGGGAATCGTCATGGAATTTTTCAAAATCAAACGGGACATCCCGTTCATGCGCCACGCGTTGATCTTCAACGTGATCTCGGCGCTGACCTTCGTCGCCGCGGTGTTCTTCCTGGTGACCAAGGGGCTGCACTTCTCGGTCGAGTTCACCGGCGGCACCGTGATGGAATTGCGTTACCCGCACGCAGCCGACCAGGAAAAGATCCGCGCCACACTACGCGGCATCGGCCATGAAGCACCCGAGGTGGCCAGCTTCGGCACCGCCCAGGACATCATCCTGCGCCTGCCGCCAGTAAAAACCGCCGCCGGCGCGACTGTCTCGTCGGAAGCCTTCAATGCCATCTGCGCCTCCGAAGGCGGCTCGCCCAAGCAGGTCACGGTGCTCGAGAAGGGCCAGCAAGTGGCGCGCACCAGCTGCGCCAACCCGGCCGGCGCCGAAATGGTGACGCTGCAGCGCGTCGACTTTGTCGGCCCGCAGGTGGGCGACGAACTGGCCACCGACGGCCTGAACGCGCTGATCATGGTGATCGTCGGCGTCGTGATCTACCTCGCCGTGCGCTTCGAGTGGAAGTTCGCCGTCGCTGCGATCCTGGCGAACCTGCACGACGTCGTCATCATCCTCGGCTTCTTCGCCTTCTTCCAGTGGGAATTCTCGCTGACGGTGCTGGCCGCCGTGCTGGCCGTGCTCGGTTACTCGGTCAATGAATCGGTCGTCATCTTCGACCGGATCCGCGAAACCTTCCGCAAGCAACGCAAGATGAGCGTCACCGAAGTCATCGACCACGCGATCACCAGCACCATTTCGCGCACGATCATCACCCACGCCTCGACCCAGATGATGGTGTTGTCGATGCTGCTGTTCGGCGGCCCGTCGCTGCACCACTTCGCAATGGCCCTGACGATCGGTATCTGCTTCGGTATCTATTCGTCGGTCTTCGTGGCCGCGGCAATTGCCATGTGGCTCGGCGTGAAGCGGGAAGACCTGATCAAGCCGGTTAAGGAAAAGGACGAAACGGACGGCGCCGTCGTCTGATCGGACAGCGGAATGTGACATTTCCTTCTCATGTGTGAGTTATCGCACAGAGGGTAGGGATAGCAGAACCTTATAGTGGAACTGTCTCTTTCAGGACATCCCTAGTTTTGGACTTCACCCGCTCCCCCTCGGAGCGGGTTTTTTTTTGCCGGCGCCTATCGGCGGCCACAACAGCAGGAAAATGTCACAAGTGTGAAATGGCGCACAGAGTGTGCGGGAACCGGGAACTAATATGAAGCTGTCTCTTTCAGGACATCCCTAGTTTTGGACTTTGCCCGCTCCCTGAGCGGGCATTTTTTTTGTCCTGCGCATGTGCGCCTGACGATGGAGAAATACGGCATGATGGAATTGCTGATCGACGCCCGCCACGAACTGGGCGAATGCGCGCTGTGGTGCGAACGCACCCGACGCCTGCTGTGGACCGACATTCCGGCCGCCACGCTGTGGTCGTATTCGCCTGCGACCGGCAAGACGCTCAGCTGGCCGATGCCCGAGCGTCTGTGCTGTTTTGCGCTGACCGGCAGCGACGACCGTCTGCTGCTGGGGCTTGCCTCGGGTCTTGCCTTCTTCACCTTCTCCACGGGCGCCGTCACGCGCATCGTCGACGTCGAAGCCGACATTCCCTGGACGCGCCTGAACGACGGCCGCTGCGACCGCCAGGGGCGCTTCGTGTTCGGCATGTTCAACCAGGCCGCACATCCGAAAACGGCGCTGGGCAGCTTCTATCGCCTGAACCTCGACCTGAGCCTCGAGCGCTTGCCGCTCGGGAAGGTCGCGATCGCGAACAGCATCTGCTTCAGCCCGGACGGGCGCAGCATGTATTTTGCCGATTCGATGACGCGAGAGATCCGTGTCTGCAATTACAACCCCTGCAGCGGCGAGATCGGAGAAACGCGCACCTTCGTGGCGGCCGATGCGGCGCCCGGCGAGCCGGACGGCTCGTGCATCGATGCGCAGGGTTATCTGTGGAGCACGCGCTGGGGAGCGGGGCAGCTCATGCGTTTCGCCCCGGATGGGCGGCTCGATCGCGTGCTCGCGCTCGCGGCGCCCCAGCCGAGCTGCCCGGCGTTCGGCGGACCGGACCTGTCGACGCTCTACGTCACCTCGGCCCATCTCGGTATGACGGCGCAAGAGCGCGCCGCGGCGCCCTTGTCAGGCGCCCTGTTCAGGCAGTCGCTCGATATCGGGGGCTTGCCGGAATCGCGTTTTCTGCACCGCTAATCGCAATGCGATGCTGACGGCTTACAACAAGGCCGAGGTCAAACTCTGCACCTCATGCGCCGACTCTTCCATCACCCGTGCCAGCGTCCCATCGCCCACCGCGAAATCGATCGACGCCGCCGCCGCGATCGTGGTCGCACCGGGACGCTCGACCAGGGGCGACGCCACCGGCGACAAATCGTTCGCCAGCAACAAGGTGTCGCCTAGCGTTTCCGGCGGCAAGGCGCGCATGCCATTCCACATGGCCTCGATCGCCGCCATCACCGGCGCCGGCACACCGAGCCGCTGCAGCACGCTGCGCCCGACCGTCACTTCGCCGTGTTCCAGCCAATCGTCCGCATCGCCATCGAGCAGCCCCGGATACTCATGCGCACGCGACAGCATATAAAAGCCGCCGACCTCATGCACGATACCGGCGAACATCGCCGTCTCCGGATCGACAAACGACACCCGGCGCGCAAGCACCTGCGCCAGCGCGGCCACGTGGGCCGAGTGGCGCCACAGCGCGTCGGCACGCTTGCGCAGATCAGGATCGGTAATTTCGCTGCTGAGTTGGCGCACCATGACGGATGCCGCCAGCGCGCCCAGCGTGCGGAAACCCACGCGCTGGACCGCCGCGCGCACGTTCGTGACGTCGCTGCCTGAGCGGTTATAGGTCACGGAATTGGCTATGGCGACGGTACGCGCCGCCAGCAACGGCTCGGTTTGCACCAGGCGGGCCGCGTCGTCGGCGTGACAGTCGGGATCGCTCAGGGCTTGTTGCAGCCTGAGCGTGGCGTCGACATTTGTCGGAAAGCTGAGTTCACCGCGGATGGCCTGGGCCGCGATACTCTTGAAGGCGTCGAGTCTGTCCATCGAAAAATTATACCCGTAACGGTCAGACGCACCCCAGGCAAAATTTGCTCTAGGGCACTTTTACAACGAACGATCAGGGCTCGCTAAAAATGGCATCGCAGCCATCCTTCGGCTCTTCCGTGTCTTCCAGTTCATCAGCCAGGCCGAGGTCGGCCAGTTCTTCGACGGCGTTCATGAAACTGTTGATCTTGGCCGCGCCGATCAGGCGGTAGATTTCGCCGGCCTCGTTGCGCACGCCGATCACCATCTTGTGCTGGCGCACTTCATCGACTGGCGCGACTTCGAGCAGGATATTGCCGATGATGTGTTTGTCGAAATGGGCAGGCGTCATGCCTTCGAGCAGGGTGGTTTTCAAGATTCTTCCTTTTGTTGGTGTGATAAGGGGGACGGACGCCCGGCCTGGCTGATGCGCTCGCGCAGTTTTTTCAATGCGCCATCCATCTCGTCGAACTCGGTGTCACTATACCCCGCAAACAATTGCTTGCCGTGGGCGACCACCTTCGGGAACACGTCGCGGAACACGGCGTCGCCCTCATCGGTCAGGCGCACGTGGAAGGAGCGCTTGTCGTCGCTGCTGCGCTCGCGCCGCACGATGCCCTTTTGCTCGAGGCGTTCGATGACGCCCGTCAGCGTGCCCTTCGTGATGAGGGTGCGCTCGCCGAGTTCCTTGTAGCTCATTCCATCCGTGTTGCCGAGTGTGGCGACGATGTCGAATTGCGCGTGCGTCAAACCGTACTGCCGCACCGATTCGCCCGAATACCGCTCGAAGCCTTGCAGGCATTCAGCCAGCAAGCGGACGCTTTTTAGATATCGTTCCCCCATGACGCGAGATTATAGCTGCCCCGGGGACTCCGTACGCCTGCAGAACCTTTTCGGCATCAAGCCAGCTTCGGTTTGCCAGGCAGATGGCTCTGCTATAGTTGCCGATCCCGCATAATTGATCAGCTGCTTGCATATGAACAAATACTGGAGTCGTCACGTTGAAAATCTGACACCTTATACTCCCGGCGAACAGCCGCGCATCGAGCGCCTCATCAAGCTCAATACAAACGAAAACCCTTATCCACCGTCGCCCAGGGTCATTGCCGCCATCAATGCGCAAACCGGCGACGGGCTGCGCCTGTATCCGGATCCGCAATCGACCGAGCTGAAACGCGCGCTCGCATCGTATTACGGCGTCGAGCCGGGTGAGGTATTTGTCGGCAACGGCTCCGACGAAGTCCTGGCGCACGCATTTCACGCTTTCTTCATGCAGGACGATCCTGTCCTGATGCCGCAGGTAAGCTACAGCTTCTACCAGGTCTACTGCCGCCTCTACGGGATTGATGCCCTGCTGTTACCGCTGGAAGAAGGAATGCGGATCGATCCGGACCAGTACGCCGCCCCGTGCGGCGGTGTCGTGATTGCCAATCCGAATGCGCCAACCGGCATCGCGCTTTCGCTCGGGCAGGTAGAACGGATCCTGCGTGCGCAGCCGGATCGTGTCGTGCTGGTCGATGAGGCGTATGTCGATTTTGGCGCGGAATCGGCCATTCCACTGATCCGCACCTGGCCGAACCTGCTGGTGGTCCAGACATTCTCCAAATCGCGCGCGCTGGCCGGACTGCGCGTCGGCTTCGCGATCGGCCAGCGGCACCTGATCGAAGGCCTGGAACGGGTCAAGGACAGCTTTAATTCGTACCCCTTGGGACGCCTCGACATCGCCGGTGCCGTGGCGGCACTGGAAGACGAGGAATATTTCCAGGCAAGGCGGGCGCAGGTCATTTCCACGCGCGAGCACCTTGCACAACAGCTGGGTATGCTCGGTTTCGAGGTGCTCCCTTCCGCCACGAATTTCTTGTTCGTACGTCATCCAATGCACCGTGCAGCCAATTTGACCCAGGCTTTACGGGAGCGGGCGATACTGGTGCGCCATTTCAGGTCGCCGGAAATCGACGATTATCTCCGCATCAGCATTGGCACGGACGACGAGTGCGCGCAACTCGCGGCGGCATTGGCGGACATAGTCGAAGGGTAGGGCTGTAAGGGAATTTGAAATGCGTCCTTGACCGGCCGGCGGTTCGCCTTTTACTGCCGAGCCGCGTACCATAGGCGTTTTTGCCGATTCGCACCCCATGACCCGCCACCTCCACGGCATCTTTGCCTTGCTGCTCGTCACCCTGGTCTGGGGCACGACTTTCCCGGCCATGAAAGACCTGACCGGGCACTTTTCGGCGGTGTGGATCATCCTGGTGCGCTTCGCACTGGGGGCGGTGTTGCTGGCGCCCTTCCTGTGGCGCGCCAAGGCCCACGACCTGCGCTCGGGTGTGATCCTGGGTAGCCTGCTGTTTTTCTGTTTCATCTTCCAGGTCGAGGGCCTGGCACTGACCACCTCCAACCGCAACGCATTCATTTGCGGCTTGAACGTACTGGTCGTGCCGCTGCTGGGCGTGCTGGGCGGGAAACTGCCTGAGCGCCGCATCGTGCTGGCCTTGATCATGTCGATCGCGGGCCTTGCCTTCCTATGCTGGGATGGCGGCGCCTGGGGTCTGGGCGATTCGCTGGCGCTGATGAGCGCGCTGTGCTTCGGCGTGTACATCAAGGTGATGGAAGTGCGCACCCGGCGCGCCACGAAACTGCTCAGCATCACGGCCGCCCAGATCGGCACCGTCGCCGTGTGCGCGCTGGTCTGGCTGCTGGCGCGCGAGATGCCGGCGGACGCTGCCGTCCGCGCCGCCTGGCTGGGTGAAGTCCTTACCAGCGTCCAGCAACATGGCTGGAACTTCGCCTACCTCGGCGTCATCGCCACGGCCGCCATCATCTCGCTGCAAACCTGGGGCCAGTCGCGCACCACGGCCAACGAGGCGGCCGTCGTCTACGCTTTCGAGCCGGCCGCGGCCGCCTTCTTCGCATACTTCTGGCTGGGCGAGGCCATGACGGGACGCGGCTGGCTGGGCGGCCTGCTGTTGATCTCCGGTATGATAGTCAGTCAATGGAATTCCGAACGGCGGCCCGCCGCCGCCCTTGCCCCCGAGTGATGACGTTTCCGATTTGTCCCGATGCCTCCTGAACTGTCCGTCCTGGCGCAGGAACGGCCGCTGCGCATCTTGCTCGTGAATGCGGGCGAACCGGACACCCTATCCTGGTCCGGCCTGGTGCAACCGCTGCGCCAGGCCGCCAAAATTCTCGGCCCCGAGCGCCTGCACGTAGACGTGCGCAGCCCCGACAAGTTTACGAGCGACGCCCAGCGCCACTGGCACCTGGTCCTGCTCGCCGCCGACGAAGCGCAGGCGGGATTAAAACCCGCCAACTTCCGTGCCCTGGTCGAACGCTGCCGCGCAGCGCCCTTCTGGGGCGGCGTCGGCGCCGGGGTGCTGTGGCTGGCGGAAGCGGGCGCTCTGAACGGCGTGAAAACCGCGCTGCCATGGTCCTTGTACGCCGACGCCGACAGCCGCGCCGACCAGGCCGTGTTCACGCCTCACCTGTTTGAAATCGACGGCAACCGCTTGACCTGCTGCGGCGGGGCTGCGTCCGTCGATTTCGCGCTGACTTTGATCGACATTATTTTTGGGTCGAACGTGCAGGCGCCCGTAAAAGAGTTGCTGTGCGTCGACCGGGTGCGGGGCAGGGACGAGCGTCAGCGGGTTGCCTTGCAGGCGCGTTTCGGCACGCTGCAGCCGAAGCTGACCGAGGCGGTGACGCTGATGGAAGCGAATATCGAGGAACCGCTGTCGACGGATGAGATTGCCCAGCTGGCTGGGGTATCGCGGCGTCAGCTGGAGCGCTTGTTCAAGCAGTATCTTGGCAGCCTGCCGTCGCGCTATTACCTCGAGCTGCGCCTGAATCGGGCGCGGCAGTTGCTGATCGATACGAATAACTCGATCGTGCAGGTGGGGTTGATGTGCGGGTTTTCGTCGGGGTCGCATTTTTCGACGGCGTTCGGGGCCTTGTTTGGGAATACGCCGAGGGAGGAGAGGCAGCGCAGGCTGGCGGAGTAGTCTTGGAATAGACCAGACTGCTAATTGAACGACTCTTCATTTCTTACCTAAAATTTTTCCGGTGTGAAGCACGCGAGTTTAGCAGCGCCTCGGCCTCTGCTTAAAGGCGAAGCGCGGGCCTGGCCTAAACGTCTGCTGTCGACCGACCAAAGCAATGGGATGGACTCCTCCTCCCCCTGAGGGCACGTTAGTGCCAAACTGGAGTTTCCACACAACCGGTTTGGAAAGAAGGAGTCCACCATGAAGCTTATCCGCGTTGGGGTTGACTTGGCAAAAAATGTCTTTCAACTGCACGGTGTAGACCGCTCGGAAAAAACGGTCTGGCGGCGCAAGCTGGTCCGCGGTGACTGGATCAAGGCACTGCTCGACAGGATCAAGCCAGGTTGCGAAATCGGTATGGAAGCGTGCAGCGGCGCTCACCACTGGGCCCGACTGCTGCAGGCGAAAGGATTCACGGTCAAGCTGATAGCCCCGCAGTTCGTTAAGCCCTACGTCAAGAGCAACAAAAACGACGCTAACGATGCCGAGGCAATATGCGAAGCGATGAGCCGGCCAAGCATGCGCTTCGTGGCCATCAAAACCGTCGAGCAGCAGGATATCCAAGCCGTACACCGGGTGCGGTCTGGCCTGATGGATCAGCGCAAATCTAAAGCAAACCAGCTGCGTGGTCTAGCATCGGAATATGGATTAGTGGCGCCACAAGAACTGCTGCACCTGAGGTCAGCGATCCCGCGCTGGCTTGAGGAGAGCAATCTGTCTGGTCATGCTGTGCCGATGAGGTAGCGCGTACTCCAACGAGCTACTTGCCCCGGCCAAAAATGAAAATCCCCGTCGCACTTCTGCAAGAACTTGCCCCACCCCCTCCCTATAATGATCAGGTTCGGCGCCCGCGTCCCGGCGCGCCAGTCACTAATATTGGATGAGGAAAAAGTCATGAACGCAAAGCTCGATTCGGGTGTCACAACGCGGCCTGTCACTCGGCAGACCTTCGACGAAGTCCTCGTCCCGACCTACGCCCCGGCTGCGATGGTGCCGGTGCGCGCGTCGGGCCTGGACGTGTGGGACCAGGAAGACAAGCATTACCTCGACTTCACCTCCGGCATCGCCGTCTCGAGCCTGGGCCACGCCAACCCGGTGCTGGTCGACGCGCTGACGAAACAGATCAACACCCTCTGGCACCTCGGTAACGGCTACACCAACGAGCCGGTGCTGCGCCTGGCCACGGCGATGGTCGAAGCGACTTTTGCCGACCGCGCCTTCTTCTGCAACTCGGGCGCGGAAGCGAACGAAGCGGCCCTGAAACTGGCCCGCAAATACGCGCACACCAAGTTCGGTTCACATAAATCGCGCATCATTTCGTGCCTGTCGTCCTTCCACGGCCGTACGCTGTTCACCGTCTCGGTCGGTGGCCAGCCGAAGTACACCGAAGGCTTCGAGCCGCTGCCGCAGGAAATCAGCCACATTCCATATAACGACATCGAAGCGGCGCGCGCGGCCATTTTGGATGACGTCGCGGCCGTGATCGTCGAGCCGATCCAGGGCGAGGGCGGTGTCATTCCGGGTGATAGCGCGTACCTGAAGGCGCTGCGCGAGTTCTGCGACAAGACCGGCGCGCTGCTGATTTTTGACGAAGTGCAGTCGGGCGTGGGCCGTACCGGTTCCTTCTACGCCTACATGGATACCCCGGTCATTCCGGACATCCTCACCAGCGCCAAGGCGCTCGGTAACGGCTATCCGATTGGCGCCATGCTGACGACCGAGGAAATCGCCCAGCACTTCAACGTCGGCTCGCACGGCACCACCTACGGCGGCAACCCGCTGGCCGCGACCGTCGCGCTGAACGTG
This sequence comes from Massilia sp. CMS3.1, assembly GCF_051262535.1. Taxonomy (NCBI): domain Bacteria; kingdom Pseudomonadati; phylum Pseudomonadota; class Betaproteobacteria; order Burkholderiales; family Oxalobacteraceae; genus Massilia; species Massilia sp. CMS3.1. The sequence goes on along the minus strand of NZ_JBIMES010000016.1, from coordinate 76,608 downwards.
GTCGGCATGATCAACCAGCCGGCCTTCCTGGCGCGGGTAAAGGAAGCCAGTGCCGCCATCTTCGGCAACCTGGAAAAGCTGACCGCCGACTACCCGCAGCTGTTCGGCAAGGCGCGCGGCCTGGGCCTCTTGATCGGTCTCCCGCTGGCCGACGGTTTTAAAGGCAAAGCCAAGGACATCACCAAGATCGCCGAGAAGATGGGCCTGATGCTCTTGATCGCCGGTCCCGATGTCATCCGCATGGCGCCGGCGCTGATCGTGTCGGACGCGCAGATTGCGGACGCAGACCGCATCCTGCGCGCCGCGGTCGACGAGTTCCTCGCCGCCGCTTAACCACGCAAGCGCAGCATCGTCCCGGCCGGTCGCCTCGTGCGCGGCCGGGATTCTTTCGTACTGACCCTTCAAGGGAGCACACATGTATGTTGTCCGTCCGGTAGAACTTGCGGATGTCGACGCGCTGGAGAACCTGGCCGCCGTCATGACGCCCGGCGTGCACACGCTGCCGCGTACGCGCGATACGATCGCCGCGTTCGTCGAGCGTTCGATTGCTTCGTTCGCCGCGCAAGTCGATATCCCGAGCGAGGAGTCCTACCTGTTCGTGCTCGAGGACTCGCGTACCGGTGAGGTCGTCGGCACCGCCGCCGTGCACGCGTCGGCCGGCTCGAACGGCACCTATTTCGCGTTCCGTAACGACGTCATCCAGCAAGTCTCGCGCGACCTGAACATTTCGCACAGCGTGCATGCACTGACGCTGTGTTCGGAACTGACGGCCTGCTCGCAGCTGGCCGGTTTTCACCTGCGCGACCGCGCCGCCGCCGGCATCGAGGCAGCCTTGCTGTCGCGTGCGCGCCTGCTGTTCGCGGTGCTCGCGCCGCACCGCTTCGGCGACCGCTTCTTCGTGCCGCTGGCCGGCGTGACGGACTCCGACGGCCAGTCGCCGTTCTGGAATGCGCTCGGCCGCAAATTTTTTAAAATGGACTTTCTCGACGCCGAGCGCGTGATCGGCGGTTCGCGCAACCGCACCATCATCGTCGAGCTGATGCCGCACTATCCGGTCTACGTGCCGCTGCTGCCGGGCGACGCCCAGGCGGCGATGGGGCAGATCCACCCGAGCGGCCAGCTGGCTTTCGACCTGCTCACGGCCGAAGGCTTCGAAGCGGACGAATATGTCGATATCTTCGACGGCGGTCCGATTTTAGCGGCGCATAAACTGTCGCTGCGCTCGTTCTGCGGCTCGCAGCACCGCCGCGTCGAAACGTCAGCCGAAGGTGCGTTCGACAAGCTCGTCACCTATGCGGTGGCGACGAATGCCGAGCGCTTCCGCGCCATCACCGTGGCCTGTCCCCCTTGCGACACCTCCGACGCCCTGTGTCTGCCGCTGGCAGCACAACAGGCGCTCGGCGTGGTGCCGGGCGACAGCGTCATCTGCGTCAGAATCTGAGAGAGGCACCATGCTCGTCATTCGCTCCATTGCTGCATCCGACCTCGACCCGCTCATCGACATGGCGCGCGACGTCGGCGGCGGCATGACCACCCTGAAGCCGGACCGCAAGATGCTGGGCGACCGCGTCGAATGCGCCGTGGCTTCGTTCGCGGGGACCATCCCGCCCGAAGAGCGCGACTACATGTTCGTGATGGAAGACACCGAGACCGGCCGCATGGCCGGGGTGTGCGCCATCAAGGCCGCGGTCGGGTTGAACGAACCGTTCTATAACTACCGCATCGGCACCCTGGTGCACTCCAGCCGCGAGCTGAACATATTTACGCGGATGGAGACGCTGTACCTGTCGAACGACCTCACGGGCGCGACCGAACTGTGCTCGCTGTTCCTGCTGCCGGACTACCGCAAGGGCTACAACGGCAAGTGGCTCTCGAAGAGCCGCTTCCTCTTCATCGCCCAGTTCCAGCAGCTGTTCACCGAGAAGATCATCGCCGAGATGCGCGGCTACCTGCTGGAAGACGGCACCAGCCCGTTCTACGAGGGCCTGGGCCGCCACTTCTTCAAGATGGATTTCAACCACGTCGACGGCCTGACGGCGGTCGGTAAAAAATCCTTCATCGCCGAACTGATGCCGCGCCAGCCTTTGTATGTCGACTACCTGCCGGAGTCGGCGCGTGAAGTCATCGGCCAGGTGCATCGCTCGACCCTGCCGGCGCGTAAGCTGCTGGAGCAGGAAGGCATGCACTACGAAGGTTATGTCGATATTTTCGATGCCGGTCCGGTATTGCAAGGGCGTGTAAAAGAACTGCGTTCGGTGCGCGACAGCCTGTTGCGCGTGGCCGTCGAAGGCCGGCCGATCGGTGAGACCGAATGCCTGCTGGTGTCGAACACGAAGCTGGACGATTTCCGGATGGTGCTGGCGCATGCTTCGCTCGATGCCGCGGAAGTGCCACTCTCGGCGCAGGAACTGGATCTGCTGCGTATCGGGGCGGGCGATTCCGTGCGCACGCTGTCACTCAACGTAAGGAAGAACAATGGCTAACCTGTCGAACTACATCAACGGTGAATGGATTGCCGGCAGCGGCGCGGAACTGGTCACGATCGACCCGTCCAGCGGGCGCCAGACCTGGAGCAGCAAGGAGTCGACCGCTGACGATGTCGCGCGCGCCGCGCAGGCTGCGCATGATGCCTTCGAAGCCTGGGCTCTCGCCCCGCTGGAAGAGCGCGTCGCCATCGCCACGCGCTTTCGCGACCTGCTGAAGGAAAACGCGGAAGAGCTGGCGTCCATCATCGCCGAAGAAGTCGGCAAACCGCTGTGGGAAGCGCGCACGGAAGCGGCAACCATGGCGAATAAGGTCGACATCTCGGTCCAGTCGTATGGCGCGCGCACGGGCGAAACGGCAGCCAGGGTCGCAGACGGCAACGCCGTGCTGCGCCACCGTCCGCATGGCGTGTTCGCCGTCTTCGGACCGTATAACTTCCCCGGCCACCTGCCGAACGGCCACATCGTGCCGGCCCTGATCGCCGGGAACACGGTCGTTTTCAAGCCGAGCGAATACGCACCGCGTACGGCCGTGAAAACCGTGCAGCTGTGGGAGCAGGCCGGCTTGCCGAAGGGCGTGCTGAACCTGGTGAATGGCGGGCGCGACACCGGCATCGCTCTCGGCCAGAATCAGATGATCGACGGCGTGCTGTTCACCGGCAGCAGCCAGACCGGCGCTGCGCTGCATAAACAGTTCGGCGGCCAGCCGGGCAAGATGCTGGCGCTGGAAATGGGTGGGAATAATCCACTGGTGGTGTGGGATCTCAGTGACAACCCCAAAGACATCGACGCCGCTGTGCACCACACCGTGATGTCGGCCTTTATTTCGGCCGGCCAGCGCTGCACCTGCGCGCGACGGTTGGTGGTGCAGGACAACGCGCAGGGCCAGGCTTTCATTGACCGCCTGGTCGACGTCGCGGCCAAACTGCAGGTCGGCGCCTCGAAGGCAGAGCCGCAGCCCTTCATGGGGCCTGTGGTCTCCGCTCAAGTCGCCGCGCGCCTGGTGCAGGCGCAGGCCGAGATGGAAGCCAAAGGCGGCAAGGTGCTGCTGCAAATGCGCCAGTTGGACGCGAACGCCGGCTTCGTCACGGCCGGCATCGTCGACGTCACCGACGCGCAGGGTATTCCGGACGAAGAGTGGTTCGGGCCGTTGCTGCAGGTGATCCGCGTAAAAGAGTTCGACGATGCCCTGCGCGCGGCGAATGCCACCGCATTCGGCCTGGCGGCGGCGCTGTTGTCGCCATCGGAAGAACTCTGGAAGCGCTTTGCGGTGCGCGCACGTGCCGGCATCGTCAACTGGAACCGCCCGACCACGGGCGCGGCCAGTTCGGCGCCGTTCGGCGGCGTCGGCAAGTCGGGCAATCATCGCCCGAGCGCGTATTATGCAGCGGACTACTGCGCTTACCCGGTCGCCTCGATCGAGACGGCCGAACTCGAAATGCCGGCCAAGCTGTCGCCAGGATTGACTTTCTAATTATGCGTAACGCTCGCGAATTCAACTTCGACGGCCTGGTTGGCCCGTCGCACAACTACGCCGGTCTCTCGTTCGGCAACGTCGCTTCGTTCAGCAATGTCCGCAGCGCCTCCAATCCGCGCCTGGCCGCGCTGCAGGGCCTTGCCAAGATGCGCGACCTCGCCGCACGCGGCTTCGCGCAAGCGGTGATGCCGCCGCAGGCGCGTCCGAATTTCCGCTTGCTGCGCAGCCTCGGCTTTTCGGGTACCGACGCCGACGTGCTGGCGCAAGCCTGGCGCGATGCGCCCGTGATCCTGTCCTGCGCCTGGTCGGCCGCGCCGATGTGGACCGCGAATGCGGCCACCGTCAGCCCCTCGGCCGACACGCGCGACGGCCGCGTGCACTTCACGGCAGCAAACCTGAACAATAAGTTGCACCGCTCGGAAGAGCATGTGCAGGCGACGCGCACGCTGCGTGCCATTTTTGCGAATCACGAGCACTTCGTGGTGCACGACCCGCTCCCCGCCACGCCGGCGTTCGGTGACGAAGGCGCGGCGAACCACACGCGCTTCGCTGCGAATCACGGCGCGGCTGGTGTCGAGTTTTTTGTGTATGGACGCGTCGAGTTCGACCCGTCGGCGCCGTTCCCGAAAAAATACCCGGCACGCCAGACGCTGGAGGCGTCGCAAGCGGTTGCGCGTTTGCACGGCCTCGATCCATCGCGCACCGTGTTTGCGGCGCAGAACCCGGACGTGATCGACCAGGGCGTGTTTCATAACGACGTCATCGCGGTCGGTAACGCCAACGTCTTGTTCTATCACGAGGCAGCGTTTGCCGACGAGGCGGCGACGATCGACGCGCTGCGCCGTTCGGTGGCCGGCGTCGGCGCCGAATTTCTACCGGTGCGCGTCGACGGCGGCATGGTACCGGTGACCGATGCGGTGGCCAGCTACCTGTTCAACAGCCAGTTGCTGTCGAAGCCTGACGGGAAGATGGCGCTCTTGGTGCCGCACGAATGCCGCGAGAATGTGGCGGTGGCGAACTACCTGGCCGGGTTGGTTGCCAGCGGCGGCCCGATCGACGAACTGCTCGAATTCGACCTGCGCCAGAGCATGCGTAACGGCGGCGGGCCTGCCTGCCTGCGTTTGCGCGTGGCGCTGACGGACGACCAGGCGTCGGCGATGCATGGGGGCGTGATCATGACCGAGGCGCTGTATGCGCAGCTGGTGGAGTGGGTCGGGAAGCATTACCGGGATCATGTGGAGCCGAAGGATCTGGCGGATCCACAGCTGGCGATCGAATGTACGACGGCGTTGGAAGCGTTGGAGCGCATCCTTGGGTTGCCGGGGTTGTACGATTTTAGTTAGTGCGCCGTTGATCGGCCGGTAGGGCGGTAAACAAGAAGCAACGCGGCACGCGAATGCGCCGCAAACAAGAGGGCAGCGCACAACGCGCTACCTATTGAACAGAACGAGTTACACGCTTCCGGGACAAGGAAGCCAAGGACCTGGACGGGACAACCCCGGCCACCAAACGCCGGTGCGCGCAAAGCCACGAGCCGCAGCGCGAACGGGCGACAACACTAGCTTTTGGAGAAGCACAATGAAAGACATGCCGCAAGATTTGCGTACCCAGACCCTGAACCTGGTGACCACCCAGCCAGCGCCAGGTGCGACCGAGCAGGTCCGCGCCCTGATCAGCGCCTGGCTCGGATCGCTCGACGAAGAAGATCTGGCCGGTACCGCGCCGCAGGCCCTGGCGCCCGTCCTGTGGGACGGCTTCATGCAGGCCGCCAAGCGCACCGGCCAGGGCTGCCAGATCGCGCAGATGCGCTACACCGACGCAAAGGGCAACCAGGACACGGCGCTGCTGATCCTGAACGACGACATGCCTTACCTGGTCGACTCGTTCGTCATGGCCTTGCGCAAGGAGCGCGTCCTTGCTGCCGGCGTGATGAACGCCGTGCTGCCGGTCCAGCGCGATGCGAACGGCGTGGTGGTCGCCGTCGGTGAAGGCGCGCCGCTGGAATCGATCGTGCTGGTACTGATGAACGACGAGCTGACCTTCGAAGAACTCGACAAGCTGACCGCGCGTATCCGCATGGTCGCCAGCGACGCCGCCGTCGTGCACCGGGACGCCGTCGCCATGGGCGACCGCATGACCGAAGTTGCCGCCGCGGCCGCCGCGAACGGCACCGCCGCCGGCCAGGAAGTGGCCGCCTTCCTCGAGTGGGCCAAGAACGAAGGTTACGAGCCCTTCGGCTACGCATACTATGTCGTGCAGCCCGGCCAGACCGAGCTGGCACGCGACATCCCAAGCCGCATCGGCGTGCTGAAGGACACCTCGCACCCGGTCTACGGCACCTGCCTCGCGAACATCCCGGGCGAACTGAATACCTTGTCGGCACGCCCCGAAACCCTGTCGATCGTGAAGGCCGACGTCGAGGGCACGCTGCACCGCGACCAGCCGCTCGACTTCATCGGCGTGCGCAATACCGATGCACACGGCAACATCCTGGGCGAGCACTGCTTCGTCGGCCTGTTTACCCGCGCCGCCACCTCGACGCCGCTGGCACGCCTGCCGTTCGCGCGCGGCCGCGTGGCGAAAGTCCTGAGCCTGGCCGGTGTGCGCCAGGAAGGCTTCCGCGCCGAGAAATTCCTCGAGATCCTCGAATCCCTGCCGCGTACCGAAGCGGTGGAAGCCGATCCGGAATGGCTGGCGCAGGTCTGCAGCTCGGTCGTCTCGCTGTACAAGCAGCCGCGCGCGAAAGTCTTTGCCCGCCGCGACGTGTACGGCCGCCACATGAACGCGCTGGTCTACCTGCCGCGCGAGCGCTACAGCGCAGCCGTGGCCGCGTCGCTGGCCCAGGCATTGAAGGAAAGCTCGGGCGCGCGTGACGTGCGCTCGTACACCCTGGTTGCCGACGGCCCGCTGGCCCGCGTCTACCTGATCGCCCACGGCGCGCGTACTCCGCTCGACCTGGAAACGGACGTCAAGCAGCCGCTCCTGTCCGTGCTGGACGACTGGCACGACCGCTTTGCCATGCTCACCAGCGACATGCAGGACACGACCCTGCGCAGCAGCCTGCGTAAACTCGTCTCGACGCTGCCGGTCAACTACATCGCCGCCACCGAGCCGACGGTTGCCTTCCGCGACCTGCAAGCCATCCTGCAAAACGGCCAGTCGAACCGCGTCTCGGCGCGCATCGAAGCCGGCGACGCCGGCACCGCCTCGGTGCGCCTGTACTCGGACGACACCGTGCCGCCGCTGTCGCGCATCCTGCCAGCCCTGCATAACGCCGGGGTCGCGATCGACCGCGAGCAGACTTACCGCATCACCACCGCCGATGGCGCCCGCCACTACGTGACCGCGCTGGCCGTGGATCTTGAATCCGCAGCCAAGCTGGCCAAGCCCGGCATCGTGAACGTTGCCGAAGAATTGTTCGCGGCCCTGTTCAACGACGAAGCCGAAGACGGCCGCATGAACGGCCTGTCGATCGAAGGCGGCCTGTCGATGCGCGAAGTGCAGCTGGTGCGCGGTTACATCAGCTATTGGCGTCAGCTCGGCTCGAAGTTCTCGGTGCGCTACATGGCCGAGACGCTGCGCGCGCAGCCGGCCCTGGTGAAGGAATTCGTCACTGCCTTCCTGCAGCGCTTCAACCCGGCGTCCGCCGAGTCCGAGCGCGCCCAGGGGACCGCAAAACTGGCTTCGCTCAAGGCCGGCCTGTCGAGCGTGAACCATGCCGACACCGAAGAAATCATGGCCGCCCTGATCGAGCTGGCGCTGGCCACGGTGCGCACCAATTATTTCCAGAACACGGGTGAGAAGATCATCTTCAAGTTCGACACCAGCAACCTGTCGCTGGCGCCGGAACCGCGTCCGTACCGCGAAATCTACGTGTTCTCGCGCCGCTTCGAAGGCGTGCACCTGCGCGGCGGCCCGGTCGCCCGTGGCGGCCTGCGCTGGTCGGACCGCATGGAAGACTACCGCACCGAAGTGCTGGGCCTGGTGAAGGCGCAGATGGTGAAAAACGCCGTCATCGTGCCGGCCGGCTCGAAAGGCGGTTTCGTCTGCAAGCAGATGCCGAAAGACGCCGTGCGTGAAACCGTGGCGGCCGAAGGCGAAGCCGTGTACCGCCTGTTCATCGCCAGCCTCTTGGAAGTGACCGACAACCGCGTGCGCGGCGCCATCGTGGCGCCGGATAACACGGTGCGCTACGACCAGGACGATCCGTACCTGGTGGTGGCCGCCGACAAGGGCACCGCGACCTTCTCCGACATCGCCAACGGCATCGCCGTGCAGCGCGGCTTCTGGCTGGGCGACGCCTTTGCCTCGGGCGGCTCGAACGGCTACGACCACAAGAAGATGGGCATTACCGCGAAGGGCGCGTTCGAAGCAGTCAAGCGCCACTTCTACGAAATCGGCCATGACATGAGCACGACCCCGATCACCATGGTCGGCGTGGGCGACATGTCGGGCGACGTGTTCGGCAATGGCGTGCTGCTGTCGCGTCAACTGAAGGTGCTGGCCGCGTTCGACCACCGCCACATCTTCCTCGATCCGACCCCGGACGTCGCGCTCTCGTTCGCCGAGCGCCAGCGCATGTTCGCGCTGCCACGTTCGTCGTGGGAAGACTACGACAAGAGCCTGATCTCGGCTGGCGGCGGTGTCTTCCCGCGCAGCGCCCGTTCGATCGAACTGTCGCCGCAAGTGCGCGCGGCGCTCGACATCGAAGAGACCGCGCTCTCGCCGGAAGAACTGATGCACCGCATCCTGCTCGCTCCCGTCGACCTGTTCTACAACGGCGGCATCGGTACCTATATCAAGGCCTCCACCGAGACCCACGCGCAGGTAAAAGACCGCGCCAACGACAACATTCGCGTCAGCGGCAATGAGCTGCGCTGCAAGGTGGTGTCCGAAGGCGGCAACCTGGGCGCGACCCAGGCCGGCCGTATCGAGTTCGCCCTCGCCGGTGGCCGCATCTTCACCGATGCGATCGACAACTCGGCCGGCGTGGATTGCTCGGACCACGAAGTCAACATCAAGATCTGGCTCGACACCGAAGTCAATGCCGGCAAGCTGCTTGACACCGACCGTAACCGCGTCCTGAACGACATGACCGGCGACGTCGAAACGCTGGTCCTGCGCGACAACACGCAGCAGACCCATTTGCTGACGCGCGAAGTGCAGGCGCAAGCCAACGGTTCGACCGTCGACAGCTATGCCGCCTTGATCACCAGCCTGGAAGCGGAGGGTGCTCTCTCGCGCGAGCTGGAACAGCTGCCATCGGACACCGAACTGCAGCGCCGCAAAGCCATGGGCGCCGGCCTCACCGCGCCGGAACTGGCGGTCGTGGTTGCCAACGTCAAGAACCGCTTCAAGCGTATCCTGGCCGCGCTGCCGCTCACCGACGAGCCATGGGCCGACACCGTGTTGCGTCCGTACTTCCCGGCGCAGCTGGTCGCCACCCGCGATCCGCTCGACCACCCGCTGGCCAATGCGATCCTGGCCACCATGCTGGCAAACGAGGCGGTCAACCGTTGCGGTCCGTTGATGATCCGCGACCTGGCAGCAGAGCACCGCATCGACGAAGCCGAAGTGGTGAAAGCCTGGGGCCGCGCCTGGTCGGCGCTGAACCTGGCGCCGGTGTTCGACGCGCTCGACGCCGATGCACTGAGCGTACCGCGTGACGTGTCGGTGGCGGTCGATGCCCGCACCCGTGCGCTGCTGCGCGCCGTGATCGAAGGTGTGCTGTCGCTGCCGCAGGGGACCGATGGCATGACGGAACTGTCGCAACTCTTCGCCAACGGCGACCAGGTACGCCAGCTGATGCCGGCCAAGTCGGAAGCCGATGGCCACGGCGGCCTGAACGCGGCCTTCGTGCAGGCCTGGAAGTCGGTCGAAACCATCGAGTCGCTGGCCACCTTCCTGTTTGCCGCCGTCTCGGTGCAGCGTCCAGCCGGTATGTCGCTGGCCCAGTTCCTGCAGGTCGGCATGGCCCTGCGCGCGCGCGCCGGTATCGACACGCTCGAGCGCGGCCTGAAGCTGGCGCCGCAGACCAAGTCGCAGGAACAACTGCGCAACTACGCGATGCAGGCACTGCGCCGTACCCAGCAGCGCATGCTGCTGCAGGTGATCACGCGTGCCGGCAGCGGCGACGCGCTGGCGGCAGTCGATGCCGTGACAAGCGACATGGGCTTGACCGGTTACGCACCGGCCCTCGATCTCGAACAGGCAATGCTGAACGTCTGGTCGCTGTCGGAAGGGTCGAACCCGGAACGCCTGGCGGCGTGAAGCGATGAGCCTCTCCTCGACTCCTGTGGTGGTGGAAGCGGTGCGCGCGCTGGCCGAGGCCGATTTCGGCACGGTCGCGCAGCGCTTCCGCGAGGCCGGCTTCGTCGTCGGGATGCCTGCCAGGGGCATCCTGACGGTGAAGGGTGTCCAGCCCGTGACCCGGCCGGCGGTGCTGCTGTCGGTGGGCGTGCATGGCGACGAGACCGGGCCGATCGAAATGGTCGCGCACGTGCTCGAAGCCTTGTCGCGTGAACCGCAGGCCCTCGCCGTGGACCTGATGCTCTGCGTCGGGAACATCGATGCCATCGCCGCGGGCAAGCGTTTCATCGACGCGGATTTGAACCGCATGTTCAAGCCCGATCGTGGGACGCTCGCCGGCACCGCGGAAGCAGCGCGGGCCGACGAACTGATCGCGGCCACCGACGCCTTCTTTGCCGGCACCGGGCCGGTGCGCTGGCACCTCGATTTGCACACGGCGATCCGCGCCTCTCACTACCCGATGTTCGCGATCGTGCCGGACCTGATCGCCGACCATGGCAAGGACGCGCTGATCGACTGGCTGGGGCAGGCGGCGATCGGGGCAATCGTCATGAACCCGGCATCGGCCGGCACCTACAGCTACTATTCAAGCGAGTACCACGCCGCGGCCGGCAGCACGGTGGAGCTGGGCAGGGTCGGCACGCTGGGCCAGAACAACCTGGCCCAGTTTGTCGATGCCTCTGCTGCATTGGACGCGCTGCTGCGCGGCGAGCAGGTCGCGACGAAGACCGAGCCGCATGTGTTCAAGGTGGCGCAGGAGATCGTCAAGCTGTCGGAGAACTTCAAGATGGGTTTTAGCCGCGAGACCCCGAACTTCGCCTCGCTCAAGCGGGGCGACGTGATCGCCACCGATGGGGAGACCGTGTATTCGGTCTTTCATGAGGAGGAGATGGTGGTGTTTCCGAATCCGGATGTGAGGGTGGGTTTGCGCGCCGGGTTGATGGTGGTGCGTGTGAATTGAAAAAAAGCCGCGCAGTCCGCGGCTTTTTTAATGGCGGCGTATTTCGGCCGTCCCTGCAGAATCACGCCACGCGCGCTAGACTGGTCCAATCGACCACTCCGGAGTCCGCATGAGCATGCTCTTCACCCCCTACGCGCTGGGCCCCCTCCAGCTAACTAACCGCATCGCCATCGCCCCCATGTGCCAGTATTCTGCCGACGAAGGCCTGGCCACCGACTGGCACATGATCCACCTCGGCCAGCTGGCCTTGTCCGGTGCTGCGCTCCTGATCATCGAAGCCACCGCCGTCACCCCGGAAGGGCGCATCTCGCCGGGCGACCTGGGCCTGTGGTCCGACGCCCACCGCGAGGCCTTGCTGCCGGTCGTCGCCGCGATCCGCCGCCACTCGCCGATCAAAATCGCCGTCCAGCTGGCCCATGCCGGGCGCAAGGCGTCGAGCGCCGTGCCCTGGGAAGGCGGCGCGAATATCGCGCCAAGTGAGCCGCGCGGCTGGCAGACGGTCGCACCGTCGGCGGTGCCGCACGCTGAAGGCGAAACCGTGCCGCTGGCGCTGGACACCGATGGGCTGCAACACATCAAGCAGGGTTTTGTGGACGCCGCGCTGCGCACGCAGGCCTTGGGCCTGGACGCGATCGAACTGCACGGCGCGCACGGCTACCTGCTGCACGAATTCCTGTCGCCGCTATCGAATCAACGCGAGGACGATTACGGCGGTTCCCTGGCAAACCGCATGCGCTTCCCGCTCGAGGTATTCGAGGCCGTGCGCGCGGCGGCACCAGGCATGTGCGTCGGCATGCGCATCTCGGCGTCCGACTGGGTCGAGGGCGGCTGGGACATCGAGCAAAGTGTCCGTTTTGCCAAGGAGCTGGAAGGGCGGGGCTGCCATTTCATTCACGTCTCGAGCGGCGGCGTGTCGCCGCAACAGAAAATCCCGGTGGGTGCCGGCTACCAGATCGCGTTCGCCGAACGCATCAAGCGTGAGACGAGCATGCCGACGATTGGCGTGGGCCTGATCACCGAGCCGCAGCAGGCCGAACACATCCTGCAGTCCGGCCAGGCCGACATGGTGGCGCTGGCACGCGCGATGCTCTACAACCCGCGCTGGCCGTGGCATGCGGCGGCCGAACTGGGCGCGCAGGTAGCGGCCCCGCCGCAATACTGGCGTTCGCAGCCGCACCAGTACAAGACCCTGTTCGGCGAGACGCGTCTGGGCCAGCGCTGAGCGCCGCCCAGCGCCGGCCAAGCGATTACAGCAGGTGATCCAGCATGTCAGGCCCGAACACTTCGCGATGCAAGCGCGCCGCCGGCACGCCGGCATTCAATAGCGCCAGCCACTGCGCCTGCATGAATTTCAAGGGACCGCACAGCCAGACATCGGTCTCGGCCAGGTCCCATCGCGGCAGGCGCGTGATATCCATGCATCCGGCCAGCGCGTCCGTAACAGCGCCCACGTCTTCATAAAAAGTCGCCACGTGCAGGTTCGGCATGCGCGCCTGCGCGGCGGCGACGTCGTCCTGCAGCGGGTGGTGGGCAGCGCCCTGTGCGGCGTACGCGAAGATGACGCGCCGCTCCGGATGCACGATGGCGATCCGGTTCAGGGTCGAGATCATTGGCGTGATGCCGATGCCGGCCGACAGCAGCACGATCGGTGCGTCAAGCTCGGTATCCGGCGTGAACTCGCCGAACGGGTACGTCACCTGCAGCACGCTGCCGACCTTGACGTTCGCATGGATCCAGTTCGACACTTCGCCGGCCGGCGCGGCCGCCAGCGCATCTTCACGCTTGACCGAGATGCGCAGGCTGTCCTTGCCCGACGCGTCGGACAGGCTGTACTGGCGCAGCTGGTGACGGTCGCCGGGCAGGTCGACGGCGACGCTGACGTACTGGCCGGCGCTAAACGGCGGCAGCGGCTTGTCGTCGGCGGCGACAAAGCGGATCGACAGGACGTTGTCGCTTTCACGTTTGACCTCAAGCACGCGCATCGGGCGCGTCTCGCCCGGTTCGATGCCGGCCGTGCTGTACATCTCGGCTTCCGCGCCAATCATGAGATTGGCCAGCGAACCATAGGCTTCGGCCCAGGCGTCCAGCAGCGGCTGGGTGGCGGCAGCGCCCAGGGTCTGCGAAATGGCCGCTAGCAAGTGCTGCCCGACGATCGGGTAGTGTTCGGCGCGGATGCCGATCGAGACGTGCTTGTGGACGATGCGTTTGACGACCGGGCCGAGTGCTTCCGGATTGCCGATGTTGGCGGCATAGGCGAACACGGCCGAAGCGAGCGAACCCTGCTGGGCGCCGCTGGCCTGGTTGCCCATGTTGAACACGCGCGTCAGTTCTGGATGCTCGGCCAGCATGTTCTTGTAGAACAGGGTGGTGATGGCGAGGCCGTGTTCGCGCAGCACAGGAACGCTGGCATCGATATAGGGACGGGAAGCGGCAGAGATCATGGTGTAGTCCTCAGTTCTAAAAACCGCCCATGACGGGCGGGCAATTCGGGCCGCCGGCTCAGGGAGCCGGACTGGCGCTGCTTCCACTCCAGAACATCTGGTGCATCCGGACGATCTGCTCGCCGGTACTGCCGCCGGTGATGCTGGCCAGCGTGTGGCGGTCCATCTCTTCGTAAAAGGCGCGCATCCCGGCTTTCAGCAGGCCGCGCAGCTGGCAGTCGAGATTCAGCGCGCAGCGCATCGCTTCGCAGTCGACGAGTTCTTCGTCGCCTTCGAGTTCGCGCAGCACCTGCCCGACCGTCAAGGTATGCGGGTCGGCCGCCAGGCGCAGGCCGCCATTGCGTCCGCGCAGCGCACGCACCCAACCGGCACGCGCCAGGTGGCCGACGACTTTGACCATGTGGTTGTGCGGGATGGCGAACTGGGAGGCGATCTCGGCAGCCGTCACCGGATGCGGCCGTTCGCCGGCGCGCTCGAGGTAAATCAGCACGCGCAAACCGATGTCGGAAAAACGGGTCAGGCGCATAAGATGTCGTTAGGAAAGAACCCAACGATTGTAGTGCAGAAAACAGGCATTGCAAATGCATCTTTAGCGAAAACTATTTTCTCAACAACGCTTGAACAGCCCTATAATCGCGAACTTTGGCGGCGTTTCGAGCTCAGCCATTTCTCTCTAGCGACAAAGGAATACCGTGAATCTGACACTGGGCCAGAAACTGATTCGTACCAAATCGGCTGAGCGCGCACACGAAGACAGCCAGGCCCACGGCGGCGGCCTGAACCGCACACTGGGCCTGTTCCCGCTGACCATGATCGGCGTCGGCGCCACGGTCGGCACCGGCATCTTCTTCACGATGGTCGAAGCGGTGCCGAAGGCCGGCCCGGCCGTCATCCTGTCCTTCCTGATCGCCGCGATCACCGCCGGCCTGACCGCCCTGTGCTACGCCGAGCTGGCCGGGCGCGTGCCCGCTTCGGGTTCGTCCTACTCCTTCGCCTACGCCACCGTCGGCGAATTCGCCGCCTTCATCGTCGCGGCCTGCCTCTTGCTCGAATACGGCCTGGCCGGCAGCGCGGTGGCGATCGGCTGGTCGGATTACTTGAATAACTTTTTGCAAAACGCCTTTGGCTGGGAAATCCCGGCCCACCTGCGTTCGCCCATGTTCGTCTCGGACCACAGCAAGCTCTCCGTCGAGTCGGGTAATTTCAATTTGCCGCCTGTGCTGTTGATCATCATGTGCTGCATCCTGCTCATTCGCGGCACCAAGGAATCGGCCACGACGAATGCGGTGATGGTCGTCATCAAGCTGGCGATCCTCGCCTTCTTTGCTGTGATCGCGTTCTCCGGTTTCGACGCCGCCAACTTCCAGCCCTTTTTCAATACCGACAACAGCAAGGGTTTTGCGGGCATGGCGGGCGTGACCGCCGCTGCGGGCACCGTGTTCTTCTCGTTCATCGGTCTGGATACGATCGCCACCGCCGGCGAAGAGGTGAAAGATCCGCGCCGCAATGTGCCGATCGGCATCCTGGCGGCGCTCGTCATCGTCACGCTGTTCTATCTGGTCGTTGCCCTGGCCGCGATGGGCGCGCAGCCGGCGCACTTGTTCGAAGGGCAGGAGGCCGGCCTGTCGGTGATCCTGCAGAACGTCACGGGTAAAGCCTGGCCGGCGCTGGTGCTATCGGCCGGCGCCGTGGTGTCCGTGTTCTCGGTGACCCTGGTGACGATCTACGGCCAGACGCGCATCCTGTATGCGATCAGCCGTGACGGCCTGATCCCGAAGACCTTTCAGAAAGTGAATCCGCGCACCGGCGCGCCGGTCAGTAACACCCTGATCGTCTGCCTGGTGGTCGGCCTGATCGCCGGCCTGGTCGACTCTACTTTTCTGTGGGACATGGTCAGCATGGGCACGCTGACGGCCTTCATCGTGGTCTCGATCGCGGTGCCGGTGATCCGCGCCAGGCAGGGGCCCGATGCCGAGCATGGCTTTCGCGTGCCGTTTGGCCCGTATGTCATCCCGGGCCTGTCGATCATCGCCTGCCTGTACATCATGAAGGATCTGCCGATGGCCACCTTCCGCGTGTTCCTCATCTGGATGGCGGCGGCGGTGGCGACCTATTTCCTGTACAGCGTGCGGCATAGCAGGCTGAACAAGAAGGTGTGATCGGCCTGGATTGACAAAAGAACGCCGCGCTCGACGCGGCGTTTTTTCGCCTGCGCAATCATGCGAAAATGTCGTTTATTCGATCGGAAAAACCAATCATGGAATCAACGAGCCACGTCCCGTATTTGAAGGACCAGGAAAACCTCATCCTGTTCGACGGCGTCTGCAAGCTGTGCAATGCGTGGAGCAATTTTCTGATTCGTCACGACCACGGGCGCAGGTTCAGGCTGGCCAGTGTCCAGTCACCCGAAGGCAAGGCAATCCTGGCGCACTTCGGCTATCCGACTGAGTACTACGACACGATGCTGGTGGTGCGTCATGGGAGATGCTTCGAGAAGAGCGATGCGTTTTTCGTGGTCATGCGCGAACTCGGCTTTCCTTGGAAAGCTGTTCTCGTGTTCAAGCCGATCCCGCAACGGCTCAGGAACTGGATGTACGACCGGATTGCACGCAACCGCTATGCGCTATTCGGGAAGTACGACTATTGTTCGCTGCCGACGCCGGACCATGAAGGAAGATATCTGCGTGGAGGCTAGCCTCGTGCGCATCCATATCGCCGCACGCTGCATGCTGGCGTTCGTCTTTATTTATCATGGTCTGGTGCCGAAGATCCTCTGGCTCAGTGCGATGGAAGTGGAGTTGGCCAGCGCGCACGGGTTGAATGCATCCGTCATTTCTCCGCTGGCCGGTGCGCTCGAGATCCTGCTCGGTCTTGCTCTCGTCTTATGGAGAAGATCATTGCTGCCGGTGTATGCGGCCATCGCGCTTCTGGCAGCGCTGCTGGTTGACGTCATGATCGTCAGGCCCGACCTGTTGATTGAAGCGTTCAATCCGGTGACGCTCAATCTGGCAACCATGTTTATCGGCTATGTCGTGATCGTGACGCAAGCGCCTGCCGGCGCCAAAATATCGGGAACCAGATCAGGATGATCATGTCGACGGTAGAGAAAAAATGGCGGTGCATTGCACCGGTCAGCCGGTTCAACACCCTCAAGCGGGAACAAAATAAAAAGCCACGCGCCTTTCGGCAGCGTGGCTTTTTGCTTCAGTACGCCTCAGCACGCTGGCGGTAGCGGCCCCGCATAACGGCCGGCCTGTTGTGCCACGCTGCCATTCTTGTTCAGCAAGATCATCTGGCCATCCTGCCAGGTCAATGTGGTCTCGATTTTCAGCAACTTGCCGCCGCCATCGATCTGCGAGACGAGACTACCCGTCTCGGTCAGTTCCCATGTTCCTTTGATTGCCTGCACACCAGCCTTGCGCAGCGCCTCTTGTTTTGAGCCGCATGGCGGGTACACCACGAAGGTATGGTCCGCCTTGTATTCGACAATGGGGCCGAGCAGGCCCGACGTCTTCGCCATCTGCGTTTGCTTGGCGTTCCAGGTAGACATCCGAGGCGTCATGCCTTCCTGCCAGGCACCGACAATAGCGGCTTCTTGTTGCGCTGCCGGCGCAGCGGCTGCGTCGACGCTCGCCGAAAGCAATAGCGCGCACGATGCCGTTCCGATGTTCATCCACTGCTTCATCTTGTCGCTTTCCGGAAAATTTCATCTTGCCGTGATCTTAACATAAGGGCAATACCGCGCCCTGGCCGCTCGCCGTGGTCGCCGCAAGGACAATAAAAAAGCCACGCGCCTTCCGGCAGCGTGGCTTTTTGCGTTGAACGAGACGCCTTCGCGCCGCACGCCATTACAGCGCGTTCATTTCCTTCAGCAGGTTATCCGCCTTGTCCACATGCTTCATGTTCCACAGCATGTAGCGCACGTCGACCTGGATGTCGCGCGTGTTGGCCGCATTGAAGTCCCAGTCCGAGATGATCGAATCGAGGGTGCCGTCGAAGGCCAGGCCGATCAGTTCGCCGCGCTTGTTCAGTGCTGCCGAACCCGAGTTGCCGCCGGTGATGTCGAGCGTCGCCAGGTAGTTCACGGGAACCGTCTTCAGCGCAGGGTCGACATACTTGCCGAAGTCCTTGGCCTTGATGGCAGCGAGCTGGGCGCTTGGGGCGTTGAACTCACCTTCGCCGGTGTGCTTTGCGACCACGCCCTTGACGGTGGTGAACGCGGTCCACGAACCGGTGCCGTCGGCGCCGTGTTCGCGGCCGGCGATCTTGCCGAAGGTCACGCGCAGGGTGCCGTTGGCGTCCGGGTAGACCGCCTGGCCACGGCTGTTCATGTAGGCGATCTTTGCCTTCATGTAGGCGGCGTACGACTTCTGGATCTTGCCGCCGAGCTCTTCGCCCTTGGCTTCGTCCTTCAGGTCGGCGTCGTACATGGCGACCGCTGCCTTGATGAAGCTGTCGTTGCTGGCCTTGAATTCGGCCGGCGACTTTTTGAGCCATGCGCTGCGCTCGTCCTTGTTGGCCAGCTTCGAGCCGGCATAGGCCTTGTCGATCGCAGCCTTCAGTTCGTCCTGGCTCATGCCTGCGCGAATGCCGAGGGCATTGTTGAAGGCCGTCTCCTGTTCCTTGGCCGGCTGGGCCAGGTACTTGGTCAGGAAGTGCATGACCAGCGCCTTGTCGACTTTCTCGTCGTAGGTGCGGTCCTGGCCGGTGATGACCGAGCTCATGCGTGCCATGTCGCGTTCCTGGTAGCCCGATTTACGCGCCGTATCCGGCTTGGTGCGCTCGTTGGCCAGACGGTACAGGGTACGCGCCGAACTCAGGAAACGTGGCTGGGCGTAACCCAGGTAGAAGCCTTCCTTCGTCTGGCTGTCGCGCTCGGCGATCAGCTTCTCGACCGTTTCGATGTCGCCGGCAAATTGCTTTTTACGGGCACCGTCGGCGTTGACCCAGGCCTTCATCGCATTGTGTTCGGCGCTCTTGCGTGCCAGGAAGTCGCTGTCCGCGTAGGAGGTCAGCATACCCTTGCGGTTCTTGTAGTAATTGTTGACGTTCGCGACCTGGCCGGCGTACTTCAGCTTGGCAGCCGGGTCGTTCTTCGTCTCGCGCTCGATGATGGCGAGCACGTCACCCGAGGATTGCACGAAGGCAGGGTAGTTCCAGTCGAAGGTGTACTGCACTTCCGACGGCAGGCGGTGGCGGTTGGTGCGGCCCGGGTAGCCGAGGACCATGATGAAATCGCCTTCTTTCGACCCTTCGGTGGCGATTTTCAGGTGGTGCTTCGGTACGTACGGGACGTTGTCGGTCGAGTAGTCGGCGGCCTTGCCGTCTTTCGAGACGTAGGCGCGGTAGAAACCGTAGTCGCCGGTGTGGCGCGGCCACATCCAGTTGTCGGTGTCGCCACCGAATTTACCGACGCCCGACGGCGGCGCGTGCACCAGGCGCACGTCGCGGATTTCCAGCTGTTTTAAACGGTAGAACTCGAGGCCGCCGTAGTAGCTGGCCACGGTGCAGCGGTAACCCGGCGTTTTTTCGCAGGCTGCAACCATTTCCTTCTGGTTCTTTTCGATCGCGTCGATACGCGACTTGCCGGTCAGCTTCGCGACTTTGGCATCGATGATCTGGTCGCTGACGTTCGCCACTTCCTCGGTCACGAACACGCGGCTGCCAGGCGAGGCCGGCACTTCTTCGGCCAGGGTCTTGGCCAGGAAGCCGTTGGCCAGCAGGTCGCGCTGCGGCGTCGAGTTGACGGCGATGCTGTTGTAGACGCAGTGGTGGTTGGTGACGACCAGGCCCTGCGGCGAGACGAACGAAGCCGAGCAGCCGCCCAGGCTGACGATCGCGCCCATCGGGAATTCGGTCAGTTTGGTCAGCGCCGCCGGATCGAGCTCGAGGCCGGCGGCTTTCAGTTGCTGGGCTACTTGTGGCAGCTGCTGTGGCATCCACATGCCTTCGTCCGCTTGTGCGGCGAAGCTGGAGAGGATGGCCAGCGAGAGGAGAGTCTTTTTCATTCGCGATCGATCATGAAGGTTATCGGATACGTCGTACCCAAACAGGGCATCCCGAGAGTATCCGTAATCCCTCACCAGCTCGTCAACCGATATTTCCGGACTCCGAAAGCGCTGTGCAAACGGTATTTACAGTTGCGAGCCGAACAGCGATGCAAATTCGCCACCGATCTTTTCTCCCCAAGAACGATTGTTCCAGGCCGTCAGTGTCATGCGGCGTGCCAGTTTCCAGTCGTCTTCGAAAATCGCAATCTGGGCGCGTGCGAATTCGGGGTCCAGCACGTTCAGATTGGCTTCGTCATTGATACTGAACGAGCGGTTGTCGAAATTGGTCGAGCCGACCGAGACCATCAGCGCGTCGACCGTCAGCGACTTCACGTGGAACATGGTCGGCTGGTATTCGGCCATTTCGACGCCGGCCTTCAGCAGGTCGCCCCAGCGTTCACGCGAGGCCAGGCGCACGATGCCGGCATCGATTTCCTTGCCCGGCAAGATGATGCGCACCTTGACGCCGCGTTTCGCGGCGGCGGCCAGCGCGCGGATGGTCAGTTCGTCGGGCACGAAATACGAGGCCGACAAATCGATCGAGGTGCGCGCGGCGGTGATGGCCATCAGGTACATCAGGTGCATGCTGGCGCTGCCGCCGGTAGGCGAGCTGGAAAACATCTGGGCCGGCATGCTGCCCACCGCTTTCAAGGGCGGGAAATAGGCCGAACCGTCGAGCACGACGCCGGTGGACTTGGTCCAGTTATCGGTAAATACGGCCTGCATCTGGCCGACCACCGGGCCTTCGATGCGGAAATGGGTGTCGCGCCAGTGATCTTCGTCCTGGGCATTGCCGCGCCAGTGGTCCGCAATACCGACACCGCCCGTAAAACCGACGCTGCCGTCGATGATCAAGAGTTTGCGATGGGTCCGGTTGTTCAGGCGTGCCAGCTTCCACCAGGCCGGCTTGTGATAGCGCTGCACCTGCACGCCCGCATCGTGCATCTTTTGCATGGCCTCGTCGTTCATCTTCATGCTGCCGATGAAGTCGAGCATCACATGCACTTTTACGCCGGCGCGCGCGCGCTCGGCCAGCGCGTTCGAGAATTCTTCGCCGATCGATTCCGACCAATAGATATAGGTCTCGAAGGTGATCGTCTTCTGTGCGCCGCGAATGGCGGCCAGCATCGATGGAAAGATCTGGTCGCCGTTGACCAGGGTCTCGACCTTGTTGCCTTCGATGATGGGGGGACCCAGCAGCACGCCCATCGAACGCCGGAACTGGGCGTCGTGGATGTCGTATTGACGGGTGAGCTGGGTCTCGATCTGCTTTTCGCTCGGCATAAAATTGAGCGCCAGAAAGCCGACGACGAGCGTCACCAGGCAAGTGAAAATGGAAACGGTGATTTTACTGGCGTTCATTAAAAGTCCAGGCGAAAAAAAACCAACGCGTGAAAGCGTTGGTCAGGTGGGGCATACCACTGATTAACGTACGCGGCCGCGACGCAGCAGGTTGACGATAGCCAGCAGGATGACAGCACCCAGGAAGGAAACCAGCAGCGACGATACGCTGAAGTCATCCGAATTGATAGTGCCAGAACCGAACAGTGGGGAGAGCAACCAGCCGCCCAGGAAGGCGCCGATGATACCAACCACGATGTTCAGAATCATGCCTTGCTCTGCATCCGTCTTCATGACCATGCTTGCAAGCCAGCCCAGAATACCACCAACGACGATCCAGATGATAAATAGCATTTTTAGTTCCTCCTCTTAGTAAACAAAACCTACCCGAGGCCAATTGATTGCGTTGACCATGTAAAAAAGTCTACAGATCGCCGATGTCCCAAGTCGGTGCGGCAACGAACGTTAGACGATGAATCTGTAAATCGCGTTCCGTCAGTCGATTCTTTTTTACGATCGAGTTGCCGTATGGAATGTTCTGAAGTGGGTGCGTCAGCGTACAGAAGAGTGTGTCTGCGGGGCATATTGTTCGATCACTGGCAACCCAATGTTGCAAGACCTGAACGCACCACCGATACCTTTGAAAGGGATACATCATGAGCTACGACAACGATAAGCAGAATTCGCGCATGGTCACCGGCCTGTTCCCGGACCGCGCCACCGCAGAGCGTGCTTATAACACGGTCTCCGACCGCGGCTACAGCAAGGACGACGTCAATCTGATGATGTCGGATTCAACCCGCAAGACCCACTTCGGCGATACCGATACTGAACTGGGCAGCAAGGCCGCCGAAGGCGCCGGCATTGGCGCAGGTATCGGTGGCACCATTGGCGCCGTGCTGGCAGGCATCGCCGCCGTCGGCACCACCCTCGTGCTGCCAGGCCTGGGCCTGGTCGTCGCCGGCCCGCTGGCCGCAGCCCTCGCCGGCGCTGGTGCCGGTGGCCTGACCGGCGGCCTGATCGGCGCCCTGATCGGTGCCGGTATTCCTGAAGAGCGCGCAGCGCACTACGAAGAAGGCATCAAGGGCGGCGGCATCCTGATGGGCGTGAATGCCCGTTCGGATGAAGACGCAGCGCACATCGAACGTTCGTGGACCGACAGCGGTGGTTCGCACGTCATCGGCACCGGCGTTGGCGCCGTTGGCGGTGCACTCGCCGGTGCTGCCATCGGTTCCGTTGCTGGCCCGATTGGTACCGTCGCAGGTGCCGCCATCGGTGGTATCACCGGCGGCATGGCTGGTAAAGGTGCAGGCGAAGTCGTGAACCCGAAATCGGGTGACGACCTGTCCGAACACCACCTGGCCAAAGGTACCGGTGCTGCTGCCGGTGCGGCTACTGGCGCGGCAATCGGCGCCGTCGGCGGCCCGATCGGCATGGCAGCGGGCGCTATCGTCGGTGGCCTGGCGGGCGGCGCAGCCGGCCGTGGCGCTGGCGAAGTCGTGAACCCGAAGGCGACCGACGACCTGAACGACCATAACCTGGCGCAAGGCGTCGGCGGCGCCAGCGGTGCAGTCGCTGGTGCGACCATCGGTGCTGTTGGCGGTCCGATCGGCATGGCTGCAGGTGCCGTGATCGGCGGCCTGGCCGGTGGCGCGACGGGCCGTGGCGTCGGCGAAGTCGTCAACTCGAAGCCTGACGACGAGCGCAGCGACCATAACTTGGCCAAAGGCGTTGGCGCCGGCGGCGGCGCTGCTGCAGGCGCGGCGATCGGTGCAGTTGGCGGCCCGATCGGCATGGCGGTGGGCGCGGGCATCGGTGCCGCGGTCGGCGGCATGGCCGGCAAAGGCGTCGGCGGCCTGGTGAACCCAGCTGAGGAAGACGCACACTGGCGCAACACCTACCAGACCCAGGCGGAATACACCCCGGGTTACACCTACGACGACTACCAGCCGGCGTATGCGCTGGGCTACAACGGCAAGAGCCGTTATCCAGGCAGCTACGACCAGAACGAGTCGACCCTGTCGAACGACTGGAACACCACCAAGGGCAATTCGCGCCTGTCGTGGGAACAAGCCAAGTCGGCCAGCCGCGCTGCATGGCACAAGGTCGAGCGCGCCATTCCAGGCGACGCGGACCGTGACGGCCGTTAATCGGGCCGATTCGTCGACCGATTGCAGGCTGTAAAGTAAAAAGCCCCGCTGCCGGAAGGTAGCGGGGCTTTTCTTATGGGCCGCTAAAACTTACTGCTTGACGGCTTCTACCTGGATCGCCAGTCGCACTTCCGGCGAGAAGTTCGGCAGGCCGAAGCTGACGCCATAGTCGCTGCGCTGGAAGATGGCATGCGCGTCGGCGCCGCAGACTTCGCGTTTCAGCATCGGGTGCTGGATGCACTTGAACTTGGCGATGTTCAGGGTCAGCGGTTTCGTTACGCCATGCAGGGTGAAGTCGCCCTCGACGGCCACCAGGTTCTCGCCTTCGAAACGCAGCTTGTTGCCCTTGAAGGTGGCGGTCGGGTACTTGGCGACGTCGAAAATGTCTGGCTTCTTCGCGTGCGCGTTCATTTTTTCGTGACCGAAATCGATGCTGTTCATATCGACCGTGATGTCGACGCTGCCGCTTTTCGCGGCGCGGTCGAGCACGATGGTGCCGTCGGTCTTGGTGAACTTGCCGCGCCAGACCGAGATGCCCATGTGGTCGGCTTCAAAGCTCGGGTAGGTGTGATTCGGCTCGATTTTATAAGTATCGGCTGCGGCGCAGGCGAAACCGGCGCTGGTGGCGAGGGTGGCGGCAATGAGGAGCTTGCGTTTCATAAGAGTCCTTGGTGAATGAATTAATTATTTCCCGCGCTGACGCGGAACTTGATGACAACTTCGTCGGCGACCATACTCGTGTCTTTCCACTCGCCTTCGCCGATATTAAAAGCGAGCCTGCGGATCGGCAACTGTCCTTCGAAAAGGTGTTTTCCAGATTCGGTTTTTACCGTCAACGGAAAATTCACGTCGGCGGTCCTGCCCTTGATCGTCAGCTTGCCGGCCACGGTCAGCTTGCCCGGACCGGCCGGCTTGATCGAGGTCGAGACGAAGCTCGCTTTCGGGAACTGCGCCGTATTGAACCACTCCTTCTTGGAAACCTCGCGATTGTATTCGGCGTCGCCCAGGTCGATGCTGGCGGTGACCATGTCGACCGCTGCCTTCGACGCCTCCGGGCGCGCGGCGTCGTAGTCGATCCGGGCCGTGAAGGTTTTGAAATTCGCTTCGACCGGCACGTTCATCTGTTTGAAGACGGCGACGACGCTGCTCTTCGCCGGGTCGGTCTTGAGCACGGCGGCGCCGGCAAGGGCGCTGGCGAACAGCGAAGCGAGGACGAGGGCATGCACAGGTTTCATATGAATTCCTTATTTCATTTCGTCGGAAAGGGCGACATGCGTTGCACGATGCCGTCGCGGTCGACCAGCACATGCTTGAACGCGGCCAGCACGTGCACTGCCACGCACGCCGCCAGTACCATGTTCAGCCAATAGTGCAGGGCGCCGAGCACGGGTTTCAGGACCGGGTCGGCCTCGATCAGGACGGGCAGTGAAAACAGGCCGAAGTACACCACCGGCACGCCGGCGGCCAGGCTGTAGAAATAGCCGGACAGCGGCACGGCGAACATCAGGACATACAGCAAGCCATGCAGCGCATGCGCGGCGCGGATTTGCCAGGCCGGCATGGCGGCGGGATAGGCGGGTGGCTTGCTGCGCAGGCGCCACAGCAGGCGCAGCGTGGCCAGCGCCAGTACGGTCACGCCTGCCCATTTATGCCAGGAAAAATAGCGCAGCTTGGTCGGCGTCAGTCCCTGGATCTCGGTCATCACCAGGCCCAGCGTGAAGGTAGCGATGATCAGGAGCGCAATCAGCCAATGCAGGACGATCGCGGGAAGGGAGTAACGCTGCATGATTGCCATGGGGTTAGTACTGATTAGAACTAAACTATAGCAAAAAAGGTGGAATCCCGCTCGTCAGGTGCATGTTTCTTTTCTTACACTAGCATGGATTGTTAAACGTGCACAGCAGCGGCCCCTGTGAATGTAAAATTGGAATGAGCGCGCGTTCACACAAAATCGCAGAATAAAGCGGGCCAGTTGCCCTGTCGAGGAGTTGTATGACCAATCTTTCACCCAGCCGGCCACGCCGTCGCGTGTCCGTCCTGCTATTCGCCGCCGCGCTGGCGAGCCAGGCGCATGCCGCCAATCCGCAAGGCGTCGATTTTGCCGACTTGTCGATCGAAGAACTGGCGAATATCCAGGTGACGTCGGTGTCGAAGAAGCCGGAGCGTTTGCTCGACGCGCCGGCCTCGGTCTTCGTGATCACCGCCGACGACATCCGCCGCGCAGGTAGCCGCAGCATTCCCGACGCGCTGCGCCTGGCGCCCAACCTGCATGTCGGCCAGGTCAGCAGCTATGGTTATTCCATCAGCGCACGCGGCCTGAACGGGACGGGCAACAGTGCTCCGAACAAATTGCTGGTCATGATAGACGGCCGCTCCGTGTATGCGCCGCTGTTTTCCGGTGTGTTCTGGGACATGCAGGACGTGGTGCTGGACGATGTCGAACGCATCGAAGTCATCAGTGGACCAGGCGGCACCATGTGGGGCGTGAACGCGGTCAATGGTGTGATCAATATCACGACGCGCTCGGCGCACGCCACCCAGGGCAGCCTGGCGGTCCTCCATAACGCCAGCGATGGCGGCGACCTCGCTTTCCGCCAGGGCGGACGGGCAGGCGAGGCCAGCTGGCGCGTCTACGGCAAGGCATTGACACGCGCTCACGGCGAGACGGCCGCGGGCGGGCGTATCAACGATGCCTGGAACCAGGTGCAAGTCGGTTTTCGCGCCGACTGGGAACGCGGCAGCGATGTCTTCAGCCTCAACGGCAACGCCCACCGTGGCGAGCCGGAACAACCCGAACCGGGCGCCATTTCGGTCAGCGGCATGGCACTACGCCTGGCCGACATCGACACCCAGGGCGCCAACCTGACGGGGCGTTGGGAACGCGCCCTGGCCGATGGCGGCCGCCTCGCCGTGCAAGCCTACCTCGACCATACGCGGCGCGACGTGCCGCCGACCTTTTCCGAGTCGCTCAACATCGCCGACGTCCAGTTCCAGCACTCGCTGCCACGCTGGGGCGCGCACAGCCTGGTCTGGGGCGCGAACTACCGGCACAGCTGGGACAATGTCACGAACAGCGAGGTGATCGCTTTCCTGCCGGCGCGCGAGGAACAGACCTGGGCCAGCCTGTTCGCCCAGGACGAGATCGCGCTGCGTCCCGACCTTTCCCTGACGCTTGGCGCCCGGGTCGAGCGCAACGATTACACCGGCAACGAACTGCTGCCGACGGCGCGCCTGTCGTGGCGCCTGAACCCGCAGCACGCACTGTGGACCGCGCTCTCGCGCACCGTGCGCGCACCGACCCGGCTCGACGTCGACGCCTATGTCCCGGGACGCCCGCCCTACCTGCTGCGCGGCGGCCCGCGCGTACGCTCCGAAGTGGCGAAGGTGTTCGAACTCGGCTACCGGGGCCAGCCGCTGGCCGGGCTGTCCTACTCGGCCACGCTGTTCCACAACGAGTACGACCACCTGCGCACCCAGGAAATCGATCCGACCCGTACCTTCATTACCTTCGGCAGCCTGATGGAAGGGGACGCGACCGGCATCGAAATGTGGGGCAGCTACCAGCTGAGCGACGACTGGCGCATGTCGGCCGGCTACACGGCCCTGCACGAGCGCCTGCGCCTGAAATCCGGCAGCAACGATATCGCCGGACCGCGCAACGCCGGCAAGGATCCGTCGCACACCTTGCAGCTGCGCTCGAACTACAGCTTCGACGACAAGCGCGACCTGGAACTGGCGCTGCGCAAGGTGGCGGCGCTGGAAAATCCGTCGGTGCCGGGCTACTGGGCGCTCGACGCGCGCTTCGGCTGGCGCCTGCAGCCGAACCTCGCGTTGTCGGTGATTGGCCGGAACCTGAATGGCGGCCACGCAGAATACGGGCCGATCGCATCGCGGCTCGAACTGGGCCGCGAAGTGGGCGTCAAGCTGGTCTGGCAAAACTGAACTACCGCGGATATAAAAAAGCCCGCACCATCTCTGGTGCGGGCTTTTTTCCGACTAAGCGTTCGAACGTTTAAATCGCTTTCGCCAGCTCTGCCGCCAAGCCCGTGTAATTCGCCGGCGTCATCGAGAGCATCAAATCCTTGGCTTCCTGCGGCACCGCCAGCGTGCCGATGAACTCGCGCAGCGCTTCCCTGGTGATGCCTTTGCCGCGCGTCAGTTCCTTGAGTTGCTCGTACGGATTCTCGATGCCGTAGCGGCGCATCACGGTTTGCACCGGCTCGGCCAGCACTTCCCAGTTCGCATCCAGGTCCGCTTCGAGCTTGGCAGCGTTCACTTCCAGCTTGTTCAGGCCGCGCAGGCAGCTGTCGTAGGCCAGCAGCGTGTAGCCGAAGGCGACGCCGATGTTGCGCAATACCGTCGAGTCGGTCAGGTCGCGCTGCATGCGCGATACCGGCAGTTTTTCCGCCATGTGGCGCAGCATGGCGTTCGCCAGGCCCAGGTTGCCTTCGGAATTCTCGAAGTCGATCGGGTTGACTTTGTGCGGCATGGTCGACGAACCGATCTCGCCGACTTTCAGTTTCTGCTTGAAATAGCCCAGCGAGACATAGGTCCAGATATCGCGGTTCAGGTCGAGCAGGATCGTGTTGGCACGCGCGATGGCGTCGAACATCTCGGCCATGTAGTCGTGCGGCTCGATCTGGATCGTGTACGGGTTAAAGGTCAAGCCAAGCCGCGACTCGATCACGTCTTTTGAAAACGCCGGCCAGTCGAAGCCCGGATAGGCCGACAGGTGGGCGTTGTAATTGCCGACCGCGCCGTTCATCTTGCCCAGAATCTCGACATCGCCGATGCGCTTGACCGCACGTTGCAGACGCGCGACGACGTTGGCGAATTCTTTACCCAGGGTCGTCGGGCTGGCCGTCTGGCCATGGGTGCGCGAGAGCATCGGCAGCGCCGCGTTGGTGTGGGCAATGTCCGTCAGTTTGGCGACAATGCCTTGCAGGGCCGGCAGCATGACGGTGTCGCGCGCGGTTTTCAGCATCATGCCGTGGCTGGTGTTGTTGATGTCTTCCGAGGTGCAGCCGAAGTGGATGAACTCGGAGGCAAGCACCAACTCCGGCACATCTTTCACTTGTTCCTTGAGCCAGTATTCGACCGCCTTCACGTCGTGGTTCGTAACCGCTTCGATTTCCTTGATGCGGGCGGCGTCCGCTTCGTCGAAGCCTGCCGCGATGCCGTCAAGGTGAGCGGATGCTGCGCTTGAAAACGGCTTGATCTCGTCGAAGCCCGCCTGTGCCAGCGCCTGCAGCCAAGCGATCTCGACCATTACACGGTGATGCATGAAGCCGGCTTCGGACAGGATCGGGCGCAGTTTGTCGGTCTTGGACGCGTAGCGGCCGTCGAGCGGCGACAGTGCCGACAAGGAAGAAAGTGGGGCGGTAGCAGTCATGGCGGGCGGTCCGTGCAAAAACGCGGATTTTACCACCGGTGCGGATCTTCGACCTTGTTGCCGGCACAGCGAAACGGGCCCCACAGGCCGTTTTTGCCAGCCGGGCCGATGTTATACTGTCAGCAAATCCCTCTTTCCGAGCATCTATGAAACTCATCGGTTCGAATACCAGTCCCTATGTGCGCAAGGTCCGCGTCGTGATGGCGGAAAAGAAGCTCGACTATTCGTTCGAGCTCGACAACGTGTGGAGCGCCGATACCCAGGTCCACCAGTCCAATCCGCTGGGCAAGGTGCCCTGCCTCGTCATGGAAGACGGCAGTGCCCTGTACGATTCGCGCGTGATCGCCGAATACCTCGACACGCTCACGCCCGTGTGCAAGCTGCTGCCTCCCAACGGGAACGGGCGCGACCGCGCCGACGTGAAGGTGTGGGAAGCGCTGGCCGACGGCGTGCTCGATGCGGCCGTGCTGGTGCGCCTGGAAAAGACGCTGCGCCCGCAAGAGCAGCAGAGCCCGCAGTGGATAGCACGCCAGCTGGGCAAGGTGCACGCGGGCCTGGCGGTCATGTCGGAAAAACTCGGCGAGCAGCCTTTCTGCATGGGCAAGTCGTACACGCTGGCCGATGTGGCGGTCGGCTGTGCACTCGGCTGGTTGACGTTCCGCTTCCCCGACATCGGCTGGCGCGACGACTACCCGAACCTGGCGAAACTGTTCGACAAGCTCAGCGAGCGGGCTTCGTTCCGTGACACGGCGCCGTTCGAGGCATGAGTGCGACCACTGGTACGGCCAGCACCATCGTCTTCGGCGAAGCCCTGGTCGACGACTTCGCCACCGAGCAGGTCGTCGGCGGCGCGCCCTTCAATGTCGCGCGCCACCTGGCCGCCTTCATGGCGCCGCAACTGATGATCACGCGCGTCGGCAGCGACCGCAATGGCGAGACCATCGCAGCTCAATTCGAGCGCTTCGCCATGTCGCAGGCCGGACTGCAGCGCGACCCGATCGAGGAGACTGGCCGCGTCATCGTCGAGCGCGGCGCCAAGGGACACCGCTTCGTCATCGTGCCGAACCAGGCCTACGACTACATCGCGTGCGAAGAAGCGCTGGCGGCCGCCAAGACGGTCGATGCCGGCGCCTTCTATTTCGGCACCCTGGCGCAGCGCGGCGAGCGTTCGCGCGGCACCTTGAAGGCGCTGCTCTCCAGCACCACCGGCACCCGTTTCCTCGATGTGAACCTGCGCGACGGCGAGGTCGACGAGCGCACCATGTCCGACTCCCTGCACGCGGCCGACATCGCCAAGGTCAACGAGGACGAGCTGCAGGCGCTGTTCGGCTGGTATTTCCAGCTCGGTCCGAACGACCCGCCGATGGCCGCCGACGAAACCCGCTCAGCCTGCGGCGCGCTGCTGCAGATGTTCGGACTGCAGGCATTGATCGTCACGCTAGGACACCGCGGCTCGGTGTACTTCGGCGCCGGCGGCGTCACCGTCGACACCCGCGACACGCCTCCCCCGGCGTTCGTCATCGACACGGTCGGGGCAGGCGATGCGTTTTCGGCGATTTTCCTGTTAGGGCGCGCACGCGGCTGGCCGCTCGAACTGACCCTGGCGCGCGCCAACGAATTCGCCGGCGCGATCTGCGCGATTCCCGGCGCCGTGCCGCGCGATCTGGGGTTTTACGACAAGTGGATGACGCGCTGGCGGTAATTAATAGCCGTAATCCGCTCCCGCCCCCATGAGCGTCGCCATCCCCAGCCCCATGAACATCACGGCCGCGATCCCGTGCACCAGCCTCAGCGGCACCTTGTTCGCAATCCGCTCGCCAAACAGCACCGCCGGCACGTTCGCGATCATCATGCCCAGCGTGGTGCCGGCCACCACCATCGCCATCTCGGTATAGCGCGCGGCCAGCGCCACGGTGGCCACTTGCGTCTTGTCGCCCATCTCGGCGACAAAAAAGGCGAGCAGGGTCGTCATGAACACGCCGAACTTGGCGATGGTCGCTTCGGTCTCGTCGATGTGATCCGGGAACATCGTCCAGATCGCCATGCCCAGGAACGACAGGCCGAGCACCCAGCGCATCACGGATGGGCCGAGCAGTTCGCTCACCAGCGCGCCGACGGCGGCGGCAAAGGCGTGGTTGAGCAGGGTGGCGATGAAGATGCCGAGGATGATCGGCAATGGGCGGCGAAAACGGGCGGCCAGCAGAAAAGCGAGGAGCTGCGTCTTGTCGCCGATTTCAGCGAGGGCGACGATGCCGGTTGCGACAAGAAAGGCATCCATAAGAGCAGCGGATAACGCAGATTAAAGCAGAGCGCGGATCATAGCAGAGTCGGCTTTTCAGCAGCGCATCAATACGCGCGCGACACGAGGCGAAAGGCGCGCTTTCCCGGCTATCTGATCAATGCTATTCTTCTCGCGCCCTCCGCTCAGCCTTTCATCACATAAATGCACCTCAGATCCCTCCTGCGCGCCACTGCCGCCGCCATCCTCGGCCTGCACGGCGGCGCCGCTTATGCGCTCGATCCGCTCAGCTATGCCAACTACGACCAGGTCAGGACACGCGCCCTGCACCTCGACCTGAAAGCCGATTTCACGAAGAAGACGCTCGCCGGCCACGCCGAGCTGACGCTCGACTGGCTCGACAAGGACGCGCGCCGCCTCGACCTCGACACGCGCGAGCTGGCGATCTCGAAGATCGAAGCGCAGGACGCCCGCGGGCGCTGGTCGTCCGTCAAATACACGCTCGACAAATTCGATGCCGAGAAGGGGCAAGCCCTGCACATCGACCTGCCCGGGCAGGCGCCGAAGGTGCGCATTTACTACCGCACCGCGCCCACCGCCAGTGCGCTGCAGTGGCTCACGCCCGTGCAAACCCTGTCGGGCAAGCACCCCTTCATGTTCAGCCAGTCGCAATCGATCAATGCGCGCTCCTGGGCCCCGGTGCAGGACACGCCCTCGGTGCGTTTTACTTATACCGCCCGGATCCAGGCCCCTGCCGGCCTGCGCGTGGTGATGAGCGCCGATAACGATCCGAAGGCGACCGGGGATAAAGGCTGGAAGTTCAACATGCCGCAGCCGATTCCCGCTTACCTGCTGGCGATCGGCATTGGCGAACTGGAGGCGCGCACGCTGGGCGGACGCACCGGCGTCTACGCCGAGCCGAAGCGCATCGAGGCTGCCGCCTATGAACTGGCCGATACCGAGAAGATGGTCGCCGCCGCCGAATCGCTCTACGGCCCGTATCGCTGGGGACGTTACGACATGCTGGTGCTGCCGCCTTCGTTCCCGATCGGCGGCATGGAAAACCCGCGTTTGACCTTCCTGACCCCGACCATGATCGCGGGCGACCGCAGCCTGGTCGACCTGATCGCCCACGAACTGGCGCACAGCTGGTCGGGCAACCTGGTGACGAACGCCTCGTGGAAGCACTGGTGGCTGAACGAAGGTTTTACCACCTACGTGACGACCCGCATCCTGGAAAAACTGTATGGCGAAGAGGTCGCGACCATGAACCTGCAGCTCGAGCAGGAAGAGGCGATCGAGTCATTGAAGGACCTGCCGCAAGCGAAACAGGCACTGCTCACGCGCGACCCGGACACATCGCCCGCTACCTACACCGACGAAGGCCTGGCCTATCCGAAGGGCGCCTGGCTGCTGCGCACCCTGGAGGAGCGCGCCGGCCGCGATGTGTTCGACCATTTTCTCCGCGGCTGGTTCGACGGCCACGCCTTCCAGAGCGTGACGACCGAGCAGTTCGTGGCCTACCTGCGTACGAAGCTGCTGGCCAAACACCCGCAGGTGATGAGCGACGCGGAACTCGACGAGTGGTTGTACGGCCCGGGCATCCCGGCGAGCGCCAAGTACGCGAAGTCGCAGCGCCTGGTGGCACTCGATGCGGCGACCGCGGCCTGGCTGAAGGGAGACACGCCGACCTCGAAGTTGGGCACGAAGGGCTGGAGCGCGCTCGAGTGGATGAAGTTCTTGAACGACATCGACAACAAGGCAGACGCCGCGCGCCTGAAAGAGCTCGACGCCGCCTTCAATCTCTCCAGGAGCGGCAACAACGAAATCGCCTTCCGCTTCTACCGCGCGGCGGCGCACGCCGGCTACCGCGAGATGCGCCCGCAGCTCCAGGCTTTCTTGATGAGCGTCGGGCGCAAGAAGTTCGTGGTGCCGCTGTACACGGCCTTGCGCGCGAACCCGCAGGACCGCGCCTGGGCCGAAGGCGTGTACAAGGCGGCGCGCGAGCGCTACCACCCAGAGACGCAAGTTGGCGTCGACAAAGCGATGAAGTCGCAATAAAAAAGGAACCGAAGAGTGCACCACATGAAACGTCTTACCGCCGCGATCCTGATCGCGTTTTCCGCCGCCGGCGCCTGTGCGTCGAATACCGCCGAAGCACCGGCGACGCCACCTGTCGCAGTAGCGGCAGCCTCAGCCTTCGACCTGGAGCAGGACGTCAACCGCGTCATGAAAGCCTTCGACGTGCCGGGCATCGCGATCGCCGTCGTCAAGGACGGTAAAGTGATCGCCGCGCGCGGCTTTGGGGTGCGCAAACTTGGCGCGCCGGCCAGGGTCGACGGCCAGACCCTGTTCGAGATCGCCTCGAACTCGAAAGCGTTTACGGCCGCCGCGCTGGCGATGCTGGTCGACGAGGGCAAGCTGAAATGGGACGATCCGGTCGTAAAACACCTGCCGGACTTCCAGATGTACGACGCCTATGTCACGCGCGAGATGACCGTGCGCGACCTGCTGACCCACCGCAGCGGCCTGGGGCTGGGGGCGGGCGACCTGCTGTGGTGGCCGACGACGAACTTCAGCACCGACGAAATCATCGAGCGCTTGCGCTATGTAAAACCGGCGACGAGTTTTAGAAACAGCTATGCCTACGACAACCTGCTGTACATCGTGGCCGGCAAGATCATTGCCAGGAAATCCGGCAAATCCTGGGGCGACACGGTGCGCGAGCGCATCCTCAAACCGGTCGGCATGAACACGACGACGACCAGCCTGGCGGAAAACGCCGGCAACCCGAACGCCTCGAACGCGCACAGCAAGATCAACGACAAGATCGCCGCCGTCAAATCCATGCCGGTCGATAACGCTGTCGGCGCGGTCGGCATCAACACGAATGCCGAAGACATCGCGCGCTGGATGAAGGTACTGCTCGATGGCGGCCGCATCGAGGGTGCGAAGGGCGCGGATGGCAAGGAGCTGCGCCTGTTTTCAGAAGCGCAGTCGCGCGAGATGTGGACCGCGCAGACGCCGATGAAGATCGGTATGCCGAAGGGTCCCCTGGCTGCGACCCGCGCCAATTTCGCCGCCTACGGCCTGGGCTTCCAGCTGCGCGACTACAAGGGTCAATTGGTCGCCATGCACGGCGGCGCGCTGCAGGGCTTCTATTCGCGCGTACTCCTGGTGCCGGAATCGAAACTGGGCGTGGCCATTTTCACCAATGCCGAGAGCGGCGGTGCGCTCAATGCGCTGCAATACCGGCTGCTCGACCAGTACATGACGGGCAGTGCGCCGACCGACTGGATCAAGCTGATCGCCGACGACGAAGACCGCAAGCACACGGACGAACTGGCGCGCCTGAAGAAGACGTCGACCACGCGCATCGCTGCATCGAAACCGTCGCTGGCGCTGACTTCCTACGAGGGCCAGTACACGGACCCGTGGTACGGCGCCATGAACATCAAGCGCGATGGCAGGAAGATGATCATGTCGTTTACGCGCACGCCGGATTTGACGGGCGAGATGGAGCACTTCCAGCACGACACTTTCATCGTGCGCTGGAAGGAGCGTAACTTCAATGCCGACGCCTACGTGACCTTCGCGCTGGACCATGACGGCGGCATCGAGCATGTGAAGATGAAGGCGGTGTCGACCGAGACCGACTTCAGCTACGATTTTCACGATTTGCTGTTTACGCCGGTCAGGCAGAAGGCGGCGCTGTAAAAGAAACGGGGCCGCTTGACGCGGCCCCGATTTTTGTTAATGCCGTTAATGCTTACTGCTTCACAAATTTCAAGGTCATCCGATCGCTCTCGCCGATCGCCACATACTTCTCGCGGTCCTTGTCCTTGTTCGCCAGCACCGGCGGCAGCGTCCACACGCCTTTTTCGTGATCCGCCTTGTCCTTCGGATTGGCGTTCACTTCCGACTTGCCAGCGAGCTTGAAGCCCGCGCTTTCGGCCATCTTGATGACGTAGGCCTCGTGCACATAGCCGCTCGACGCTTTCTCGTCCTGCTTCATCGAGGCCGGCAGGCGGTGCTCGACCACGCCCAGCACGCCGCCCGGTTTCAGGACCTTGTGGATTTCCTTGAACGTCGTCTTCACCGCTTCTTCGCCGCCGCCGATGAAGTTATGGATATTCCGGAAGGTGAGCACCATGTCGACGCTGCCGGCCGGCGCGATCTCGTAGCGGCTCGGCGGCTCGAACACGGCGGTTGCCGCCTTGCCGTACAGGGCAGGATTGGCGTCGAGCCTGGCGCGGAATGCCATCCCGCCTTTCTTGTCGGGCGCCGAGCCGGCGCCGATGTACTTGCCCTTGTCGCGCAGGTAGGGCGCGAGGATTTCGGTGTACCAGCCGCCGCCCGGCACCAGTTCCACCACCGTCATGGTCGGCTTGATGCCGAAGAAGGTCAGTGTCTCGTATGGATGGCGCGCGCTGTCGCGTGCGGCATTGGTCGCGCGGTGTTCTGCGCCGATGACGGCTTTCAGAGCGTCGTCGGCCTGTACGGCGCCGGCGGCGCTGACGGCCAGCAGGGCTGCCAGGATCAGTCGTTTCATGGGGGGTGTTCTCCGTTGTCGGTTATGTCGTTGGGTGCGGCCCAGACGTGGCGTCGGGCCGCCGCGCCGATGATCGAACAAGCAACCCGGCCCGTCAAGCGAATCCGGACGCTTGTCCCACGTATGTACTGTCCGCACCCTGTCCGGCCGGACACGCGGACACGGCCCGGACAGCATGCTTGCACGAGAAAAGTGCCTAACACAAGCACAACGTCCACAGTTTGCGACTGGTCTGAAGATTGCCTATTCAAAAGGGTTAGTTACTGCTAATGTTTAACGGTTTGCCATTCGGCCCGCTCGCGATGGCATGGTCTGACCTACCTATACATACGCGGCAACGCCGCCCGCAGTTGAATTCAGGAGACACAATGGAACGTCGTAGTTTTCTCAACATCAGCACCCTGGCATTTGGCTCGATGCTCATCCCCATCGCCGGACGTGCGATCGCGGCCGAAGAACTGATGAGCCCAATGGCGGTCGCCGCCAAGAAGGCGCTCGCCGACACCGCGCTGAACGCCGCCACCAAGGCCGGCGCATCGTATTGCGACGTGCGCATCGGACGCTACCTGAACCAGTTCGTCACCACCCGTGACCTGAATGTCGAGAACGTCGTCAATACCGAATCGGCCGGCGTCGGTGTGCGCGTCATCTGCAATGGCGCCTACGGCTTCGCCGCCACCTCCGACATGACTCCGGACGGCATCGCCAACGCGGCGCGCCAGGCTGTCGCCATTGCGAAAGCCAATGCCAAGCTGCAGACCGAACCGGTGCGCCTGGCGCCCGTCAAAGGCGTGGGCGACGTGTCCTGGGCGACGCCGTACAAGAAGGACTGGCGCACGGTGCCGATCAAGGACAAGGCCGAGCTGCTGATCGCGGCAAACAAAGCCGGCATGGACAATGGCGCGAACTTCATGCAGTCGATGCTGTTCCAGGTAAACCAGCAAAAATACTTCGCTTCCACCGACGGCTCCTACATCGACCAGGACCTGCACCGCCTGTGGGCGCCGTTCACGGCGACCGCCGTCGACAAGGCAAGCGGCAAATTCCGCTCGCGCCAGGGGCTCGGCGCCCCGGTCGGCATGGGCTACGAATACCTCGACGCCCGTTCCGAGCACAAGCTCAAGGCCGCCGGCGGCGTCGCCACGCTGTACACGAATTCCTACGACATGATCGAGGATGCGCGCGCGGCCGGCCGCGACGCCAAGCGCAAACTGACCGCCAAATCGGTCACCCCGGGCAAATACGACCTGATGCTCTCGCCGGAACACCTGTTCCTGACGATCCACGAATCGGTCGGCCACCCTACGGAACTGGACCGCGTACTCGGCTATGAGGCCAACTACGCGGGAACGAGTTTCGCCACGCTCGACAAGTGGGAATCGAAGAACTTCAAGTACGGCGCGCCGATCGTGAATATCGTCGCCGACAAGACGACCCCGGGTTCCTTGGGTGCGGTCGGCTACGACGACGAAGGCGTACGCTGCAAGGAGTGGAACATCATCAAGGACGGCGTACTGGTCAACTACCAGGCCACGCGCGACCAGGCCCACATCATCGGCGAGAAGGAATCGCACGGCTGCTCGTATGCGGACTCGTGGAGCAATGTGCAGTTCCAGCGTATGCCGAACGTCTCGCTGGCGGCGGGCAAGGCGAAGATGAGCCCTGACGACATGGTCAAGGGCATCAAGAAGGGCATCTATATCGTCGGCGACGGCTCGTTCTCGATCGACCAGCAACGCTACAACTTCCAGTTCGGCGGCCAGCTGTTCTATGAAATCAAGGATGGCAAGATCGGCGAGATGCTGGAAGACGTGGCTTACCAGGCCAACACCCAGGAATTCTGGACGGCCTGCGCCGGCATTTGCGACGAGCGCGACTGGCGCATGGGCGGCTCCTTCTTCGACGGCAAGGGCCAGCCGCCGCAGATCAGCATCGTCTCGCACGGTTCCTCGACCGCGCGCTTCAACGGCATCAACGTGATCAACACCGCCCGCAAGATCGGCTAAGGAATTCTCATGACCATCCTGACCCAGGAACAAACGAAACGCATCTGCGACCGCGTGCTGTCGCTCTCGAAGGCCGACGAATGCATCGTCGGCATTGCCGGTGAACGGAGCGGCAACATCCGCTTCGCGCGCAACGCCGTCTCGACCGCCGGCCTGACCGACGACACCACGCTCACCGTGCGCGTCGCCTTCGGCAAGCGCCAGGGCACCGCCACCATCAACGAGTTCGACGACAAGTCGCTGGAAAAGGCCGTGCGCCGCGCCGAGGACCTGGCACGCCTGGCCCCGGAAAACCCGGAGTTCATGCCGGCCGTCGCCAAACAGCAGTACAAGGCCTCGAACACGTTCGTGCAAAAGACCGCCGACATCGATCCCGAGATCCGCGCCCAGGCCGCCGCTTACGCGATTGAGGCCTGCCGCAAGAAGGGGCTGGTCAGCGCCGGCTTCCTGACCGACACCAGCTCGTTCCAGACGGTCGCCAACTCGAACGGCGTGTTCGGCCACCAGGCCCTGACCTCCCTCGATTTTACGTGCACCATCCGCACCGAAGACGGCCGCGGTTCGGGCTGGGTGCGCCGCTCGGCGCGCGATCTGGCGCGCTTCGACCCGCGCGAAGCGGCCGATGTCGCCATCGAAAAAGCACTGCGCTCGGTCGACGCGAAAGCGCTGGAGCCGGGCCGCTACACCGTCATCCTCGAGCCGGCCGCGACCAGCGACCTGATGAACTTCATGATGAACGGCTTTGATGCGCGCCGCTCGGACGAGGGCCGCAGCTTCCTGTCGAAAAAGGGAGGCCTGAACCGCGTCGGCGACAAGCTGTTCGACAGCCAGGTCAACATCTGGTCCGATCCGTGGGACCCGCTGGTGCCGGTGCTCCCGTGGGATGCCACCATGCTGCCGCGCGAGCGCCAGCAGTGGATCAAGGATGGCCGCGTGGCCGACCTCGAGTACTCGCAGTTCTGGGCCAAACAGAAGAACAAGCGCGCCGTCGGCAGCGCCGGCAACTTCATCATGGCCGGCACCGACAAGAGCACCGAGGCGCTGATCGCCAGCACCAAGAAGGGCGTGCTGGTAACGCGTACCTGGTACATCCGCATGGTCGACCCGCAATCGGTGGCGCTGACGGGCCTGACGCGCGACGGCACTTTCTATGTCGAGAACGGCAAGATCAAGCACCCGATCAAAAACTTCCGCTTCAACGAGAGCCCGGTGTCGATGCTCAACAACATCGAAGAGATCGGCAAGTCGGTGGTGCTGGGGGGCGACGAAGGCCCGAACCCGATGGTGGTGCCGGCGATGAAGGTGCGCGATTTTAATTTCACGTCCCTCTCGGACGCGGTGTAAGGAATGAACGGCGGCCGGTGACCGGCCGCGCATCGTAAAACGTGGTCGCAACGGCCACGAATTGGAGACACAATGGAACGACGTACCTTCCTCAACATCTGCGCCGGCACGGCGGGCGCCATGGTCGTGCCGGTCTACGGCAACGCGATCGCGGCCGAAGACCTGCTCAGCCCCATGGCGGTCGCTTTTAAAAAGGCCCTGGCCGACGCGGCGCTGAACGCGGCCACGAAAGCCGGCGCCTCCTACTGCGACGTGCGCATCGGCCGCTACCTGAACCAGTTCATCACGACGCGCGACCTGAACGTCGAGAACATCACGAACACCGAATCGACCGGTGTCGGCGTGCGCGTGATCGCCGGCGGCGCCTACGGCTTTGCCGCGACCAACACCATGAACCCGGACGCCGTAGCCGGCGCGGCCCGCCAGGCGGTGGCGATTGCCAAGGCCAACGCCAGGCTGCAAACGGAACCGGTGCAACTGGCGCCGGTCAAGGGCGTGGGCGAGGTGAGCTGGGCCACGCCGATCCAGAAAGACTGGCGCGCAGTGCCGGTCAAGGACAAGGCCGAGATGCTAATCGCCGCCAACAAGGCCGGCCTGGAAGCGGGCGCCAGCTTCATGACGGCGAACCTGTTCCAGATCAACCAGCAAAAGTATTTTGCCTCGACCGACGGTTCCTACATCGACCAGGACATCCACCGCCTGTGGGCGCCGA
Organism: Massilia sp. CMS3.1; assembly: GCF_051262535.1. Taxonomy (NCBI): domain Bacteria; kingdom Pseudomonadati; phylum Pseudomonadota; class Betaproteobacteria; order Burkholderiales; family Oxalobacteraceae; genus Massilia; species Massilia sp. CMS3.1. Next base: position 37,151 of record NZ_JBIMES010000016.1, on the reverse strand, counting down.
TCAATGCCACCGCCGTGGATAAAGTCACCGGCAAATTCCGCTCGCGCGCCGGTCTCGGCAGCCCGGTGAGCATGGGCTACGAATATTTTGATGTGCGCGCCCAGGACAAAGTCAAAGCTGCCGGCGGCGTGACCACGCTCTACACCAAGTCGTACGACGTGATCGAAGACGCGCGCCTGGCCGGCAAGCAGGCACGCGAAAAGCTGTCGGCCAAGTCGGTCGAGCCGGGCAAGTACGACCTGGTGCTGGCGCCGGAACACCTGTTCCTGACGATCCACGAAGCCGTCGGCCATCCGACGGAACTGGACCGCGTGCTCGGCTACGAGGCCAACTACGCAGGGACGAGTTTCGCCACGCTCGACAAGTGGGAATCGAAGAAATTCAAGTTCGGCGCCGAGCGCGTGAACTTCATCGCCGACCGCACCGCGCCCACTTCCCTCGGCCTGATCGGCTATGACGACGAAGGCGTGCGCGCGAAAGAGTGGAACATCATCAAGGACGGCGTACTGGTCAACTACCAGGCCACGCGCGACCAGGCCCACATCATCGGCGAAAAGGAATCGCACGGCTGCTCGTATGCGGACTCGTGGAGCAACGTGCAGTTCCAGCGCATGCCGAACGTGTCGATGGCGCCCGGCAAGGCGCGTCTCACGCCGGACGAGATGGTGGCCGATGTCAAGAAGGGCATCTACATCGTCGGCCGCGGCTCGTATTCGATCGACCAGCAGCGCTACAACTTCCAGTTCGGCGGCACGCTGTTCTACGAAATCAAGAACGGCAAGATCACGAGCCCGCTGGAAGACGTCGCTTACCAGTCGAACACCCAGGAATTCTGGAATGCCTGCAGCGCCATTTGCGACGAGCGCGACTGGCGCATGGGCGGCTCCTTCTTCGACGGCAAGGGCCAGCCTAGCCAGGTCAGCGCGGTTTCGCACGGTTCGAGCACAACGCGCTTCAACGGCATCAACGTCATCAACACCGCACGCAAGATCGGTTAAGGAACGAGAGATGAAACAGCTGAACCAGGAAGAAGCAAAACGCATCTGCGATCGCGTCATGAAGTTGTCGAAAGCCGACGAGTGCAGCGTCTCGATCGACGGCAAGCGCGAGGGCAACGTGCGCTTCGCGCGCAACAGCATCTCGACCGCGGGCCTGAACGAAAACATGACCTTGAGCGTGCGCGTTGCCTTCGGCAAGAAGGCCGGTATCGCCCAGTTGAACGAGTTCGACGACAAGTCGCTGGAAAAAGCCGTGCGCCGTGCGGAGGAGCTGGCGCGCCTGGCACCGGAAAACCCGGAATTCATGCCGGCCGTCGGCAAGCAGGATTTTAGATCCACGCCGACCTTCGTACGCGCGACCGCCGACATCGATCCCGACTACCGCGCCCAGGTGGCGGCCTACAGCATCGAAGCGGCGAAGAAGGCGGGGCTGGTGGCGGCCGGCTTCTTCAACGACGGCAAGCGCTTCGAGGCGATCGCCAATTCGAACGGCGTGTTCGGCTTCCAGGAGCTGACGGATCTGGCCTATACCTGCACCGTGCGCACCGAAGACGGGCGCGGTTCGGGCTGGGTCACGCGCTCGGCAAGCGATGTGGCGCGTTTCGACGCGCGCGAAGCGGCCGCCGTGGCGATCGAAAAGGCGCTGCGTTCGGTCGAGGCGAAAGCGCTGGAACCGGGCCGCTACACGGTGATCCTGGAGCCCGCCGCAACCTCCGAAGTGCTGGGCAATATGTTCAGCGCCTTTGACGCGCGCGACGCCGACGAGGGCCGCAGCTTCCTGACCAAGAAGGGCGGCAAGAACCGCCTCGGCGACAAGCTGTTCGACGAAAAAATCAAGGTCTGGGCCGACCCGTGGAATCCGGACGTGCCGGTCGCGCCCTGGGATGGCCAGACGATGCAGGCGCGCCAGCGCACCGACATCATCAAGAACGGCCGCATCGCCTCGCTCGACTACTCGCGCTACTGGGCGCAGAAGCAGGGCAAGGTGGCCACTGCCGGCCACGGCAACATGATCATGGCGGGCGGCACCAAATCGCTCGAAGAGCTGATCGCGTCGACGAAAAAAGGCGTGGTCGTGACGCGCACCTGGTACATCCGCATGGTCGATCCGCAGTCGCTGCTGCTGACGGGCCTGACGCGCGACGGTACCTTCTATGTCGAGAACGGCAAGATCAAGTACCCCATTAAAAATTTCCGCTTCAACGAAAGCCCGGTCTCGATCCTGAACAACGTCGAGGAGCTCGGCAAACCCGTTGTCATCGGCGGCGACGAAGTGCCGTACCAGATGGTGCTGCCGCCGATGAAGGTGCGCGACTTCAACTTCACGTCCTTGTCCGACGCCGTGTAGATGGCCCGGTATGATTTTTATTTCACCCGGCTGCTCTACGAGTCGGGCGACTGGGATGTGGATATCCGCATGCCCAGCAACGTGCTCAATTCGCTCGTCGAGTACACGACCTTGCGCGTGGACCCGCTTGAACGCATGATTGCGTTGTCCGACCCGAAGGTATTGGAAGCGCCGTTTTGCTACCTGGCCGGTCACAAGCTGGTGCAGTTCACACCCGCCGAGCGCAAGAACTTCGAGCGCTACGTGCGCGGCGGCGGTTTTGTCTTCGTCGACGACTGCAACCACGACATCGACGGCCTGTTCGCCAAGAGTTTTGAAGCCGAGATGGCGAAGATCTTCGGCGCCTCGGCACTGAGGAAAATCCCGAACAACCATCCCGTGTATTCGAGCTTCTTCAAATTCGACGGCCCGCCGAACACGTCGGTGGAGCTGAACGGCTGGGGCGACGACCTGGTGCACGAATACCTGAAGGCGATCGAGGTCAAAGGGCGTGTGCACGTGCTGTACTCGAACAAGGATTACGGCTGCGAGTGGGATTACGACTTTCGGAACAAGCGTTTTCTGGCGGTCGACAATACCCGCTTTGCGGTGAACATCATTCAATACGCGTTGGGAGCATGAAGTGGCAGAGCAAGATGCAGCAGCATGGAGCGAATCGGAAGTAGCCGGCCTGGTGGCGAAAGTGGAGGCGCTGAAGCACAGCATGGCGCGCGTGATCATCGGCCAGGAAGGGGTGGTCGACCTGCTGGTGACCTGTTTGCTGGCCGGCGGCCACGCGTTGGTCGAAGGTGTGCCGGGTCTCGGTAAAACCCTGCTCGTGAAGTCCTTGGCGCAGGCGACCGACATGCAATTTCGCCGGGTGCAGTTCACGCCCGACCTGATGCCGTCCGATATCGTCGGCACCGAGATCCTGGAAGAAGACGCGGCCACGCGCCAGCGTTCGTTCCGCTTCCAGCCGGGCCCCGTGTTCACCCAGGTGCTGCTGGCCGACGAGATCAACCGCGCGCCGCCCAAGACGCAATCGGCGCTGCTCGAAGCCATGCAGGAGCGCTGCGTCACCTTTGCCGGTCACACGCACATGCTGCCGCGTCCCTTCTTCGTACTGGCCACGCAAAACCCGATCGAGCAGGCCGGCACCTATCCGCTGCCCGAAGCCCAGCTCGACCGCTTCCTGCTGCGCATCGACGTCGTCTATCCGACCGAAGACGAAGAAGTGATGATGGTCTCGAAGACCACCCAGTCGGGTTTGCAGGACGCCGAGCCGGTGATGGATGTGCAAAGCCTGTTGCGCCTGCAGCAGCTGGTGCGCGACATCGCCATCGGCGAGCACCTGCTGCGCTACGCCACGCGCCTGGTGCGCGCGACACGCCCGCAGGAGACGCTTGTTGCCGCAGTCAAGAAGCACGTCGGCTGGGGCGCCGGTCCCCGTGCCGGCCAGGCGCTGGTGCTGGCGGCGAAAGCGCGCGCGCTGATGGCCGGTCGCCTGGCCGTCACGCGCGACGACATCGCGGCCATGCTGCAGCCGGTGCTGGCGCACCGCGTGCTGCGCAATTTCGAGGCCGAAGCCGACGGTGTGGCAATGGTCGACATCCTGCAGGCGATCCGCGCCGAGATCCGGGTCGATTGATTTGGCACTGGCCAGTTCCGCGCTGATCGCGCACACGACCAATCTCGAACTCGTCATCCGGCACGTGCTGGCCGGATTGGGGCAGGGCGTGCACGCCGGCCGCGAGCGCGGTGCCGGCGTCGAGTTCTCCGAGTACCGGGCGTATGCGCCTGGGGACGAGTGGCGCCGCGTCGACTGGAAGCTGCTGGCGCGCGCCGACCGATACTATGTGCGCGAAGCGGAACGCGACAGCCATGTCGCGGTCTGGCTGCTGCTGGACGCCAGCGCCTCGATGGCGGAGCCCAGCCGCAGTATGGAGGGCCTCGACAAGCTCGCTTATGCGCGCACGCTGCTGGCCTGTATCGCCGCGATCGCGCAGCGCCAGGGCGACGCGTTCGGGCTGGCCGTCTTGTCCGCTGGTCGGGTCCAGTTCGTGCCGGCCGCGCGCGGGCCGCGCCAGTTGCAGCGGGTGCTGGCAAAGCTCAAGCAAGTGCAGGCGGACGGCGACCTGCCCGCTGCCGACGTGCTGCGTAGCGGCCTGCGTTTCGCAGCTTCCCCTTCGCTCATCTTTGCGGCCACCGATTTTCTCGACTGGCCGTCGCCACTGTCCGACGCGCTGCTACGCCTGCGCCACATGCGCCATGACGTACGCGCCGTGTGCCTGCACACCGAAGCCGAATGCGAGGGCAGTTTCGACAGTGGCCCGGCCTACTACGATCCCGAACGTGAGACTGCCGTGTTCCGCTTCGGCGCCGACCTGCGCGAGGGGTATCTGCGCAAGCGCGAACAGCATTTCTCCACTGTTACCGCTGCCTTGCGCGCGAACGACGTGCTGCAGGTCGCCGCCCGCATCGAACAGGCGCCGGCTGAAATATTGCGCCAATGGCTGCGCCAGGGAGGCCGCCGATGAACAGCCTGTGGTGGCTGGCGCTGCCGACCCTGCTGCTGCCGATCTGGTGGCACCGCAAGAAGCGCGTGCAGGTGCAAGCCGAACCGCTCGCCAGTGCGCGCTTCCTGCCGCGCACCGAGCCGCGGCAAATGCGGGTCTGGCGCTGGTCGAGCGTCCTGTTGCTGATCGTGCGCTGCCTGTTGCTCGCTTGCGCAATCGCCTGGCTGGCCGATCCGGTGTTTCCGTGGCGCGGCGACACGGTCGTCATCGTGCATGGCACTGACGCGCAATGGGTCGAACGTGAAACAAAGGCGGCCGGATTGACGCAGGCGACGCGCCTGCCGCTGCCGGCTGCCGACGCGCTGGCCTGGATCCGCGCCCACGAACGCGAATTCACACCCGAGGCACGCCTGCTGGTGCTGGGCGATATCCCGATGTCCGCAAAAGCGCCCGAATTCCGCCGCCCGGTCGTGCTCCGTACGCTTGCGAAACCGGTGCCCCGCGTTGAATCGCGGGTGGCGATCGTCAGCGCACGGGCCCAGGAATGGCGCCGCATGTTCGCGTCGCTCGACGGCCCGCTGCGCATCGTCGTCGAACCTGCGCCGGGACCAAAGACCGAACTGATCGTCTGGGACATGCCCGACGCTCCGCCGGCGGCAATGCGCGCGCCGCTGTGGTGGGCGACCGATGCGGGCGCCTTTACGGAACTGGCGCAATCGAAAGCCGTGGGCGGCATCCGCTACGCCGATGGTGCACGCGGACGGGTCTGGGCATCGAACGCCTGGCCGCCAAGCGATCCAGGCGCGGCGCGCGCCTTGCTGGAGGCCTGGCGCGAACTGCATTACGCCCCAAGCCCGTTCACGGCGCCATCGCAGGCGTTTGCGGCATCGAACACTGCCGCGCGCAGCCACGCCAGCGGCGCGCTGCGCGATTTTTTGATGTGGGCGCTGGTTGCCCTGTTTGCGCTCGAAAGGATCCTGACCCATGCACGGCGACGCTGACATCGTGCGGCGCCTGTGGCGTGCGGCCCTGCTGCGCCGGCTGCCGCTGTGGGTGCTGGGCACGCTGCCCTGGCTGACGCTGCGCCTGCTCCCGGGCTTGCTGGCCTGGGGCGCCTGGTGCATGTGGGATGCGGCGCGCCTGCGCCAAAGGATCGCGAATGAATGGACTGGCTGGCTCGACGCAGCCGTGCCAGGCATGGAAGACAGCAGCGCGCTGCTGGTGGAGGCGGACACGCCGCTGGCCGAGATGCAGCGCCGGCGACTGCTGGCCCGGCTCGATGCTGCGCTGGACAAAGCGGCTGTCAAGCGCACCGTGCACCCGCATGTCGGCACGGGCTTGACCTGGTTGCTGCCGTGGCTGGCGCTGGCGGCCGTGGTGTGGTTCTTCGGGCAACAGCCTGCCGCCACGGCGCAATCACCGCGGCCGGTGGCGCCGGCGCCGGCGGCCAAGGTGCCCATCATCCCGCAATTGACCGTGACCGCGACGCCGCCGGGCTATACCGGCGCCGCCCGCACGGTCGGCGCGCCGCGCGACATCAGCCTGCCCGAAGGCGCTCTTGTGACCTGGTGCCTGAAGAATCCCGAGGCGGGCCAGACGACGCTGGAACTGAGCGACGGCCGCACGCTGAAGGTGGGCGCGCAATGCGCAACCCTGGCCGCCACCGAGTCTCTGTTCTGGCGCTGGCGCGGCGCGCGCTACACGCTGAAGGTCACGCCGGATGCGCCGCCGAGCATCACGATCTCGCAACCGGCGCAGATGATCCAGGAATTGAAAACCGGCGCTGCCTCGGCCGCGATGGCGCTGTCGGTGCAGGACGACTACCGGGTGCAGCGCGCCACCTTGCACCTGACGCTGGCGCGCGGCAGCGGCGAGAACATCAAGTTCACCGACCGCGAGATGCCGCTGCCGGCCTCGAACAATCCGCGCCTGCGCAACTGGGCGAAGACCTGGCTGCTGTCGGAACTGGGCATGGAGCCGGGCGACGAGCTGTACTTTTTTGTCCGCGCTGTCGATAACGCGGCCCGCCCGCACACGGTGCAGTCGCCGACCTACACGCTGCGCCTGCCGGCGCCTGAGGTCGAGGACGCCGAGGAAACGGCGGCCATGCCGATGCTGGTCAAACCCCAGAGCCTGCGCAGCCAGCGCCAGATCATCATCGATACCGAACAGCTGATCGCCGACATGAAGTCGACCCGCATGAGCGCCCAGGCGGTGCGCGAGCGCAGCGAGACGATCGCGCTCGACCAGGGCCAGCTGCGCCGCCGCTACGGCCAGTTCCTGGGCGAGGAATCAACCCTGTTCGGCGCCGAAGAGCATGACGAAGGCCACGAGGAGGGCGGCAAGATGGACGTGCTGCACCAGTTCGGCCACGCCCACGACGAAGCGGAGAACGCGACGCTGTACGACGAGGGCACCAAGAAAATCCTGCGCCGCGCGCTGGTGGCGATGTGGGATGCCGAAAAGTCGCTGCGCGCGATCACGCCGATGACGGCGCTGGCGCCCGAACACAAGGCGCTCGCCGCCATCAAGGAGCTGCAGCAGGCCGACCGCATCTACCTGCACAAGACCGCTTTCGTGCCGCCGCCGATCAAGGAAGAGATCCGCATGACGGGCGACGTGCTCGGTGCGGCCAGCTATGCGCGCGCGCAGGGCGGGGCCGACGAGGCGATTCCGGTTCAACTGCGCGAGCTGGTGACGACCTTGTCGAGCGAAGGCGCGCTGCCGGCCCTGTGGACCCGCACCGCGCACGACTGGGTGCGCGAGCGTTTACAGGATGACGAACAGCGCCTGGCGGCCCAGCGCGCGATCCAGGACGTGCTTGATGGCTGCCTGCGCTGCCGCCCGGCACTGCGCGCCTGGTTGCGCGCGGGCGTCGGGCAGGCGCCGGTACTGCTGCAGGCGCAACCGGTGACGACGACGCCGTTCACGCGCGCCTGGCGCGCAGGAGCCAACCAGTGATCGCCGCCATTGCACTCATCGGCGCGGTCAGCGTGCTGCTTGACGTGTGGCGGCGGCGTTTCATGGACGCGCTGCTGGCGACCGTTGCCACCGCGGCGCTGGCCCTGCTGGCGATGCAGTTGACCATGCCGGGCGAGTCCGGCACCACGCTGGCGATCGACGCCCGTACTCCTCCGGCCTCCCTCGACGGCGTGCGCAGCCTGACGCTGAAGGGCGACGGCCTGCGCGCTGCCGAATGGCAGGACTTGCCGGCACGCCCGCTGGCCTGGAGCGCACCGACTAGCGCGACGCTGCGCCTGGAATTCCCGCGCCAGCTGGCGCTTGGCCGCTTGTTCGCACTGACCGTGCGCCGCGGCGGCGAGGCGCCGGCGCGCCTGCAGCTGCTGGCCGAAAACGGCCAGGTGCTGGCGGAAACGCGCGGCGCCGGCGATTTGACGGTGTCCTGGCTGCCGCCATTGGCCGAGACGCTGGTACTCAAGGCGCGCCTGCTGGGCGACAAAGACACGCTGCTGGCCGAGGGGCCGGTGCCGGTGGTCGTCAGCGAAACGCGTCCATTGGCGGTGCGCGGGCGCTTCAGCGCGCCGTCGTTCGACGTGCGGGTGCTGAACGATTTGTTGACGGGGAGCCGTGCCCTGGTCGACTGGCAGGTCACGCTCGGCAAGACCGTGACGCGTAGCGAAAGCGCACGCGACAAGTTCGACAAGCCCGATCTGCTGGTGGTCGATGCCCGATGGTTCGAACGCGCGGCAGCGCCTGCGCGGGCGGCCTTGCTGGAGCAGGTGACGGGGGGCGCTTCCCTGCTGGTGCTGGGCGCGACTGCGAACGACGCCGGCGTCTGGTCGCGCAGCGTGCAATTGCCGCTGCGGGCCCAACCCACCGACAAGTTGACCGGCGGCCCGCTGCCGCTGCCGGTGGCGCCCTTGACGCCCGCCACACGCGTAGCCGGCGCCTGGCTTGGCCAGGACAATGGGCTCTGGGCGCGCCAGTGGGGCAAGGGCCGCATCGGCTGGCTGGGCGCGGCCGACTGGCACCGGCTCGCAATCACCGAACCGCGCGCGCTGGCCTTGTGGTGGCAGGGCGTATTTGATGCCGTGCGTGTCGAGCGGGCGGAAGAAGTTCAATGGCTGGCGCCGCGCGAGATGCCGCTGCCTGGCCAGCGCCTGGAAGTGTGCGCACTGGGCGTGCGTGGCAAGCTGCGCTTCCCGGAGCTGGGCCAGACCCTCGACTGGCAGCGCCGCACCGACCGTGTGGATGCGTCCTGTGTCGCCGTTTATCCGCGCGCACCCGGTTGGCTGAGAATGGAGACCCAGGGAACAAAGCCGGCCAGCGGCCAGGTGTATATCCATGCGCCCGGTGACTGGCCGCTGTGGCAAGCCGCCGAGCGCCGCGATGCGACCGCGCGCTATGCGGCGCGCACGCCGGTGCCGGCATCGGCCACGCAGCGCACGCTCCCCGAATGGCCTTTTGCCGCGCTGTTCGCGCTCGCCATGCTGGCGCTCTGGTGGCGCGAACGGCGCTAAGGCTGGCGTCAGCTTTTGCTATCGCCTGAGTTTAGCCCTTGGCGATCCCAATACGCGGTGTGCGACGTTGGCGTCCACGCGCATGAGGTTCATGAAAAAACTGGCGACACCGGTCCCAAAGACATCGCGAACAACCTGCGACCTGTAGACAAGCTTTGACATCCTTTGATCGCGACGAACGTAGCGGCGATCAAATCCATCCTTGAATTCATCTAGCACTGATCCTCCATGGAAGCTTCTTGAACTGCCTTGTTGTCTGGCTATGCTGTAGCGTGGCAGGTAATTTCCACGAAAAATTTCGTTGCAAGGTCCTGCTTTTGACACGTCGATGGGCCGATGGTTGCACCCGAATGCGAAAACTTGCTTTCACATAAGGGGTTGTCGTGCGGGGATCGAACAACGACCGTCATTACAAAGGAAACGCGGGATCACATCCAGTGGTGGTCCTGTAAGAGACGTTACTAAACGTCACCAGGAATGACCTGCGCTGTGATTATGTGTTCCCACCGGACCTCGCCAGCCGCCTGGCAGCCTGCACCTGCGGGGTAGCACCCAGCGGCAGCAGCACAGACGCCCGCGCCAGCGCGCGCACCAGCCTTGCTTCGCCGACGCGCAGGCCGCGTCCGCGCAATTGCGGCAGCGAGCGCACCGGCTCGGGTGTGATCTCCACCGCGGCGCGCACCAGCAGCCGCTGGAGCGGGCGCAGCGGTGCAGGCAGGATCGGCGCCTCGGCCATGATCCGCAGGAAATCGTCGAGAATGTTCGATCCCTCCAGCCCGGGCGCGGTTGAGCCGAGCAGCGCTTCCCATGCGGCCCATGAGCGCGGGACGCCGGTGGCGCCGTACAGGCGAGCGGAAGGTCCGGCTTCGGTGAAGGCGGCATCCTTCTCGGGCGGCGACAAGGACTGGACATAACGATGGTATGCCTCGGTAAAGCCGAACACGGCGGTCGCCTGCACCCAGTCGAGCAGGCGCGGATCGTTGGCGTGGTAGGCGGCGCCTCCAGGCGTGCTGCCGCGCACATGGCCATGCATCCGGACCACCTGCGCGATCAGCTTCTCCGCGGCCGAGCGCGGGCCGTAGACGGTCATCATGGCCGCAAAACCGGTGCGCCGCAGGCGCAGTCCCGGGTCGCGTTGAAAACCACCGTGGTCCCACACGCCCGAACGTACCGATGGTTCGCTCAGCTCGAGCAGTACCGCCGTCACTCCGCCGACGAACAGGGCGACCGGATTGGCGAAGACCCGCCAGGAGATGCCGTTTTGTGGAGCCAGCGCCGGCTCGCCACCGGGCTGGCTGAAGTCGAACGCCATGCCGGGGGGCGGCTGCAGCAGGTCCCGTATCGTTTTCAGCATGGCTGCACCTTCTCGACAATCAGTTCAAGGCCGCGCATCCAGAAGGAACCCGGCGCCGATGCTCATTATCGCCAAAGACAGCTGCTTTTACGATTGAGTGCTTGTTCCAACAAAGCCGGGGTCAGGGCTGACCCCAGCTGTTCAGAAGGCGTACTCCGCCCGTGCATACATTGTCCGTCCATTCATCCCGAACGGGCAGGTCTCCCAGCAGTGCGTAAAGCCCATCTGCGGGAAGGGCGCGGCGCGCGTCGTATCCCAGCGCGTCGGGTAGCGATCGAACCCATTTTCCACGCCCGCCGCCAGGCTCAGGCTGCGTGTGAACCTGTAGCGCAGCGCCAGGTCGATCAGCCATGTCGCTTCCCAGGTCTGCACGAACGGCGCCGTAAAACCCTGGCCCTGCACCTGGCCGTAGTAATTCGCGCGCAGGTTGGCGCCCCAGGCGCCGCGCGCGTAGTCGGCCGCGACCACATGGTGCCGGCGCGGCTGGCCGCGCTCGATCAGCGTGACCTGGGCATCGTCGAACAGCTGTGCGCCGCTGAGCACCGGCGAGGACGAGCGGCGCGTCTCGACGTGGGTGCGGTTCAGGCCAAGCTGCCCGGACAGTTTCAAAGTGCCCCCTGCCAGGTGGCGCGTGGTGTGTTCGGCCACCACATCCAGTCCCACCGTCTCGGTATCGATCGCATTCGTAAAAAACTGCGCCTGGCCCACGCGCAGCGGATCGAGGATGGCGCGGATCGGGCAGGCAGCAAGCGTGGGGCAGGCGCCGCTCTCCGGGGACACCGTGCTGGAGAACACGATGCGGTCATCGATGTCGGTGCGGTACAGGTCCGCCGTCACTGAAAAATTCGAGACCGGACGCAGCACCATGCCTATGCTGGCGCTGCGCGAAGTCTCATCCTTGAGCGGGGCGATGGCGAAAGCCCGGGTGACGGCGCTGCCTTCGCGCGCGGTCAGGGTTTCGGTCAGCACACCCGCATTGTTCAAATTGGTCGATACCGCGCTGTAGAACTTCTGCTGCACCGAGGGCGCCCGGAAGCCCGTCGAGGCGCTGGCGCGCAGGCCGAATGCGCGGATCGGATCGAAGCGGGCGGTGAGTTTGCCTGTCGTCGTATTCCCGAAGTCGGAATAGCGCTCGCGCCGCACGGCCGAACCCAGGGTCAGCTGCTCGCTCCATTTGTGCTCGGCGTCGATGTAGACGGCGGTGTTGTGGCGACCGGCATAGACTTGCGTGGCCGGGGTGTAGCCAGGAAACCCCTGGATGCCCGCCAGGCAAGCGCCGCCAACAGGCAGACGCTGACCGCAAGCAGGCTTGCTGCGTCGATGGCGCTCGATGTCAGTCTTTTCACGGCCCAGTCCGGCCGCTCAGCAGAACAGACCCGATTCGTCCGAACGCAGGGGCGCCGGCGTCATCCCCGGATCCGGCATGGCGCGCCGGCGCGGACCGGCAACACTGGCACGTTCGACCAGGCCCATGTCGATCGCGACCACGGCGAGCTCGGCGGCGCTGCGCAAGCCGAGTTTGCGCATCAGGCTGGAACGGTGCTTTTCCACCGTTTTGGTGCTAATGCAGAGATATTCGGCAGCACTGCGGTTGGTATTTCCCTCGGCAATTAATTTGAGAATGCTGCGTTCGCGTCCACTCAGGTTTTTCCAGGATGAACCTGGCTCTGCGCTATGTCCGAAGTGCGTTCCGGTTGCCATCGCGGCCGACAATTCGCTGCTGAGGTATTTCTTTCCCTGGACCACGCAATGCAAGGCCAATTCGAATTCTTCCAGGGACGCGCCTTTCAGCAGATAAGCATCGGCGCCCATTCCAAATGCTTCGCGCACGAATTTTTCATCGCGCGACAAGGTGAGAAAGACGACGTGCACATCGGGAAAGCGGCGCCGAATTTCGGTGGCTGCGTCCATGCCGCTCATTCCCGGCATCGACAGGTCCATCAGCACCAGTTCCGGTTGCAAGACAGTGGCGGCGCGGATGGCCCCCTTGCCGTCGGAGACGGTGTCCGCCACCTCGAAACCAGGCAGTCCCGCCACGAGCGAACCCAGTGCCTCACGTACCAGCGTGTGATCTTCAACGATCAGGACACGGACCGTCATAACACCCTCCATGTTGAATTTTCGCCATCGCAGCCTCCCCCCATATCTGGCTAATCTACGTATTTCAGATTAGGAATATTTTTACGGCGTCCATGAATGTTCATTCAACTTTATATGGAAGAAGGTGATTTCGGTGGGTCAGTCATAGTATTTTTGCATCGCTATTGATGCGGTTCAAAAATACGCCTCCTGACAATTGAACACAAGTAATGTATTTCCTTAGCGCAGCTGCTCTGCGGGCATTTACTAGAGAAATGCGGACCATCCGGACTGGCCCGCGGCCGGCATGGAGCCGGGATTTATTTCGCTTTATGGCGGCGCCCTGCGGCCAGACCGGCCAATCCTAGTGCAGTCAAGGCGAGGGTTGCCGGTTCCGGGACCTCGGTCGGGTTGTCGGGACCGGTGGGGTTATCCGGATCGATAGGCGTGTCTGGTTCGTCCGGAATGTCCGGGACGGATGGGGTACCCGGAACAAAACTCCCGAGGGTAATGTTGTCAAAGCCGATATTATTCGTGGCGCCGCCGAAATCGACTGACCGTGCGATACCGTCGAATGTCATACCGATCGGGCTGAACCGGCAATACAGGCCGCTGGGGTCGCCGCTGCAATTATCGATATTGTCGTGCAGCTCCAGCGATGCGAGCAGCTTGCCCGTCCCATTCAGGCCATCGTACACGTTGACAAAGCCGTTCTCGCTACTGCTGTAGAAGAAGGAAAAACCCGTATCGAAGCCGGAAGTTACATTCATGGTGGCCGCGCCGCCACTCAAAAAAGCGACAATGGTGCTCGCTGAAGGTTCGTTGGCAAATTCTCCCGTACCGCCTGCATTCCGATCGATCGACCCTAGACTAGTAGTCGAGAAATAAATCCCGTAGTTCGTGCCGCGGTTGCCTGCAGAATCGCTGCCGCCATTATAGAAATCATTGACGGAGGCACGGTCACCCACCCCTTCAAATGTCAGCACAATCGGGACAGCTGCTGCAGGCCCTGCGAACGACATGGCAATAACAAGTGCACAGGCGGTTTTTATGATATGTGACACAATTCTCTCCCCAAGAGTTGTATGCCAATGCTGGCAGCGATTTCAGAGCAATATGCGTGCCACTTGTAAATACGGGGCGTATGCGTGAAGAGTATGCCTAGCATGGGCTGATGTGTAATATTTTTCGACAATCGGTTATTTTTAATAGAATTTCTAGTATTGATGCTTCGTTGCTGGCTGCTATGAATTGTTATTAGCGTGCATGCTGGTGAGGATGCAGAGTCGAGGGGCCGGGGCCAGGGCCAGACAGCTTATGCGGTGTAAAGTTCTCAGATATACACGTTCCGGAATTCTGCACTGCATTCACTGAATAACTCTCGGCCGCATTGATGGCCGCAGGTCTTTTCGAGGCAGTCCACGCCGCCGAAAAAATCGTCATCAACTTCGCAGGGACCCAGGCCACCCTGATCGACGTCGAGGTGGGAACCGGTACAACGGAACAGTCCGTGCTCTTAAGAGGCGATACCATCGTCGCTGTCGTCAAGGACGCGCAGCTAAAGCGCTATGCTCCGAAAAAACTAATCAAACTGCAGGGCAAATACCTGATGCCCGGCTTGTGGGACACCCATGTTCACTTCGGCGACGACGAGGCGCTGATCGAAGAAAACAGGCAGTTGTTGCCCCTGTACCTAAGTACTCGCCCAGAAATAAATGTGTTTTTGGCTGCCAGAACCGGCGCGTTGCTGCGTTGCCTCGTACTTGCAGTGCTCGCACTGCGGCGCACTCGCCGCCTTGCACCGCATCCGGTTCTGTTTGCCAAAATTCACATTTATTCCCGGTCAAGTACTTAGCGCACGGCATTATGTCGGTGCGCGACTGCGCGGGGGACCTTTCCGATACGGTGCTCGCATGAGGTCAGCAGATTGCCGACGGCAAGATGGCCGGCCTTACGATTTTCGCTTCCGGTCCAAAGCTGGAAGGACGCAAACCATGTAGAAGGGCACGCTCGAAGTCGGCACGCCCGAAGAAGTCGGCAAGGCACTCGACCAGCTTCAGGCGAAGGCGTCGATTTCCTGAAGATCACCGAAAGCACCATGACCCCCGGGACCTACCTAGCGGCGCTGCGCCAGGCCAAGGCACCGGGCCTGCGCACGTCGGGCCATCTGCCAGGCCTGATGCCGCTGGCGCGCGCCTTCGAGGGCGGCCTCGGCACGGTCGAACACCAGACTTACCTGCTGCGCGCCGCAACGCCCCGCGAAGCCGAGCTGGCAGGGCAGGTCGCGGCGGGCAAGCTTACCGCGCGCGAGGTCATGCGCCTGAGCTTGGAGAGCTGTGACGAGGCGACCGCGCACCGTGCTTTCCGCCATATGGCAGCGCGAGGCACGGCGGTCGTGCCGACGCCCTATTCGAAGTCTGGTAGTAGCTGCTTCTAAGAATGCGAAGCTTGGGAGCTAATGCAACATCCCGGTTGACTGGAAAGTGCCCTAAATCGCTCAGGGCTCCGTCATCGACCTTCTCAAGGTCATTGCGGCCAGTATGCTCGAAGTGGCCACGTTTGCCGTTGCCTCGATGGTGGCGGCCTATGCGTCGGCCGGGCAATCGGCGACCGCGCGCGCCTTCCCGTTGGTGGTCGCAGACGATGTTTCCCAGAATGCACTGTCGATCTTCGTCGGCGCCTTCATTTTCGCTATCGTGGGACTCAGTGCGACGACCAATGATTACTTTGGCAAGGCAGGCCGGTTCACCCTGTTCGTACTGACGCTGCCGACGCTCGCCGGCGTGATCGTGGTGTTCGTGCGCTGGGTCGACAGCATTGCGTGCCTGGGCCGGCTCGGCGCGGTGATGGCCAAGGTGGAACAGGCAACTGCCCAGGCCATGGGTCGGCGCAGGCAGGGACCAAGCCTGGGTGGCTTGGCCGCCAGTGGTCCGGTCTGCGGCCTGGGCTTCCACAGCGACACGAACGGGTATCTGCAGCGTGTCGACATGGCAGCACTCCAACGCATCGCGACAAAGCACAAGGTTCGCATCACGCTCGGTTGCGTGCCGGGCGCGATGATCGTAGCGTCACGCCCGCTTGGCTACGTGCTGCCCGACTCCGGGCAAAGTGGGCCGATCGAGCCCGGGCTCCTGCGCAAGGCCTTCATCATCGGCCCGCTTCGCCAATTCGACGACGACCCGCGTTTCGGTCTGGTTGTGTTGGCCGAAATCGCTTGCCGCGCTTTATCTCCCGGCATTAACGATTCCGGTACCGCGATTGGGATCCTGAGTTCGCTCCACGGGCAAGTCCCACCGAAACGGCCACACCCGAATACGATCGGATCGAAGTGCCCGTTTTGTCGATGGACGACATGTTCGACGATGTATTCCCCGCCATCGCGCGCGATGGCGCCGGTCTGATCGAGGTAGCGATGCGCGTGCAGCGGGTCTTGGGCGAGCTTGGCCGTTGCGGTGATGCCCACATGAACACCGTGGCCCGCCGTCATGCCGTTCTGGCAATGGCCCGCGCAGAATGCGCACTCGGCTTCGCGCCGGACTACGAACAACTGCGTCGCCGGCATGCGGATTACTGGGGCGACCAAGCTTGACGACGCAGGCGAGCTATTTCCCCCGGCGTCGCATTGCAGCGTCAGCGGTTCTTAATCGTGCTGATCCCGCATCCACTCCTTCAGCCCTTCGACCCATGATTTCGCGGGCAGGTTCAGGCGCCGCTTGATCTCGCCCGCACGGTCGTACAGCACCGAGAAATCGATCTGCGGCGCGTGTTTGAAAGCGATGACGACGATGTTCGCGTCGTGCACCTCGGGCAGCCAGACGACGGCGTCGAACACTTGGCTCATCGCTTCCAGGTTCTTGCCGTAGTTGCCGACTTCCCCGAACACGTTGGCGGTCATGATGCCGCCTGGCCGCAGGCAGTCGAAGCAGCCCCGATAAAACTCGGGCGTGTCGAGCACCGGGCCGCGCGCATCCTGATCGTACAAATCGACCTGCAGCGCATCGACCGTGCCGTGGTTGCGCGCGTCCAGCGCGAAGTCGAGCGCGTTCATTTCAAGCACGTTCAGCCGCGTGTCGTCCGGCGGAAGCTCGAACAGGGCGCGGCAGATCGCGATCACGTTCGGGTTGAGTTCGACCGCCGTGATGCGGGCGCCGGGAAAGCGCCGGTAGCAGAATTTGGTGAGCGCCGCGCTGCCCAGGCCCAGCTGTACGATGTGCCGAGGGGCGGCCTGGAACAGCAGCCAGGCCATCATCATCTGCACGTATTCGAGCTCGATCGCGTCCGGCTGGGACAGGCGCATCGCGCCTTGCTCCCACGAGGTGCCCAGGTGCAGCGAGCGCACGCCGTCGAACTCGGTGACGGTGGCCGGCGGGTGGCCGGGTTCAGAGAAGCGGGGATCGAAGGACGGGGATTGGTCAGGCATGGTCGGGCGCAAAGGTGATGTGCGATCTTACCAGAGCCCCGCCGAACTCACGGCACGCCGTTGGCGCACCATGTACGGTAGCCCGGCCGCTCGGCGAGGCGTACCAGGTAGGCCGAGAGGTGCGGAAAATCGGGCCGGTCCATCGGTGTGAGCGACCAGCGATTGAGCGACAGGCCGATGACGATGTCGGCCAGCGTGAAGTGTTCGCCTGCTGCATACGCGCCGGTGGCGGCGAGGTGCGCGTCGAGGATGCCGACATGGCGGTTCCAGGCGGCGACACTGGCGGCGATCAGCGCCGGATCGGTATGCGCGGGACTCTTGCGCACCAGCGCCATGAAAGCGTAGCGCCAGGCGTTGTTCAGTTCCGTCGCTTGCCAGTCCATCCATTGCTCGACCCCGGCGCGGGCGCGGACATCGCGCGGCAGCAATGCGTCGGCGTTTTCGCGCGCGCACAGGTAGCGGCAGATCGTATTCGACTCCCACAGCACGAAGCCCGCGTCGACCAGCACCGGCACCATCCGGTTCGGATTCAGCGGCGCGTGGTTCTCGGTCCAGTCCTCGCGCGCGAACGGCAGGCCCAGTTCGACGCAGGTCCACAGCACCTTGCGCACGTTGATCGAGGTCGGCTTTCCGATGATGTTGAGCATGTGGTTCTTTCAGCCTGGGGTGAGTGCGGGCAGGATCATCGTCACGGCGAGACCGCCGCCCTCGCGGTTCGACAGCAGGATGCGTCCGCCATGTGCTTCGGCGATTTCGCGCGCCAGGGCCAGGCCGAGACCCGTGCCGCTGCGCTTGGTCGAGTAGAACGGAACCAGGGCATTCGTCAGTACCGCCTCGTTCATGCCGCTGCCGCGATCGAACACGTCGATGCGCAGCAGGTCTTGCACGCGCTTGACCTGGAGTTCGACGTCTTCAAGCGAGGAACCCGATTCGTGCGCGTTTTTCAGGAGGTTGAGCAAAGCTTGCTCGAGCTGGGCCTGGTCCAGCAGCGCCGCTTCAGGCGGCAGTTCGCCTGCGAGGCGAAACGGGATTTGCGAAGCGAGGCGGGCGATAAAACCTTGCCAGTCGCAGCGCTCCAGGCGCGGTGTGGGGAGTTTCGCGAAGCGCGCGTAGCCGAGGATGAAACGCTCCAGGTGGCGGGTGCGCTCGCCGATGGTTTCCAAAATCTGCGGCAGGCGTTCGGTCTGTCCACGCCGCACCAGTTCCGCGCCCGAGTGGGCGAGCGATGCCAGCGGCGCGAGCGAATTGTTCAACTCGTGGCTTATCACGCGGATCACCTTTTTCCAGGTCTGCACTTCCTGGCGCCGCAGTTCCGCCGTCAGGTGGCGCAGCATCAGCAGCTCGTGCTTGCGTCCGTTCAAACTGAAACTGCTGCGCGCCAGGTGGTAGACCTGTTCGTCTTCGCCTTCGCCGGCCGTGAACAAGCCGTCGCCGCCGCGCGCCAGCGCTTCGCCCAGCGCCGGCGAGGCGTGGGCGAGCAGGTCGTCGAGCGCGTGGCCCTCCAGCTTGCGCCCTTGAGCCAGCAACTGGCGCGCGGCCAGGTTGGCGTAGACGATGGCGCCAGCGCGCTGCGGCACGTCGGCCACCAGCAGCATCGCCACCGGCGTGTTCTGCACCATCGTATCTAACAGCAGTTCGCGCTGCACCAGGTCGCGCCGCTGCTCGCGCAGCACGTCGCCAAGCGCATTGTGGGCGCGGATCAGGTCGGCCAGTTCGTCGTTTTGCGGCCAGTGCAGGCTGAACGAGAAATCGCCGTCGCGGTAGCTGGTGACCGTGCCCTCCAGAGCGCGAAACAGCGACAGGATGGGTGCTACCTGCGAGCGGATCGTGATGATCGCAAGCGGGACCACGCAGGCCAGGCACAGCGAGGCCACCAGCACGGGGCGGCCAGGGAACAGGTGCTCGAGCACGAGGGCGATGATGATGCCGACCGTGAGCAGGGTGCCGACCAGGGCGGAGAAGCGGGTGACGAGGGAGAGGCGCATGGGTTCATGCACGTCCGATGCCGAGCCGCTCCATGCGCCGGTATAAAGCCTGGCGCGACAGGCCGAGTTCGGCGGCGGCCTGCGAGACGACGCCGCCGGCACGGGCCAGCGCGGCGGCGATGGCGTCGCGGTCCGGCTCGGCCTCGGGCAGTTGCGGCGCTGGCGCCGCCGCGGGCAGGCCGAGGTCGGGCACGCGGATCGTGTCGCCTCCTGCCAGCAGGTTGGCGCGCGCCATCACGTTTTTCAGTTCGCGCACATTGCCCGGCCAGGGGTGCGCCAGCAGGGCGGCTTCGGTAGTGCGGTCAAGATGCTTGCCGGGCGCGAGAAAACTCAATGCCAGCGGCAGGATGTCGCCCGGGCGCGCCGCCAATGGCGGCAGGCGCAGCTCGATCACGTTCAGGCGGTAGAACAGGTCTTCGCGGAAGGTGCCGGCGCGGATCATCGCCGGCAAATCCGCATTCGTGGCGCTGATCACCCGCACCTTGACCTGCCGCTCGCGGTTCGAGCCGAGGCGCTCGAAGCGGCCCGTTTCCAGCACCCGTAACAGCTTCATCTGGCCGGCCGGCGGCAGGTTGCCGATCTCGTCCAGGAACAGGGTGCCGCCGTCGGCCGCCTCGAATTTCCCTTCTCTCGCACGCGAAGCGCCGGTGTAGGCGCCGGCGTCCGCCCCGAACAGCTCGGCCTCGATCAGCTCGGAGGGCAGGGCGCCGCAGTTGAGCACCACGAAGGGTCCATTCGCCACCTGCGAATTGGCCTGGATGATCTCGGCGATGCGTTCCTTGCCGGTGCCGTTGGGGCCCGTAATGAGCACTGGCACATCGGCGCGCGCGACCTGGCAGGCCAGCTGCAGCACGCGTTCAAGCGCCGGGTCGGCCCAGACGAGATTGCGCAGGTCGTACTGCTGTTCCAGTTCTCTGCGTTCGCGTCGCTCGCGGCCGACGCGTTGGGCCAGCGCGCGGTTCGCCTGGCCCAGTTCCACCAGATTGGTGACGGTGGCGAGCAGGCGCTCGTCGTTCCAGGGTTTCGGCAGGTAGTCGGCGGCGCCCGCTTTGACCAGGTCGACCGCGGCATCCAGGTGGGTCCAGGCCGTCAGCAGGATGACAGGTAAATCCGGATACAGCCCGCGGATCTGGCGAAACAGCGCCACGCCCTCTTCGCCCGAGGTGGTGTCGGCCGTGAAGTTCATGTCCTGGATCACCAGGTCGACCGGCGCGCGCGCCAGCACGGCGAGCCCTTCCTCGGGGGAGGCCGCATGCAGCGCCGCGATGTCGTGCAGGGAAAACAGCACGTCGAGCGCGAGGCCGACGGCAGCGTTGTCGTCAATGATGAGTACGGTAGGCATGCTTGCTAGGATAGCATTGCTATTAGGCACTGCGGGTGGCCAAGGCCGGCGAAATGCTCGCCGCACGCCAGGCCGGTCCGTAGACAGCAATCACGCCAAGCAGCCAGAACACGATGCCACCGCCCGCCAGGTATTCGAGCGGCAGGCGCGCCATCTCGAGCCGGCTCACCAGGAGCTGGTTCAGCGCCACGCCGAGCAGCAGCCCGCCAAACACGCCGGCGCTGGTGATCATGAAATTTTCCGTCACAAAATAGCGCAGGATGTCGCTCTTCTTCGCACCGAGCGCGCGGCGCACGCCAATCTGTTTTCTGCGCTGTGTGACCCACAAACTCGCCATGCCGACGATGCCGCTGGCGGTGATCAACAGCAGCAGCACGCTGACCGTGACCAGCATCCACGACAGCGCGACGTCGGCGCGGTAACGCGACTTGCGGTGCTCGTCGAGCGTGGTCGATTCCAGGATCAGTGGCGTGGGCGACGCCTTGCGCAATGCCGCTTCGACTTCGCGGATCACGCGCTCGCGCTGGCCTGCCTCGGCGCGTACGGTGTAGAGCGCGCCCGGATAATTGCCGTACATGCGCATCGGTGTGATGCTGGAGAACTCGCCGCGTTCGGTCACTTGCGCGCTCTGGGTCTGCAGGCGCTCGACGACGCCCACCACACGCACTTCGATCGCATCCTCGCCGGTACCGAAGTACATGTGCCTGCCGACCGCCGGCAGGCCCGGCCACATCTTCTCGGCCAGCGCCCTGGTGAGGATCACGTGGCGTGGCGTGACGTCCGTATTCGCATCGACGTCCATGTACTCGCTCGGCAGGAAGTCGCGCCCTTCGACGAGTTTCAAACCCCAGGTCTTGATCAAGGAATCGGGCGAAAAGTAGAGCGAAGACGGCGCCGTTTCGTCGACCTGCTTGCGGTCGACGGCGACACTGCTATTCCAGCCCGATTGCGACAAGGGGATCTGATTGATGTTGGCCGCCGACACCACGCCAGGCACGGCTCGAATCACCTCGGCTTCGCGTTTTTGCGTCGCCAGCTGCTGCTCGGGGCCGCCCGAGGACAGGTTGCGTACCTGGATCGAGAACACCGCTTGTTCTTCGGCGACGCCGCTCGGGCGCGCTGCCGCGCTGCGCCGTTCGCCGACGATGTGCAGCGCGTTGGCCAGGATCGCCAGGCTCAGCGCCACCTGCAGCGCGACCAGGATGGCGCCGGTCTTGTTGCGCAGGAGCGCGGACAGGATGGGACGGATTTCCATGATTGTCTCTCTCGCTTACTGTGATTTGAGTTGGAGGGCGGGCGTGACCTGGCAGGCGCGCCAGGTCGGCAGCAGCCCGGCCAGCACCGCTGCGAACACCGACATCGCAAAGGTAAAGGCGAGCATCGTCAGGTCCATGCGCGCCACGGCAGCCACTTCGCTGCTTTGCATCGCGATCAGGGCCAGGGCGCCGAAGGAGAGCGCCAGGCCGAGCACACCGCCGGCCAGACCGACCACTGCGCTCTCGACCAGGAATTGGCGGAAGATCTCGCGGCGCGAGGCCCCCAGCGCGCGGCGGATGCCGACTTCGGCGGCGCGCACCGAAAACTTCGCCAGCAACAGGCCGATGGTGTTCACCAGGCACAGCAGCAGGAAGCCGAAGGCCAGCCAGGCCGACAGTTTGGTGTCCTTGCCGACGATTTCGCGCTCTTCCATCCACTCGTTCACGTCGAACAGGCTATTCGGCGCGGCGCGCTTCATGCGGCCGAGTTTGCGCTGCTCGGCGGCGTAACTGTCGATGTAGTCCTGCAGCCGGGCGCGGTCGCTGGCGGAGGCGGTCTCGAACCAGAACTGGAGCCAGGTGCAGTTCGAACGCAGGATGCCCTGGAAGCCGGGTTCGGAACGTTCGGAGCAATTCATGCCGCCGTTGTGGGTGGTCTCGTGAC
Source organism: Massilia sp. CMS3.1 (assembly GCF_051262535.1). Classification (NCBI taxonomy): domain Bacteria; kingdom Pseudomonadati; phylum Pseudomonadota; class Betaproteobacteria; order Burkholderiales; family Oxalobacteraceae; genus Massilia; species Massilia sp. CMS3.1. Next base: position 14,729 of record NZ_JBIMES010000016.1, on the reverse strand, counting down.
GGATGGCACTGGCCAGCGGAATGAAGAAGTCCTCGCCTTTGCCGAACTGCTCGCCGCCGACCAGCTTGTAGTAGCGCGGCTGGGGCGCCCACTTGTCGATCACGCCGACGACCGTGAACGGGGAACCCATCACGTTGATGCGCTGGCCGACCGGGTCGGTGGCGCCAAACAGTTTCTCGGCGATGTCGCGGCTCAGGATAACGACGTCGGCGCCGCGTTCGTCATCCTGCGCGCTCCAGGTCTGGCCGCGCAGGAAGGGGACGTCGAACATGGCGAAGAAGTCGCGTGTCGGGGCCATGCCGGTTGCCGAGAACACGGGCAAGTCCTTGCGTGGCGGTTCGATCGGCGCGGCGATGCCGTACAAGCCGGTGCGCCGTTCGCCCTGGCCGCTTTTCAGGAGGTTCATCACGTCCTGGTAGGTGACCTGGTTTTCCTGCAGTTTCTGGCCGGGGTTATAGCCCTCCAGCGGCGCCACGTCGAAGATCGGCACGAACAGGCGCTCGCTCTTGTGCGGGATCGGGTCGCCCGACATCATGTGCAGGATCGTCAGCGTCGAGACGCTGGCGGCCACGCCGACGGCCAGCGTCAGCACCATCAGGGCGGTGAGGGCCGGATTGCGGCGCAGGCTGCGCAGGCCGAGCTTGAAGTAGTAGTTGAACATGGCCGCTCCTCAGACCACGCCGGTGCCGGCATGGACGGCCAGCGTCGGCCCCTTGCGCACCAGGTCCGACACCTGGCCGTCGATGATGTGCACGTTGCGGGTCGTGCGCACGGCCAGTTCCGGATCGTGCGTGACCATCAGGATCGTGGTGCCGGCCGCGTTGATCTCTTCCAGCAGCTCCATCACGCCGCGCGCCATTTGCGTGTCTAAATTACCGGTCGGTTCATCGGCCAGCAGCAGTTTCGGCGAGCCGGCCAGCGCACGCGCGATCGCCACGCGCTGCTGCTGGCCGCCCGACAGCTCGGCCGGGAAATGCTTCATGCGCGAGGCCAGGCCGACTTTGGCCAGCGCGTCTTCGATGCGCTCCTTACGCTCGGCGGCGTTGAAGCCGCGGTAGCGCAGCGGTACGTCGACATTGTCGAACAGGTTCAAATCCGGAATCAAATTAAAACCCTGGAAGATGAAACCGAGCTTTTCGTTGCGCAGGCGGCTTCTGGCATCGTCGTTCATGCCCTGCACGTTGACGCCGTCGAGCACATATTCTCCGGTCGTGAATTCTTCGAGCAGGCCGGCGATGTTCAGGAAACTGGTCTTGCCCGAGCCCGAGGGGCCGGTGACGGTGACGAATTCGCCCTTGTTAACCTGGATCTCGAAGCCGCGCAGCGCGTGGGTCTCGATCATGTGGGTGCGGTACACCTTGGAGAGCTTGGTCATGCGCAGCATGGGATGTCCTTTCAGGAGAAGTTTTTTATTCATTGATCGAGACGCGGGCCGCGTTCTCGAAGGTGTCGGTACCGGCGACGACGACCTTGTCGCCCGGCTTCAGGCCGGAAACGATTTCGACGGCCGAGATGCTGGTCGCCCCTAACTGGATCGGGGTGCGCACAGCGACCCCGTTCTCCACGCGATAGGCGAAGCGTCCGCCTTCGCTTTCCACGAATGGTCCGCGCGGCAGCATGACCACGTTCGGCTTTTCTTCGATCAGGAGGCGCGCCGTGACACGCTGGCTCTGGCGCAGGCCTTTCGGTTGGGCGCCGTCGAAACGCACGCGCGCCAGCACCTGGTTTTTCACGACTTCCGGCGACAGGGCGACCAGCTTGCCGGTCGCGGTTCCCGCGGGCAGGGCGATTTCGGCGGTCATGCCGATGCCCATATCCGATACATAGGTCTCCGGTACTTCGAGTTCGACTTCGAGGCGCGACAGGTCGACCAGCGTCATCAGGGGCGCGTTGGCGGCGACCACCATCCGGTTCTGCACGTTCAGGGTGCCGATGAAACCGTCGACCGGGGCGCGCACGGTGAGTTCGTCGACGCGGCGCTGGGCATTGGCCATCGACAGGCGCGCGCGTTCCATCTCGTTGCCCTTGGTGCGAATCGCCAGGGCCACGTCGTCGCCTTCCAGCGTGGCCGCCTGCGTGGCGTGCCGGGCGCGGATGCCGGCCGAATTCAGCGCATCCTTCGCCTTTTGATAGTCGATCTTGGCGATCACGCCGACTTGCGCCACGCTCTCGTAGCGCTCCAGGGTGCGCTGGGCCGACAGCCGGTCGATCTCGGCGACGTCGGCTTCACGCTGGGCCAGCAGCTTTTGTTTGCGCGACAGGATCTGCTGGCGCGCGACTTCGGCTTTCAATTGTTCATAGCTCGACTGTTCGCGTTTCAAGGCGTCGGACAGGTCTGGCGACTCGAGCACGGCCAGCACGTCGCCCCGTTTCACCGTGTCGCCGGCGGCCACTTTCAGGTTGACGGTGGCCGGGGCAGTGGAGAACAGGGTCGGGCTGACGGCGGCGACCACGCGCCCGTTGACGGAAGCGTCGCGCACCAGGGTGCCGCGGCCGACGTCGGCGATGCGCAGGCGGCTGGCGTTGACGGAGTGTTCGCTCTTGCTCCAGCTCGAGAGCAGCAGGGCGGTGACGGCGCTCAGGGCCACGGCGGCGCCAATCCAGACGGCGCGGCGCTTGCGTTGTTGTCCCGGTGGGGCGGTCAGGACAGCGTCTTGTGCGGATGGTTCGCGGATCATGGTGGTTTCGGTAACGACGTGAATGCTGTCGTTATTGCACGATCCGTGCCAGGGGGTAAGTGCTTGATTTGATTGGGTGCTCGAAGGGGCGGACGGGTGTCCGGCGTGTCCGGACGGGGGAGGGCGTACGTACGCGGACACAGGGGTGCCCGCGTGTTTGCAGTGTTCTAAAGGCTCAGTGCAGGCAACAGCCCCACGAACTAAAAAACATCACTTCTGCGGCTTCTGCTTCTGCCCATACTTCCCAACCACCTCCCCCTTGCCGATCACATGCCCCTGCATGGCTTTGAGCAGCGTATCGCGATCGGAACCAAACGGCACCTCGAGCATCGTATCGAGCGCATAGACCTGGAAGTGGTAATGGTGCGCCGGCTCGCCTACCGGCGGCTTCGGCCCGTAGTAGCCCATCGAACCGCGCGTGTTGCGGCCCTGCAGGACGCCGTCCGGGTCGGTGAGGCGCGGCTGCTCCTGCACGCCGTCGGGCAGGCTGGTGACAGTCGCCGGGATGTTCCAGGCGAGCCAGTGGACGAACGGCGTGACCGGTTTCGCGTCCGGGTCTTCCATCACGATGGCGTACGACTTTGCGTTCGGCACCGCCTTCCACGACAGCGCCGGCGAGACGCCGTCGGCATACTCGCTGTACTTCTGGTCCATCATGCCGTTGTGGCGGAAACTCGGCGAGCTGACGGACACAACGCCTGACGATTGCGTCTCGGCCCGCTTGTTCGCCAGCGGCACGCCATTGCCCTTATTCGCCTGCTCCTTCATGGGACCGGCAGGCGGCATGGCGGCCGCACCGGCCGGCGCAGCGCCGCTGCCCGTATACGCGACGCGGTAGACCACGCCATTCGCATCGTCCGCCATCAGTAGCGCGCCGTCCTTCGCGAACGCCAGGCCCACGGGACGCGCGATATGGGTCTTGCCGCCATCGGTGAGAAAACCGGTGACGAAGGGTTCGATCGCTTTCGGCTGGCCGTTCTCGAAACGCACGCGCACGATTTCGTGGCCGGACGCTTGGGCGCGGTTCCAGGAGCCGCGCATGGTCGCGAAGGCGTCGCCCCGGTATTCAAGCGGGAAGGCGCTTTGCGCGGCGAACACGAATTGCATCGGCGCCGCGTGCGCCGTATAGCCCATCACCATCGGCGTGCTGCGGTCGCGCCACTGCTCTTTGGTGAGTCCGCCCACCGGGGTGCTCTGCGGGTAAATCTCATTGGCGCCGTACACGTGCGGCCAGCCGTACTGCTTGCCCATCTCGATCTTGTTCAGCTCTTCCTTCTGTTCGTTATCGCCGAGGAAGTCGATGCCGTGGTCCAGGCCCCAGAGTTCGCCCGTCTGCGGATGCCAGGCATAGCCGATCAGGTTGCGCAGGCCGCTGGCGAAGATGCTGCGCTGCTTGCCGTCCGGGGACGCGCGTAACAGCGTCGCGTTTTCCGGATTGCTCTCGTTGCAGGTGTTACACGTGCTGCCGACGCTGATGTACAGCATGCCGTCCGGACCGAAGGCGAGCGTGCGGTTCGGGTGCTGGCCACTGTCGGGCAGGTCGCCGATCAGCATGGTCAATGCGCCCAGCCGCCCGTCCGGCTTGATGTCAGCCACGAACACTTCCTTCACCGTGATCAGGTACAGCTTGTTGTCGCGGATCGCCAGGCCGTGGGCGCCGGCGCGGTTCGCCACCTGGATCGGGGCGCCGTCGGCGCGGCCGTCGCCATTCGCGTCGCGCAGCAGCAGCACGTCGCCCTGGTCGCGCCGCGACAAATACACGTCGCCGTTTGGCGCCACCGCGATGATGCGTGCGTTCTTCAATCCGGTCGCAAAAGGCGTGACCGTGAAGCCCGGCGGCGCCTTGATGCCGCGCATGCGATCAAGCGTTGCCTCGACCTTGTTCGGCTTGAAAATATTGTTGCTGAGAGAGACCTGGGTGCCGTCGCCCTGCTGGGCAAAGGCGCCGCTTACTGCCATGGTCATCAGGGTTGCCGCGAGCGGGTGTTTCATCGTGCGTTCCTTTTCAGTTAGTTAAATTGGGTAAATGTCGGTTGACCAATCCTGACAGATGGGTGAGCGCCGGTATGTGAGGGAACGAACATTTGGACACGCTCCGCCGCAGCATCACTCCGACAGTGTTGAATTTTGTCAACTTGTCCATATGTGGAACCCGGACATCCCTCCCTTCCCAGGACCTTCCAGTGCCCAACTTCGCCGTACCGCTGCTCGACAACGCGAGAAAGGCCAGCGACGCCATGCGCGCCTGGCTTGCCCTGCCGCCCTCCACGCCGATCGATTACCCGTTCGCCGACAGCGACGTGGCGCAGCTGCAGCGCGTGAGCGCAGACCCGGACGGCTTCGTCCTCGATGACCAGACCTGGCAGGATTTATTGCTGGCGCCCTGGCTGGCCGGCGTGTCGAACGAGGTCAGCATCGCCGGACGCCAGGAGCTGTACCGGCGCTTGCGCACGGGACTGAGCGACCCGGAGCGCGCCGCGCTGGCCCATCGCCTGCGCGCCCTGCAGGACGAGCCAACGCGCATTGACGCGCTCAAGGAAGCCTTGCGTACGCTACGCGAGGCGGACACGGAGATCGCGGCCCTGCTGTTCGAGGGCAAGGCGCTCATGCCGCCAGGCTGGCTCGGCTGGCGCTGGCTGCTGCCGCTGGCCTTGATCGGCTCGATCGCCGCAGTGATCCTCAGCCCGCTTGCCTGGATCGCCTCGGCCGCCGTGCTGTACACCCTGATTGCGCTGCAGATGCGCTACCACGAGCGCGTCGAAGCCTGGAGTCGCTCATTGAAGACGGTCCAGCTGCTGCTGGGAGCGGCGTCGCGCCTGGGCAGGGAGGCGCCCGGGGGGATGCCGGATGCGGCAGGGTACGCCGGCCGCCTCAACCACAGCCTGTCGCGCTCGCTTGTTGCCCGCTTCAGTCCCGATGGCGGCGCTTACGGCGACTGGTTCGCGCTGGCCAACGTCAGGCATTACTTCAGGACGCATGCGCTCGTGCTGCGTGAGCGCGCTTTCCTGCAAACCTGCTGGATGCACTGCGCCGCGCTCGAAGCCGATGCCGCACTGGCGCGCCACCTGTTGGCGAACACAGGCTGGTGCTGGAGCGATACCGCCGCCGAGGGCGAACTGGTCATCGAGGATGGGATTCACCCACTGCTGGCAGCGCCCACCGGGCTGTCGATTGGATTGGAAGGGCAGGGCGCTTTCATCTCGGGGCCAAACGGCGTCGGCAAAAGCACTTTCTTGCGCATGCTGGGCCTGAACCTGGTGCTGGCGCGCGCCTTCGGCATCTGTTATGCGCGAAGTGCCAGGCTGCCGACGCTGCCCGTCTACGCGAGCATGCAGAACGAGGATTCGCTGCAGGGCGGCCAAAGCCTGTACATGAGCGAACTGGCGCGCGCCCAGGCGCTGCTGGCCGCCGCCGACGGACCGCATCCGGGCGTCTGCCTGATCGACGAGATTTTCAGGGGCACGAACCACGTGGAGTCGGTTGCCGCTTCCGCGGCCGTGCTCGACACGCTGGCGGCGCGTTCGATGGTGCTGGTGTCTTCGCACAACCTGGTGCTGGCCAGCTTGCTGGAGCACCGTCTCGCGCCGCACTGCATCGGGCGTGATGACGACGGACGGCTGGCGCTGGCACCCGGGGTGCTGGACCGCACGAACGGCATCGCCTTGCTGGGCGTGCAGGGGTTTGGCGCGGAGATCGAACAGAAGGCGCAGCGGGTGGCGGCGTGGTTGACCGGCTACCTCGGGCGGCCGGAGGCGGGGGCGCATGTCTTGGCTTGCAATGGGAAACCGAGGGTGCGCGACTGTAAAGAAAAACCCGGGACGCACGATAGCGTCCCGGGATCCCAAGCAGCCTAAGGCTGTACAGCGCGCCGCCGGGACAGCGCGCCGGCCGCCACCCCCGCCAGGATCAGCATCCACGCCCCCGGTTCGGGAACTTCACCCGGCTCGCCGATGTCGAGCGCCACGTTGTCCACGCCGAACTGGAACATGTTGACGTTGTCGACCTCGCTAAAGCGCAAGCGCAAGGTCTGGTTGAGGTGAGCGTTGAGAAACTCAGTGATGTCGATCTCGAAGTGGGTGTAGCCGGACACGAGCGGGTCGCCGAGACCGGTTGCGAACAGGTTCAGCAGCACGTCGCTTGCCGCCAGGCTGAACGGATCGCTGCCGCCGGCCAGGATATCGACCCGGGCCTGCTGGTTCAGCACTGTCGTCGCCCAGTCGAGCGTGAGCGGATCGGGCACGAAGAACGCCTCCGCCCGGTTGCCGATGAACAGGTCAAAACTCAGCCGCGCCGATCCGACCGCCGTGGCCTGCAGGAAATCCTGGTAAAGCACGTGACTGCCGCCAGCTTGCCCGTCCGTCATCGCGGCATTGCTTCCGCCCGGTGGTGCCGGTACGGCCATGCCGTTCACCGGACTGGTCGTGCCGGACTGCAGCACAAAACTGCCCGCGCTTCCGATTTGGTCGACAACGGTCCAGTTCGTCATGCCCGCTTCGAAGTCGCCATTCACCACCGGTATGGCGTGGGCAGGCACGACCGCAAAGACGAGTGCAGCGGCCACGGCACCGGTAAATTGCTTCATTGCTGTTCTCATTATTTCCTCCTCAATGCAGGGTTGGCGCGGCTGATGCGGTACACGACACCGTCGGTAATGGAGACGACATACAGGTTGCCGTCCGGTCCCTGCTCGATCGCGGGCGTGACGCCGAAGCCCCGGCCGATCAGCAAAGTCTCGCTTTCCGTCGGTTCGAACTTGTTCAGGTTGTCGGCGACCTTGTCAGCCAGGCGCACGTCTCCACTGACGTTGACGGCGAGCCGGTCCGGCGTCAGGCGCAGCCGGTACAGGCTGCCGCCGGTGGTGCCGGTCGGGGCGAAGGGGCGCGCCGAACCCATCCACAAGGTGCCGTCGTACTCCGGGCCGAGCGCGCTGCCGCGCACGAACGCGGTGCCCGACGGCCCGACCTCGTAGCGCCAACTGAACTCGGGATCGACATAGGTCGCACCGGGCAGCATGAACATGCGCGACCGGGCGAGGCTCGGGGTATAGGCGATGCGGGTGGGCGGATAGCGCACCTGCTGCAGCGAGCTGCCGAACATCGTGGTCTCGATCTGCTTGAACTGCGCGATGCGGCTCAAGGGACCCATGGTCTGGATCCAGCCGCCGTTCATGCCTGGCACCACCCGGTTCAGTTCGCTGAACGCGTCATCGGAATTTTCAGTCAGCCAGAGGAAGCCGCCCACCGGGTCGAAGGCCATGCCGAAGCCGTTACGATGGCCGTAGGAGAACACCGTCTGGAGCGTCGCCCCGACGTTCCCGCCCAGAGAGCCGCCGGCCGCGAAGAACGGATTATCGGACGGCGTGCTGCCGTCGTCATTGAAGCGCTGGACCACACCGGAGAGGTGGGCGGCATCCGGCGCCGGGCCGCCAAATGTATCGTCGACGAACGACGGCGTCAGGAACGGCCCGTTGGGCAGGTTCTGCATCTGGCCGCGCCGCCCAAGGTCGCCCGTAAAAACATACAGCTTGCCGTCGGGGCCAAAACGGATCGGGCCGCCATTGTGGTTGCCCCGCTCCACCAGGTTGACCGCATCCGCATGCCCGGGGACCGGAAGATTGTCGGTCTGCCTGGCGCGCAGGCGTATGGTTGCAAAGCGGGGGTCACTGACCAGGGTGGTGCCGTTCCAGATATACCGGTCGACCCGGTTGCCCAATTGCGCAACTTCCGAGAGAACCGCGGTGTCGGCGCCGGTCGAGCTTTCGGTCCAGCGTATGTAGACGGTCGGTACGATCGGAAAACTCGGATGCAGTGCGATGGCAAGCAAGCCGCGTTCGGACGCGGAATTGACATGCAGGTCAAGCACCGGCGTCGGCTGCAGCACGCCATTGATCACCCGCTTGACCTGGCCGGACCCCTTCTCCAGGATGAGTGCGTCGTTCGCACCAATGAAGGCAATCCCGATCGGCTGGACCAGCCCCGCGCCAACATAGGTCGTCACTTGCAGGTTCGGGTCTAGCATTGCAACCGGTATTGAATCGGCCGCGGCGAAGGGCGTTGCCATGCCCAACAGTATGGACAGAGACAGCCCAGCCCGGGCCCGTCCCGCAGTTCTTTCAGCGCATGTAGTCGACATCATGATCCCCCAATCTGCCGGCTCGATGAGAGCCTGACAGTGCTGTTTAGAAGAGGTGGTCGCACTGGATGCGCTGTGTTGGCGCTCAAGGCGGCCGTTTGTGTAGCGAGGGAGGCCCATGCATAAAATATGCCAATTGCATATGAGGTGCACTGGATGTGCTATGACGGACGGGGCCGGTGCAATGCTTGCAGGTCGGCCAAGTCGACGACTGGACGAGCGGTATGTAAGAAAAACCGACAAATGGTTATTGTTGAGCTGGGCGACCGGGTGCGGCGTTGCGCCTTCACTTGCGCGGCAGCGGCGTCCCCTTGTCGATCACCTCGCGGCAATCGCCTTCCATCCGTGCATTGTCGTAATCGGTCCAGCCATAACTGTCGACATAGCGTTTATGCCGCACCAGCTGCGCGCTGGCGATACTACGGTCCAGCGTTTCGCCCGGATAGCGGATATCTCCCAGGTCGACCAGCGTGTGGAAGATGTTCTCGGTCGACAGGGGCGCCGCGCGGTGCGCGCGCAACTGGGCGATTTTGTCCGGAAAGCGTGCGCCGTAGGCATCGGAATACCAGGCAAAGGCGGGCACGTGGAATTCGTACTGGTTATTGTGGCCATGGAAAACCTGGCGGCAGGCGCCGTCGAACAGGACCTGGCCGTGATCGGCAACGTACATCAGCGCCGCGGCCTTGTCGGATGTCTTCAGGCTGCCGATCAGCTGGGCCAGGAACCAGTCCGTATATAAAATCGAATTGTCGTAGCTGTTGTTCAGCTGCGGCTCCATCGCGGTGTCGGTGAGTACCGGCTTATGCACGCCCACCAGCGACGGCTGCCACTGGTCGAAACGCGCCGGGTAGCGGTGGGCGTAATTCCAGTGGCTGCCCAGCGTGTGAAGCACGATCAGTTTTTTCTGCGCGGGGTCGGCCAGTGCGCGCGCAAACGGGTTGAAGAGCACCTCGTCGTAATTCGAATTGTCGGTAAAGCCACCCAGGTTCAGGAATTCGACCTTGTCCGCTTCCTTGGCGAACACGGAGACGGGGGTGTCGAATTTGCCGAACGAGATCTGGTTCGACAGCCAGAAGGTTTTATAGCCGGCTTCCTTGAACGCGGTAAGGAAGGATTTTTCGGTAAAACCGTCCTTCAGGCTCTGCATCGCCGGTTTGCGTGAAATGATGACCGGCACCGACAGGCGCGTGGCCGAGACCGAGGTAATCAGGTCCTTCATCATCACCAGGTTCGGTTCCTGCATTAACAGCGGATTGGTCGGACGTGCATAGCCGTTCAGGCTCCAGCGGTCGAAACGCGCCGATTCGCCCAGCACCATCACGATCACGTCCGGCGCATTGGCCGGGTCGGCCTGGCTGGCGTTGAAACGAAATGCGGCGCTGCGCCGGTGCAAGTCGGCCAGGTAGACACGCTCCTTATAAAAATCGAGTCCGCGCGCCACCACGCCGAAGGGCCAGGACTGGGCAAACGCCTTCACCTCGAACGGCGGCTGCGCCCAGCGCGGCAGGCGCGGCAGGCGCGGCAGGGCGGAAGCGGGCAAGGGTGAACTGGCGCCGGGTGCGACGAAACGCGATTTGTCCGATACAGGCGGCTTGGCCGGCGCGCCAGTCACCCCGGCTTTCTGGCCGTAGGCAAACAATCCAGCAGTTATCAGCAGCAGCCCCAGCACCAGCGGGCGCGAGCGGTCATTCCAGTCGAGCTCGCGCGTTGCCAGCGCCGCGCGCCAAGTCCCCGCCCACCAGGCGACGACGCCCACCATCACGCCCAGCATCAGCCAGGCACGCGCACCCAAAAATTCCATGGCCTCGAGCGGGCTGGTTTCCGCCATGATGCCCAGATGGTGGGTCGAAATACCCTGGCCGTAATACAGGTACAGGTAGAGTTCCGCCGGCAGCGCGATAAACGCCGGCAGCAACAGCCAATGAAAATACGCCGGGCGCTTGAACAGGGCCCAGGCGGCGATCCAGGCGAACACGGCCATGCCCGCCAGCTGGGCCGGGCGCGCGACGGGCAAGCCTAGGGTCAGCGGAAAGAAAGGCACCGCCGACAGCACCAGGTAAGTGAGCACGAGGAGTAGGTGGGCAGGGCGCAGCAAGGTTCGCATCGGGAAGGGGGGCGGGGGAAAGTCGGCTATTATCCGGCTTTTACTGGCGCAAGAGCTATTTCCCTGCCGGGCATCCGGCGCCGGACTCGGCCCTGATTGTGTCAGCACTACCACAGGCGTGCGGCGCGGCGGCCCTGAGGCTGCCCACTAAATCAGCAAATCGGTTGACCGGAGTTTGCGACAAGTCTATACTCGCGAGTTCTCGATTTATTCTGCACATCGCTTACGCATTCGCAGCCGCTCCTTCGGTGAGTGGCTTTCGTCGCCTCCGCTGTCAGACGATTCAAGACTAGGTTTCAGTCCCCGGGCAGGCTTGTCCGGGTTATCAACTGTAGTATTTTGTTGGATTAGGAACGATGCCAACCATCAATCAACTGATTCGCAAGCCGCGCGTTGCCGCGGTTGTGAAGAGCAAGTCGCCGGCACTGGAAAACTGCCCGCAAAAGCGCGGTGTCTGCACCCGTGTGTACACCACGACCCCAAAGAAGCCGAACTCGGCTCTGCGTAAGGTCGCCAAAGTTCGCCTGACCAACGGTTTCGAAGTCATTTCGTACATCGGCGGTGAAGGCCACAACCTGCAAGAGCACAGCGTTGTCCTGCTGCGCGGCGGTCGTGTAAAAGACTTGCCGGGTGTGCGTTACCACATGGTTCGCGGTGCACTGGATACCCAGGGCGTCAAAGACCGTAAGCAAGCTCGCTCGAAGTACGGCGCGAAGCGTGCGAAGGCTGCCAAGAAGTAATCCTGGGATCTCGTCACATCGAGGTCACATTTAAAAGTTAAGTTGAGCCGGCCGACAGGTCGAGTAAGTGAGCGGTCATGATGGCCCTCGCGAGTGCTGATTCAGCACTCAACTGAAGATAGGAAGGAATTGAAATGCCACGTCGTCGTGAAGTACCCAAGCGCGAGATCCTGCCAGATCCAAAATTCGGCAACACGGATGTCGCCAAGTTCGTCAATGTTCTGATGCTGTCCGGCAAAAAGTCGGTCGCTGAAAACATCATCTACGGTGCGTTCGAGCATATCCAGACCAAATCGGGCAAGGACCCGCTGGAAGTGTTCGCGGCCGCGATCAACAACTGCAAGCCAATGGTCGAGGTGAAATCCCGCCGTGTCGGCGGCGCCAACTACCAGGTGCCAGTGGAAGTTCGTCCGGTCCGTCGTATGGCGCTGTCCATGCGTTGGTTGCGCGAAGCCGCAAACAAGCGCAGCGAAAAATCCATGCCACAACGCCTCGGCGGTGAGCTGATGGAAGCGGCCGAAATGCGCGGCGGTGCGATGAAGCGTCGTGACGAAGTGCACCGTATGGCTGAAGCGAACAAAGCGTTCTCGCACTTCCGCTTCTAAGCACACAAGCAGTATCTGTTGTTCAGGCCGGGCACATTTTGTTTTCCAAAATGCCGCCCGGTTTTGTCCATTAAAAGATTTAGGAAAAATTATGGCACGCAAGACCCCCATTGAGCGCTACCGCAATATCGGTATTTCCGCTCACATCGATGCTGGTAAAACCACCACCACCGAACGCGTCCTGTTCTACACCGGCGTGAACCACAAGATCGGCGAAGTGCACGATGGCGCCGCGACCATGGACTGGATGGAGCAGGAGCAGGAACGCGGCATTACCATTACCTCGGCAGCGACGACCTGCTTCTGGAAAGGTATGGCCAACAATTTCGAGCCGCACCACATCAACATCATCGACACCCCGGGCCACGTTGACTTCACGATTGAAGTCGAACGCTCGATGCGCGTGCTCGACGGCGCCTGCATGGTTTACTGTGCAGTCGGCGGCGTGCAGCCACAGTCGGAAACCGTGTGGCGCCAGGCTAACAAGTACAAAGTGCCGCGTCTGGCCTTCGTCAACAAGATGGACCGTACCGGTGCGAACTTCTTCAAGGTCTACGAGCAGATGCGCGCGCGCCTGAAGGCCAACCCGATTCCTCTGCAGATCCCGATCGGCGCGGAAGAGAACTTCCTGGGCGTGGTCGACCTCGTTAAGATGAAAGCCATCTACTGGGACGACGCGTCGCAGGGCATGAAGTTCGACTACCGCGAGATCCCGGCTGAGCTGGCTGAGCAGGCTGCCGAATGGCGTGAAAAGCTCGTCGAGACCGCTGCTGAAGCGACCGAAGAGCTGATGAACAAGTACCTGGAAGAAGGCGACCTCTCGGAAGAAGAGATCAAGGCCGCCCTGCGCCAGCGTACCATCGCGTCGGAAATCGTCCCGATGATGTGCGGCACCGCCTTCAAGAACAAGGGCGTGCAAGCCATGCTCGACGGCGTGATCGAGTACCTGCCATCGCCAGTCGACATTCCACCAGTCGGCGGTACGGACGAAGACGACCAGCCGGTCACCCGCCGCGCTGCCGACGACGAGAAATTCTCGGCGCTGGCATTCAAGATCATGACCGACCCGTTCGTCGGCCAGCTGATCTTCTTCCGCGTTTATTCGGGCATGATCAAGTCGGGTGACACCGTCTACAACCCGATCAAGGGCAAGAAAGAGCGTCTCGGCCGTATTCTGCAGATGCACGCGAACCAGCGCGAAGAAATCAAGGAAGTCCACGCCGGCGACATCGCCGCTGCGGTCGGCCTGAAAGAAGCGACCACGGGCGAAACCCTGTGCGATCCTTCGTCGGTCATCACGCTGGAAAAGATGGTCTTCCCTGAGCCGGTCATTCAGCAGGCTGTCGAGCCGAAGACCAAGGCCGACCAGGAAAAAATGGGCCTGGCCCTGAACCGTCTGGCACAGGAAGATCCGTCGTTCCGCGTGCGTACCGATGAAGAATCGGGCCAGACCATCATTGGTGGTATGGGCGAGCTGCACCTGGAAATTATCGTTGACCGCATGAAGCGCGAATTCAGCGTCGAAGCGACCGTCGGCAAGCCACAGGTTGCCTACCGCGAAACCATCCGCAAGGCCGTCACCGACGTCGAAGGCAAGTTCGTCAAGCAGTCGGGTGGTCGTGGTCAGTACGGTCACGCCGTCCTGACGATCGAGCCGCAAGAGCCGGGCAAGGGCTTCGAATTCGTCGACGCCATCAAGGGCGGTGTGGTTCCACGCGAATACATCCCTGCAGTCGAAAAAGGTGTGCGCGAAACCCTGACCTCGGGCGTGCTGGCTGGTTACCCGGTCGTCGACGTGAAAGTCACGCTGACCTTCGGTTCGTACCACGACGTCGACTCGAACGAGAACGCGTTCCGTATGGCCGGTTCGATGGCATTCAAGGACGGCTGCCGTAAAGCATCGCCAGTCATCCTCGAGCCGATGATGTCGGTCGAAGTGGAAACGCCGGAAGACTACGCCGGTAACGTGATGGGCGACCTGTCGTCCCGCCGCGGTATGGTGCAGGGCATGGACGAAATCCCAGGCGGCGGCGGCAAGATCATCAAAGCCGAAGTGCCACTGTCGGAAATGTTTGGTTACTCGACCTCGCTGCGTTCGGCGACCCAGGGCCGTGCAACCTACACGATGGAATTCAAGCACTATTCGGAAGCGCCTAAGCACGTGATCGACGCGATCGTCACCGCCAAGTCGAAGTAATAAAAGTATTACGCCCCGGTGGTGACGTCACTGCCGGGGCGAACAATAAAACACAGTAAATCGTTCTTTTAAAGGAAGATCAAAATGGCAAAAGGTAAATTCGAGCGGAACAAGCCGCACGTCAACGTCGGTACCATCGGACACGTTGACCACGGCAAGACCACGCTGACCGCAGCAATCGCTACCGTCCTGTCGAAGAAATTCGGCGGCGAAGCAAAAGCATACGACCAGATCGATGCAGCGCCGGAAGAGAAGGCACGCGGCATCACCATC
>NZ_JBIMES010000015.1:0-126918 GCF_051262535.1 Massilia sp. CMS3.1 | reverse complement strand
CCTAGCGACGTGACTGTGAAGACGGTCTGTTCTCTCGCTGCAAACGGTTCGGTCTTTTTCGAACCGATTGCGAACGCCGAAAACACACCTCTCGAAATGCTCTGTAAAGCTGACGGCGCAATGAACTTGTCCGTACTGGCCGGTCGCTCCAAGCGCCCTGCTGGTATCGACGAACACGCCTGGAAAAAGCTCACCGACATGTGGGATGAGGTTTCAATCACGCTCTACAACGAGGGCCTGGCTCCGATTCATGCGCTGATCACACATGCAATGGCTGTCAACGGTATGGGCGGACCAAAAATCAATAAGAAGCTGCGTTCCAGCAATTTGGCCAACACCTCCGACAAGCATACAGCGATGTGCGCCGCCCTAAAGCAGTTGAGCGAGATGTTATCTAAAAAATCGGATAACAACTAATAGCGTTAGCCGGTGGTGGAACATTAGACCACCGGCTTTAAAAACCAATGAGAAAGTTCATGAAGATCGCGATCAACAAAGAAATCGATTTCAAGCCTCGGAGCGACGACAGGGCTTCTTTCCATCTGTTAGCTACTAGCTTCCAGAACTATGACTTGACCATCGAGGAAATTGCCCACTGCATCAGGCTGGGTTATCCGTTCTGTCCCCAACACGAAGGTCGTAGAAACAAAGCGAACTTTATCGCGTGCAGTGCAATTGCGGTTGATATTGATTGGGGTATGCCTCTGCAGGATGTGTTGAATCACCCCTTCGTGAAAAAATATGCAGGAATTGTCTATCTTACATGGAGTAGCACGGCGGAACACAACCGCTCACGCGTCATCTTTTTCTGCATCGATCCTATTACCGATGCGTCGACAATGGAACAGGCATTAACAGGCGGGATTCGCCTTCTCGGAGGGGATGGAGCATGCAAAGACGCATGCCGAATGTTCTACGGCAACAAAAATTCCGAGCCGATCGTGCTCGGCAACGTACTGTCCAATGATGCGTTGAACGAACTTATCGCACTTGGCACCGAGAAAGAACCCAGTGTAGAGAAAATGGACGCGGCTTGCAAAATATCCTCGCCATTTTCTGCACAGTCTCGCGACGAGTTAGAAGAACATCAGTTAGTTCAGACCGCTTCAGGAGCACTAGAAAAATTCGAGGAATTAAAGAAGGGTGATCGCCTGCACTGCCCTTTTCACAAAGACGAAAACCCTAGCGCCTTTGTAACGGAGTCTCATTCCGGAATTAAAGGTGTCCACTGTAGCACATGCGCGAAAACTTTTTGGCCAAAACATGAACACCCTAAATCCCGTGAATATGATTTCAACTTAATTGATTCGGATTTGGCTTACATTGAATTTCAGGAGAGCTCAGACTACCAGTATTACGAAGAAAAACATAAAGAGTTTTTCAGTAATGATGGACGAATTATTCAACCGAGAAGCGGTAACCGGTTGGGGAAGATCAAGCTTGAGAACGGATTTCTTCTGGTGAGAAGCCCAATGGGCACGGGCAAAACTTACGAACTGACCAGTATTTTTCACGAATGCGAACAGAAAGGCTTATCCGTTCTGTTGATTGGTCATCGGCGCACTTTAATTTCTTCTTTAGCTAAAAGAATTGGTCTTGCGTGCTATCTCGACGAAGCTGGAAACAAAGTCGCTCCAACACTGCATTACGCCATCTGTGTGGATAGCATTCCACGCCTCATCGACTTGCGAGCGAATCACTACGATGTAATTATTATTGATGAATCCGAACAGGTGTTCTCACACTTTACCTCTGATACATTAGGTAGCAACCGGCGTAAATCATTTTTAATGATGCAACGGCTCATTAAAAAAGCCGCCACCGTGATCGCATGCGATGCGGATCTCAGTTACCTGACGCTGTGTTCATTGGCGTTGGCACGCGATGGAGAGATGCCAGCGAAGTTTTTTATTAATCGTCACCAGCATCCGAATCGCACAATGGAAATCTATCAAAATGAAAATCATTTGCTTATCGATCTTATCAAGGAAATAAAAAAGGGCGGGAAAGTCTATGTGTGTAGCAACTCCAAGGAAAAAGTCGAGGAATTCAAGAGAGTAATTTCGAATGCTATTGGCCCCGGCTGCAAAATTAAGGTGGTGACCTCAGACACGACAAAGAACTCGGATACAAAAAAATTTATTGGCAATATTGCCGAAGAGATTTTGCATTATGACGTGACCATTTCCTCTCCATCTCTCGGAACAGGCATTGACATTAGCTTTCCCGATGATGCGCAGATGATTGATGGCGTTTATGGGTTTTTCGACGCAAAAATTACCACCCACTTTGATATTGCTCAGCAATTGGGTCGTGTTAGGAATCCAAAGCGTGTGAGAGCGTGGATATCTCCACAAAGATTTAGTTTGGAAATCGAACCCGACATTATTAAACGGACCATCGTAGAAAACGGGGAATTCAGTGACATTCACATCCATTACGATGACGACGATTTTATGATTTTTGATATCCATGACGGTCTTCTTTCCCTCTTTGCTGAAGTACGGTCAATTCAAAATGCATCAAAAAATGAACTGCGAGCCAATTTTATCAGCCATAAATCCTATAACGGATGCGTGATCAAGGAAATCGACAAGGATGCTGAAGCAGCAGAGCACGGCGGCGAATTGCGGAGAATCGCCAAAGGTGATATCAAGAAGTCTCGCAGCAAGGACATTGTGGAGGCAGATAAGATCAATCATTCGGAAGCGAAGCGTATCGAAAATTTCAATTCAAATGATCCCCTTGAACGAGCTAAACTTGAGAAATTCTCGATAGAAAAATTCTATGGTGAACCCGTAACACAAAAACTTATCGCCTTGGATGACTCGGGACGGTATCGCCCTAAGATGAAACTTTTTTCCGATTATATTGAACACGTGAAAAATCTTTCAATGGCTAACGAAGATAATATCGCTCCCGACTACGAAAAATTGATGTTACTTTTTAAACTGTTGAAGGTTGCAAATATCGTAGATAATTTTGGAAACTTCATTGCTGGAAAACTTATTGAGACTGACGATCTTACGGAATTCAAAAAAACATGTGTGCACGAGAAGCTGCGGATAAAGACTCTCTTGGGGATATTGTTGCGCAATGACATCGATTTGAAGCCGATGACCCAGCTTGGCGATATCCTAAAGAAAATGGGATTGGTATGGAACAAGCCGATCAAGAAAGACCTTAATAAGCGGCGTGTGGCGTATTATTCAGTTGATTTTTCTCACTACCAGTGGGCGGCACGGGTTTCTGACAATCTGATTAAAAACAATCAATCTTGGGGAAAGGGATTTATTACAAGTTCTGAGGTTGACTCAGATATCCAATAACCATAACTCAGGACGATAGCAATCCGGACAACAGATATACATAGTTTTTTAAGTGATACGAGGCATCTGTTGTCCGCATATCCCCTAACTCAACATTAAGAAGATAATAGATATGCCACACGAAATTGCAAAGAAATTAAGAGAAATGAAAAATCCTAGACATCGTAAAAATTCCTTCTCCGAATTTTGCGAGCGCTTTACAAAAAACGTGGACGATAATAACGAGCCGGTCGAGGTAGTGATAAAATTTGCTTCCTTAGACTCGCACTTACAAAAAAAATTACTTTCACTGATGCGAAATATTTTCGAGATCGGTAAGGCAGCAAGCAAAATTTATGAGGGAGATGAATGCGCGTTGAGCGCAACATATTTCTGTGCGATTTCGGACCCAACTGACCTAGTAAAAACGCTGTCCAGCTTTCAAACGGTTCTTTACTCGATCGACGAGTTACCTGTACGTACAAGCTTGTTCTGGCCAGGAGAGGGGACCATTTTATCCGAAACGAACTTCACGCCTACTCGAACCACGGTTTACTGCTTACATCACGATCTGCATTTGATTAGCGACGCATGGCATGAACTTTCAATTCGTCTCCAAATTTCTCTCTCGACGTGGTCAGAAAGTACGAATGTTGAACAAGACAAAGCTGACAACTTGCCCAATTATTGGCGTGGGCAAAAGGCTTATCGGCAAAAAATGAACTCATTTGTTAGCAAAATCGACCATCTCATCTCCGCGATGCCACAGATAACGTTGCACATGAATGCATGGGCAGAGGAACGGCGAGAGTTATGCATTGAGCGGGAGAATTACGAAGACATTTTGTATGGAGACGCGGAGGAATACATTGATTACCCTTAGCCCATCGTGTACTCCAATCTATGTAATGCCAACTCATTCCGGACAACATAAAACACGTTTGGTGTAAGTGATAGGAAGCATGTGTTGTCCGGATGCTGGCAGACTGCAAGTAGTTGTTGCAATTAAGACATATACCTGGCCCAGTAACCTGTAAAGTTTAGTCGACAACCCAGCAATCATTAGGTGTTCCCGCTTGTCAGTAGCCGACTTTGGGCGAGAAATGCAATAGTCCCGCGCGATGTTAGGCCATCGTGTATCTGCTACTACGTCAAGAGCCTTCACACCTTCTGACCTACCGGCAGGAACGCAGCCCCGATGCCGGGTCAGCGCTGCCGGTTGGCGTTCTGTAGAGGGAAATGCGATAGTTGCCGAGGGACATTGCCAGTCTGGTAAAGTCTACTTTCTTTAATGATCTAGAAAAGATATGAGCACCTTTGAAGATTGGATGCGAGATCAGGGCCTCTCCGAGTCGTCGATAAAGAAGTACGGCAGTGCGGTCACTGGTCCACTGACCGCATGGGCGAACTCGAATTCCGTCATGACCGGATCGCTTACGACCGTCACGGATTTCTCTACATTCCAGGCGATCTCATCCGAGGTACAGAAGCTTCCTATCTTCATTGAAAGGGATAGCACCGGCCATGGCATGTATAGCGCCGCGTTGATAAAGTTCGCGAAGTATCTGCGGCTCGGCAAGCCCAGTCCTACACGCGACTCAACCGAAGTGAACACACTGCCGACTGATCTCATACCTTTCACCGGATGGGGCCAGACTGCTCGTCGTATGGTAAAGACCGCCCAGCAGACAACGAACTCATCGAACGGCCAAGAGGTACTGCAAACGATAAAGAATAAGAACAACGCGTTTACATCACAGGATGAGTTCAGCGAATACGTGGGTGAACTGCTCGAACGTCAGAAATTCTGTTGTGCCATTAGTGGTCTTCTGATTCATCCTGACAATGCATCGGTTTTTGACGATGAAATGAAGGCATCTCTCGACCGCATCGACAGCAGTGGTCACTATGAGCGTGGCAATCTACAGGTGGTGTGCAGGTTCATCAATCGCTGGAAAGGTGCAGATCCTAACGCACAATTTTTGAGTTTAATGGACGCGCTCCGCAAGTATTGGACATGCGAGCCAACCAAAAAAACAAGATAAACGATTTATATTGAGTTTTGGACGTAGACTGCATGTAGATCTCGCGGTGCGGCTAAATAAGCATCTGACATAGCCCCGCAACCTCAGCATACGTGCGGGTCTCGCACGTATGCTGAGAAATGAGATGGTTGCTCACCGAAAGGCTCTTCTGAGCCAATGTTCAGTAGCATACCTGACGTTGCCCAGCTGCCTGGTTGCTGCCTAGTCGTTGACGAGTGTTGATAGTAAAGGCCACTCAACCAGATGAGCGGCTACGTCATTCAAGCTAAAAATACTGCAAGCGAGCTGTCCAAGACACCGAACGACAAGATACCAGCAGCTCCGGCTTGTGCGACTGCAGAGCCAGCTGCCATCGCCACCGGCCCGATGCACGGCTGACCGTTTAGAAAGGCTTTTGCCGCGAGTTTATCGAGAACGACGGCAGATATGCAGTGCCGGAACATCGATTCGCACACAGCTATACAGACTGTCGTGACGGTTCGGCTGAGTGCGTTCGCGCATTTGCATTTATTCGTCAGGATGGCTGCTGCATCTGCTGTTGCGATCCAATGTAGCTGTCAGCCCCTGCTCTGACATGTAGGAGTTCGTAGCCGCTCAGATGGTATGCCGACGATTCCTGGCCTCAAGAAAAGTCAGTCTCTACATTGTTCATGCTCCATCGGCTGTTGTGCAAGGTTCCGTGGCCAATTTTTTCAACAACGCCTTCGACGACGTGTACACGGTGCATCAGGACATGGTAGAGTTGCTGCCCGGATACTTCTTAGAGGTAACTTTGCGCTAAGAGACGGTTTAATAACTTCCGAGCAACCCGCTTCGCTTTAGCATTCGTGCTCGGCTTTCGCCGAAACCGAGAGGCGATTGCGCAATTTCGGCGCGTGACGCAAGAACCTCTCGGCCGTTTTGAGGGGTCAAACAGTCTCTAAGCTAATTTGCGCCACGCCCGAAGTAATACCAGACCAACAATTAACACTCAGAAAAAATATGGCTAAATATGTCGTCCGCTACGAAATGCGAAAACAAAATGTGTATTCTTCTTACAGTAAACCAGTCGAATGCGAGACCGAATCAACGGCAATCAAAATTGCCGAAGGCCAGGGGAAAAAGGATAAGCCTGGCTACGATTTCATATTGAAACAAGTCGAAAAAAGGTAGTTTATGAAGTTCCCCTATTTTAAAATTAAGGAAGCACTAAACGATGTCCGAAACGACTTCAATTATGGCGATGGCGTTGATAAGGTTGCTTCGGTCGCAAAGCTTGTCGGAAAGACTGCTGCCAATGTTGGGATGCTATCGGTCGAAGTAGGCATCGACGTTGTAAAGCGCTTACCTGAAAGCCTAGGGAAACAGGCGGAACGTAATTTGCGAAATAGTCCAAATTTGTCTGACGTTCATCGAGCAAAGCTCGAAGATATAGTAGAGAAAGCAAATTCTTTAAAAAAGTAACCGGATTATTGAAAAGAGGTGAGAGATTCGCCGGTTTCGACCTCCACCCCAAATTCTTACTCAAGACGACTGCAGGTAGAAACAAGATGGTTGGTATAGAGCGGCACCAAATCGAGGCTGCCTGCGTCATATGTCAACAAAGCTTTCAACCTATCCACTGCCACCAAGCATCGATGCGGGTTTGCCGTGGGCAGGCAGCGTAGTGTAAGTGAAAATGCGATGGTGTAGCCAGGCAGATCCCACACCTGCCACAGGAGACTTTAGCAGGTTCCGTCACCGCAACGTGCGGGACGTCACGAACCATCAGACCTGGCAACTACGCACCGAAGCCTATTATCCTGGCGCAGCCAGGTGAAAGAAACGTTCTCTTGGTTATAGCAGGGTGGTGACTGACCAGTCCTATCGTGGTCGCCGTGGCAACAGACCGCGGGCTCTTGACCTCGTATGCAATATGCCGACAACCTTATTGCCTATAAGCTCGAACGATGGGTGGATAACCGGCCGACTGCGAATAGGTAATAGGAGTGCAGATGGACTCCTATACCGTTACTTGTCGACCGCTAGATCAAAGACATAGTAGTCTGGAACTTCAGGTATACATTGCTGCAGTTGAAAGCTACTTTTATAAGGTCGTGCAATTAGGTAACGGCGGCGGTACATAGTGATCGGCACGGAGGGTGTAAACTTGATGTTTTCGGGGCACTTTGCCACCCGATGAGTTTTCCGAGTAGATGAGTCCCGGGAAGGGGTAAATGTTCGGCTGTGCATACTGCAGCCCATCCGGCAGCGCCCCCTGCCGAGGCGCCTGCAGTAACCCATGCAGTTAGACCCCAACCGCGTAAGTTGTAGCTTAATGACATCGCATGCGTAGGATGTCTGACCGAGGTCGATCCGTGGGCATTGTTCGGACCAAACGAGAATGCTAGCACAGAATAACCCGGTTGCGATTTATATGGACCGGGGAGACCTGTAGGACCTACATCTGCGCCGTGATGCGACGCCACTATGGCTACATATGAGTCCACTTGCCAACTGGTCGGCATGTTCGAGTACGAAACATCACCTGGTAACAGCCACTTTCGATCCGGCATATTATCTATAATTCTAATTACCAAGCATTCACAGTTATTTGGGTCTTTTGTATTTGTCCCGCGACCCAGTGCAATTTCAATTTGGCGATTGTCTTCAATCGGTATATTAAGGACACTAGACGCGCCTATGGACTTTGAATCGACGACTAAAATTCGGCCTCCGGCAGATATAATGTCGTCTGCTAGTTTCGAATGCTGAGCCTTGATACGTTGACGTGGAACAATCCACGTGCGACTTAAAAATATGTCAGGGTTCGATGGTGGAGCTCCCTTTCTAGCACCTGACCAATGATCTTTGTCCCAGTGGGTTAATAGGATTGGTGCTTCGTATGAGTAACAAAGCACAAGGCCGGGAGGTGTTGTTTTTGCGTTCCGATTGACCCCACAACCGATATCTATCCACAAATTTACTGGCGTTTTTGGGGATTCTCGGAGTCCACACGCGTTTCCTTGACCAATATCATGAACAGCTAAAACTCCGGCATCTGAAGCGCGCAAAGCGCTCTTTATTTCGAGAGAAGTAGCCGACGGCCAACTTACCATATTGAATGCCGCGTTTAAAATTGATGCAGTCTTACGTGTAACTTTTTTTGCTGATCGCAGTCCGAACGGTAAAGCTGCTAGGAAGAGATTGGGATATACTAAGACCTTGACACTTCCAAAATATTTGGACGAATTCAAATCCAGCTCGAATTGATACCAAGTCGTGTCCGCACCGGGATTTCTCCACGCTTGCAGCCATCTTTTTGCAGAAATATTTCTCAGTGGTAGAGAAATTTCGAGATTAACGAACCTCATATTTGGAAACAGCTGCGATGGCCTGTTTTGCCCCTCTCTACTCATCCTTCGCGCCCATTTTGCTTGCCAGTCTGTTGTCGAAGACGGAATTGCGTCGAATTCTGATTTATCCACAGCAGAAAACTCGAATAGCACATTTCCTTTTTCTTCATCTACTAAAGGAACGTCATCGAGAGATGCATATAGCACACGTGGTACATGGTCTACCTGTGGGTCAAATTCACTGACTGAAAATAAATCCAAACTTTTCTCCTACTGTTTTTATAATCAATTTCGCCCTAAAACATTTAACGAAAACTCATCTCAAACTATGTTGCAAACACGGGGAAACCAGTCGAGACTGACATCAAAGTAAATGACTCGTCGATACGAGCAGTATTTAGCATTCACGCTGGCGTTAGTTGTTCTAGAGTTCCAGCGCCGGAGCCCGGCGGTCGCGCATGTAGCATTCGTAAAAGTGGTGTCGCCACGTGCTTCTAAAGCAGGTGTGCTCTGGCAATAATAGCTGAATATCAGCATAAATGTTATTTCTGCTACTAACAACATCGCAAGGTGCAAGATGTCTGGGTAGTTCTCGATACAACTCGTTCACGCCACAGGACGTCGTGTCTGTTCGTACCATGTGGGTTCGTTTGTTCCCAGCCTGAATTCGCGCGTTCGACAAACGGACGTGTTACATGCCGTAGTGCGGATACGTTGCAACATGTTGTGTTCAGAAGCTATCCGCGTGATTACTGCTTCTGTCGTGTCATCGGTATCCGGATTACACAGGGGCTGAGCCTCGTTGCTGTGATAGATGCTCTTGAACCTTAACGTATCCACCAAAGTCGCGTCTCAGCCTAGACAGGCGCGGCGGGTGGACTGTAGTTAGAATTGAGTTGGCTGGCGGGCTCAAAGCCCGAGGCGGATCCGCGTCACAAGCCTTTGAACCTCTCGGCCTACATTAAAAATTGTCAACGAATCAGGAAGTTGCGTGACGTTCCCTGTTTTGTGCGATAGAAAATATGGCGGCGTTGCGTCGCTTCTTCAACGAGGCAAATGATGCCCGCGAATATTCAGTATGAGAGTGTCCCACGGCACGCCGGATATCTCTTACAGCCCCAGAAGTTCTGGCCCGTATTGCCGCCACGCTTGGCAGTACGCACCACCATATGGTTCCCGCACAGCGGGCAAGCCTTAACACCACCGGGGCTCGGCTGCGCTGCTGTTGCGGGGTGTGCGCGTGGTGCTATCTCCGGTCCACTCCCTCGCATTAATCGCGCCAGTTGTCCGCCATCGATTAGCTCGATGTTCCGGCCACTGGAGAACGCTTGGGCGTCAGCAGTAAATGCCCCTGCGCTGATCACGAAACCACCGGTCGCGCCCTGGGATGCCATGACGCCATAGAGTTCGCGCACAATCGTCACACCGACCTTTACAGCCCGCCACTGTTTGCACTGGACGAGGAAGCGTTCGCCGCCTTTTTCCAACGCAAGGTCGATACCGCCGTCAGGACCCGGCCCCCCGTGCTCAGTGACGCTATAACCCTGGCTGCGGAAATGCTGTCCGACGATCTGTTCAAACTCCTGCCAGCTCATCGCGTGCATGGCTTGCAGGGCGTCGGCCTGATCACCAGTGGCGGCCGTAGCGAGCAGCGTCTTACTGCGCCGGCGTACGATCACTGAGCTTAATGCGCCAAGCAGTAGGAGTACCGGAAGCAGGTACTGGCCCACCATGGCGCCGGTGCGGAGCATCTGGCTAGTGACCAGACGACCCATGTCGCCAGGTTTGGCGGAGATGACATCAACCGGAGCGGTGGCGTATCCGTGCAGCATGGCGTAGGCGGCAAACGCCAAGGCAACTGCCAGCCACCAGGGCATTAGCGCAGCCAGGGCAATTATGTCGTCGGCGGAGCTGCTTTTCTTCTTGCGTGCCATGGTGTGGGATTCCTTAGACTGTCATGATGGAAAGCGAAGCGCCAGTTACGCGTTCTTCATTGTTTTGATTCTTACTAGCAGCTGGACGGTTGAGGCTTTCTCGTTGTGCACTTCTTCCACCTCAATAAAGGGCAGATGTCGCATCAATTCCCCGAGTTTGCTGAACCCATAAGTTCGCGCATCGAACGACGGACTATTCTGGAGAATGATGTGCCCGACGCTGCTTAAAAGGGCATAGCCGTCGTCGCGGGTAGCTGCGCTAATGGCCTGGCGCACAATCTTGTCTGCGTCCTTGCCCAGCGCGGCGACTTTCGCCACCGCTTCCTTAGCATAAGGTGCGGTCGTGGCGTCCGGGGGTGGTGTCAGGATTTCGGTAAAGATGAACTTGTCGCACGCGGCGACAAAGGGTCTTGGGGTGTGCTTAGCGCCAAAACCATAGACGACGAGACCGGCTTCGCGGATCCGCGTAGCCAGGCGGGTGAAGTCGCTGTCCGAAGAAACAATGCAAAAACCGTCGAGCTGTCGCGAGTGAAGCAAGTCCATCGCATCGATGATCAACGCTGAGTCGGTGGAGTTCTTTCCTGTCGTATAACGGAACTGCTGGATGGGCTGAATGGCCATCTCGTGTAGCTTGTCTTTCCACCCTGTTAGATTGGTGGTAGTCCAGTCGCCATAGGCGCGTTTGACGGTTGCCGTGCCGAGCGTGGCGACCTCGGCCAGCAGATCTTTGGCAATTGCCGAAGATGGATTATCGGCGTCAATCAGGACGGCCAGCTTGAGCATATCTTTCATGGAGTCAGTTGCAGGCGCGCTGCAATCTTGCTTTTAGATAATGCACCAGCTTACGGGAAGGACAGCGCGGCGTCTACTTCCGGTCAGTGCAACAGGCGGGCACGGCAAAGTGCTCCTTCGCCCAAACCTCGACTCGCACATCGCTACCGAGCATTGCCCATGTGTATAACGCCTGCTGGTTTGCAGACGGTGTTCCCGATCCGGCAGCCCTTAAAGCTTCTAACGTAGCTTCTCAAACCCTGCATACATGCGGGTTTCACGTCCTTGTTGACGCGGGTGTGATGAGAAATGAGATGGCTGCTCAGGGAAAAGTCGTCTTGTAGCGGTGATCGACGCGGTGAAGTACCCTTATCCTTGACCTACTGACTGGCCGTTGCCTACTCGATAGAGATTGTTGATGGTAAAGACTCCTTAACCACACGAGTACAAATCATGAGCAACGACAAATCTATCGCCAAGACTACTGCAACCGAACCGCAGAGGGCAACGAATGACCAGAAACCGGCAGCACCCGCTGTTGCCACCACGGCGCCTGTCGTTGTCGCGGCTTCGCCAAGCGCAGCTGGACCGATTAAAAACGCCGCTACGCCGATTTCATCGACGCCGACGGCGGATGTGACGGGGGCGGGAGGAAAATCCGTTACTGTCGATTCTCCTGCGGCCAAACCGGAGAAGAAGCCGAAGTCGCCGACGAAGATGGAAATCGCGTCATCCGTCTACCTGCGCATGTCCGCGCAGAAGGATGTAACCCGCAAGCTGATCGTTGAACAGTTCGCAGCTGAAGCCAAGCTGAGCGCAGCCGGCGCAAGCACGTACTACCAACTTATCAAAGCGAAGCTGGGTTGACAAGTGATTTGCACGCCATTCTGCATGTACGGGCGGGCGAAGGTCCACCTTCGACAATCTAAGCAATCTCGCGTGCATGAACCCAAGTATCACCAGGAGCGTCGATCCCTGTCGCAATCTCACCGGGGCCATTAGTGGGCAGCGCGTTGCCGTTCTCGCCAGTCGCCATCCAGTGTGCTTCAACGAAGACTGCTTCCCATAACCCAATTGAGCTGGTGACTCAAACAGGCTTATTTGCATAAATCAGCTGAGCGCGTAACTCCCCAGGCCACAAACGGAATTAGGGCATGGCCACGGTCGTGGGCGTGCCCAACCGTGTAAAGCGGCTGAGGATGGCGGCACGTATCTGCTACTCGGCGACCTGGCGGTCGAAGTCACGCGCCATTACCCGTTCACCGAGTAGTTTGAAGCAGCGCATCTTGGTTACAACGAGGCTGCGTGGATGATAGCCAGTCCACTTCTTCCAGATTCTTCGGCCGAGTCGGCGTGTGGCGTCCAAGATGGCATTGCGAGCTTTGGCGCCGGGTCGATGCTCCTTTCATGGCTTGGCGTTCCTGCGGGTCAGAATGATCGCCTGCGCCCCGCGCTGTGCAATGGCCTTATAACAGCCCTTCGTGTCATAAGCGCCATCGCCGCTAACGCTTGCGATGATCTCGTCATTGGCGCTCTGGCCGAGCAGGCACGGCAGCATCGGCGCATCGCCGGTGGCGTTGTCGGTCACCTCGATGGCCCGGATTTCCAGCGTCGTCGCATCAATACCTAGATGAACCTTTCGCCATTGGCGACGATAGTCGGCGCCATGCTTTGGTCTTGCACTCGCCTTCGCCGAGCATCTTAATGCCCGTGCTGTCGACCAGCAGATACAGCCCCGTCGTCGTCGGCTGCGCGCCGATCGTCACCGCCAGATGCTTCCGGTGCCGGCTGACGGTTCTAAAGTCGGGAACTTGCCAGTCCAGGCCGGCCAGCTTGAGCAGGCTTTGCGCCATACCCATTGCCTGGCGCAGCGCCAGATTAAACAGACCCTTGATAGTCAGGCAGAACTAGATTACCGCCTCGCTATACTTTGGACTACGGCCCCGCTTGCCGCCGGCACGGCAGTGCCAGCGCATGTCCTTGTCCAGCCAGATAATCAGCGAGCCACGCGATTTCGGCGCAGTATTGTAGTTTTTCCAGTTGGTCGTTCGCCACTTCGGTTTTGCTGCGGCACTCATGCCGTCAGTTTACCCCGCGACCCGGATTGGCCGCTATACGGGCCGTTTTGTGCAACAAAGCCGTCTGCATTGGGAAGTTTATTATCTAAACGCAACGAAAAAAAATTGTATGTTTTCCGCAACCCCTGATAAAAATTATTTATATATTTACATTCGTTTGAAATTTGAGCTTAGTCTTATACAGCGATTGAAGCACCAGAGATCGCTGAAGCACGATTTTCGATAATAGTTATGCATGGCAACGCTAAGCGCCTGAAAAGGCCGGTTCGTCTTTTAAGACATTTCTGGGAGATTTGCGATGATTGCGGAACCAACACCAACGAAACTGACACTGATAGCGACTGTCATAGCAGCGTTCGTCGCTGTTGTTTTCCTCGGCATGTCAGTATGGCTCACCTACACTTTCAACGAATGGAGTCAAGTTGCAGTGGTGTACAACGCTGTTTGTGCAGTAGCATTTTCGGCATTTGGAGTCCTTTTAGGGTCGAAGGTGCAGGAGGTTAACGTTACTCGAGCTGTTCAAACTGCGGAGCGTGTATCAACGGAATTGCAGAAGAAGACTGAGGCAATAAAAACTGCGACCAAGGCGTTAACTCCGCACAACGAGGCAGGCGGAGGCGCAGGTGATGGAGCGGGTGGTGGAGCAGGTGGTGGAGCACACGGGACTCGTCATGCTAACCGGGCTGCGTTTGACATTCTTATCAACGCTATGGACTAGTTTCTGATTCCTTTCCAGACCACCACTTTAAGGACGCTAAAATGTCACGTCAAAATAGTGTTGCGCTAATAATGGAGTTGCAGAACGAGAAATATTGGTGTTGGGCAGCGGTCGCTCAAAGTATCAATTCCTTCAGCAACGGGCACTCACCGACTCAAGCAGAGATCGCAACTAATCACACAAAAAAGGATTGCTTAGCGTCGGTGGTGCCTGACTCCTACGTAGGTTGCCCCGTCGAAGGAAAATGCTTTGGTTCTTGCAATAGCCCTCATCGCCTCAGTGCAGTCCTGGCAGATGAAGGCCATGCAGTAGAGGCAATTCCTCTTGAAAACAAAATTGATTTCGAGGAAATTGTCGATGTCATTGATATCGGTAAGCCACTTCCCCTTCGAATCAACTTTGAAGAAGGCGGTCATTTCCTCTGCGTGATAGGCTACGCGGACGACGAAAATGGGAACAAATTCGTTCAACTCCTTGATCCACTATTCCCAAGAATGGGGCATGGCCACGCTACTACGCGAACAATACCCTTTGAACAGCTGGCAGTGAAATATAGCCTGCATCGAGAAACGGGCTCTCCCAACTTCAAATATCAATTGGGCTAATTATGACCATTAACAAACTCGTGCCTCCAGATTCGACAAGTGCTGCGGCAACTAGGCAACTTGCAGCACTCGAGCGTGCCCAAGGGCGAATTCCTAATATGGAAGCCGGGGGAGGCGTCCTTGCGAATCCGGAAAACTGTCTGCCAATTTACCATCTTGATGGCAAGGTTTTATGCCAAATGAACGCGGATGGCGGCGTTCCGCTTTCAGCAGCAACACCTGTCGGTTGGCAGTATCTTATTGGCCAGGATGATCACGCAAAAAGTGTCGAAGTTGTCGGCGACAAGGCTGTGGCAATAGATACCGGTGAAGTAGCTCTTGAAATTGCCCACGCGCTTAAAATTGCCGACCAAGGTCACCCTGACGAGATGTATGAGGCAAGGATGCTGACATTTGGTCGCGCTGAGAATCCAGTTCTTTGGCTTCACCCAGAAGATGGTGTTGACCGTTTTTATAGTCTTGGTCCCGAACCTGCAGAGGTCGAGCCGGCGTTAGTTTTGGATGGAGCAATGAAGGCAGCGGTAGCTCGTCAGGCAATCCAAGCATCACCAAATTTCATTCCAGGCGACGAAGTTGGTGGATGACCGATAATTCCCTCTTATGAAGTTAATAATCAGGAGCATGTCGTGTTAAAAGCAACCCGCACACTATATTTTTTCGCACTTTTAGCATTCAGTGTGCAGTGCCTAGCGGCGCCGACACAAGAGGAAGTTGACGCAGCAACACGGACGAAAGCTGTTGCAGAGGCCTCCCAAGCAACCGCAGATGCCACGAAAGCAACAGCAGATGCCCTGAAAGCAACTGCAGAGTCCAGAAAGGCCGTGGCCGAATTCGAAGTGGCAGAAGCTCGCGCAAAATTGGGGACGCTCGATCTTTCGAAACTCTCTGCAGTGACAGCTGAGGCAAAGACGCTCAACATTGAGGGAAACCTACTTGCATATGCATCAGTTCAGACATTAGCAAAGCAAATTGCAGCGTCCATTGCCCCTCATACCAAATCAAAAGTGGTGGTCCTCTTTACAGAAAATGAGTTGAAATTTATAGAGCAAGTACAACCTGTGTCGTCGAACCTTCAGGCCCTAGATATGGATATTGATAATCTCATTATCCCCAGGCTTGAGATTGATAACCCAAAATGTGCCGCAGACGAGGCCGGAGGCGGACCGGGCCTACTTGGATCGATCGACGTTGCGTCGCAAGTTCTTTCAGTTTTCAAAACTAATACTAAGTCAGAAGGAGTTGATGTCACCACTGACTCCTTCGCGCTCTCTGCTGCGGTAGCTGCCGAACTTAAGCAGGCCAAGGTACGAGTCGTATATCCACCACTATTTTCCCCCGGCTTAGCGTTGGGGGCGTACTCCAAATCAAATGTTGAGCAAGCTCTCGACAATATTGCAATGAAGGCCGGCCAGATTGACAGAATTCTTGCGAACATTGACAAGCAAAAAGACCAGGTCAAAAAACGCAAAGAAGCTATGAAGAAGCCGACCCCGCAATGTAAAAGTGCATTCGATAAGGCTGAGAAAACGCTAGAGCAGACCGAAGGTAAAGCCAATGCGCTTAAGTCAAGAGTGGAAAAGTATCTTACCTTGGCGAATTCTTTTGATGAAAAAACCGGAAAAACAATGCTGCAATCACTGGTCGCGGCGGAGGCACTTAGGAAAGCAGCAGCTGACGGCTATTTGTTGCAGATTAAACCAATTTCGGCCGGGGGAACGACGACAATCAAAACGTCATTCTTCAGGTCGAGTACCCGATTTAGCGGAGGTGCTATTGTTGCCTATATGCTCATAAGTGGTACTGATGGTGCCATTCTAGATAGCGGTGTTGTTGGTGCATATGGTGGCTACGTGAAGGCAGGCGAGCTGTCTTCTGGCATTGTGAATGCTGCTCAGTCACCAGAAAAGTAAGCACTGCAGAGAGCAGCATAACGAAAAGCATCTATTATGCAGCAACTAAGTAGTCGTCCATTTTTTGCTGTCAAAGTCGAATTGGCAATGCAGCAGGAGCTGAGCGATGAAACACTTGGAACTATCCGAGCACGAGCGACGCACACTGCGTGAGATGGGCGTTTTTCACCCGCACCCCAGGACACGGATGCGAGCTCAAGGAATTTTGCGGTTGAGCGAAGGATTGACCCTTCAAAAGACTGCTGACGAGTTCGGCGTGCATTTGAACAGCGTCGAGCAGTGGCGCCAGCGCTGGGGCAGGCTTGGGCTGGCCGGGCTTTACGAAGGGCGTCATACTGGCCGGCCGAGGAAGTGGACGCCCCAGCAGCAACAGGCTCTTGGCGAGCTGGCACAATCCGAAGGAGGAACCGTGGTCGCATTGCTGCGTCAGATCGAGCAAAGCCGAGACCATGCACCGATCAGTGAGAACACGGCCAAGCGGTATCTCAAGGAGATGGATTTCACTTACAAGCGCTATCGGTACAGTTTAAAAAAAAGCGAAATCAAGAGGCGTTCGAGCGCGCCAGCAAAGTGATAGGGGCGCTGGCCGGGCTCGATCAAGAGCAGCAATGCGAACTGCTGTATTTCGACGAATCCGGTTTCAGTCCGAATCCACCAGTGCAGTACGGCTGGAGCAGGATTGGCCAGACGCGCTCAGTCGAACCGTTGGCGCATCGGCAGCGCGTCAACGTGCTTGGGGCCTTGCGCCACGACGGCCAATTAACCTGGGCAACTCAGCAGCGACCGACCACACGCGACGACGTGATCATTTTTTTCGATCAAATTGCAGCCCAGCCGCACTCGGTTCCACGCGTCGTCCTGATCGATAATGCAGGGATTCATAAAGGTAAGCCCATGGAAAAGAAGCGCCGCCAGTGGGCCAGGCACGGGCTGTACTTGTACTATCTACCGCCCTACAGCCCAGAACTCAATCGTATCGAGATTCTGTGGAAGCACGCCAAGCATTTTTGGCGCCGCTTCGTCGCCAAAAACGGGGCGGACCTGCTTGACGAGGTTCAGTCCTTGATGAGCGGTTTCGGAAGCAAGTTCACAATAAATTTTGGATGACTACTTAGTTATAAGCAATGTGCGCGCACATCTTTGGCTTTGGGGGGACTGAGCGCCCATCCGGTAACTGGGGAGTGCCCCCAGCACCATTTTCATACAGCGTGCTGCAACGCCACCAGGAGCTTGTTGGTGCTGTAACGCAGTTCGTTGCCGAAGCCAAGCTGAGCGCAGCCGGCGCAAGCACGTACTATCAGCTGATCAAGGCAAAGCTGGGCCGAGAAATAATTTGCACGCCAGTCTGCTTGTAGGGGCTGGCAATGACGGCAGCCGCGTGACAACGCGTAGCATCTTGCCGCTCACATTCTGCTTCCGTCAACATAACAGCAGCGCTCGAGTATGAGCGTCGCGTCTGTCATCCCACGCATTCAGTATTCGGCTGGCCCCTGCCTTCTGCGATCATCTTGTTCAGCCACTGCTCAAGAAAATTGTTCAGTTCCGCCTTAGCAAGTGGGCTGAAGGCCATCAGTTCAGGACAAAACACCTTCCGCGAACCAAAACAGTCGGAGTAGGTGAGCACACCGACGGTTTCGGCAAGCAAGTACACCTCCACAGTAATGTCAGGGTCAGGTATTGCAGCGCCATGTAGCCGCTGGAGATAGTGGCTCATGCGAAGCACTAATCGATGCGGGTGCCGTTCGATCACGTCGACATAAACGTCGCTATGTCCAAGTGTCGTGAGCTTAACCGACTTGGCCATGCCAAGTAGATCTGGTAGAAGTTGAAGCAATTTCCTGTAATTGTTATGGTAAAGACTCATGAAGACTCGACATTGGTTTCAATTGGGATACCATCCTTGAGAAACGGCGCTTAGACAACGCAGGTTAAAGATATAGGTTGCTGTTTCGGAATCTGCAAAATTGCTGACCTTGGCCAAGATTCGCATAGAAGCAGTGGATGCACCCCACAGACTGAGCCGAATGGCGGAAGTCACGGCCACAGCTTCTTATAAGGCGGGTAAAGATGATCACAACCTGTAGGTTGATTCCGCGTGTTTCCTAAATGCGCGTCCGATTTCTGATAGCAAGTCCCATCTCTCTATCGCATTCATATCTCGTTCATTGCTGCACCGGGCCGAACCAAGTTTTGCTACGAAGCTAATTGGCAAGGTTCCAGTCCGGAATACACGCACGAGCTCCTATTTGCCAAACGGACAGGCCATGACCTAAGTTCGGGGTGCATGTCTCCCTGATGCTTCAAGCTTCGACTGCTAAACTTTTCTGAACAATTGCATCCGGAAAAATTAGCGTTCTTGATGACAAAATAATCCCTAACCAATTTCGTCATTAACCTAGGCAAACAAAAATGTATGATTTTTGCAACGACTCATAATTTTTATCGATAACTAACTTTTAGTGTGGTTTGTAACGTAGGATTAGACTCACAAGGACATCGCACGCAGTCCTAGTCGATGCATTTGCGCGATCCAATTAGTGGCTGAATCATATCGGCCAAATCGCAACAAGCTGAGATGCGTGTTAACGATTTACAACCACATGTGAGCCACGATGAACGTGATAAACGATATCTCCAAGTATGAAATAGTTCTCATGAGCAATGGGTTTGGGTGGATAGAGTTGCAGAACGAGGAGTTTACGGCTGGATACATTTACTTCGAGGACAACGGGGCTGACAGAATTGGCAATAAGTCTCTGCGAGGCGGCAAACCTCCTTATGTAGTGATGCACCAGCCGCTAAGTGCGTTACCAGCCTTACTTCATTTACTAGACAACCAAAAAAATCTACAAGTTTCCTTAGACGATGAATTTGCAGGCGGCGCCTTCCTCATGTCGGCAAATGCCAGCAGACTCTCCGCTGATGCGGAGGATCCACGCTTAATCCGAACTTAGTTCGCTCTTCTCGAACAGAGTAATCCTTCGTAACCGCAGGTTGTCCTGTAGAGGCCCGAAAATGACAAAGCGTCATCAGCGTAACTTTTTTTTCCTTGCCAACTTGAACCAAGTTCGCGGCGATACCGCGCGCCCGGCGACCGAGAGCGAAATCGAACGTGCGTTTCGATTTTCTGAGATTGTCACAACAAGTGCTCTACCAAATACTGATAGCTTGCTTGCGGCTCTCGCTGAAGAAATGATAAGCGGTCAGGAAACCGATGGCGATATTCCTGCCGGTTACACTTACTTGGGGCAATTTATTGATCACGATTTGACAATGGACAATACAGATGTCAAATTCGGAGCGAATGTAAGTGTTACGCAACTTCGGCAGGGTCGCTCACCCGCACTGGACCTAGACAGCTTATACGGGCTTGGACCTGATAAAGAACCCGTCTTCTACGACGATGATCGCGTAAAGTTGAAAGTAGGCCCAACGAAGGAATCAGCACCACCCGATCATCCCGTCGCTTCAATCGCTCTCGATAAGTTTGATCTGCCTCGAAAAGGGAACTCTACAGCAGATCCTGAGGAGGTACGTAAGGCCCAAATTCCAGACCCGCGGAATGACGAAAATCTCATTGTAGCTCAAACGCATTTGGCATTTATACGGTTTCACAACGCAGTTTGCGAAAAACTTGCGCCGTCAACTCCAAGTCTGCTGCTATTTAGTAATGCCAAGGAGGTTGTTGTTAAGCACTATCAATGGATGGTGCGTTTCGACTTCTTGCCCAGAATCGTCGACAACGCCATATTGGACGACGTTTTCACAAATGGCCGGAAAATCTTTGAGGTCGATGCCGTTGCCTCACCAACGATGCCTATTGAGTTCTCCGTTGCAGCGTATCGTCTGGGACATTCTATGATCCGCGACCAATACAATTGGAACGCAATTTTCGGGGTCGGAGGAGCTTTTGGCGACATCGGGACACTCGATAATATCTTTCGATTCTCGGCAACTAGTGGAAATTTATCCCCTGGATCGAATATCGATAACCCTATCGACGGTTCATTCGAAAGACTGCCTACCAATTGGGTAGCAGATTGGCCTCGACTCTTTGATTTTGTCGGCGACGGCATGCCGGATTTGGCACCCGAAGGGGGACTAAATTTTGCTAGAGCAATCAATATCAGACTTACTAATCCGCTTAAGACTCTACCTCTTGGTGCCTTTGGAAGCCGCGCCGCGCAGGTCTCCGATCTAGACCGAAATCTAGCTTTTCGGAACTTAGTGCGTGGCCGTATGGTCGGCTTAGCAACGGGGCAAGAAATGGTCAATCGAATACAGGCTTCCGTGCCGGGGTCGCCGCCTCCACTCTCCGCAGATCAAATTTTGGGAACCGAACTGGCAAATTTGACAGATTCGCTACGTGCAGAATTGGTAGAACGAACTCCATTATGGTTTTATATCCTACGGGAGGCAGAACTAAATAACGGTAGGTTAGGAAGCGTCGGAGGACGAATTGTTGCCGAAACTTTTCACCGTGCTATTGAAGGCAGTTCTATTTCATTTATTAGAGATCCATCATTTAGGCCGTCATTGGGACCAGATAGCGACACGTTCCGAATGACCGACTTACTTCGTGTGGCCTACGACGCAACATTAGGTGAAATGCGGCCTCTATCAATAGGTGCTGGTAGACCCCTTGCACGTTAGACGTATGTGAAAACCTGTGGCGTATAACGAGGTTATTCCACAGGATTTTAATGAACATCGTGCGCGCTGCCCCCTGGGTCACATTACTTTCTAGGGATGTTTGGGCGAGCGAGTTAAATCTTAAGCGCATAGCCCATTTCCGATGCTAATACTGACAATAGATCGCGCTCGTTCGATAAATTCATTGAATTACGGAAGCACGCCAAGTCCGATTTCGATACATTCTACTGTCGCCATCTTGACCGCAGGAAAGTTGTTCTTGACGAATCGGCGCAGAAGAATTCGCGGTTTCGCACGCCAATATTTGACTAGTGGGATGGCATATTCCACTTGCTCCACTTTAAGAATTCGTATCACGCCTATGCCGCATCAGTGGATGCTAATATGTACGTCGATTTTGAACTGCTTATGCAATGTGCGCGTTACGCCTCGGTAAATAGAGACTATTTTAAAAAGCGGTCAAGATGCAGTCTAATTGAGCTAACCTGAAGTCTCTAGAAACCTCGAGTTACTAGGATTCGAGCCAAGGAAAGACATATGGATAAGGACGCAGCAAAAAAATATTTTGAGAACGATCGGGATCGCGCTTCAGGAGTGAAGGAGATTGAAGTTGATTGTTTATGGGAAGCGGATAATCCACAACAAGCTTTGTCATGGTTGCGCTGGCACTTATATTGGCCCGCCACAATAGCGGATGCTACCGAAATCTCTGGCGCGTCCCAACTCCGTATACAACATCGTGCTTTCTTTCGCGGACATGGCGACGCACAATGGCAATTAATGCCATCGCTGCATCGTTTGCAGGGTGCCGAACAGCTCAAAGCGGCAGCAGCTACGCGTTTAGCAACACAAGTCATAAAGGTTGAGTTCGACCTTCTGTGGTCGAGAGACGGCACCCAGGCTTGGCCCCCTTTGGCAAGTCATTCAGCAATCGCTGCAGCGCAGCATTATCAATTTGCGACCACACTTCTAGACTGGAGTGCGAGTCCTGCCGTAGCGGTTCATTTTGCAACTTGTCGAAATGAAGATAAGATTTCACCCCAAGCTTCAGTTCATTGGTTCACGTCCGGAGATGCCGAAGATCTAGGCATAAAGTTTGTGCTGCCTCCTATCTATGTAGAAAGACTCTACAGGCAGCGAGGCATATTCACTGATATGACCCCTGAAATTTCTAAAACGTTGGAATCCAAAGCTAAGAAGATTGTTTTTCCGGGCTGGCCAAAGCTTTCCGTGTTATTTACAGAAAATGGCAGCCAAACTTTTGAAGCAGAGTTGATGCCAAGCGATGCTTGGTTCGAAAACCTGCGCAGATGGTCAATAGAAAATGCGGGTGGCACTATGCAGGATTGGCCCGCAGAGATGTTGAATCTGGACTTTATACGGCAATATGGGCATCACCCTGCCGTACTCGATTTCAGTGAGATCCAAGCAATGTTTGAGGGAGGAATTCAGGCTCTGCCTATGGTTGCATTTATAGATGAATTCGCCCGTCGTATAAATCGCTTTGGTACTTGTTACGATCCTCGCGTCTTGGATCTTATTGAACGAAACAATTCAGAGCTGCTTCATTGGTTTCGCAAAATTGGGGTTACCTTTCCAAAATGCGGAAAAACTGTTCAGCCTCTTCCTTAAGATAAGCGTGCTGTGTAGCTAAACAGTGATGATGATCTACAATCTTTAAAGATATCGAAGAGTAAGGTTTTCTACCGATACGCAGAGACGAGCACATTGTCCCGCTCTCGCGCGCGAGCTGCCAACGGTGCGGATTTATCATGCCAAAACCTTGGACTTACCGGCATATGAAAGCACGGATCGGTAGAAATGCTAACAGAGGCAATGAATAGTACTTCTAGCTTGGAGGCAGTGCAATTACATGCCGCAATGCATTAACACCGCGGTATGATCGAGAACATGTAGTCGCTTCTTACACCTTCGTCTGGCAAGCGCGGCAGTAAGCCTTCCCGCTAAATCTGGATTTATTGTTCCAACAATATTTCGCTACAACACTTGCGATGGAAGTTTTGCAATTCGCACAAAAATATTCAGTTTCAGTTTTTCTTTGTAACGCCTCTAAAGCAATGGCATTTTCCTGCTCAGCATGCACCGGATCAACTGGTTTCTTGCTGAGCAATGCTGGCCTCAGTTCAAACCTTTTAATGTAATCAACACGGCTTGGTTTGTGTAATGAAAGCAGCTTTTCACCAAGATTTTTAACTGTATCACTAGAGCATACCTTAAGAATTCCAACCGTATCTTTCAGCGTCATCGCGTCCATTTTTTTATGATACCAAGAAAAGAACTGATCGAGTTTTATTATTGACGCGTCTAAGTCAGCAAGTTTCTGGCGATTTATAATCGCTTTAGGCGAAACGAGGACTACAGAATTGAATGAAGGCTGTAACGTGATACCAAGCCGCTTCGGCAGTCCGATTTCCTTGAATGCATCCTTCAGTACAGATATGTGTCGTGCATTTTGCTCTACCGGAGAAGGAATACCAACCTCTTTCCCTTCATAGAATGTCGAGAATTCGCCTCTATCATTGATCGACAGCCCGGTGCTAAACGTCTTCGTTTCTATTACAAAAACTTCCAAAGCTCTGTTCATCAAAATATGATCGATCTGAGCCACGCGGCCGCCAATCTCAAGACGAAGATCATGGATGACAAATAGATTTTTACTTGGTACTGCATAGAAATCGATCTCGAATGCGGCCTGTTTTTCGGTTGCAATCCCAATCGAGAGGCTTCGCAGTTCCCTCTCGATTAATTGCCTCTTTTCAGCAGGCACACGCTCGTGAGAAAGCAGGTTCTGAAGGATTGCGATCTGCGACTCTTTGTAGTCTGCGCTTTTGATGAGCATATTTACCTGAGCTAAGTGCTAATACAATATTGCATTGTATCAACGCCAGGTTGCTGTGTGGCTGGTTCAGATGTGTTTGTGGCGGAAAGTCACAGATGGCACCACAACAGCTTTTCGGCGTGGAAGTGGGGTCGAAAATGTGATGGCAACTAACCCCTTGATCTTGTTGGTTTTTTGGTCAAAGAGAGGTTTGCGTCGGCAGAGACGCGCATGAACAGTGGTTGTTCTTGATGTGGCGGGGCTTGGGAAGCTTCTGCTCTACCATTGAGCTACACCCGCGTTGCCTGCATTCTACGCGTGTTTGCGCGCCCTTGCCAACTTGGCAGTCCGTCATCTCGACGGTCTAATCTGTGTACTACACGCAACTATCACCAAAATTATTGAGGAAAAACAAGTTTAATTATCAAACTCGCCTTTTTTGTTGTATCATGTTAATTAACATATCTTAACAGAAACAATAAATCCCGAGGGAAACCATGACACTGAACCATTTCAGCTCGCTCGCATTCACATTCGCCATCGTAGCAGCACACGGCGTGGCACAAGCTGGCGCAATCACTTTTAACGAGTCGACTTGCCTGTCCGGCAGCGCCAGTGCAACCGCATTCAGCTGCACAACGAAAGTCGCCGGAGTCAACCATACCGCATCGGCATCGGCATGGTCTGCACCGACCACCGGAAACTTCGCTGGTGCATCG
Organism: Massilia sp. CMS3.1; assembly: GCF_051262535.1. Classification (NCBI taxonomy): domain Bacteria; kingdom Pseudomonadati; phylum Pseudomonadota; class Betaproteobacteria; order Burkholderiales; family Oxalobacteraceae; genus Massilia; species Massilia sp. CMS3.1. The sequence continues at coordinate 102,024 of NZ_JBIMES010000015.1, read as the reverse complement.
ATGGTCTATTATCCCTATGCTGGTATTGGGGTTGTCGCCAAAGGCGAATCCACGAGCGGCTCGCAGCATGCAACCGACAACAATGGCGGCACCGATGCATTCCTGCTCAACTTCGGTTCCTCCAACTTCGCGTTGAACCAGATTTCGATCGGCTGGCGTGACGGCGACGCTGACGTGAGCATCTTGCGTTATACCGGCAAACAAGCGCCGTCCCTCGGCAACAGCACGGTGGCCAACCTGGACAGCGCGGCAGGCTGGGAGTGGGTCGGGGATTATTCGTCGCTGCAGACAAACAGCACGCTCAATTTCAATAATAATGGCAATGTCAAGACCGCCGCCTGGTGGCTTGTCAGCGCGTACAACTCCGCATATTCGACCGTTCCGGTGTCTGGAACCTTTGGCGACAGCAACGATTACTTCAAGCTCAACGGCTTTGGCGGCAACCTCGTCGCCGTGACGCCGCCGCCGAGCGATGTCCCGGAACCTGGCACCTTCGCCCTGTTTGGCATCGCACTGCTCGGCTTTGCTGCTGCCCGCCGCAAGTTCCAGGCAAAATGATCGACCAAGGCCGGCGCACGCACCTGCGCCGGCCTGCCATTTATTTCGGCGCCTCGACCGTATAGCCTTTCGCCTGCAGCGTTGCAATGACGCCTTTTGGGTGAAGGATTTCCTTGATGTGCAAGACGGTAAAGGTGCTCTGGTTTGTCGCAAGCGCCTTTTCGGCGGCAGCGACCCAACGCGCCAAGGCAGTCTCCTGCGCGGTCTTCAGTTCAGGCTGATTCCTTCCAAGCGAACCCGAACTCAGTGCGTGGATGCAGGCGTTAGCCCGGTCATCGAAATTGAGTGTGCGAATCTCGTCCAGATTGCCGATTGCCCAGGCATTGGCATGGGCACGCATCGCCTCCACGTCGGTGTCGAGGCTTTCAATGGTTTTCAATAGACAAGGTGCATCGTCCATTGCCGACTTCTTGAACTCGCGCGCCGCCTTGCCAGGGTCCTTGATGGCAACGCGATAGCTTGCGTCCGTAAATTTTAGATTGTGCTTCTCTGCAAGCTTTCCGATTTTTACTCGCACCTCGTCGCCTCCCGAGAGCCCGGCCTGCTTCAGCGCGCGGCGGTACAGTTCTCCAGCGACGAAGGTGGGGCGCTCGCGTTCGATGCCGCTGTCGTTGCCGAAATATTTTTCTTTCAAGGGCTGCCAGCGTGCGTAAACCTCCGGCGGCAAAACGTCTTTCAGCTCGGCGCCGTCCGGATTCTTTTTGATTCCGATCAGGAAGGGCACCGCAGCCAGGCCGCTCCAGCCCACCTCCATCGAAAAACCCGGCGGCTTCAGGTACTCCTGGGACGTCGCGATCACCCTCTCGACCTTGCTTGAGCGCCATTCGATCGTTGCCGGGAGCGGCGAGTAGGTGCCGAACACCCACATGACATGGTCGTCCTTCGACACTTTCCACAAACCCGGCCCCGGGCGGCTGCCGGAAACGAGCACGGTTTGCGGGACCGCCTCGCCGTCTTCAAGCGTCGGCATGGCCGCTACCGCTGGTGGCCCGGCAGGGGCCTCGGTCTGTGCCCATGCCGGCAAGCTCAGGAAACACAGGGTGAGGACAGGTAATACGCGCTTGAACATCGTGACATTCCTTGTTTCGGTCAGACAAAGGCAGGCAGTAAATAGTACGCAAGCACGGCTGTGGCCAGGAGAGCGAACCGCCGCATATGCCATCATGGCAGGCGCGTCGGCGTAGCGGCGCCCGTCTTATTTCGGCGGCTCGACCGTATAACCCTTGGCCTGCAGCGTCGCAATTACGCCTTTTGGGTCGAAAATATCCTTGAGCGAAACGACTGCGAAGGTACTGGTGTTCGCAGCCAGCGCTTTTTCCGCAGCGTTGACCCAGGCCGTCGTGGCAGTTTCCTCCAAGGCCTTGAATTCCGGCTGGTTTTTGGCGAGCGAACTGGAGCTCAAGGCTTGGGCGCAGGCAGTACGCTCGCCGTAGTTCAGCTTGCGGATGTCGTCGATGTCGCCGACCGCCCAGGCATTCGCGCGCGCACGCATCACGTCCAGTTCGCCTTCCAGACGTTCGATGGTCTTGATCAGGCAGGGCACGTCGTCCATCGGCGATTTCTTGAATTCGCGTACCGCCTTGGCCGGATCCTTGATCGCGAACTGGACCGAAGCGTTCGTCACCTTGACCTTGTGTTTTTCGGCCATCTGGTCGATGGTCTTGAGAATCGCGCTGCCGCCGGTCAGGTCCGCCTGCTTCAGGGCGCGGCTCCATAACTGGCCGGCGATGAAGGATGGGCGCTCACGCTCCACATCGTCGTCGTTATCGAAATACCGCTGCTTGAGCGGTTGCCAGCGTGCGTACACATCGGGCGGCAGCAGGTTCTTCAACTCGCCATCGGGATTTTTCTTGATGCCGATCAGGAAAGGCAGTGCAGTGATGCCGCTCCAGCCGACACCGAAGCCCGCTCCCGGCGGCTTCAGGTATTCCTGGGAATTCGCGAGGACCTTCTCGACCCCACGCGAGCGCCATTCCATCTTGTTCGGCAGCGGAGAATGCGTGCCGAACACCCACATCACATGGTCGCCTTTCGACACCTTCCACATACCCGGCCCCGGGCGGCTGCCGGACACCAGCACCGTTTGCGGTACCTCTTCCACCCCGTCCGGAATCGTTGCGCCCGCCTCGGCTAAGGGGGCGGCCGGCACGCCGGCCGGGGCGTCGACTTGCGACCAGGCAGGCAAGCTCAGCAAGCACAGGGTCAGCGCGGGTACAAGACGTTTCAACATGAGGGCATCCTTCTGGTTGTTAGCTGAAGGATATTGTGTTGCCACCAAGCGATATAAGCAAGAAACAAGATGTTACAAGAGCCATATGCATGCATGATATCTCATGGGAGACACCCACTCCTTCCCAAGATAAATATTTCCATACGCCCATCAAGATCCGGCCGCAATGGTCGTTATCCAGACTGATAGCGCGTCGTATGCGCGCCTGCACTTACTACCGGATCCATCATGAAACTCGTTGCCGCCTTCGTCTTTGCCGCTGCCTCGCTGCTCTCTGCCTGCGGCACGGTGCGCCTGTCCAAACCGGTCCCCGTGCACCAGCCGGCGATCGTCACCCTGAACGCCATCGGCTATGGCGCCGTCAACCTGGCTGCCTGCGATGGCCAGTGCGCCCGCGTCGCGCCGGCCCAGCGTAAACTGCTGGCCATGCGCGCCGCGCGCCTGGATGCCTACCGCGCCATGGCCGAGCAAGTGTATGGCCTGCGCATCGAAGGCGGCAGCACGGTTGGCTCGCTGGCGCTGAAGGACGACAGTTTCAAGGTGTATATTGACGCCTTCATCCGTGGCGCGCGCGTGACGAATAACGTCCAGCGCGAAGACGGCACCTATGAGACGACCGTGGAGATGGATTTCGACACGAATGCGGCCCAGTCCCAGGCTCCTTCCCCGCGCGCTGCCCCGGCAGTGGCGAAGAACGCCCGCACCCTGGTGGGCAACGCCGCTCCCGGCGCTGCCTACGGCGCGTCGTTCTACCATGCCCAGTAAATTCCGTCCCATCGGCGCCGCCTTGCTGGCGCTGCTGCTCAACGTTTTTTCTTCTCCCGCATTTGCCGCCCCGCTGGAGGCCGAAGGTGTCGCTTCGATCCCCGACGGCGGCCTGGCACGCGCGCGGCAAGTGGCGATTCGCGACGCCCTCGAGCAGCTGGGCCTGCGTAGCGGCGCCCGCGTCGATGTCGCCGCCGGCGCTTCCACCGGCGGCAAGACCTTTGAAAGCAGCCGCGTCCAGCCGACCGCCGACTTCGAGCGCTATACGGTGCTGCGCGAATGGCAGACCGGCGCCCTGCTGCACGTGCGCATCGCCGTGAAAGAAGAGGACGCGCGCCCGCGCGGCAGCGTCCATCTCGGCTACAAGAAAAAAATCGTCGTCACCCCCTTCCACGTGCGCCGCTCGCCCCAACTGGACGACGTCGACGACGTCGCCATCCGCCTGCCGCAGGAACTCCTGCGCCGGATGGCTGCCTCCGGCAAATTCCTGGGCAAGGAAAGCGCGTACGTGATCTCGCCCGGCCTGAGTGGCCCGAGCGCGGACACGGCCGCCGTGCGGCGCTTGGCATCGATGTACGAGAGCCAGTTCGTGGTGTCGGGCGAGATCATTGATGCCGGCAATTTCGAACAGCCTGCCTATTACGGCCTGATCAAGAAAGACGCGCGCCGCATCGAGCTTGCCTTTTATGTGCACGATGGCCTGACCGGGGTGCTGCTCGCACGGCGTACGGCGCTGGTGGAGCAAGTCGGCGAGCGCCGCGTCGGGCGCGACAAGCCTTTCGGCAGCGCCAGCTTTGCCGCCACACTGTTTGGGGGTGCCATCCTGCGCGCGCTCGATGAGGGCATCGCCGCCATCTCGGCCGACATCGGCGCCTTGCCGTTCATGGCGAAGGTGGTGCAGGTGCAAGGCGAGCGGATTTTCATCGATGCCGGCAGCACCGCGTCGGCGGCGCCGGGGGACCAGCTGGTGATTTATCGCCTCGATCCGCGCCAGCAGGTGCACGGGGCCGATCCGCGGGTGCCGCTCGGGACGCTGGAGGCGCCAGTCGGAACCTTGTCGATCGTGCAGGTGCAGCCGGGGTTTGCGATCGGGACGGTGACGCCGCCGGCGGCTGCGAGGCAGGTCAGCGCGGGCGATATGGTGCGGTTCGATGTGGCGGTGATGCCCGGGCGGTGATGATTGGGCAAGCTCAACCGGCCGCAGGCTCTTGCGGGGGCCTTTCTACCAGCTGCTGCGCCAATTTCAGTCCATCCACCATCACATTGAACGCCTGGCGCTTCGTTTCTTCATCAGGCACACGCAGGATGTACGAGGGGTGATAGACAGTCACGACCCAATGGTCCCCGTGCCGGATCGCCTTGCCGATCGACTCGCCCAGCTTCGCACTGCCATTCCCGAGCACGGCCTTCAGCGCCGTCGCGCCCAAGGCCACGATGACCTTCGGTGTCACTGACGCCAGCTCCTTCTCGAGCCAATAGCTGCAGGCCTCCACTTCCTTCTGCGCCGGCGTCTTGTGCAGGCGCCGCTTGCCGCGCGGCTCCCACTTGAAATGTTTTACTGCGTTGGTGAGATAGATCTCGCGCCGCTCCAGGCCCGCCGCCTCGAACACCCGGTCCAGCAGCTTGCCGGCAGGCCCAATAAAAGCCTTGCCGGCCAGGTCTTCCTGGTCGCCCGGCTGCTCGCCCACCAGCATGATCCGGGCCTTCTTCGGTCCTTCGCCGCCGACGGCTTGCGTCGCGTGCTGCCACAGTTCGCAGCGCCGGCATTCGTCGAGCTTTGACGGTTGCTGGCGCTCGGGCTGGGCGTCGGCGGGGGCGATCGGGATCGTGAAGCCGCTTTTTTTCCCTACCGCCTGCGCCTGGCCGGTGCTGCGCGCCCCCAGCTCGGCGTTGCTGACCATGCTCGGGACGATCGCGCCTTCCGGCAGGTTCTTCCAGAAGCGCGATGGAATATGGCTTTGCATCAGCTGGGCGTTGACGCGCGCGGGATTGAAGATGCTGCGGTAGTAGGTCAGCCAGAGCGCCTCGCCGGCGTCGTCCAGGTCGGCCGCGCTCGACATCAGGGGACCGGTGTGGTGCAGCGTGGCGCCATCCCACATGACGCTGGCTTCAGGCGTGCCGATCATCCAGGTGACGCCGCCCATGCGGTTCACAAAATGATCCGCCACTTGCGGCAGCACGTCGTGGCGCGGCTCGAACCAGGCGGCGAAGCGCGGCGGGCCAAGTTCCTGGGGACGCTCGCGGAATCGAATATACGCATGCATGTCGTGCTCCTCGCGGCGCACCGCCTTGACCATCGCAGCCAGTTTGACGCCGTCGACGTCGGCCGGCGACTGCACGTCGTGCTCGCCGCGCTGCCAGCGCCAGATCACGCGGTACAGGAAGGCCCAGCGGTCTGGTACGCGGCAGCAGGCGGCCGACTGCAGCATGTCCATCAGCGCGCGTGGAACATGCGGCGCCTGTTTTACCGGGGCGACCCCGGCAGGCGCATTATCCGTAGGCTCGCCCGCGTCCGGCGCACCCGAGAACAAGTCGGCAGCCAGGGCGCCCGCCTCGTTCCAGGTCACCAGTTCCGGGGCCACGTCGTGCATCAGGAGGTCGCGCGCGGCGCTGCGCCATTCGGAAAAGCTGGACACCACCAGCGGCTGGCCGGCGGCAACGAGGGCCGCGGCGTTCATGCCGCCTGCAGCTCGGGCCACAGGTTCATCTGCTCGGCCGGCGCCCCCAAATGGCGCCGCAGCAGGTCGGAACTGGCCAAGCCCTGGGCCGGCTTGTAGTCGGCGGTGACGACGAAGGGCGCGATCTTCTTCATGCTGCAACGCAGGCGCGACAGATCTTCCCAGCGGATGCGGCGAAGGCGGCGCAGGTCGACGATGCGCTTGGCGTTGCGCAGGCCGATGCCGGGCACGCGCGCGATCATCGTTTCCTCGGCGCGGTTCAGGTCCATTGGAAAATGGTCGCGGTTGGCCAGCGCCCAGGCCAGCTTGGGATCGATGTCGAGCGCCAGGTTGCCGGCCGCCGGCATCAGTTCGCCGGAGGTGAAACCGTAACTGCGCAACAGGAAATCGGCCTGGTACAAGCGGTGCTCGCGCAGCAGCGGCGGCGGCGCGAGCGGCACGCTGTCCGGGCTTTGCGGGATCGGACTGAAGGCCGAGTAATACACGCGCTTGAGTTTATAGCTGCCGTACAGGGTCTCGGCCGTGTTCAGGATGGTCTGGTCGTCGCTGGCGTCGGCGCCGACGATCATCTGCGTGCTTTGCCCGGCGGGGGCGAAGGCCGGCGCCTTCGGCTCCTCTGCCTTTTCGTCGAGCTTGCGCCGGATCGAACCCATCGCCAGTTTAATGGTGCGGACGTTCTTTTCCGGCGCCAGGCGGGTGACGCTGTCGTGCGTGGGCAGCTCGATGTTCACCGACAGGCGGTCGGCATACAGGCCGGCCTCGGCGATGAGCGCGGGGTCGGCATCGGGAATCGTTTTGAGGTGGATGTAGCCCCGAAAATTGTGCACTTCGCGCAGCTCGCGCGCGACGGCGACCATCTGCTCCATCGTGTAGTCGCTCGACTGGATGATGCCGGAGCTCAGGAACAAGCCGTCGATGTAGTTGCGCAGGTAAAAATCGTGCGTCAGCTTGACGACTTCAGCCACCGAAAAGCGCGCGCGCGGCACGTTCGAGGTACGGCGGTTGACGCAGTACTGGCAGTCGTAGACGCAGAAATTGGTGAGCAGGATTTTCAGCAGCGAGACGCAGCGGCCATCCGGCGTATAGCTGTGGCAAATGCCCATGCCCGTGGTGGCGCCGATACCGCCGTCGCTGCCATCGGACGCACGCTTGGGCGCCCCGCTGCTGGCGCAGGAGGCATCGTATTTGGCGGCGTCCGCCAGGATTTCGAGCTTGTCGGAAAGTTTCATCGGGATGGAGAAACTGTATGGATGTACAGTTTATCTCAGCCGGGGCAGGGGCGGCGCGCGCGAACGATTGGCGGCGGGACAAAGGCGGTTCGCGGCCGCAATCCACCACAACAAGGGTAGATAGCGGCCGCGATTGATTTACCTCACCGGCTTGCCGTCCTGATCGAGCACGACGACTTCACCCCAGCCCAGCGAACGGATCCCGGCTTCGACCTTGCGCAAGTCGCCGATCACCATCCAGACGACATTATCCGGCTGGACGAATTTGCCGGCGGCCTGGCCCAGCTGGGGTGGCGTCAAGGCCTTCAGGTTGGCCGAATAAACGCTCCAGTAGTTTTCCGGCAGGTTCAGGTTGACGCTCGCCAGCGCCGCGCTTTCCAGCGCGGCCAGGGTTTCGAAGCGGCCGGCCAGGCGCGAGGTCATGTTGCGCATGATGCTCTCGTATTCAGGACCCACCAGCGGACGCGCACCGGCCACGCCCTTCACTTCCTTCGCCACTTCACGCATCGCCTCGACCGTCTTGTCGGTCTGCACCGGCGCCATCGTGATGAAGCTGCGCTGGCCGCGCACTTCGGAGAGGCGCGCGTTGGTGCCGTAACTCCAGTGCTTGTCCAGACGCAGGTTGCGGTTCAGGCGCGAGGTCGCGATGCCGCCGAAGTTGTGCATCACCGGCTCGATTGCCAGGTCTTCCGGCTGGCCGTACGGCAGCGACAGGTGGGCGGCGACGATGGTCGATTGCGGCGCGTCCGGCTTGTCGATCAGGTACACCTTCTTGCCGGCCGTGTTACCGGCACCGGCCACCACCTTGGCGGGGGCTGTCCCGGTTTTCCATTGTCCGAACGAGGCTTCCAGTGCCGGCAGCAGCTTCTCCATCGTGGTATCGCCGGCGACGATCAGGGTCGCGCTGCCGGGGCGGAACCAGCTGGCATGCCACTGCGCGAGGTCGTCGCGCGTGATGCCTTCGACGCTGCCCGTGGTGCCGCTGGCAGGCTTGCCGTAGGCGTGCTCCTGGCCGTACAGCAGGGCCGGCATGACGCGCATGGCGAGGCTGTTCGGCTGCGCCTTTTCCTGGCCGATCTGGGCCATGCGGCGCGATTTCTGCAGCGCGAACTGGTCTTGCGGGAAGCTCGGGGCCAGCGCGGCGTCGGCCATGATGGCCAGCGACGGCGCCAGATTGGCGGAGGTGGCCTGCAGGCGCACCAGCGACTGGTCGGCGCTCGAGGCGCTCGACAGGCGCGCGCCCAGGTTTTCCAGCGCGTCCGACAGCGCAAAGGCGTCGCGCGACCTGGTGCCCTTGTCGAGCAGGTCGAGCGCGAGCGAGGCGGCGCCGGCCTTGGCGCTGCTGTCCGATGCCGTGCCGGCGTCGACCGCCAGCGTGGCATTCACGATCGGCGCGGTGTGGCGCTCGAGCAGGATCACTTTCAGCCCATTTTTAAGCTGGGCGCGCTGCATCGTGGGGAATTTCACATCCGGCGCTTCGCCCAGGCTTGGCAGCACCTTGCGGTCGATGCTCGATTTGACGCTGGCCAGTTTCGCGAACGGACGCACCGTCATCGTGTAGTGGTTCGAACGCAGCCAGCGGTTGCCGGCGGTTTTCACCTCGAGCGAGGTGGCCTTGGCCAACTGCTCGAGGCGCGTGAGATACGCGTCGGGCGAGCCGCCATAGGTCATGCTCTCGGCCAGCACGTCGGAACGCCCGCCGAGACCGCCCAGGCGTTCCAGGCTGCGCGAAAAGTCGGACAGGGTACGCGTTTTTACGCGCGCAAGTTCTGCCGCGGTGGGGCCTTTCGCCAGCAGCTCGGCGACGATGGCGTCGATCTCGCGTTCCACTTCGAGTGGATCGGCGCCCGGCTTGACGGTAGCGACGATGCTGAACGTGCCGGAGAGTTCCGCGTCGTTGACGGACGCGTTGACGCTGGTCGCCAGGCCCTTGTCGTAGACCAGGCGTTTATCCAGGCGCGCACTCTTCGATCCGGCCAGCACTTCGGCCAGCAGCGCCAAGCGCGGGGTGTCGGCATCCTTCCAGTTCGCCACATGCCAGCTGCGGTAGACGCGCACTTGCGGCACATGGTCTTCCATCTCGTCGCGGATGTTGCGCTCGAGCGTAGGAATCCAGGTGTCGGTGCGCGGCAGCGGTGGACCCGGCGGAATCGCGCCGAAGTATTTGTTGACCAGCTCTAGCGCACGCTCCGGCGTGATGTCGCCGGCCAGCGAGATGACCGCGTTGTTCGGCCCATAATAAGTGCGGTACCACTCGCGGATGTCTTCCAGCGAGGCAGCCGACAAATCCTCCATGCTGCCGATGGTCGACCACGAATACGGGTGCGAGTACGGATACATCTTGGCGCCGATCTCGTTGCGCACGCGGCCATACGGCTGGTTCTCGCCCTGGCGCTTTTCGTTCTGCACCACGCCGCGCTCGCGCTCGAGCATCTCCTTCGAGATGTAATTGCCGAGGAAGCCCATGCGGTCCGATTCGAGGAACAGGGTGCGCTCGAGCGCCGACACCGGCACGTCTTCGAAGAAGTTGGTGCGGTCGGTATTGGTGGTGCCGTTGCGGTTGTTCGCGCCCAGGTCGTCCATCGCTTCGCGGAAACCGTGCGGGTAATTCTCGGAGCCGTTGAAGAAGAAGTGCTCGAACAGGTGCGCGAAACCGGTCTTGCCGCGCTTCTCGTTGCGCGAACCGACGTGGTACCACACGTTCACGCCGACGACCGGCACGCTGTGGTCTTCATGCACGACCAGCGTCAAGCCGTTCGGCAGCACGAATTTCTTGTAGTTGATCGTGTAGGCCTTGCGGTCGAACGTGAATGTGGCAGCGCTTGCGGTAGCGGCGGCGGCGGCGGCGTGTACAGGCAGCGCGGCGGTCGTTGCGAAGGCGAGGGCCAGCGCGGCGAGAAGCGGTTTTTTCATGGGTCTCCGTGGGGCGGTGTGGTTATTGTGGCGGTATTCTACAGCCGGGTCGATCGGGCTCGCCGGGGTTTTTTGACAGCTACGCAGCTTCCTGCCCGCACCCCTGCACCGTCGCCAGCTGCCCCGCATCCATGCGCGCAGTGATCCGCTTCAGATACGGCCCCGCCCCCGCAATCCCGCCACCCGCGGCCCGCGCCAGCCACCCGTACGCCTCGATCAGGTCGCGCCGCGCCCCCTGCCCGGCCGCATACATCACGCCCAGGTTGAACTGCGCGCGCGCATGTCCCTGGCGCGCCGCGCACTGGTACCAGAAGTGCGCTGCCTCGTAATCGCGTTCGACGCCGTGGGCGCTGTCATAGCGCAGCGCGAGCGCGAACTGGGCCAGTGCGTGGCCCCCGTCGGCGGCCTTGCGGTACCAGTGCGCCGCTTCGCGCGGGTCGCTCGTCTCCATGCGCTCGAGCAGCACGCCCACCATGTGCTGGGCCGGCGCATATTCCTGGTCGGCCGCGCGCCGGTACCAACCGAGGGCGCGTGCCGCATCCTGGGCCACGCCGACGCCGGACTCATAGCGCAGGCCGAGGTCGAACTGGGCGCGCAAATGGCCCTGCTCGGCCGCCTGGGTGATCCAGTGCAGCGCCTGCGCCGGATCGTGTTCGACGCCATTGGCGGCATCCATCAGCTGGCCCAGGTGGTATTGCGCGGACGGCAAGCCCTGGACAGCGGCCTGCCGGTACCAGTGCGCGGCGAGCGCCGGCTCGCGCTCCACGCCCTGGCCGTGCTCGCAGCGCAGCCCGAGGTTGTCCTGGGCGGCCGCGTGGCCCTGCTGCGCGGCGCGCCGGTACCAGGCCAGGGCAGCGGCTTCGTCGCGCGGCACGCCATGGCCGCTGTCGTAGATCAGGGCGAGGTTGAACTGGGAACTGGCGTGGCCCTGGTGTGCGGCGCGTTCGTACCAATCGATCGCCTGGACGCTGTCCTGGTCGAGATCCTGGCCCTTGTCGAAGCGCAGCGCGAGGTTGAACTGGGCCGGCGCGTGGCCTCCATCGGCGGCGCGGCGCAGCCAGTCCAGCGCCTGGACCGGGTCGCGCGCGACGCCCTGGCCGCTGTCGTAGCGCAGCGCCAGCGCGAACTGCGAGCGCGCGTAACCCTGTTCAGCGGCGCGCCGGTACCAGCCGATGGCGGCATCGGTGTCCTGAACGACCCCCTTGCCGCCGTCGAACATCATGCCGAGGTTGTGCTGGGCGCCGGGGTCGCCCTGGTCGGCCGCCTGGCTGAACCAGTGCAGTGCCTGGGCCACGTCGGCTGCGGCGCCCTGCCCTTTCGCGCACATCCAGCCCAGGTTGTACTGGGCCGGCGCATAACCCTGCAGAGCCGCGCAGCGATACCAGTACAGCGCCTGCGCATGGTCCTGGGGCAGGCCCTGGCCCTTCTGGTACATGACGCCGAGGTTGTATTGGGCCTGCTCGAGACCCGCGGCGGCCGCCTTGCGGTACCACTCCACGGCCAGCGCGTAGTTGCGCGGTACGGCCTGGCCGTTCACGTACATGAAGCCGAGCTGGTGCTGGGCACTGGTGACGCCGCGCTCGGCGAGCCCTTTCACGCGCAGGAATTCGGCGGTGTGGCGTTCGCCGGCGTCAGGCACGGCCGCGCTGTCCCTCGTGACCGGCTCCATTACCGGGAACTATGCGCGCCGCGCGCACGGTACGGGAAAGACGAGGGGCTGCCCGGCGCCCGGCAGCATGCCCGGCAAGGGCCCCTGGCCGCGCAGGACGCCGATAAAGCTGGACAACGAAATCGGGCGGTGGAACAGGTAGCCCTGCATCGTCTCGCAGCCGTTGGCACGCAGGTAGTCGGCTTGCGTCTCGGTCTCGACGCCTTCGGCCACCAGGTGCAGGTTCAGGCCGCGCGCGATCGAGATGATCGCCAGGATCACCGGATAGTGACCCTGCACGTCATGGATCTCGTGGACGAAGGACTGGTCGATCTTCATCGTGTGGATCGGGAAGCGGTGCAGGTAAGAGAGCGACGAGTAGCCGGTGCCGAAGTCGTCGATCGCGACCGACACGCCGAGCTGGCACAGTTTATGTAGCTGCTCGATCGCGTACTGCGGATTGCGGATGCAGATGTTCTCGGTGATCTCGACCTCGATCTGGGCCGGTGAGATCCCGTAGCGCACCAGCGCGCCGCGCATTTTTTCAAAGAAGTCGCCGCGGTCGAGGTATTGCGGCGACAGGTTCAGCGACAGCCGCACCGCCTGGCCGCTGGCGATATTCCACTGCAGCATATCGCGGCACAGCGCGCCGAGCATCCAGTCCGAGATCGGCAGCATCAGGCCGTTTTCTTCGGCGAACGGTAAAAATTCGCCGGCCGACAGCAGGCCGCGCGTCGGGTGGTTCCAGCGCATCAGCGCCTCGGCGCCGACAATGCGGCCACTGGCCGAATCGATCTGCGGCTGGTAGTACATCTCCAGCTCGTTGTGCTCGAGCGCGCGGCGCAGCGCCTGCTCCAGCGCGATTTTTTGATGCGACACGTCGAGCATCGAGTCGTGATAAAAACTGTGGCCATTCTTGCCCAGGGCTTTTACCTGGTACATCGCGATATCCGCGTGGCGCAGCAGTTCGTCGATCGATTCGCCGTCGCCCGGGTAGATCGCAATGCCGATCGAGGCCGAGATGTGCACTTCATGCCCGTCGAGGTCGAACGGCCGGTGCAGGCTTTCCAGGAATTTGTCGGCAATCGCGCGCGCGTCGTCGCGGTCGCCCAGTTCCGGCAGCACGATCGTGAATTCGTCGCCGCCCTGGCGCGCCAGCGTGTCGCCCTTGCGCAGGCAATCCTTCAAGCGCACCGCCACCTGCTGCAGCAACTCGTCGCCTTTTACGTGGCCGAGCGTGTCGTTCACGAGCTTGAAGCGATCCAGGTCGATGAACATCACGGCCAGTTCCGTTTGCTTGCGCTTGGCCTGGATCACGGCCAGGCCAAGGCGGTCCTTGAACAGGATCCGGTTCGGCAGGTCGGTCAGGATGTCGTGGTAAGCCTGGTACGAGATGACGTCCTCGGCGCGCTTCCTGTCCGTGATGTCGCGCGCCACGCCATAGGTACCGAAGAACTCGAGCTTTTGCACCTCGCTGTCGGGCACGTGCATGCCGATCGAGTTCAGCGAGATCGTCATCAGGGTATTGTTGAAGGTGCGCTCGCCGCTATTGGTCTTGGCGCCGCGGCACTTCAAGCGCAGTTCGACGTTGCGCGAAGCCCGTTCATCGACGCGGCGCTCGTTGAAGACGTAACGCGCGCGCTCCAGGTCTTCGTCGTGGACCAGCAGCGAATAGTGCTTGCCGATCAGCTCATCGCGCGAAAATCCCAATAACTGGTACGCGCGGTCGTTCACGAACGTGAAACGGCCTTCGTGGTTCAGCGTATAGATGATGTCCGGCGAGCTGTCGACCAGGTAGCGGTACATCTTCTCGGAGTTTTCCAGCTGCTGCGCCATGCGGGTGTTGGCGGCGGCCAGGCGGCGCTGCGAGAGCGCATTGCCGACCGTTTTCATCAGCTCTTCGCGGCTGTAGGGCTTGCGCAGGTAATCGTAGGCGCCGCGCTTCAATGCGCCGATGGCCGCGTCGATACCCACTTCGCCGCTCATCACGATCACGTCGGCGTCCACGCCGCGCTCGTTCATGAAGTCCATGATCTCGTGGCCGCCGATGTCGGGCAGGCGCAGGTCGAGCAGGACCAGATCGAAACGGCTGCGCGACAAGTGGGCGATGGCCTCGGTGCCGGAGCTGGCGGTGGTCAGGTCGAAGCCGCGCCCCTTCAGCAGTTCGTGGAGCGAGGCGAGCAAACGCGGCTCGTCGTCGACCAGCAGCAGTCTGGGCTGGCTTTCCGTGTCGGCATGCCCGGCAAACGCGGCTTGGTCGCCGCTGGCGCGATACTCGTTCATCATGACCTTAAACAGAACCTAGTGCGCGCGCCGTCAACACCGGCGCTGCGCTGGCGCCGGACCATGCCGGCAGCAGGATTTCGAATGCGGTGCCGCCCCTGCCGCTGCGGCAGGCGATCTGGCCGTTCAGTTTTTTCACCAGGCCGTGCACGATCGACAGGCCCAGGCCCCGGTGCGCGCCGTCCTTGGTGCTGCGCACGGGCGAGAACAGGTTCGCCATCACTTCCGGCGACAGGCCCGGGCCGGTGTCGGTCACGGCCAGTTCGACATACAGCTGGTGCTCGCGGTGCACATGGCCGCGGTTGACGATCTCGATGCGCCCGCCGCCACTGTCGGCCAGCGCCTCGACCGCGTTCTTGACCAGGTTGACCAGGATCTGCTTGAGCAGGTCGGCGTCGCCCTCGACCAGGCGCGCGTCCCCGCCCACGGCGCAGGCGATCTGCACGCTGCCCGGGAGGAACTGGCCGGCGCGGAACAGGCGCACCACGTCGTCGACGACCTTCGCCACGTCGAGCGGACGCGGGCCGGCTTCCTGGGGTTTCAGCTCGGCCAGGCTACCGATCAGCTGGCCGACGCGGTCGATCTCTTCGTTCAGCACCGACATCTCGGTGGCGACCGGTTCCTGGCGCGCCAGTTTGCTGTCGAGGACACTCAAATAGTTCTTGATGATCGACAGCGGGTTGTTTACTTCGTGCACCACGCGGCGCGAGGCTTCGCGGTATTCCTCGGCCACGCTGGCGATCTGGCGCCGCGCCTTGCCGCGCTCGAGCAGCGCCGTCTCCAGCGCGGTCGCGGCCTGGGCGCCGAAGGAGTGCAGGAAGCGCTCGCGTTTCTGGCACAGCGCGACCTGCCAGGCGGCCACACCGCCCACCATCACGCCCAGACAGCGGTTGCCGGCCACCAGCGGCAGGCAGACCATGCTCTCGGTGCCGAGCATGCGAAACAGCTGTTCTTCGGCCAGATTGAGGGGCTGGCCCTCGCGCTGGAGATACGCGGTCCGGCGTTGCAGGGCTGCGCCCGCAACCGCGCCGCCTTTATTCAACGGGATCGCGAATTCGGCGATGCGGTGAGTGGCGCCACCCGGTGCGCCGATCAGCATCTGGCCGGTCGGGTTCTCGAGCAGGATCACCGTGTTGTCGAAGTCGAACAGGATGCGCGCCGAGCGCGTCATCGATTCGAGCAGGTCGGATTCGCCCTGCTGGCGTGCGAAGGTTTGCCCTACTTCCGACACCAGCACCAGGTTGCGCACTTCTTCCGAGAGGCGCTGCTGGATCGGGTCGAGCACGGGCGGCGCATACGCGGGCGGGGCCGGGATGTCGTCGGCGCCGGCGAGGTCGATGCCGAGGTGAGCGGCGGCCTGGTCGACCTGGCGCGCACCGCTGATGAGCATGGAGGGCAGTTCGCCCGCGTCCAGGCCGCACAGGGCGGCGCCGTCCGCCAGGGCTGCGGCGTCGCCGGGATGGCTCGACATCAGGTGCGCCAGGCGCAGGATGCGGATCAAAGGATGGGCCGACTCGAGGCGTTCGCTCGGCTCATGGTGGTAGAGGATCGCGTCGGCCAGGAAGGAATCGAGCTGCCAGCGCTCGACCAGCCAGGCGCCGGCTTCGGCGTGGGTAATCTGCAGCGTGCGCTGCTCGACGGCGCACAGGTCATCGTCGTCGAGCGCGGTGAAATTAAAGGCATATTCCTTCGGCGCGGTGGCGAGCAGGGCCAGGCGCCCGACGTTGTGCAGGAGGCCTGCCAGATAGGCTTCTTCCAGGTGTGGGTAATCGATGCGGCGCGCGATGTCGCGCGCCATCACGGCCGCGCCGAGCGAGCGCTTCCAGAAGGCGCGCAGGTCGGTGCTGCCCGAATGGGGAAAACTGCTGAAGGTCTGGAATACCGAATCGCTGATCACCAGCGTCTTGATCATGTCGGTGCCGAGGGCAACGAGCGACTGCTCGAGGCTCACGCCGCGATGCTTGCGGTGGTAGGCCGAACTGTTGGCCACGGCCAGCAGCTTGCCGGTCATGCCCGCATCGTTGGCGATCAGGGCGGCCAATTCAGGCATGCCGAGGTCGTCGGCCTGCAGATGCCCGAGCAGCTTGATGAGTATCTGCGGCATCGCCGGCAGCCTGGCAATCAACAGACGATTGCGGATATCCTGGTCTGGTTGGTGCATTGTCTCAAGCGACGCCACGTTACGAAGGTTTCGGGGTGGCATTCCGGGATAGGGCTACCACAAGATGACATTCATGCATCTCTGGATAAGAAGGCCATTCTTGGTATTGATCCAGATCAAAAAGCCGTCTTAGCATATATACATTTCTGTTTGGGAACAATACTTACTGTTAAAAGTATGAAATTTCGACGGAAGAGTGATGTGCCAGCGGTACGTTTTGTTGAGATAGATACAATTTTTGTAATATCGACTTGCTTTCCTTACACACCCGCGCGCGCCAGCATGCGCCGGTAATGGCGCGATGTCATCCAGAATCCCAACGCGAGCACGGTGAACCCGGCCTGGCCAAGTGCCAGCGCCAGCACCGAGTGCGACAGTGCCGGCGCAATCATGCCCGCGACGATCGCTCCCAGCAGTGTGACGATGAACGACTGGCAGGAAGCGGCCGTGCCGCGGATATGCGGGAACAGGTCAAGCGCAAGCAGCGTAGCGCCGGGTGAAATGAGCGCGCTGCCGAACGTGAAGAAGAACATCGGCAGCACGGTCCACGGCAGCGCCGGCGGCAGGAACAGGTGATAGCCGACATTGAAGCTGACGGCGCCGAGCATGAAGGCGAAGCCGACCCCGATCTGGCGCGCGAAACTGGTCTTGCCGGCCAGGCGGTTGGCCGCCATCGAACCGAGGAAAATCCCGCCCACGGTCGGCACGAACAGCCAGGCGAAGTCCGACGGGCCAAGACCCAGGTGCACCGGCAGCAGCACCGGCGAGGCCGTAATGTAGAGGAACAGGCCGGCGAAGTTCAGCGCCGTGACGCCCGCCTTCATCTGGAACAGGAAGGAACTGAAGATCGCGCCATAGCTCTGCGCCAGGAAGCGCGGATTGAAGGGCTGGCGCTGCGCCTGCGGGACCGTTTCCGGCAGGTGCTTCCAGCACACCCAGCCCAGCAGCACCGTGTAGGCCGACAAGGCCAGGAAAATCGCGCGCCAGTCGAACCAGGTGACGATCCAGCCGCCCATCACCGGCGCGAGGGCCGGCGCGATCGAGAAGATCATCGTCACCATCGACAGCAGGCGCGCCGCCGGCGCGCCTGCATACAGGTCGCGGATGATGGCCCGTCCGACCACGACGCCCGCACCGGCCGAGACCCCCTGCATGATGCGGAACACCCACAGGTAGTGAACCGTGGACGCCGCCGCGCAGCCGAAGGTGCCGATCGCGAACACCACCAGGGCCACGAGAATCACGTTGCGCCGCCCGAAAGCGTCCGACAGCGCGCCATGCCACAGCACCATGCCGGCAAACGCCAGCATGTAGGCCGTCAGCGTCTGCTGCACCTCGATCGACGAGGCATGCAGGTTCGCCATGATCTGCGGGAAGGCCGGCAGATAAGCATCGATCGAGAACGGCCCCAGCATCGACAGCCCGGCCAGCAGGGTCGCCAGGCCGCCGGCCGACAGCATCACGATCTTGTGCGGCGCCGGCAGCGGCACCGGAATCACCGGGTCTTTCGGCAGCTGGTCGGGGTCGGTCGGCGGCAGCATCGCTTATTCCTGGACGGGGTCCTGCGGCAAACCGGACTTCGGCTTGGCTTCCTCGCGGCGGTTGTAACCGGCCACCATGTCGAAGCGGAACAGGCGGCATTCCAGGGCGCCGTTGAAGAACGGCGTCTTGCGCGCTTCCTTCAGACGCAAGAGTTTGGGAAGCGACAGGTCGGCCGTGAACAGGAACACGGTCCAGCCGGCGAAGCGCTGCTTGAGCGTGGTGCCGAGCGCCGAATAGAAGGACACCGCCATCTCGTCGGCCGGCACCGTGGAGTCGCCGCGCACGCCGATCCGCTCGCCGTACGGCGGATTGGTCAGCAGGATGCCGGGCCCTTCGACGGGCGGAGAGACGTGCTGGGCCTCGATCTGTTTCAGCGGCACGTCGAACAGGATGCCGGCGATGTTCAGGTTGTGCCGGGTCATTGCGACCATGTCGCCCGAGATGTCGGAGCCGAAAATCGTGGGTTCTGTCGGCAGCGGATTGGCCTTGATCGCGGCCTTCATTTCCTGCCAGGCGGCGCGATCGAAGTCGGCGAATTTTTCGAATGCGAAGCGGCGGCGGCTGCCTGCCGGAATGCCCTGCACGATTTGCGCGGCTTCGATCAGGATCGTGCCCGAGCCGCACATCGGGTCGAACAGCGGCGTGCCCGGCTTCCAGCCCGCCACGCGCAGCATCCCGGCAGCGAGATTCTCACGCAGTGGCGCGTCGCCGGTCTCTTCGCGCCAGCCGCGCTTGAACAGTGCTTCGCCCGAGGTGTCGAGGTAGATGATGAAGTTACGCTGGTCGAGGAAACCGACGATGCGCATGTCCGGCTCGCGCGTGTCGACCGAGGGGCGCTTGTTGAACTGGTCGCGGAAGCGGTCGCAGATCGCGTCCTTGATCTTGAGGGTCGTGAATTCGAGGCTCCTCAAAGGCGATTTCACTGCCGTGACGTCGACGCGGATCGTGTGGTCGACGCCGAACCAGTCTTCCCATGGCTGCTCGAGCACGAGGTCATAGATGTCGTTTTCGTTGTCGTAGCTGCGCTGGGCCATGCGCATCAGGACGCGCGAGGCAATCCGCGAGTGCAGGTTGACGAGGTAGGAGTCGACCAGCGTGCCGGAGCAGTGCACGCCGCCGGGGACCTGGTTGTGGACTTTTAATGTACTGCTGTGCGCCTGGGCGATCTCGAGGAGTTCTTCGGCGAGCGCCACTTCCATACCGCGCGGGCAGGGGCAAAAATAGGAGGTCATGGGGGTACCCTTTGTCCGTTAGTGAAAAAATATTGTGGCCGGGAGCGCCTCCGCATCCGGCCGGTCATTGCGTTTGTTGGGGTGTCTTAAAAGGGCTTGACGACCACCAGGATCACGATCAGCGCCAGCAGCACGACCGGCACTTCGTTAAACCAGCGGAACCAGGTGTGGCTGCGCCCGTTAACACCGGCCTCGAACTTCTTCAGGATCGAACCGCAGGCATGATGGTAGCCGATCGCCAGCAGCACCAGCGCCAGTTTCGCGTGCAGCCAGCCGCCCTTGATATCGAAGCCCAGCCATAACCAGAGACCCAGCAGCAGCGCCGGAATCGCCAATATCGAGGTAAACCGGTACAGCCGGCGTGCCATGCCGAGCAGGCGCGTGGTCGCCGCGCTCTCACGTTCCTGCGCCAGGTTGACGTAGATGCGCGGCAGGTAGAACAGGCCGGCGAACCAGGAGGCGATGAAGATGATGTGGAAAGCTTTGATCCAGAGGTACATGCGGTTCCTTGTTATTAATTACGTACTTCGCCGTGACCAAACACGACGTACTTGAGTGAAGTCAGGCCTTCCAGCCCTACGGGGCCGCGTGCGTGCAGCTTGTCGTTCGAGATGCCGATCTCCGCGCCCAGGCCGTACTCGAAGCCGTCGGCAAAGCGCGTCGAGGCGTTGACCATGACCGACGCCGAATCGACTTCGCGCAGGAAGCGCAGCGCCGCGCTGTAGTCTTCGGTAATGATGGCTTCCGTGTGTTTCGACGAATAGCGGTCGATGTGGTCCATCGCCTCCTCGATCCCGTCCACGATTTTCACGGCCAGGATCGGCGCCAGGTACTCAAGGCTCCAGTCTTCCTCGGCGGCCGCAACGAGAAACGGATAGCCGGCCAGGATCGTGCGCGCTTTCTCGTCGGCGCGCAGCTCGACTTCCTTTGTCTTGTACAGCTCGGCGAGCTGCGTCAGCACCGTTGGCGCCACCGAGCGCGCAACCAGCAGCGTCTCCATCGTGTTGCAGGTGCCGTAGCGGTGGCATTTGGCATTGAAGGCGACGGCCACCGCTTTTGCGAGATCGGCCTTGTCGTCGATGTAGACGTGGCAAATGCCGTCCAGGTGCTTGATCATCGGGACCGTGGCTTCCTCGATCAGGCGCGCAATGAGCCCCTTGCCGCCGCGCGGGACGATGACGTCGACATACTGCGGCATCGTGATCAGGGCGCCGACGGCGGCGCGGTCGACGGTGTCGACCACCTGCACCGCGTCTAGCGGCAGGCCAGCCTTGCTGACACCTTCGCTGACGAGTTTCGCCAGCGCGCGGTTGCAGTGGATCGCTTCCGAGCCGCCGCGCAGGATCGCCGCGTTGCCGCTCTTGATGCACAGGCCCGCCGCATCGACCGTCACGTTCGGGCGCGCCTCGTAGATAATGCCGATGACGCCCAGCGGCACGCGCATCTGGCCAACCTGGATGCCGCTCGGACGCGATTTCATGTTTGAGATCTCGCCGATCGGGTCCGGCAAGGTCGCGATCTGGCGCAGGCCTTCGACCATGGTCGCGATCGCGGCAGGCGAGAGGGCCAGGCGGTCGAGCAGCGCCGGGGCCAGGCCGGCGGCGCGCGCGGCGTCGAGGTCGCGTTCGTTCGCGGCGGACAGAGACGTTGCGTCGCGTTCGATGGCCTCGGCAATCAGGAGCAGCGCGCGGTTGCGCGTCGCGCCATCGGCGCGCGCCATCGCCCGCGCCGCGGCCCGGGCATTGCGGCCCAGCGTGTGCATGTAGTCGGTGATGTCCATGGTTCGATTCCAGTGTGCGTCAAGCAGTAGTGGGAGGCGTTCAGCGGCGTTTCGATAGGCGGGTGTGCGTTGAACGCGTGACGACGAACCCGGGTTAGCGCGCCACCTTCAAGGCCAGCTGCAACATCGCATCCCACGCATCCCCCGCGAACGCCTTTGCGCGCAATCCCTTGACCATCTTGTCGACCTGCGCCGCCTGCTGCAGCGCGGCCTCCAGCGTGGCCAGCGAAATGCGTCGCAATGCCGGATCCATCATCCGTTCGCGCGGACCCCAGATGCGGTATTCCTTCAACAGCGCCCCGAGCGGGCGCCCCTGCGCCATCCCGGATTTCAATTTTAACAGCGTGCGGATTTCTTCGGAGACGGCCCACAACACCAGCGGCAGCGCCTCCCCTTCCCCTTTCAGCCCCTCGAGCATGCGCGCCAGGCGCGCCGGGTCCCCAAGCAGCATCGCTTCCGACAACTTGAACACGTCGTAGCGCGCCACGTTCAGCACGGCGTCCTGCACCTGTTCAACACTGAGTTTGCCCGGCTCGTGCAGCAGGCCCAGTTTCTGGATTTCCTGGTGCGCCGCCAGCAGGTTGCCCTCGACCCGGTCGGCAATAAAATCGAGCGCCGTACGGTCCGCGCTCTGCCCTTGCGCAGCCAGGCGCTGGCCGATCCAGCCGGGCAGCTGCGCACGTTCGATGTTCGGAATCTCGATGTAGACCGCGGCTTGCTGCAGCGCGGCCACCCACGACGCCTTCGCCGTCTGCCAGTCGAGCTTCGGCAGCGTGATCAGGGTCAGGTTGTCGGGACTGAGATCCTTGGCATACGCCTGCAGCGCGGCGCTGCCGTCCTTGCCGGGCTTGCCGGTCGGGATACGCAGCTCGATCAGCTTCTTGTCGCCGAACAGGGACAGCGCCTGGTTCGCCGCCAGCAGCTCGCCCCATTTGAAGGTGCGCTCGACGGTGAGCACGTCGCGTTCGGTGTGCCCAGCCGCGCGCGCGGCACGCCGGATTTTATCCGCCGCTTCCAGCGCCAGCAGGTGCTCGTCGCTGGTAATCACGTACAGCGGCGCCAGCGCCTTCGCCAGATGGGGCTCGAGCGCCTCGGGCCTTAATTGCATTACTGTCTCACCGCGCTGGTTGCGCTGGTTGCGCTGCTTGCGTCTTGACGGCTGCCAGGCGGCGCATGACCTGCTGCACCAGGTCGGACTGCATGTCGCGGTACAGCAGCGCTTCTTCGCCTTCCTTGGCCAGCACGATTTCTTCGCTGAAGGCGAGGTTGCGGCGCAGCGTGATCTCGGTAGGCCCCAGCAGCAGGTTGCCGCCGGCGTCGCGCACCTGGAACACCAGCGTGTAGCTGAGCAGGTACTCGCGCACGCGGCCCAGGTTGTTCAAGGAAAGGATCGCCTTGTTGCGCGCCTCGGAGATGACTTCGAAGCGCGCCTGCGCCTCCTGTGGCGTGGTCGCGATGACGACCCGGTCGCCGGCGCGCAGGTTGCGCTTGAGCTCATTGCCGAGCGGCGAAGTGTCCGGGAAGGCCAGGTAGATGCTGGTGAACGGCATGTCGTAGGCGCCGTTCGAGCCGCGCAGGTGGAAACCGCAAGCGGTCAGCGTGGTGGCCAGCAGCAGCGCCGCACAGGCGCGCGCAAAGAGAGGGGATTGAGCGCGCATGTCTTACACCACGATGTTAACGAGTTTGCCGGGCACGACGATGATTTTCTTCGGCGTGCCTTCGATGAACTTCTGGACCGCCTCCGAGCCAAGCGCCGCCGCCTCGATCGACGCCTTGTCGGCATCTTTGGCCACTTTGACGGAGCCGCGCAGCTTGCCGTTCACCTGGATCATCATCTCGATCTCGGCCTGCTCCAGCGCTTGCGGATCGACTTCAGGCCACTGCACGTCGAGGATGTCGCCGTAGACGCCGGCAAAGCCGAGTTCCTGCCACAGCGCGTGGGTGATGTGCGGCGCGACCGGGTTCAGCATGCGCAGGAAGATCGACAGGCCTTCGGTGATCACCCCATCGCCCGCCACCCCCTCGGGCAGCTTGGCCGACTCCAACGTGTTGAGCATCTTCATGCAGGCCGAAACCACCGTGTTGTACTGGATGCGTTTGAGGTCGTAATCGGCCTGCTGCAGCACCTTGTGCACTTCGCGGCGCAGGGTTTTATGGGCGTCTTCCAAACCACCTTGCTGCTGGCCGGCGAGGGCCGCGGCGATACGCTCGCGCTGCGCATAGCCATAGGCCCAGACGCGGCGCAGGAAGCGGCTTGCGCCTTCGACGCCGCTGTCCGACCACTCCAGGGTCTGCTCAGGCGGCGAGGCGAACATCGTGAACAGGCGCGCGGTGTCGGCGCCGTACTGCTCGATTTGCGCTTGCGGGTCGATGCCGTTGTTCTTCGACTTCGACATCTTCTCGGTGCCGCCGATGTCGACCGGCTGGCCGTCGCTTTTCAGGGTCGCGCTTTGCGGACGGCCCTTGTCGTCGAACACGAGTTCGACGTCCGCCGGGTTGAACCAGGTTTTTTTACTCGACGCGTCTTCGCGGTAATAGGTCTCGTTCAGGACCATGCCTTGCGTGAGCAGGTTGACGAACGGCTCGTCGAATTTCACCAGGCCGAAGTCGCGCATGACCTTGGTCCAGAAGCGCGCGTACAGCAGGTGCATGACGGCGTGCTCGATGCCGCCGATGTACTGGTCCATCGGCATCCAGTAATCGTTGCGCGCGTCGACCATCGCATCGTTCGCACCCGGCGAGGTATAGCGCATGTAATACCAGGACGAGTCGATGAAGGTGTCCATCGTGTCGGTCTCGCGGCGCGCCGGCTTGCCGCATGTCGGGCAATCGCAGGCCAGGAAAGCCTCATCCTTGTTCAGCGGGTTGCCGGTGCCGTCCGGGACCAGGTGCTCGGGCAGCACGACCGGCAGGTCGCTTTCCGGCACCGGGACCACGCCGCACTCGGCGCAGTGGATCATCGGGATCGGGGTGCCCCAGTAGCGCTGGCGCGAGATGCCCCAGTCGCGCAGGCGGAAGGTCACCTTCTTGTCGCCCAGGTCCTGCGCGGCCAGGTCGCCCGAGACCGCGTTCACGGCCGAGGTGTAATCGAGGTCGTCGTACTTGCCCGAGTTGATCGTGCGGCCGTTTTCCTTGTCGCCATACCACGCCTGCCAGGCCTCCAGCGAAAACGCCTGGCCTTCGACTTCAATCACCTGCTTGATCGGCAGGTCGTATTTTTTGGCGAACTCGAAATCGCGCTCGTCGTGGCCCGGCACGCCCATCACGGCGCCGTCGCCATAGGTGATCAGGACGTAGTTGCCGACCCAGACCGGGATTTGCTCGCCGGTGACCGGGTGCGTCACGAACAGGCCGGTCGGCATGCCCTTCTTTTCCATCGTCGCCATGTCGGCTTCGATGACGGAACCGAGTTTGCACTCGGCGATGAAGGCGCCGAGTTCCGGATTGTTCTTTGCGGCGTGCTGGGCCAGCGGATGTTCGGCGGCCACGGCGCAGAAGGTCACGCCCATGATGGTGTCGGCGCGGGTGGTGAAGACGTACAGTTTGCCTTCGTTGATCAGCTCACCGGCGTCGTCCATCACCACGTGCGGGAAGGCGAAGCGCACGCCGACCGACTTGCCGATCCAGTTGGTCTGCATCGTGCGCACGCGCTCCGGCCAGCCCGGCAGTTTGTTGTCGACGTAGTCGAGCAGTTCGTCGGCGTAGTCGGTGATGCGCACGTAGTACATCGGGATCTCGCGCTTTTCGATCGGCGCGCCCGAACGCCAGCCGCGGCCGTCGACGACCTGCTCGTTGGCGAGCACCGTCTGGTCGACCGGGTCCCAGTTCACGGTACCGGTCTTCTGGTAGATGATCCCCTTCTCCAGCATCTTGAGGAACATCCACTGGTTCCACTTGTAGTACTCCGGCTTGCAGGCGGTCATCTCGCGCGACCAGTCGATGGCGAGCCCCATCGACTCCATCTGCCCGCGCATGTGGGCGATGTTTGAATAAGTCCACTCGGCCGGCGGCACGTTGTTCGCCATCGCCGCGTTCTCGGCCGGCATGCCGAAGGCGTCCCAGCCCATCGGCATGAGCACGTTGTAGCCGTTCATCCGCAGGTAGCGGTACATCACGTCGTTGATCGTATAGTTGCGCACATGGCCCATGTGCAGCTTGCCGGATGGGTAAGGCAGCATCGAGCAGGCGTAGTACTTACCCTTCGGGAAACGTGGGTCGTGCTCGACGGCCTTATAGGCATCGATCGACTTCCAGTACGCCTGCGCGGCCTGTTCAACTTCGGCGGGACTATATTTATCTTGCATGATCTTCTGCGGACGGAATGTGGGAGGGTGGAGCAGAACATTATACTGGTTCATCTGGGAAGAGCTGGGGTCAGCCTGACCCCAGCCGTCCCAGCCGTTACGGCGAGCACCGGATATGGCGCATGCCCCTCCAGCTCGCGCAGAAAGTCCTGCTCCAGGTAATGTGGAATCTTGTGGAACTCGGCCAGCACACGTGCACGAAATTCGGCGTGCTCGTGCCAGCGTTCGGCCGGCAGGCCGAAGTAGTTGACGGCGCAGGCCGATACGGTAATGCCGGGCCAGTGCCGGGCCAGTGTCATCAGGTAGCGCCGCATGGCGCAGACCTTGCCGATCGCGAGCACGCTGTCGACCTCGGCCAGGTCCATGCTTTGCGCCACTTGACGGCGGCCGAGGATGACGTTTTCGCCGGTGTTGGTGGCTTCAAGCTCGAGGATCAGGATGGAGGGCGGCATGCCGAGTTCAATGAGCCGCTCGGCGATGACGTCTGCTTCCGGGCGTGACTGCCCTGCCGTGGCGCCCCCGGAGACCAGCAGCCGCTCGAACATGCCGCGCTGCCAGAGTGCGTGCGTCGCACGGCAGAATTCGTCGACGCCGTGGCGCGTACCGAACAGGAAGCCGAGTCGCGCGGGACGTAGCGGCAAGGCCGGCATCACATAACGCGAGATGGAAAGAAGATCGTCTGCGGTCATGGCCAGGTCGATGCAGTGCTCATCACCTTGGGAACGCATGGGGTGGTGGGGCTGCTGCTGTGCGCTGACTGGCCGCCATGATCCGCGCGGACACAAGCGCACCTTTATGGTCGAGGTAGTGTCCGAATGTCAGACCCCAGCCTGTTCGTTTAACGCAGCACCAGTTCCAGGGCCGGCTTCTCGCCGTAGTCTTCGTAACGCTCGTTGATGCCGCCGACGCAAAACACGATCTCGTCGATCAGGTCCGGCAAGCGGGCGCGCAGGGCGGCGCTGTCGGTGATGACGATTTCCAGCACCTCGTTCGGCTGCAGCCGGAACTTGGTCATGTTCTCTTCGTCGCGCAGGTAGCTCAGGCAATCGACCCAGGCGTCGATGGTGTCGCCCGACACCGTATGAAAGCCGAAAGCGCTGCGGCTCTCGGCGAGAAAAGTCGCCTCGTTGACGATTGCCGCGCCGTTCAGTTCTGCCACTGCCATTGCATCATCCTTTCAGGGACAGTACGTCCTGCATGTCGTACAGGCCATTCGCCTGGTCGGCGATGAAGCGCGCGCCGCGCAGGGCGCCGTGCGCGTACGTCACGCGGCTGCTCGATTTATGCGTGATTTCGATGCGTTCGCCCGTGCCGGCAAAGAGTACCGTATGGTCGCCGACGATGTCGCCACCGCGCACGGTGGCAAAGCCGATGGTCGAGGGATCGCGTTCGCCGGTGACGCCTTCGCGCCCGTACACCGCGCACTCCTTCAGGTCGCGACCCAGCGCATCGGCGATGACTTCGCCCATTTTGAGGGCGGTGCCGGAGGGCGCGTCGACCTTGTGGCGGTGGTGCGCCTCGATGATCTCGATGTCATAGCCTTCGGCGAAGCTTTTCGCGGCCATTTCCAGCAGTTTGAGCGTCACGTTCACGCCCACGCTCATGTTCGGCGCGAACACCACGGCGATTTTTTCGGCAGCGGCAGCAATGACCGCCTTGCCGGCGTCGTCAAAACCGGTGGTGCCGATCACGATTTTGACGCCGTGATCGGCGCAGTACGCCAGGTGCTGCAAGGTCCCTTCCGGGCGCGTGAAATCGATCAGGCAGTCGGCATTGGCCAGTGCATGCGCGAGATCGGATTCGATCGTCACACCGGTGGGCTGGCCCGAGAAAGCACCGGCGTCATGGCCGATGAACGGGGAACCCGCGACGTCGAGGGCGCCGGCGAGCACGGCATCGGGTGCGGCGGCGATTGCCTCGATCAGCATGCGGCCCATGCGCCCGCTGGCGCCGGCGACCGCGATTTTCAGTGGCGTCATGACGGTTTTATGGGGTGTTCGAGGAAGTGGCGGGCGTGGCGGCCGTCGAGGGATCGACCGGACGGGCAGCGGTTGCTGCCTCGGCTTTTTTCGCCTCCTTGACAACGTTCTTCGCCGGGCCGGCGATGCGGGCGATGTACTCGCGCTCGGTCGGCAGGTTGCCGCCTTCGAAACGTTCGACCACGTCATCCTTGAAGAAGATGGTAACGCGGCTGGTGGTCAGCTCGCCATTGCCGCGCGCGAGATAGAACGGGAAGTCCCAGCGGTCGGCGTGGAACATGTCCGTCAACAGCGGCGTGCCGAGCAGGAAGCGCACCTGTTCGCGGGTTTGCCCCACTTTCAGCTGGGTCAGCATTTCTTGCGAGACGAAGTTGCCTTGCTGGATGTCCGGGCGGTAAGGCGAGAAGATCCACAGGAATTTCTGCAGCTTCGTGCCTTGCGTCGTTTGCGCACCGGCATTGGCCAGCGACGCCGACTTGCCGGCATCGGATGCCAAGGCGGCTTCGGACGTATTCACCGGTGCGGCCGGTTGAGTCTGGTTGCGCCACGACGCGCAGCCGGACAGTACGAGCGTGCAGGCAAGGCCGGCGGCAAGCGCAGCGCGGGTCTTGGAGCGATGAACAACGGCATCAAAGAGACGCATAAGTAACCTCAAAACGTTTAAGCGGGAGCTTCCAAAACGCTATATCATAAAGCACTCCGCCCATCTACGAGTAACAAACATGAGTAACAGTCCCACCGACCTGAAGGCGAGCGGCCTGAAGGCGACCTTGCCGCGCCTGAAGATCCTCGAAATTTTCCAGAACAGCGAAGTGCGCCACCTGACGGCGGAAGACGTCTACAAAATCCTGCTGGCCGAGAACATGGACGTCGGCCTGGCGACCGTCTACCGGGTGCTGACCCAGTTCGAGCAGGCGGGCCTCTTGAACCGCAACCACTTTGAAACCGGCAAGGCGATCTACGAACTGAACGCCGGTTCGCACCACGACCACCTGGTCTGCCTCGATTGCGGCCATGTCGAGGAATTCTTCGACGAAGAAATCGAATCGCGCCAGAACAAGATCGCCGCCGAACGCGGCTTCAAAATCGCCGAGCACGCATTGGCGATCTACGGACATTGCATCAAGCCGGCGTGTCCGCATCGCGGCGGCCGGTGATCCCGGGTTGCACCCGCAATGAAAGACGGCGCCGATGGCGCCGTTTTTTGTTGCTACCTTACGTATAGTGCCCTATGAATGACTCAACGCATTCGACAACAACTTGGCCGTGATATCGACAATCGGAATCACGCGCTCATACGCCATGCGCGTCGGGCCGATGACCCCCAGGGTGCCGACGATCTTGCCGTTCACCTCGTAGGGCGCGGTGACCACGCTCATCTCGTCCATGGGCACCAGCTTCGATTCGCCGCCGATAAAAATCTGCACGCCGCCGGCCTTGCTCGACATGTCGAGCAGTTGCATGAGACCGGTTTTTTGCTCGAACATCTCGAACATCTGGCGCAGCGAACTCATGTTCGACGACAGGTCCGACACCGACAGCAAATTGCGCTCGCCCGAAATGACCATCTCTTCGCTGCCTTCGGCCATCGCCTCGCTGCCGGCTTGCACGGCCGTTTGCATCAGGCCACCGATGTCCTCTTGCAGCTGGCGCAATTCGCCCGTCAGGCGCCTGCGCACTTCATCGAACGTGAGACCGGCGAAGTTCTGGTTCAGGTAGTTGGCCGAGTGTACCAGCTGGGACGGCGTGTAATCGACCTCGGTGAGCAGCAGGCGGTTCTGCACGTCGCCGCGCGGGTCGACGATGACGAGCAGGATGCGCTTTTCGGACAGGCGCAGGAATTCGATTTGCTGGAATACCGACTCGCGGCGCGGGCTTTGCACGACGCCGGCGAATTGCGTCAGCGACGACAGCATTTGCGCCGCGTTGGCGATGAGTTTTTGCGGCTGCTGGGCCGGCAGGTGCATGCGCCCGGCGTCGACACCGTGCTGGCCGTCCAGGTGCTGCACCGTCAGCAAGGTGTCGACGAACAGGCGGTAGCCGCGCGGCGTCGGCACCCGTCCGGCCGAGGTGTGGGGACTGGCGACATAGCCCATCTCCTCGAGGTCGGCCATGATGTTGCGGATCGTGGCCGGAGACAGGTCGAGGCCGGAAATTTTCGAGAGCGCGCGCGACCCGACCGGCTGGCCGTCGGCAATATAACGCTCGACGAGGGCTTTCAGCAGGGTTTGGGCTCGGGTTTCAAGTTGCATGGGGAGTGGTCGCGCGCAGAATGGTTGCGCACCTATTATGCACCTTCAGCCCTACCCTGTGGGCTCAGACGTGTTCGCGCTTGAGCCAGTCCAGCAATCCATCGAAGTTCGCCACAATCGCATCCGGTTGCACGCCCTCTTCCAGGTGGCGCCGGCTGGCGGTGCGATTCATCCAGACCGCGCGCAAGCCGGCGCGCTGGGCGCCCTGCACG
Organism: Massilia sp. CMS3.1; assembly: GCF_051262535.1. Taxonomy (NCBI): domain Bacteria; kingdom Pseudomonadati; phylum Pseudomonadota; class Betaproteobacteria; order Burkholderiales; family Oxalobacteraceae; genus Massilia; species Massilia sp. CMS3.1. The sequence goes on along the minus strand of NZ_JBIMES010000015.1, from coordinate 72,258 downwards.
TCGAGCAGCAAGTCGTCGCCGACATACACCGCCTCGAATGGCGCCACGCCCAGCGCGGCGCAGGCGGCGTGGAAAATCGCCGCATCCGGTTTCGCGCGGCCGAAACTGGGCGCCGCCACCGAGGCATGAAAATGGTGGGCCAGGCCGATCGTCTGCAGGTCGGCGTTGCCGTTCGTTACCGAGCCGACCAGCACGCGCCCCTTCAAGCGCAGCAGGCCGGGCAGCACATCGTCGTAGGGAATCACGGCGTTGCGCGCGGCAAAGAATTCAGTCATCGCCAGGGCGACCTTGCCGACATCCTCGCCGGCCTGCTCGAACGCGGCGGTCAAGCCGGCGCGGCGCAGCGCGCCCAGGTCGAGCTGGAATTCGGGACGCCGCGCCAGCAGCTCGAGACGCGCCTGGCGCAGGCTGTCGATGGTAAACCGTTCGGCCACGCGCGGCGCGTTGTCGGCAAGCCACGCGAACAGGGTCTGCTCGGCCTGCACGATAACCGGCGCGATCGGCCACAGCGTATCGTCGAGGTCGAACAGGATGGCTCTGGGCCAGGGACGGCGGTGGGAAGGTTTCATCGGCGGCGGTCGTATCGGTGGGTCCAGCATAGCGAGGCCAGCGGCGAAATGCAAACGGGCCGCGGCTGCAGGAGCGCCCGCCCTGCGCTTCGTTACACCGTGATACAAAGCCTAATGAGCCCGGGCCTTGTCAAATGCTCTAAAATGATGGGCAAACTTCTACCATGCGGCCCGGCGCCTCTCATTTGCGCGCCTTGCCCCTTCCCATTTTTTGGAGAAATTATGATTCGTTCCCCCCTGCGTGCCGGCCTCGCGCTGGCATGCGCGCTCAGCCTGTCCGCCTGCGGCGGCGGCGACGGTGATGTCTTCATCGGCGGCAATGTGTCCGGTGTGACCAAGGCCGGCCTGGTGTTGACGAACAACGACGGCGACGACCTCGCTGTCGAGCCGAACAGCACCTCCTTCTTCTTCGCGACCCGCGTCGAAACCGATGCCGGTTATAACGTCAAGGTCAAGAGCGTGCCGCCGAATGTCGACGGCATCGGCAACTGCGTCGTCAGCGGCGGCTCGGGCAAGGCGGTCTTCAATATCACCACCGTCCAGGTGTTCTGCAACATCCGCACGCATAAGCTCAGTGGCAACATCATCGGCCTCGGCAGCGCTACCGGCCTGGAGCTGGTGAATGGCAGCGACCGCCAGACGATCGCGCCGACCGGTGCCGATCCGCAAACCTTCAACATGGCCCCGGTGACGGAAGACCTGGCTTACGGCGTTACCATCCTGCGCCAGCCGGCAGGCCGTAACTGCGCGGTCGAGAACGGTACCGGCAACATGCGGGAAGCCGACATCGGTAACGTCGTCGTGCGTTGCACCCAATAATTCTGTGGAGGCTAATTTGAAGAAATCGATCCTGGCGCTGTGCGCGCTGACCCTGGCAGCCGGTCTCTCGGCCTGCGGCGCCGGCTCCTCGGACTATACGATTGGCGGAACGGTCGTCAACCTGCAGTTCGGCCCCCTGGTCCTGGTCACGAATGGCATGGAAGTCGCCATCCAGCCGCAAACGGATGCCAACGGCAAAATTGCATCATCGACGAGCTATTCATTCCCGAATCAGTTGAAATACGGCGAAACCTACAACATCACCATGAAGCCGATCGGCACGGACGCGGGTGGCGCAACGATCTATCAGCAGCCGCCGCACCAGATCTGCGGGCCCTCGACCGCGGCGGGCAACGTCACGGCTGATACGGCAGGACGCCTGTCCGTCATCAATGCGGTATTCATCTGCACCCTGGCCAGCCACACGATCGGCGGCACGATCACCGGCCTGGCGGCGGACGGCCTGACTTTGAATAACGGCGGCAGCAAGCTTCCGGTGGTCAAGGATGCAACAACCGGCGCCTATCCGACCAGCTTCACCTTCCCTACGGCCGTGACTTACAAGCAGACCTACGGCGTGACGGTCCTGGATCAGCCAACTGGCCAGACTTGCAGGGTTGCCAATGGCGCCGGCGAGATGGGCGACGAGAACATCACATCCATCAGCATTACCTGCACCACGAACCCCACCTGAGCGAACGGGAGCAGACATTCACAACGCCTATGTCGATCATTTCGAAAGAAAATTAGACGTATATGTTGTAGTGCACCATAATTGCACCTGTCTCCTCCAACTCTCCTCAGAAAAGAATTGGATTTAGCCCGCCCGCAACGGCGGGCTTTTTTTTGCCTGCATTTTCGGGGGAACTAGAGCGCCTAACAAAAGCTCCAGGGCAAGGCGCATCGCCGAAGACAGTACCCTTTGTACGGCGAGACGATGCAACGCCGCCATGGGGATTTTGTTGGGCGCTCAGCCGAATTTAGTGGCGGCGGGGAGGCGCTTGCCGACCACCTTCACCACTGCCATTTTCTCGCTGCCGACCGAGACCATCGCATCGGCGCGTACTTGCGCCTTGTAGCTCTCGGCGCTGGCGTAGGTGCTGACGCCGACGACGAGGGCGGCGACCAGGAACAACGATTCCATGTGTTTGAGGACGTTCATTTCAGACTCCCTGTGGTGAAGTGACATGCCGTTGCGGCTTTCGATGGGAGGACTTTAGCAAGCGCCCTTCTCTCTTTCCATCGGACTGCGACGGACTGCATAAAGCGCAGGATGAAGCGCGCAAAGCGGGGATATGAGGGGTTTGTGCGCTGCGGCACGGATGAGGCGGGGAAGGCAGGACGCGGCGCTGGGGCCGCGTTCGTGGTGGCTGGCGCCGGGACGCCGCCGGCTTACAGGGGCTTGAGGATGTTCGACAACGCGACGTACTGCTCCAGGCTGACGTTTTCAGGCCGCACGCCCGGATCGATGCCCGCTTCCAGCAGCTGGGCTTCGGTAAACATGCCGGCCACGCAATTGCGAATGACCTTGCGCCGCTGCGAGAACGCCTTTTGCACCACGGCCGACAGGGTCAAGCCGTCGACGGCGAGTTTATTCCGGGTCGGCACCATGCGTACGATGGCCGACTCGACCTGGGGCGGCGGATCGAAGGCGGTCGGCGGCACGATGAACATCAGCGACATGTCGTAGCGCCATTGCAGCATCACCGACAGGCGGCCATAGGCCTTGGTGCCGGGCTCGGCCACCATGCGCTCAACCACTTCCTTTTGCAGCATGAAATGCTGGTCCTCGACCAGGTGCGCAAAATCGGCCAGGTGGAACAGCAGCGGGCTCGAGATGTTGTACGGCAGGTTGCCGACAATGCGCAGCTTCTGCCCTTCCGGCACCGGGATGGACGCGTAATCGAATTTCAGGGCGTCGCCCGAGTGGATCGTGAGCTTTTCGCGCGGGTAGGCTTTTTCCAGGCGCGCCACCAGGTCGCGGTCGAGTTCGACCACGTGCATGTGGTCGAGTTGCTTGAGCAGCAGCGCGGTCATCGCCGCCAGGCCCGGTCCGATCTCGACCATCGCTTCGCCGCATTGCGGGTCGATCGCGTCGATGATGCTGTTCAAAACCAGCTTGTCGGTCAGGAAGTTCTGGCCGAAGCGCTTGCGTGCTACGTGTTTCATGCGTGCTTTCGTTGAATTTAGTTGGCGCGGCCGGCTTGACTGGCCATCACCATGCCCATGGCGGCGCGGATCGCCTCTTCCATGCTGCCGCAGTCGGCCAGCCCCAGGCCCTGCTCCGCCAAGTCGAGCGCGGTACCGTGGTCGACCGACGTCCGGATCAGGGGCAAGCCGAGCGTGACGTTGATGCCGCGCCCAAAAGTAGCGTGCTTGAGGACCGGCAGGCCCTGGTCGTGGTACATGGCGAGCACGCAGTCCGCGTCCTTCAGGTATTTCGGCTGGAACAGCGTATCGGCCGGATACGGCCCGCGTGCGTCGATGCCGCGCGCCTGCGCTGCCGCCAGGGCGGGCGCGATGACCTCGATTTCCTCGCGCCCCAGGTAGCCGTTTTCGCCGGCATGCGGGTTCAGGCCGGTGACCAGGATGCGCGGCGACGCGATGCCGAATTTGCCGCGCAGGTCGGCCTGCAGGATATCGAGCACCTGCCCCAGTCCGTCCTGCGTGATCGCGGCCGGCACGTCTTTCAAGGGTAAATGGGTGGTGGCCAGCGCGACCCGCAGGTAGGACTGGCCGGCCGCGGGCTGGCCGGCAAGCATCATGACGACCTTGGGCGTGCCGGTCTTTTCGGCCAGGTATTCGGTGTGTCCGGAAAAAGCGATGCCGGCCTCGTTGATCGTGCTCTTTTGCAGGGGCGCGGTGACGATGGCGTCGAACCAGCCGGCTCGGATACCCTCGAGCGCGAGGTCGAGCGTGGCAAGCACGGCGCGGCCGTTTTCCTTGTCCAGTTTGCCCGGCACGACGTGGGCGGCGAGCGGCACGTCGATCACAGCGATGCGCTCCGGGCCAAAATGCGGCAGGCCGCTATTTCTCAGCGCCTGGATCGACAGCGCCGCCAGGCGGATGTTCGGGTCGATCAGGCTGGCGGTGAGGGCCAGGAAGGCGGCGTCGCCGACCAGCACGCAGTTGGCCTGTTCGCGCAGCGCCCAGGCTGCGCGGATCGAGATTTCGGGCCCGATGCCGGCCGGCTCGCCGACGGTGAGCGCCAGCGTCGGGCGCACTGTCTGCGGCGCGGCCACGGTGTTACGCCTCCTCGCGGTACTCGACGTAGGCGCGGTCGCGCACTTCGCGCGCCCAGTCCTCGAAGGCTTCGCCGAGTTTGCGCTCGCGGATCACCTGGCGTGCGCGCAGGCGTTCTTTCTCCTTGCTCTGGTCTTCGGTCTTGCGCTCGAGGACTTCGATCAGGTGGAAACCGAAGGGCGACTCGACGATGTCGGACAGCTGGCCCGGTTTCAACGCATCCATCGCGCTGGCAAATTCCGGCACCACGTCTTCCGGGATGATCCAGCCCAGGTCGCCGCCCTTGACGGCCGTACCATCCTGGCCGTTCTGGCGTGCCATGTCCTCGAAACTCGCGGCCTTGCTCTCGATTTTTGCCCTGATCTCGGCCAGCTTGGCCTTCACTTGCGCTGCCGGCATCGCCGGCGTGGCCTTCATCAGGATCTGGCGTACGCGGGTCTGCTGGACCAATGCTGCCTGCGCGGCGGTCTGCTCCTGCGCCAGGCTGCGCTTGTCGACCATCTTGATGATGTAGAAGCCGGTACTGCTCTTGATGACCGGCGTGACCTGGCCCGGGCTGAGTTTGCGCAGCTGGTCGCCGATCAGCGGCGGCAGGCGGTCCGGATCGCGCCAGCCGATGGCGCCGCCCTTGAGCGCGTCGGGCGCGTCGGAATAGGTGGCGGCAATCTTGGCGAAATCGGCGCCGGTGCGCAGCTGGCGCATGACTTCGTCGGCGCGGGCGCGGCGGGCGGCGATCTGCTCGGGCGTGGCGTTGACCGGGATGCCGACCAGGATCTGGGCGATGTCCATCTCGACCTTCTCGGCCGCGGCGGCTTTTTCGCCGGCGAGATAAGTGTCGATTTCGGCGTCCGAGACCTGGATCTTGCTGTCGACCTCGTTCTCGCGCAGGCGCTGCAGCATGATCTCGTTGCGGATCTCTTCGCGGAACTGGGCGAAGGTCAGCCCCTCTTTTTCCATCTGGTTGCGCATGTCCTGCACCGACAACTTCTGGCCTTCGGCGATGCGGCCGATGGCGGCGTCGAGCTCGCGGTCGGCGACGCGCACGCCCATCTCCTTGGCCATCTGCAGCTGGGCGCGCTCGACGATCATCGATTCGACTACCTGGCGCTCGAGGTCGGCCTGCGGCGGCAGCTGGGCATTCTGGGAACGCAGGCGCTGCCCGATCTGGGCAACGCGGCCGCGCACTTCGTTGCGGGTGATGACCTCGTCGTTGACGACGACGCGGATCGAATCGATGACGTTGGCGCTGCTCGAGGCCGGCGGCAGGAAGCCACCGCCCGCAGTAGCAGGCGTACTGGCTGCGGCAGTGCCGGTGGCACTACCTGTGCTCGCCCCGGCCGGAGCAGGCTTCGCCCCTTGCGCAAGGGCGGCGTTGGCGGTGAGCGCGCACAGCAGCGCCGCTGCGAGCTTAAGGTGATGCAAACGGGTAGTACGCATAGTCTGGGAGGCACTCATTCAGGTCAAAAATCATCCATGGTTCTGGTCATGGGGCGCCCGGCGAGGGCGCCCGACTAGGGGCGGCCGACGTTGCTGTTGAGCCGCGTATAGCCGGGAATACTCTTGTAAAACGACTCCAGCGGGTTACCGAACCCGAGGCGCGACAGGCCGCTCAGCTCGAGCTGGAGGAACGCCGACGTCGAAGTCGCCTGGGCCGCCGTCACGAAGCGCTGCGCGCCCGCGCGGAAGATCCAGCAATCGGCCTTGTATTCGAGACCGACCAGGCTCTCGAGCACCTTGTGGTCGCGCAGGGAATAGCTCACGCGCCCCACACCATACCAACGCATCGACAAGGGCCACTGAGCCGACACGTCGGCATTGCGGAAGCTGTCGCGCACGTAGCGGTACTCGGCATTGAGCAACTTCATCGGCCCCGGCGTCCAGCGCACGCCATGGTTCTGGGCATACACGCTGCTGTTGGTCGCATCGTATTGTACGCTGCTGTCGAAGTTCCAGTTATTGATGATGCGGCCCGATGCCGCCAGCAGCAGGTCGGAGCGGCCCGTCCGGGGGCCGCCCGCCACGCGGCCCACGCGCGGTTCGTCGAAATAAAAGCGCTGGGCGATGGCCATGCGCAGGCGCTCGGCGCCGTCGGGCTCGATGTAGCGCGACACCAGGGCAGCGGTCAGCTGGTTCGCGTCGGAGACACGGTCGCCGCCGACGTAGCGGTTTTCGCTGAACAGCTGGGCATAGCTGAAGCCGGTTTCGGCCGTATCGAATATCGGGAAATCGTCCTGGTTCTTGTACGGCGTGCGCACGTAGAACAGGCGCGGCTCCAGGGTCTGGGTCGTGGCGCTGCCGAACAATTTTGTGTCGCGTTCGAACACCATGCCGCTGTCGACCGACAGGATCGGCAGCGTGCGCGACAGGTCGGTAGGACGCCCGGCATTGCTCTCCAGGCTGTACTTGGTCGCATGCAGCATCAGCTTGGGCGTGACGTAATAGCCCGGACGCACGAACGGATAGCTGACCTGGGACACGGCCAGCAGGCGGTTGCCGCTGTCGAAAGTCGGGTGCGCGAAGCGGGTCGCCTCGGCATCGATCGCCCAGTCGAAACCCTTGACGTCATAGCGGCCCGTATGGAAGCTCACTTGCGGCAGGCGGTCGTAGGGACGCGGGATCGCCAGCGCCGGATTGGCCACGGCCGCCGGTTCCTGCAGCACCTGGACGTTCTGCGCGCGCGCGGTCAGGCTCCAGTAGGGAGCGCTGTAGCTGGTGTACACATCGCGCATCAGCTGGCGCTCGGCACTCGTGGCCACGGTGGGCGAAAAGTCGCTCGGGTATTCGTCGTCCGACGCGCCGTGCAGGTTCCAGCCGTAGTTCCAGCCCGGCGCGAGCGTCTGGTTGTGGATCGAATCGAAACGCCAGCGGTTGGTCTTGGTGATGCGGTCGTGGAGCAAGCCTTCGACGTGGGTCTCGCCGGCATACGGGCCGCGCGCCGTTTCGCCGATGTAGCGGGCAGTCGCGCCCAGCTGCAGCCCGCGGTCGAACAGCATGCGCGGGTAGACCGTCAGGTCGCGGTTCGGTGCGATGTTGAAGTAGTACGGCACCATGATCCCGTACTTGCCCTTCGAGCCGGATTCGACGGTGGCCGGCAGCCAGCCCGAGCGGCGTGCGCCCGAGAGCGAGAACGACATCGCCGGCGTGCCGAGGATCGGCACGTCCTTGAAATAGATGATCGTCTTGCCGCCGGTGCCGACGTCGCGCCCCGAATCGAGGCGCAGCGTGCTCGCCTTCAGGTACCAGTCGGGGTTCGGCCCTTCGCAGGTGCTGTAGGTGCCGTCCTGGACCAGCGCTTCGGTCTCGCTGAGGAAGTCGATGCGGTCGGCACGGCCTTGCGCATTGTTCATCTGCAGCTTGTACTGCGGATTGAGCACCCAGCCGCGGCCGGTCGACATGTTCAGCTGCAGGGCATCGCCCTGGTAGCGGTCGCCGAAGCGCCACATGTTGACGTTGCCGTTGGCCGTGACTTCGTCCTCCACCAGCCGGTAGCAGGCAGTGTCGGCGGTCAGCTTCGACTGGCCGCGCGTGATATCGACGTTGCGCGCGAGATTGATCTCGCGGTCCGGACGGCCGCCGATCTCTTCGGCGCGCACGGTAACGGGAAGGTCTTGTTCGTTGGCAGGGGGCGTGGCCGGCGCAACTTGCGCATGCAAGGGCCCCGAGGCCACGGTGACGAGGGCGGACAAGGCAAATGCCCGCCGCCGTGGGAATGGTAGGGCCGTAAACCAGCTCATGGAATCTGTGGCTGCACCATAAAGGGCGATTTTTTGGGTTGAATCCCTTATTATATGGGAATTGCCCTCCTCAACCGGTTTTACCTGGACGCTTCATGTCTTCTCTGTATCAAAACTCCCCCACTTCCGCCGAGCAAGACGCGCGCCTCGCGCTCCTTACCGAATGGCTGAGCTCGCTTGACCTGGTGGAAACCGGTTCGCGCCGTCCGGCTTCGTCCGATGCGAGCTTCCGCCGTTACTTCCGCCTCGATGTGGTGCCGGCGCTACGCGCCAAGCTCGGCGACACCCTGATCGCGATGGACGCCCCGCCCGAACGCGAAAACGTGCCCGCCTTTATCCACGTGGCCGGCCTGCTGCTCGATGCCGGCGTCAGCGTGCCGGCGATCGTCGCGCGCGATGTCGAACGCGGCTTCCTGCTGCTGTCGGACCTCGGCACGACCACCTATCTGGCCCGCCTCGATGCCGACAACGCCGCCTTCATGTATTCGGATGCGGTCGACGCCCTGATCAAGTTCCAGCTGCACAGCCAGCCCGGCGTGCTGCCCGAGTTCGACCGCGCCTTTGTGCTGCGCGAGATGAACCTGTTCCCGGAATGGTTCGTCAGCCGCCACCTGGGCGTGACGCTGACCGATGCCCAGCAGGCCCAGTTGGACAAGGTCTTCGAGACGATCACCACTACCGTACTGGCGCAGCAGCAGGTATTCATGCACCGCGATTTCCACTCGCGTAACCTGATGTTCCTCGACCAGGGCAACCCGGGCGTGCTCGATTTCCAGGACGCAGTGTATGGCCCCATCACCTACGACCTCGGCTCGCTCCTGCGCGACGCCTATATTCAGTGGGACGAAGAGATCGTGCTGGACTGGGTGGTACGGTACTGGCAAAGCGCGAAGAAGGTCGGCCTGCCGGTCAATCCGGACATCGACGCCTTCTACCGCGACTTCGAATTCACGGCCCTGCAGCGTCACCTGAAAATCCTCGGCATCTTCTGCCGCCTGAACTACCGCGATGGCAAGGCCATCTACATGGGCGACCTGCCGACCGTGATGGATTACGTGCGCAAGACCGCCAACCGGTACACCGAACTCAAGCCCCTGATCCGCCTGCTCGACGCGTTCGAGGACAAGGCGCCGCAGGTCGGCTACACCTTCTGAGCGCATTGTCGAGAAGCCCATGAAAGCCATGATCCTCGCCGCCGGCCGCGGCGAACGCATGCGTCCGCTGACCGACGCCTGCCCGAAACCCCTGCTCAAGGTGCGCGGCCGTCCGCTCATCGCCTGGCACATCCTGAACCTGGTGCGTGCCGGGATTACGGAGATTGTCATCAACCATTCGCACCTCGGCCACATGCTCGAGGAAGCGCTGGACGACGGCAGCCAGTTTGGCGCGCGCATCGTGTATTCGCACGAGCCGACGCCGCTGGAAACGGCGGGCGGCATCGCCAACGCCCTGCACCTGCTGGGCGATGCGCCTTTCGTCGCGCTGTCGGGCGATATCTACGCGCCCTACTTCGACTTCACCCAGGTGTTCGACGCGCTGCCGGACAAGGACGCGATCGGGCAGCCGCTCGCGCTTGACCAACGCGACATCGCCTGGCTGTACCTGACGCCGAACCCGTGGCACAACATCGAGGGCGACTTCGGCCTGAACATGTACACACTGTCGAACGAGGGCGATCCAAAATGGAACTTCGGGAACATCGGTGTCTACCGCCCCGAGATGTTCGACGGCATCCAACCCGGCGAGTTCGTCAAGTTCGGTCCCCTGATGCGCAAATTCATCGCGCAAGGACACGTCGGCGGCGAAATCTACAACGGTCCCTGGGTCAATGTCGGGACCGTCGCCCAGCTCGAGGAACTGAACGCGCCGATGGCAAAAAGGATGGGGGCGTGAACCCGTACGCCGCCCGCCGCGCACGCCTGGCAGCAAGCATGGAACCGGGCGCGGTGGCGGTGCTGGCGACGGCGCCTGAAGTGGCGCGCAACAGCGACAGCGACTACCCCTATCGCCACGACAGCTATTTTTACTATCTGACCGGTTTCATGGAGCCGGAAAGCGTGCTCGTGATCGCCGCCGCCCACGGCGACACCCCGAGCCGTTCGGTGTTGTTCTGCCGCGAGAAAAACGTCGAGCGCGAGACCTGGGATGGTTTTCGCTATGGCCCACCGGCCGCGCGCGAGGCCTTCGGTGTCGACGAGGCTTACCCGATTGGCGAACTCGACGCGCAGATGGCGCGCCTGCTGGCCGATGTCCCCGCTCTTTACTATGCGCTCGCCCACAACGCTTCGTTCGACGCCCGGGTCGCGGGATGGATCAAGGCCGTGCGGGCCCAGTCGCGCAGCGGCGTGACGGCGCCTGCGCGCACCCATCACCTGCTGGCGCTGCTCGACGAGATGCGCCTGTTAAAAGACGAGACCGAGCAAGGCCTGATGCTGCGCGCCGCCACGGTCTCGGGCGGCGCCCACGTGCGCGCCATGCGCGCCGCCCGGCCCGGCATGTTCGAGTACGAGCTCGAGGCCGAGCTGCTCTACGCCTTCCGCAAGAGCGGCGCCCAGTTCCCGGCCTATTCGCCGATCGTCGCCGGCGGCGCGAATGCCTGCATCCTGCACTACAGCGCCAACAATGCACAGCTGCTTGAGGGTGACCTGGTCCTGATCGACGCCGGCTGCGAATTCGACAGCTACGCCGCCGACATCACGCGCACCTTCCCGGTCAATGGCCGATTTTCCGAACCACAGAAGCTGTTGTATGAACTGGTGCTGCGCGCGCAAGGCGCGGCCTTGGCGGCGATCGTGCCGGGCCGTCCGTACAGCGAGGTGCACGCGGCGGCCCTGAACGTGCTGGCCGAAGGCATGCTCGAGCTCAAGCTGCTCGACAAAGCCAAATATGGCAGCGTCGACAACGTGCTGGCCGAGCGCGCCTATACGCCCTTCTACATGCACGGCACCGGCCACTGGCTGGGACTCGACGTGCACGACACCGGCAGCTACCGCGACATCAACGCCGAGGGCAAGCCGTCGCGTCCCCTGGTGCCGGGCATGGCGCTCACGGTCGAACCTGGCATCTATGTCCGGCCCGGTCCAGGTGTGCCGGAACACTTCTGGAACATCGGCATCCGGATCGAGGACGATGTCATCGTGGGAGAGCGTGGCGCGCGCGTGCTCTCGGGAGCGGCACCGAAGACGGTGCAGGAGATCGAAACTTTGATGGCGAAGCGATGATGGAACAGCGAAGGGACAGTGAGCAGGATAATGTCGACGTGGCGATTTGCGGCGCCGGCCCGGTGGGACTGGCACTGGCTGCCCTGCTGGTGCGGCGCGGTATCGCCCCTTCGCGCATCGCGCTGATCGATGCGCGCGCGCTCGGTCAATCGATCTCGGATCCACGCTCGATCGCGCTGGCCTGGGGCAGCCGCATGCTGCTCGAGGAAGTGGGCGCCTGGCCGCTCCCTGCCACGCCGATCCATACCATCCACGTCTCGCGCCGCGGCGCCTTTGGCCGCAGCCTGCTCGATCGCGCCGAACACAAGCTCGATGCGCTCGGCTACGTGACGCGCTACGGCGACGTCGTCGATGCGCTGGCGCGCGTGGTCGAGCGCGCAGGCGTGCAGGTGATCCGCCCGGCGCGCGTGGCCACGCTCGATGAATCGTCAGACCATGTGGCCCTCATGCTCGACGACGGCCGCACGATCACGGCGCAGGTCGCGGTCGGCGCTGAAGGCGGCGTGTTCGGCCAGCAGGAAGACAAGCGGCAAACGCGCGATTACGGTCAAAGCGCCGTGATCGCGCGCGTGTCCGCCAGCACGCCGATTGCGCACCGCGCCTTCGAGCGTTTCACCGACGAAGGACCGCTCGCCTTGTTGCCGCAGGATGGCGCCGACGGATTTCAATATGCGCTGGTCTGGTGTGTGAAACCCGAACGTGCCGAAGCGCTGCAGGCGATGGAAGAACAACGGTTCCTGCATGAACTGGGCGAGGCCTTCGGCGGCCGGCTGGGAAGATTCGTCAAGGTGTCGGCGCGCCTGGCCTATCCGCTTGGCCTGAATGCGCAGCCGCACGCCACCACGCGCACAGTCGCCATCGGGAATGCGGCGCAAACGCTGCACCCGGTAGCCGGACAAGGCCTGAATCTCGGCCTGCGCGACGCCGCCGTACTGGCGCGCTTGCTGGCGCGCTGCCCGGGACCGGAAGGCGTCAGTCGCTTCCTCGGCGAACGTGCCCAGGACCGGCAGCTGACGATCGCCCTGACCGACGCCATGGCGCGCGCCTTTGTCGGAGGCGGGCCCTTGCAATCGGTACTCGGACTGGGACTGGCGGCGCTGGACGCGGTCAAGCCGGCGCGCACGCTGCTGGGAGAAATGATGATGTACGGGCGGCGCGGCGGATCGGCGCTGCTGCCGCATCGGCAGGAATAACCCGCGGCGGCCGTGCGCCGCGGGCCGATGCCATTCCTTAATCGACCGCCTTCACCATCGACTCGATCACCTTCTTCGCGTCGCCGAACACCATCATCGTGTTCGGCATGTAGAACAAATCGTTGTCCAGGCCCGCATAGCCCGAGGCCATCGAGCGCTTGTTGACGATGACGCTTTTCGCCTTGTACGCTTCCAGGATCGGCATGCCGGCGATCGCCGACTTCGGATCCTTGGCCGCCGGGTTCACCACGTCGTTCGCGCCGAGCACCAGCACGACGTCGGTCTGGCCGAATTCGCCGTTGATGTCTTCCATCTCGGCCACCTGGTCGTAGGGTACTTCGGCTTCGGCCAGCAGCACGTTCATGTGGCCCGGCATGCGCCCCGCCACCGGGTGGATCGCATAGCGCACGTGCACGCCATGGGCGGTCAGCTTGTCGACCAGCTCTTTTACGGAGTGCTGGGCACGCGCCACGGCCAGGCCGTAGCCGGGCACGATGATGACCGATTCGGCATTCTGCAGGATGAAGGCGGCGTCTTCGGCCGAGCCGGATTTGACCGGGCGCTGTTCCTGGGTGCCGCTTGCGGCGGCGACTGCTTCGCCGCCGAAGCCGCCCAGGATCACGTTGAAGAACGAGCGGTTCATCGCCTTGCACATGATGTACGAGAGGATGGCGCCGGAAGAACCGACGAGCGAACCGGCGATGATCAGCATCGAATTGTTCAGCGAGAAGCCGATGCCGGCCGCGGCCCAGCCCGAATACGAGTTGAGCATCGACACCACCACCGGCATGTCGGCGCCGCCGATCGGGATAATGATGAGTACCCCGAGAATGAAGGCCAGTGCGGTCATGATGACGAACGGCGTCCAGGCCGGCTCGACCGCATCCGAGAAGCAGAATACGAGGCCCAGCGCGATGAGCGCGATCGCGATGATCAGGTTCAGGATGTGCTGGCCGGCGAAGCGCACCGGCGCGCCCTGGAACAGGCGGAATTTATATTTGCCCGAGAGTTTGCCGAACGCGATCACGGAACCGGAGAAGGTCACCGCGCCTACAAAAGTACCGATGAACAGTTCCAGCCGGTTCCCGAAGGGCAGCGCGCCGCCGCGCTCGGCGATATTGAAGGCCCAGGGTTCGGACACGGCCGCCACCGCGATGCAGACCGCAGCCAAACCAATGAGCGAGTGCATGGCCGCGACCAGTTCCGGCATCTTGGTCATCTCGACCTTCTTTGCCGCATAGGTGCCGATCGCCCCGCCGACGACCACGCCGAGCAGCACCAGCGGGAAGCCCATGCCTCCGCTGTCGCCGCTGCGGGCAGCCTCCGCGAACTCGGCCTGCATTTTAAAGATCAAGGCGATGGTGGTGACGACCGCGATCGCCATGCCGGCCATCCCGAAAGTATTGCCCATGCGCGCCGACGACGGCGACGACAGCCCTTTCAACGCCTGGATGAAGCAGACCGACGCCACCAGATAGAGCAGCGTGACCACGTTCATGCTGATGTAATTCATGCAGCCTCCTTGTTCGCAGCCGCTTTCGACGCCGCCGCATCGGCGGCCCGTTTCGGCTCCTTCTTCTTGAACATCTCGAGCATGCGCTGGGTGACCAGGAAGCCGCCGAACACATTCACGGCGGCCAGCGCGACGGCGACTGTACCCATGGTCTGGCCGAGTACCCCTTCGGTGAGGCCGGCGGCAAGCATGGCGCCGACGATGATGATCGCGGAAATGGCGTTGGTGACCGCCATCAGCGGCGTGTGCAGCGCCGGGGTGACGGTCCAGACGACGTGGTAGCCGACGTAGATGGCCAGCACGAAGATGATCAGGTTGATGATGGTGTGGCTGATTTCCATGCCGGTCTCCTTATGTGCGCAACGTTTCGCCGTCATGGCAGAGCAGCGTGGCGCGCACGATCTCGTCCTCGCGGTCGATGGTGAACTTGTCGTCCTTGTCGAAGACGAGTTTTAAAAAGTCGAGCACGTTGCGCGCGTACAGCGCCGAGGCGTCGGCCGCGACCAGCGCGGCCAGGTTCGGTTCGCCGATGATATACACGCCATGCTTGACGACCGTCTTGCCCAGTTCCGTGAGCGGGCAGTTGCCGCCCTGCTCGATCGCCATGTCGACGATCACGGAACCCGGTTTCATGGCCATCACCGTCTCCTCGCGGATCAGGATCGGCGCCGCGCGTCCGGGGATCAGGGCGGTGGTGATGATGATGTCGGCCAGCTTCGCCCGTTCGTGCACCAGTTCTCCCTGGCGCCGCATCCAGTCGGCCGGCATCGAACGCGCATAGCCGCCCGCTCCCACCGCGATCTCGCGCTCTTCATCGGTAATGAAGGGGACGTCGATGAACTTGGCGCCGAGCGACTCGACCTGCTCTTTCACGGGCGGACGCACGTCGGACGCCTCGATCACCGCGCCCAGGCGTTTCGCCGTGGCGATCGCCTGCAGGCCGGCCACGCCGACGCCCATGATCAGGACGCGCGCGGCTTTTACCGTGCCGGCGGCGGTCATCAGCATCGGCATGAAGCGCTGGTAGGTGTTCGCAGCGAGCATCACGGCTTTGTAGCCGGCGATGTTCGCCTGCGAGGACAGCACGTCCATCGACTGCGCACGGCTGATGCGTGGCGCCGCTTCCAGCGCGAAGGCCGTCAGCCTGCTCGCTGCCATCGCGGCGATGGTGTCGTTATCAAAAGGGTTCAGCATGCCGACCACGACCGTGCCGGGGCGCATGCGCGAGCGTTCAAGCTCGTTCGGGGCGCGCACTTTGAGGACCATGTCGGCGCCAAAGGCGTCGTCCGCGCTGCCAAGGGTGGCGCCGGCGGCGGCATAGGCCTCGTCGGTGACGGCGGCATGCAGGCCGGCCCCGGACTGCACCACGACCTGGTGTTTGGAAGCCAGTTTTTTCACTGTTTCCGGAGTTGCCGCTACGCGGGTCTCGCCCGGCCGTGTTTCGGCCGGAATGCCGATTCTCATGCATCCTCCTTCATGTTGTGTTCTGTTCGCAATCTACCACGGAAACATGGCTCTTTTGTCATTCCTCGCACCAAGCTCTGCCAAGGGTATGCTTTACGGGCGAATACGATACAGCCCAGGCACGATGCCCCGTTTTTTTGTATCAAATCGCCGCAATCGAGGCTTTTTTGTTGCACTGCACAGGTACTTGCAAGCAACCCTTTGCGCACCGCTGTAGAATATCGGCTCATTTGTCGAGGAAGCGCATGACCCATACCTTCAGACCGTCAGTCACCGTTGCCGCCATCATCGAACGGGATGGCCGTTTCCTCCTGATCGAGGAAGAGACGAGCGAAGGCATCAAGCTGAACCAGCCGGCCGGCCACCTGGACCCGGGCGAGTCGCTCGAGCAAGCGGTCATGCGCGAATCGATCGAAGAGACGGCGCACGAATTCATCCCGACAGGGCTGGTCGGCATGTACATGTCGCGTTATTACTCGCGCTCGCGCAATGCCGACATCACGTATTTGCGCTTCACCTTCTGCGGCATGGCCGGCAAGCAGTTCGATCAACCGCTCGACGACGGCATCCTGCGCACCCTCTGGATGACGCGCGACGAGATCGCCGCATCGAGCGAGCGCCATCGCAGCCCGATCGTGCTGCAGTGTGTGGACGATTACCTGGCTGGCCGGCGCACCGACCTGGGCCTGCTGTACACCCACCCGTCGGTGTTCGAAGACAATCTGACAACGGACCGGACGTAACATGAGCAAGAAAAAAGTCGTGATCGGGATGTCGGGCGGCGTCGACTCCTCGGTCGCGGCCTGGATGCTGAAGGAACAAGGCTACGACGTGGTCGGCCTGTTCATGAAGAACTGGGAAGACGACGACGATTCCGAATACTGCTCGACGCGCCAGGACTGGATCGACGCGGCCAGCGTGGCCGACGTGGTCGGGGTCGACATCGAAGCGGTGAACTTCGCCGCCGAATACAAGGACCGCGTGTTCGCCGACTTCCTGCGCGAATACCAGGCCGGCCGCACGCCGAACCCGGACGTCCTCTGTAATGCCGAGATCAAGTTCAAGGCCTTCCTGGATCACGCGATGAAGCTCGGCGCCGACCTGATCGCCACCGGCCACTACGCGCGCGTGCGCGAAAATGGCGCCGGCAAGTTTGAGTTATTAAAGGCGTTCGACCACACCAAGGACCAGAGCTATTTCCTGCACCGCCTGAACCAGGCGCAGCTGTCGAAATCGCTGTTCCCCCTCGGCGAGATTCCAAAGACCGAGGTGCGCCAGATCGCCGAAAAATTACAACTGCCGAACGCGGCGAAGAAGGATTCGACCGGCATCTGTTTTATCGGCGAGCGCCCGTTTCGCGATTTTTTGAACCGTTACCTGTCGCACCAGCCGGGCCCGATGAAGCTCGATAACGGGCAGACCGTGGGCGAACACATCGGCCTGTCGTTCTACACGCTGGGCCAACGTAAAGGCATCGGCATCGGCGGTTTGAAATCGCACCGCAATAGCGACGGCACGAGCGAGCCCTGGTTCGTGGCGCGCAAGGATATCGCGAACAACACGCTCTACATCGTGCAGGGCCACGACCATCCGTGGCTCTTGTCGGCCCGGCTCGAAGCGGGTCAGGCCAGCTGGGTCGCGGGCGAGCCGCCAGCCCCCGGCCCGCTCTCGGCCAAGACGCGCTACCGCCAGCTTGATGTCGGCTGCACGGTCGCCGCCGATGGGCCCGAACGCTTCGCACTCGATTTTCTGGAGCCGCAATGGGCGGTCACGCCCGGCCAGTCGGCCGTGCTGTACGACGGCGACATCTGCCTCGGTGGCGGCATCATCGATGGCGCCAGCGCGGTGCCCGGCTAGTCGCAAGCGCGCACGAAACAAAGGGTCGGCACTGCCGGCCCTTTTTTTATGGCCAGCGTGCACCGTTGGCGCGTGCGCAACACACATCATTAAAATCGGCAAATTTTTAGGCGCATCTGTTGAGTTTCTACAAAGAATTACGTTAATCTAGTTGCCTTGAGGAAAAATACGAACGGGGCGACCTTTCCTGCTCCTGCCCCAATATAACCACTAGAAAATGTCAATCATGAACATCTCGAATCTGCGCGTCAGGACCCGGCTCTTCGCCGGCTTCGGTATCCTGTGTACCCTCCTGCTCGTCGTTGTGCTGTTCGGCACCACCATGCTGGCCCGGATCAATGCCGGCACGGACGTCATCGTGAACAACTACATGCCAAAGATCGAGGCGTCGAACGAGACGCTCATGCAGGTCAATGCGATCTCGATCGCGCTGCGCAACATGATGCTGAGCAGCGATGCGGCCGACCGCAAGGCGCAGGCAGCCGACATCAAACAAGCCCGCGCGGCGATTGCGCAGATCACGGCGAAGCTCCAGCAGGCCATCGTCAGCGCAGAAGGCAAGGCACTGCTGCGCCAGAGCCAGGAATACAATGTCAAAGCCATCGCCGCACAGGACGAACTGCTGCGCCGTATCGGCGCGGACGACATCGCCGGAGCCTCGGGCTATCTGACTGCCCAATATCGCCCGCTGCTGAGCGACTACCGCAAGGTACTCGGCGCCCAGAGCAAGCTGCAGCACGACCTTGCCGACAAGGCCGTGGTCAATTCCAGGCAGACCTACGACAACACGGTCAGGTCGATGATTGGTCTTTCCGCCGCGATCCTGGCGCTGGCAGCCTTCATCGCCTGGCGCATCACGGCCTCGATCACGGTGCCTGTCGCGCGTGCCCTGGCGATTGCCGAGACGGTGGCCGCCGGCGACCTGACCAGCCGGATCGATGTGACCACGACCGACGAGCTGGGCCAGCTGCTGGGCGCGCTCAGGAAAATGAACGACAGCCTGGCGACGACCGTATCGACGGTGCGCAACGGCACCGACCTGATCGCTTCAGCCTCGTCCCAGGTGGCGGCGGGCAGTCTCGACCTCTCGAGCCGCACCGAAGAGCAAGCCAGTGCCCTCGAGGAAACCGCGTCGTCGATGGAAGAACTGACCTCGACCGTGAAGCAGAATGCGGAAAACGCACGCCAGGCCACCACGCTGGCAGCGACCGCATCGACGGTCGCCGAGCGCGGCGGTGACGTGGTCAGGCAGGTGGTCGGCACGATGGAAGCGATCAACGCGTCGTCCAGCCGCATCGCCGACATCATCGGTGTCATCGACAGCATCGCCTTCCAGACCAATATCCTCGCGCTGAACGCGGCCGTGGAAGCGGCGCGCGCCGGCGAACAGGGACGCGGCTTTGCCGTCGTCGCCAGCGAAGTGCGCAACCTGGCACAGCGCTCGGCGGCCGCGGCGAAAGACATCAAGGGTCTGATCATCGACTCGAACAGCAAGGTCGGCGACGGCAGCCGCTTGGTCGGCGAAGCCGGTCAGACGATGACGGAAATCGTCACCAGCATCCGCCGCGTCACCGACATCATGGGCGAGATCAGTGCCGCCAGCCGCGAGCAGAGCGCCGGTATCGAGCAGATCAACCAGGCCGTCACCCAGATGGACCAGGGGACCCAGCAGAACGCCGCCCTGGTCGAGGAAACCTCGGCCGCGGCCGACGCCATGCGCAGCCAGGCGGCGGCGCTGGCCGCCACGGTTGCCGTATTCCGCATCGGCGCCGAGGCCCGGCCGGCAGCGCTTGCGGCTGTAACCGGCGCGCCGCGCCTGGCGACACCGGCGCCCGCGCGCGCTGCCGTGAAGGCAAAGGCGAAGCTGGAGACTGCGCCGCGCAAGGCGCAGCTGGCAGGCGCCGGAGCCGATAGCTGGGAAGAGTTCTGATACGCTGAAGCCGGTGCCGCTCCATGCGGCACCGATCCGGCAGAAATCCGGATGAAAAACGGCGCAGCGGTTTCCCGATGCGCCGCCTTCACTCAACCGGCCCGCCCCTCAGGCATAGGCCGACTGCGCCTCCTGGCGCGCCATGCGCGGACGCGCCAGCGTCCATTCGGCGCAGATCCACTCCTCGAACTGCTCAGGTGCCATCGGGCGCGCGTACAGGTAGCCCTGCACCTGGTCGCAGCCGGCACTGGCGAGAAAACGGGCCACCGGCGCCGTTTCGACGCCCTCGGCCACGACCAGCTGGCCGAGCTCGTGCGAGAGCTTGATCATGGTCGCCACCAGGGAGCGCTTGCGCTCATCGAGGTCGAGGTCGCGCATGAAACTCTGGTCGATCTTGACCACTTTGGCCGGCACGCTCTGCAAGTAAGCCAGGCTGCTGTAGCCGGTGCCGAAATCGTCGATCGCCAACTGCACGCCGGCGGCAGCCAGGGCCTCGAGCGTAGTGGCAGCCAGCGTGCGGTTCGACATCAGCGCGCTCTCCGTGATTTCGATGGCCAGCGCGCCCGGCGCCAGGCCGTACGCACGCAGGCGCGCCAGCACGTGGGCGCAGAAATCCGGTTCCAGCAGATTCACCGCCGACACATTGACTGCCAGCTGCGTCACCAGGCCGGCCTGCTGCCAGCTGGCGAGTTGACCCAGCGCGCGCTCGAGTACCCAGCGCGTGGTCGGGCGCGCCAGCGAGGTCTGTTCGATCACGGGGATGAATTCGCCGGGCGCGATGTCGCCCAGGGTCGGATGGCGCCAGCGCAGGAGCGCCTCGGCGCCGACGCAGCGGCCGGTTCCCATTTCGATCTTCGGTTGGAACACCAGGCGCAGCTGGCTGTCGTCCTCGAGCGCGGCGCCGAAGTCGTTGGCGACCCGGAAACGGCGCATAAAGACGGCGTTCTGCTCGGCCGAAAAAACACGCACGCGGTGCGCGCCTTCGATGGCGTCATGCGCGGCGCTGTACATGTCGCGCAGCAGGTCGAACGGGTCGGCCTGGCCGGTCGCGAACGGGGCTACCCCGACCGTGGCGGTAGTGACGAAACGCGCGGTGGTGGTACCGGCGCGCAGCGCGACCCAGGCACCGAGCCAGTCGCAAAAGCGCGCCGCGTCCGCGCCTGGCTCGGCCAGGAAGGCGAACTGGAACGGCGCCACGTGGTACAGCTTGCGCGCGGGGCCGAGCGCGCCGCGCAGCATGCGCGCCGCCTCGCAGACGATGTCGTCGACGAAGCCGGCGCCCATCGCGCGCACCGCGCTGTCCATCTGCTCGGGGGTGGCCAGGTTCACCAGCGCGGCCAGGCGTGCTTCGCCACCCGGACGGTCGAGGGCAAGGTCACGCAGGTCGTCGACGAACTGGTGGCGGTTCGGGACGCCGCTGAGCGGATCGATGCGGCCGATCGCGTGCTGCAGTTCGATCTGGGCCATGACCATCGCAGCCAGGTCGGTCAGGCCGGTCCGTTCGGTGGCGCTGATCGTGCGTGCTTCGGTGCCGAGCACGCACATCGCGCCCAGGCAGTGGCCGTCGCGCGTGAGCAGCGGCGCGCCGGCATAGAAGCGCACACCACGCGCGGCAAGATGGCTGTCGCGGTAAAACTCGTCGGCCAGCAGGTCGGGAATGACCAGCATGCTGCGCGTATCGGCCACTTGCCCGCAAGGCGCCTTCTCGCGCGGGATCGAACGATGGTCGACGCCGACACGCGACTTGAACCACTGGCGGTCGATATCGGTGAGCGACACCGCCGCCACCGGCAGGCCGAACAACTGGGCAGCCATCCGCGTGATGCGGTCGAATGCCTCGTTGGGAGGCGTGTCGAGCAGGTCCAGCTTGCGCAGGGCGTCGAGACGGGCTGCTTCGCGCTGGGCCGGCGGGTGTTGACTCATGGTGTGGTGGTCCTCGCCGGCAGCTGCCGCCGATATGACGAAAATAATGATTTATTCATTGTGATCGTCATATTTCCGTGCGTCAACTAAATTCGCGCGTTTCCCTCTGTAAGTACGGCCTTTTGTGGTGAAGAAATCAAATTTATGTTGTATCAAGTCGTCAATTTCGGCATTTTATTCGACGGCTACAGTAGAATGCCGATCAGTTATTGCTTAAATGGAATAAATAATCATGATGTCAACTGCCCTTGCCGATGAAGACGATCCGATTCTCACGACACGCGAGGCAGCCAGGCTGCTTGGCATTGCCGTGAGCACGGCACAGCAATGGATCGAGAATGGGGTGCTGCCTGCCTGGAAGACGCCGGGTGGCCACCGGCGCGTGCGCCTTTCCGACGTCAGCGCCTTGCTGCGGGAACGATCGAGCATGGGGGCGGGGGCTGCCGGCGCCGACCCGGACGATTTCCTGCCCGATGCCGCTTGCGCCCTGCCCGGCCAGGAACATGCGCGTCTGCTGGCGCTGCGCGCGACGGGTCTGGTCGACAGCGAAACGGAAGCCGTGTTCGATCGCCTGACCTGGCTCGCCACCCAGGTCACCGATTGTCCGATCGCGCTGCTCTCCCTGGTGACGGGGCGCCGCCTGTGGCTCAAGTCGCGCATCGGCATCAGCGTGCCGCAGGCCCCACGCGAGGATGCCTTTTGCAGCCATACGATCGGCCAGGACGGGCCGCTGGTCGTGCCCGACGCCCTGCTCGACACGCGCTTTCGGCACAACCCGCTGGTACTGGGCGAACCGCATTTGCGTTTTTATGCGGGCTTTCCGCTGATCGACGACCAAGGTTTCAAGCTCGGCGCCCTGTGCGTGATGGACAGCGAGCCGCGCCGCTTGCGCGAGCGCGAAATGCGGGCCCTGGGCGAGTTGACGGCAATCGCGGCCGAGGAGATCAGGCGCCGTTAGCCGGCTTGCTGCTTGCGCACCACCGCGATGACGGTATTCCGGATGGTTTTCAGGACCGCGTCGGCCTTGAACGGTTTGACGATGAAGCCGTGCACGCCGCGTGCCAGCGCAGCTTCGATGGTGGGTGCGTCGAGCGTGCCCGAGACCATGAAGACCAGCGTTTTCGGCAGGTTCGCGCGCAGCTGTTCGACAATCCCGCTGCCATCCTCGACCTGCTCGCGCGCGATGCACATGATCTGCGGCCGGAATTTATTCGCCAGCACCAGCGCGCCCTGGCCGGTATGGGTTTGCCCGAGCACCTCGTAGCCGCCATCGGTGAGCACGGTATTCAATAAACCGCGCGCGACGGCGTTCGAATCGACTAGTACTGCTTTGAGCATCGTCCGGTCCTTTAATTGGTAGAGCGTCAATGTGCGTCGTAAGCCAGCATCTTCCAGGTGACGCCGAGGCGCACGTCGGTTTTCAGCTGCACCAGCTGGCGCGACAAATACAGGATATCGCGCTCGGCGCGCAGGCGTTCGCCGAGGGGCGTCTTGAGGATGCCGGCGCCGGCCATGACCGCGTCCAGGCTGCCGTAGGCACCCAGCAGGCGCGCCGCCGTCTTCATGCCGATCTTCGAGACGCCCGGGACGCCGTCGGTGGCGTCGCCCATCAGCGCCAATAAATCGTGCAGCAGTTCCGGCGCCACGCCGAACTTGTTGCGCACCCAGGCATCGTCATGCCACTCGCCCTTGAAATGATCCCATACCAGAGCGCCGTGCGCGATCAGGACATGTAAATCCTTGTCGGTGGTGGCGACGATTGCTTCTCCCCGGTTTTCATTCAGCCAGCGCATGACGCAGGTGGCGACGACGTCATCGGCTTCGACTTCCGGCAGCATCGCCACCGGCACCCCGGCCGCGCGCAGGCGTTCCTGGAATTCCGGCAGCGCTTCCCTCAGCACCGGCGGCATCGGGGCGCGGTGCTCGCGGTAGCGCGGATACAGCGCATGGCGCCAGGTCTGGCCGCCGTGGTCGAAGGCGGCCAGCACGTGCGTGGGCGCGTGCGCTTCGAGCAGCTTGCGAAACGAGGAAAACGCGTGACGCAGGGCGATGCCGGCCTTCAAGTCGGAGTCGGGCTCCGGGCTGGCTTCGTAGACGCGGCGCACGATGTTCAGTCCGTCGATCGCGAGCAGCTTGGCCATCGGGTTTTACCTTGCGAAGTCGTACTTGCCGCCGCGCACCAAAGCGCGCGCGTAGGCCGGACGCGCGTGGATGCGCTGCAGGAAGCTTGACAGGCGCGGGTATTGCGCATCCAGGCCCGCGCGTGAGGCCGCCGCTTCCAGTGGAAAACTCATCTGGATGTCGGCGGCTGAAAATTCGCTCCCGGCGAACCAGTCGCGCGCGGCCAGTTCGGACTCGAGGTAGTCGAGCTGGTTCTTGATGTTCGGGTTGACGAAGGTCTCCTTGACCTTGCGTGCGATCGAGCGCGCGATCGGCTTGGCGAAGAACGGCATCGGTCCGGTCTCGATGCGGTCGAACACGAGTTTCATGAGCAGCGGCGACATGGCCGAGCCTTCGGCGAAGTGCAGGTAAAAGCTGTACTTCAGTTTTTCCGGCGTGCCGGCCGCGGGCACGAAGCGGCCATTGCCGTAACGCTCGACCAGGTACTCGACGATCGCGCCCGACTCGGCCACGACGGTGTCGCCATCGGTGATCACCGGCGACTTGCCGAGCGGGTGCACGGCCTTCAGTTCGGCGGGCGCCAGCATCGTCTTCGGGTCGCGCTGATACTTCTTGATTTCGTACGGCAGGCCCAGCTCTTCGAGCAGCCAGAGGATGCGCTGCGAGCGCGAATTGTTCAGGTGATGGACGATGATCATGGGGCGCCGGCGAAGAAGAAGGAGCGCTAGCTTAGCACTGTTGCGTCGTTACAAAAAGACAGGCCCGTGTTTGATCGGATGCTGCCTGCGACGGACTGGTTCGGCAACGCACCGAACCGGTCCGGATGGCTCCCTATGATGGGCGCATGGGCACGATTCACATTGGTGCACGCGCCGTATGATGCCCAGCGGTTGAGGGCAACATTTCGGCGAGCTCCACAGGACCCATGCGTCGATGACGAACGGCCGGATGTCTTGAACAAAGCGGATCGCTCGTCGCAGGTTCGCGCGAATGGCCGGGTTGCAGAATATGGGACGCCGGCGATGCGCGACGACCGTGAAGAAGCAGGTGGAACCAGTGAGAAGGCGGCGGTAGCGTGACATGGTGCGGCATCGTAGTGCCGGGTCACGCGCTTGGGGATGTGTCAGGTCAATCGAAGCGTGGACGGTGTCGGATTTCAGGAAGCGGTGCGGTTTGCATGAGGTGAAACAGCGTGGGCACAAGTGCCTTTCGCGGCCCGGCCCACCCTAGTTTTCATGCAATTTGATTACCCGATGATTGCTGCCTTCAGGCGCCGTCGGCTCCACCGGCGTCTCGCAGGTGTTACAACTCTTGCACCCGCCCCCGCAGCTGCCGCCCGTATCGAGCCAACGCACCAGCCTCGAATCGGGCCCGCCGCGCGAGAGCCGGTTGACGATGCGGATGCGCCACGCCGCCGGCAGGTACTTCGCGCCGATATACAGGGCGGCAAGCACGACAACCAGCGCGACGACCAGTTCCTGCCACATGTCAGCCTCCGCCGAGCGCCAGGGCAACCCGGTAGGTGATGAAGGACGCGAAATAGGCCAGCGCGAACATGTAGCCGGCCATCATCCACGCGTACTTGGCGCTGCCGGTTTCACGGCGCACGACCGACAGGGTCGCGATGCACTGCGGCGCGTACACATACCAGGCCAGCAGCGACAAGGCGGTCGCCATCGACCACGAGCCGGCAATCAGCGGCCCAAGCGTGTTGGCGACCTCGTCGCCGGAACCGGCCAGCGCGTACACGGTGCCGAGCGCCCCGACCGCCACTTCGCGCGCGGCCATGCCGGGGACCAGGGCGATGCAGATCTGCCAGCCGAAGCCGATTGGTTCAAAAATCACGGCCAGGGCACGCCCGAGCATGCCGGCCACGCTGTAATAAATCGGCGGCTGGGTGGCGCCTTCGGGCGCGCCCGGGAAGCTCGACAGGAACCAGAGCAGCACCATCAAGGTGAGAATCAAGGTACCGACGCGCATCAGGAAAATCTTGGCGCGCTCCCACAGGCCCAGCGCCAGCGTCGGCAGGTGCGGCCAGTGGTAGGCGGGCAGTTCGAGCAGCAGCGGATGCTGGCCCGCGCCGCTGCGGCGTTTCATGTACCAGGCCACGCCCATTGCACTGACGATGCCAATCGCGTACAGCGCGAACAGCACCAGGCCCTGCAAGTTAAAAATGCCGACTTCGCGTTCGGGAATGAAGGCGGCAATGATCAGGGCGTACACGGGAAGGCGCGCGGAACAGGTCATCAAGGGCGCGATCATGATCGTCACCAGGCGGTCGCGCGGGTTCTGGATCGTGCGCGCAGCCATCACGCCGGGAATCGCGCAGGCGAACGAGGACAGCAACGGGATGAAGGCGCGCCCGGACAGGCCCACGCCGCCCATCATGCGATCGAGCAGAAAAGCCGCGCGCGGCAGGTAGCCGATGTCTTCCAGGATCAGGATAAAAAAGAACAGGATCAGGATCTGCGGCAGGAACACCAGCACGCCGCCGACGCCGGCGATGATGCCGTCCACGATCAGGCTGCGCAGCGGACCGTCCGACATGGCGCCGCCGATCCACGCGCCGATGCTTTCGACGCTGCCGGTGATGAACTCCATCGGCGCTTCGGCCCAGCTGAACACAGCCTGGAAGATGATGAACATCAGCGCGGCCAGCAGGATCGGGCCGGCCACGGGGTGCAGCACCACGTGGTCGATTTTTTCCGACAGGTTGCCCGTGTCGTGCGCATAGCTGACGCTGGCCTCCAGGATGCGGCGCACTTCGCGTTGGGTCTGTTCGACCGGCACAGCGTCGATGGCGGACAGCGGATTCGCTTGCGCGCGGTCCAGGGGCATGCGGTCGAGGGCCTCCAACAGGGCCTGTTCGCCGCCGGCCTGGATCGCGACCGTTTCGACCACCGGCATGCCCAGTTCCTGCGCCAGTTTGTCCGTATCGATCTCGATGCCGCGCTTTTCGGCGACGTCGACCATGTTCAGGGCGAGCAGCATCGGCAGCCCGAGGCGCTGGATTTCCAGCACCAGGCGCAGGTTCAGGCGCAGGTTCGTGGCGTTGACGACACAGACGATGGCATCGGGCGCCGATTCTCCCGCGCGCAGGCCGGCGACAACGTCGCGCGTGATGGCTTCGTCCGGCGTTTGCGCGGACAGGCTATAGGCACCCGGCAGGTCGAGCACGCGCAATGCGCGCCCGCCTGGGGAGGTAAAACTGCCCTCTTTGCGTTCGATGGTGACGCCGGCGTAGTTCGCGACCTTCTGGCGCGCGCCGGTGAGGCGGTTGAACAGCGCCGTCTTGCCGCAGTTCGGATTGCCCAGCAATGCGATCAGGGGCGACCGCGTCGCCACCTGCTGTTCCATGACACCCATTGATTATTCCGGCTGGATCGAGACGAGTGCGGCCTCGAACTTGCGCAGGGCAAAAGTCGACTCGCCGACCTTCACCGCGACCGGGCCGCCCGGCAAGCCGCGTTTCAGCATGCGGATGCGTTCGCCAGGCACGAAGCCCAGCTCCATCAGGCGGCGTGCCACGTCCTGGCCGCCGAGTGCGTGTGGCGCAAGGTGGATCACGGTCGCACTCTGCCCGGCCTTGAGGGCGTCGAGTGTGGTCAAAGTGGGGACTAGGGTCATGGCGGCGTTCCGGTGGTGTAGCGCTGATGAGACAGATACTAGCATCATAAACCTAAATGCGAATTATTTCCATTTGGCGGAATGATCACATAACAAAATCACTTGCGTTCATCGAAAAATTTCCTCAGAATAGAACACGAATGAGAACGATTCTCATTATTTGAGTGACAACTCAGTGACAACTCAGGGACTGCTTCGATGATCGTTTGTGTCTGCAACAACATCTCCGACCGTGAAATCCGCCAGGCTGTCGACCTCGGCATCACCTCGATCGCCGACCTGCGCGAAGAGCTGGGCCTGGGCACCTGCTGCGGCAAGTGCATCAGCTACGCCCGTGAAGTGCTGCACGAAGCGATCGACAGCAAGACTGTTGTGACTGAACTGAGCTTCCGCGCCTCGCAGCCGGCATAAGCGTCTCTTCCACGCTGCCGGTTTTCGGCGCGCGTTCGCCCACTTTGCTATAGTTGTGGCAACGCATACCACAACTACAAGGCATATCATGAAGGGCGATCCCAACGTCATCCGGCTGCTCAACGCGCAGCTGACCAACGAGCTCACCGCCGTCAACCAGTACTTCCTGCACGCGCGGATGTACCGCCACTGGGGCTTCTTCAAGCTCGGCAAGAAAGAATACGACGAATCGATCGGCGAAATGAAGCACGCCGACAAGCTGATCGATCGCATCCTGATGCTCGACGGCCTGCCGAACCTGCAGGCGCTGCACAAAGTGCTGATCGGCGAAAACACCGAGGAAATGCTCGCGGCCGACTTGAAACTCGAGCGCGCCGCCCAGATCACGGTCAAGCAAGGCATTGCCGCCGCTGAAGCGGCCGCCGATTACGTCTCGCGCGACTTGCTGCTGATGATCCTGGAAGACACCGAAGAACATATCGAGTGGCTCGAGACCCAGCTTGACCTGATCGTGAAGGTCGGGATCCAGAATTATTTGCAGAGCCAGATGGTGGAATAAGCTTGTTGCAGGGTGGCGCCAGCCACCCTGCGTTCATTCCTGCGTCACCCACACCGGCGCCGACCACAGGATATTCCCGTCCGCCTGGGTTACCTTCGCATAATAAAAATGCGCACCAAGCGCTGGCGTGAAGCTCGTCGTCGCCGTGTCGGACAACTGCGTCACCATCCCGCCGCGCCCCGGCACCCCTTTCATGATCGCCACCGAGGCCACCGCCTTGCCCGCCGTGCTGGCGAAATTCGCCAGCAGCGTCAAGGGCCCGGTATTCGTGAAGCGCTCGCCCATCATGCGGCCGTTCGCAGTCAGGACCAGCTGCGAGCCCTTGTCCATGGTCGCGAACACGCGCCGCGCCTTCAACGCGTCAACAAAACTGGCCTGACTCAGGGGCACGCCGTTCGGGACCAGGACACCGGTGCGGTTCGTGTACGCCGTGCCCCAGTTCGCGCAGTGGTTGTCCTGGTTGGTGCTGAAGGCCACGTGAAAGCCGGCTTCCAGCACCTGGTTGCAGGCCGCCTCGAAATTGCTGCGCCGCGTCTCGCCCTCCTTGTCGTTGGTCGAGAACGCGGTGCTGTTGACCACCTCGCACAAGGCCATCGCTTCGTCGCCGTCCTTTGAATAACCGAGCGCCACGCCGTTTACGGTGAACTGGCCGCTCGTGGCTGGATGATTGAACTGACCGACCCAGCCGCGTTCGCGCATCAACGTGTAGAGCGCCGCATAATCGCTGCGCGGCGTGGCGACGTCGGCCAGCAGCTCGCCCTGCGCATTTTTTTCCCAGCCCAGCAACTGCTCGCTATTGAAAATATTCACATGGCCGCCCTTGTTGATGACGCCCCACTCCATGCCGTACACGGCCAGGAAATCCGGGTGCGCGGCGTTGAAGCCGGCGGCCATCTCCCGGCCCTTGCGGTACAGCGCTTTGGCGGTGGCCGGGTCGGCGTCCGGCCGGGTGCTGTCCGAGCCGTCGTACATGTGGTTGTGTTCGGAGGCGACGAGAATGTCGAGACCGTGCGTACGGGCATAGGCGAAAGCCGCATCCGGACCGTATTTCGCAGTTGAAGGCTCCTGCGCGCCTTTGCAGTCGGACAGCTCGGCGCCGCCGTCGCTGTGATTCGTCTGGCTGTGCAGGTTGCCCAGATAAACAGTGAACGGCAACGCCGCGAGCGCCGGTGCGGCGCCCGGCTGGGCGATGCGACCAATCGGGAGCGGGGCGAAGCGCGGCAGCGCGGGCGCTTGCGGCGCCCCGATCTCGATCTGCCAGGCCTGCTCGTGCACCTCGAGCGAGGCTGCGTTTGACAGCGCATCGCGGCTGGCCGCGCGCAGGCGCACCTGGTAAATGCCGGCGGCCAGCTTGCCGGCGTCCACGCCCGACCAGGGCACGGCGACCGACACCGGGCGTGCGGCCAGCGGCGTGCTGTCCTGCCAGCGGCGTACGACAAGGCCGCGCGGGGAGATCAGTTCCAGCTGCCAGTCGACGACTTGCGCCTGGCGCGCATTCGGATAATCGAAGGCCAGGGTGAAGGTACGCGCCTCGCCTTTCAGGGGGTCGAGCGCGCGATAGGGTGCGTGCAGGGTGGCTTCGAATTCGCTGTGTTCGTCGATGGCTGCAAACGCGCCGGGTGACAAGCAGCACAGCAGAAAAAGGAGCAGGCGCGGGGCGAGCCGGGAGGAGGTAAAGAGAATGGTTTTCATGATGCAATTGTTGCAATTGCATCATGATTACCGCTTGCGCCAGGCCGGGATTTTGTTGCTACTAATTATATATTTTTTGACAAAAGGACAGCCGCGTTCGATGGCTCGCAGCCGTCCCCGGGTATCAGATCAGAAGTGGTATTCGGCGCGCACCATCGGCGTACTGGCGCGCTGGCCGCGTCCGCCGGTGGTGCTGCGGGTATTGCCGAACTTGTTGTTCCAGAACTGGTATTCGAGGCCGAGACGCAGGCGGTTCTTCGGCTGCCCGAAGTGGGAACTGATGTCGACCATGAGCGCCATGTCGACGTTCGTCTCGGCGCCGGTGCCGTTGCCCACTTCATCGCGCCCCTTGGCGCCGATGAACAGGCCATAACCCTCGAACGAGACCCGCTCGGCCACGGGAATGGCCCAGTTCACCGACAGGGCGGCGTGGGTGTCGTAGGTGTAGCGCCCGTCGACGTTCGAGATCGGGGCAAACGCGCCGCTCGGCGCATTCGATTCGCGCAGCACCAAGAGGCTCGTATTCAGGAAGCCCGGCACGTCCCACATCAGCGTCGGGCCGGCCACCAGCATGCGCTTCCTCGAGTTGTAGCCGACGTCGTTCTTGGTGTTCCAGTCGAAGCCGAGGGTCAAGCCGACGCCCTTCACCGGGCCGTAGCGCATCTCGGTGCCGCGCAGCGCGCCGATGTCGAGCGTGTGGCGGTAGACGACATACGCTTCCTGCGCGCCTTCGTTTTGCCCGAGCGAGCCCGGGTCGGTTTCGTCCGATTGCAGCAGGTCGACGTTGAAAAAATTGCTGCCGTATTTGTAGCCGCTGGCGTGGGTCAGCGCGAAGATGTGCTTCTTGATGTGCCCAGGGTTGAACGGCTCGGCGAAGCGGGTGCCGTAGCGCCAGCTGATCGAGGTGTCGCTCCAGTCGGCCGCGCCCGCGGCGGCGCAGGACAGCAGCAAGGTGGCGCCAACGGACAACAGGATTTTCTTGGTCATGTAATGGTCTTCGAGTGAGGTTCTGTGCTTGCCGCCAGCGTGGCGGCCTCCTGCCTGGGCGCGACATGCAGTTCGACGCGGTGCGCCTGGCCGTCGTCGACCAGCTGCACCGTATCGCCGCCGACGTCGACGCCATCGACCAGCAGCGCGGGGGTGTCCAACGCACGCACTTCGATCGCATAGGTGCTAGAGCGGTAGCGGTACTGCAGGCGAAAGCCCGGCCAGCCGCGCGGGAGCTGCGGCGCCAGCACCAGCCGCTCGCCGACGCGCTCGATGCCGAGCAGCGATTCGACGACCAGCCGGTACATCCATCCGGCCGAGCCAGTGTACCAGCTCCAGCCGCCGCGCCCAACATGGGGCGCGGCGGCAATCACGTCACCGGCCACGACATACGGCTCGAGCCGGTAACGCTCGCAATCGGCCGGCGTGGCGCTCAGTCGCACCGGGTTGAGCATGTCGAACAACTCCCAGGCGCGCTCTCCTTCTCCCATGCGCGCAAAGGCCATCGCACCCCACAGCGCCGCGTGGGTGGCCTGGCCGCCGTTCTCGCGCACGCCCGGCGCATAGCCGCGCAGGCTGCCCGGATTCAGGCTGCCGGCCTCGAACGGCGGGTCGAGCAGCTGGATCAATCTCGCTTCGCGCCGCACCAGGCGCGCTTCGACCGCGGCCATGGCCTGTTTCGCGCGCTCGCGACCGGCCGCGCCGGAGAGCACGCTCCAGCTCTGCGAGACCAGGTCGATGCGGCATTCGTCGTTGTCTTTCGAGCCGAGCGGCGTGCCGTCGTCGAACCAGGCGCGCCGGTACCATTCGCCGTCCCAGGCGTGGTCCTCGAGCTGGGTCGTGAGGGCTTGCGCGGCCGCGCGGCAGGTGGTGGCAAACCCGTAGTCGGCGCGGCGGTCGGCCAGTTCGGCGAAGCGCTGTAACACCTCGATCATGAAGAAACCGAGCCAGACGCTCTCGCCGCGCCCTTGCGCGCCGACGCGGTCGAGGCCATCGTTCCAGTCGCCGCTGCCGATCAGCGGCAAGCCATGTTCGCCGAAGCGCAGGCTGTGGCGGATCGCGCGCACGCAATGGTCATACAGGTCGCCACGCTGAGCGGACGCGCGCGGCGCATCGAAATACGATTCTTCGCCGTCTTCCAGGATGCGGCCCTCGAGATAAGATACGGATTCGCCCAGCACGCCGATATCTCCGGTGGCCCGGATGTAGCGGCAAGTCGCCAGCGGCAGCCATAACAGGTCGTCGGAGCAGCGCGTGCGCACGCCCTTGTTCGACGGCGCATGCCACCAGTGCTGCACATCGCCCTCGACGAACTGGTGCGCGGCGCACAGCAGCAGGTGAGCGCGCAGCAGGTGCGCTCGCGTATGCACCAGCGCCATCGCATCCTGCAACTGGTCGCGGAAGCCAAAGGCGCCGCCCGACTGGTAGTAGCTGCTCCTCGCCCACATGCGGCAGGCGATGGTCTGGTACAGCAGCCAGCCGTTGGCGAGCACGTCGAGGCTCGGGTCGGGCGTCTCGATGCGCACCGCGCCGAGTGTCTCTTCCCAGTACGCGTGCACCTGTTCGAGGGCCGCCCGCGCCGCCACGCCCCCCGTATGGCGCTGCACCAGCGCAGCAGAGTCGCCCTTGGCGGCACCGAGCATGAATACCAGTTCCTTCTGCTCGCCCGGCGCCAGTTCGAAAGCCACCTGCAGCGCCGCGCACGGGTCGAGTGCTGCGCCCTGGCTGCCCGACAAGACGGTACGCCCGAGCGCCTGCGGCTGTTTCAAACTGCCGCCGCGGCCGATGAATTCGGCGCGGTCGCAGGTAAAACTGGTCGCCCCGGCATCGACATGGAAGAAGGCGACGCGGTCGGCATAGTCGCTGTTCCAGGCAGTGCGCGCGCACAGCGCGCCGCTGGCCGCGTCAAGCCCAGTGACCACATGCAGCGCGGATGCCGCGCGCAGTTCGCCCAATACCCATTCGACGTAACCGGTGGCCGACAGGCGCCGCGAACCATTGCTGTCGTTACGAACGCGCAGCACCGCATACTTCAGCGGCGCGTCGAGCGCGACAAAACTCGTCAGCTCGGAATGGATGGCGTGCGCCGTGTGTTCGAAGACGCTGTAGCCGAAGCCGTGGCGTGTCAGGTACTCGCCGCCGGAAGGCTTCGGAAGCGCAGTCGGCGACCAGGACATGCCGCTCGCTTCGTCGCGCAGATAGAACACCTCGCCACCGCGGTCGCTTACCGGATCGTTCTCCCAGGGCGTCAGGCGCAGTTCGCGGGCGTTCTCGCTCCAGGTATAGGCCTGGCCGCTTTCGGAGACGACCGAGCCGAAAGTCGGGTTGGCCAGTACATTCGACCACGGCGCCGGCGTCGGGCGGCCGGGGCTGGTGCGGATGAGGTATTCGCGGCCATCGAGGCTGAAGCCGCCGATGCCGTTATCGAGCAGCAGTTCAGGCGGCGCCGTCTGCGCTGTGGCGGCAGGCGCAGAATCGAACTGCGGCGAGCGCGTGCGCAGGGCCGGCAGGAGCGGCGCCGCTGCCGCCTGCGCGCGCCGCAGCTGCTCGGCCAGGCTGCCGCGTTCGCCCAACAGCAGCACGCGCGCCACCGCCTGCATCAGCACCCGGTCCTCTTCCGGCACATGCTCGAACACCTGCAGATACACGCCACCCGGACGGTCGATCAGGCCCGGGTCAAGCATCTTCATGACTTGCGCGTGGGGCGACCGTTCGGCGCTGCCACCCTCGCCGCACCAGATCACCAGGTCGACAGTCAAGCCGCGCGCACGCCACCAGGCCTGCGCCTGCAGCAGCTGGCGTACCAGCGCCAGGCCGGCGGCGCCATCGACCCGCAGCAGCACGATCGGCAAGTCGCCAGAGATCGCATAAGGCCACAGACTGGACTGGCCGCGGCTGTTGCGTGCGATGAGGTCCGGCTGCGCGCGCAGCGCACGCTGCGGATAGATCACGGCGCCGGCCAGGCGCGCGTAGAGCTGGGCATCGGCTTCCAGCATGTTCGACTCCTGCAGCAGCGCCTGGGCGCAGGCCCCGGCCAGCCCGAAGGCGCGGTCGGTGGCGCTGCGCTGCGCATACTTGCCGGCCAGGTCCAGCGCATCCGCGCGGTTCGCGGCGACGCCGAGCACCAGGTCGAGCGTGACCTCCTCGTCGGGCGCGAGGGTGATCGTGCGCCGGATCGCCAGCGCCGGGTCGAGCACCGCACCGGCGGCGCCGTTCAGCGGCGTGGTCTCGACCAGTGCCGCAGGCAGTGCATTGCCGTGGCCGCGCCTGAGCAAATCGGCGCGGCTGGTTTCGAACGCGGCCTCGCCGATGTCTGCGCCGTGAACAGCCATCGCGTTGACCAGCCAGGGCGTCAGTTCGCCCTCCTCGCGTGGCCGGCGCGTGCAAAGGATCGCATTGCGCTCGGCTGCGATCTCGCTGTGCACGAAGAGTTTACTGAAGGCGGGGTGAGCGTCATCAAAGGCGTTCGGTGCCAGCACCGGCTCGGTGTAGCTCGTCACTTCGATGCGGCGTGCACGTCCCGAACCATTCCTGATGCGCGTGCGGCGCAGCTCGACATCGTCGCCCGGCGGCACCACGATCTCGGTGAACAATTCGATGCCGTCGTCGCGCCGCAGCCATTGCGCGCGCCCTTCCGGGAATACGGCCTCGTAGTGCTCGGGCTGGGCCAGGGTCGGCTGCCAGGTGCTCGACCAGACTGCGCCGCTGTCGAGGTCGCGCAGGTAGCAGAACACGCCCCAGTCGTCGCTCGTCGCGTCCATGCGCCAGCGGGTCAGCGCCAGATCGCCCCAGCGGCTGTAGCCAGTGCCGTCGCTCGTCACCATCACGTGATAGCGGCCGTTCGACAGCAACTGCACCTGCGGCTGCGGCGGGCCGACCCGGGTGACTGAACGGATTGGCAGCTGCGCTACGGGTGAGGCGCCACCTTGCGCGTCGAGCTCGAATTGCGGGGCCTTGAAAGCGCCTGCCGTCGGCACGCGCTCCTGCAGCAGGAGCAGTGCCGCCCGTAGGTCCGGATCGGCCTCGAAACGGTGCTGCATCGGGCGTTCGTGCAGCAGGCAAGACAGCGCCAGCAGCCCCATGCCCTGATGATCGGAGCGCCAGGCGCGCACGAGCGCATGGCGCTCGCCGCGCGCCAGGCGCGTGCCGGTGTAGTCGATCGCTTCGTAAAAACCACAGGCGCCTGCAAAGCCCTGCGCCGCCATCCGCTCCAGGTTGGCGCAAGCCGCTTGCGGCGCGACCATCAGGGCCAGCATCGAGGCATACGGCGCGACCACGAAGTCGTTGCCGAGACCGCGCATCACACCGGTACCAGGTACGCCGAAGGCACGGCGTTCATACTGCAGCGCGGCGTCGAGACTGTTGTAGCCGGACTCGGACATGCCCCACGGGATGTCATGGCGCGCCGCATGGCTGATCTGGACGCGCACGATGGCGCGGCCGGTGCGCTCGAACAGCGTGCCGCGGTAACTGGGCATGACCAGCTGCGGCATCAGGTAGTCGCTCATCGCGCCACTGCTTGACAACAGCAGCAGCTCGTCGCCGACCAGGCACAGCTGGCGCTCCAGCGCGAACCAGTGCGCCTGCGGCAGCTGGCCGCGCGCAAGGCCGATGAAACTGGCCAGGCGCGCGCTGGACGCGAGCGTGTCGATGGTGCCGGGCTCGCGCCGGTTCGCCGTGAGGTCATACCCGGTCGCCAGCAAATTGACGTCGGGTTGGAGCAGCACACCGAAATCCATGTCGGCGAACTCGCGTGCGCATGCGCCCAGGACGTCGATTTCGGCCAGGCGCGCGCGGGCCGTGGCGGCGCCCTCTTCCACCATCTGCGCCAGCGCCTGTTGCGCATCCGTCCCGGCGGGCGCGGGCACCGCAAAACCGGCCAGTTCGCGCAGCGTCGGAATACGCGTCAGGCTGGCCTCGAACACATACTCCTGCACTGCGCGCATCCACGGCGCCTGGGCCAGCAGCTCGTCCTGGGCGGCGCGGCAATCTTCGTCAAGGCGCGTGACCCAGTCGCGCAGCTGGGCATCGGCGTCCTCCGGCAGCGTGGCGCTGAGCATCGAGGCCGCGCGCACCGCTGTCTCCAGGCATTCGGCCAATCCAGGCAGGGTGTCGCCGTTGCGGCAGCGCTTGGGCGCCAAGGCCTCGCGGCAGGTGCCAAGCGCCTTGCGCACCGCCGGCGCCGCTCCCTGCGCATGTTCATCGACCACATGCAGCGTCGCGCGCAGTCCTTCCAGGGCGCGCGTGCTGGCGATCGGCGCGTCGGCGAGTGCTTCCAGTCCGGTTGCCAGGCTCAGCAAGTGACCGGCGAGATTGCCGCTGTCAACGGTTGA
Organism: Massilia sp. CMS3.1; assembly: GCF_051262535.1. Taxonomy (NCBI): domain Bacteria; kingdom Pseudomonadati; phylum Pseudomonadota; class Betaproteobacteria; order Burkholderiales; family Oxalobacteraceae; genus Massilia; species Massilia sp. CMS3.1. The sequence goes on along the minus strand of NZ_JBIMES010000015.1, from coordinate 36,062 downwards.
TATGCGGGCCGGCAGCAGCGGCGCCAGGGTGCGCGTGTCGTAACCCGCATGAAAATGGCCGCGATGGCGCTCGAGCAGCGCCATGCTGGAGAAGGCGGCGCGTACACGCGCCAGCACGGTCGATTGCGGAGCAAACCCGAAATCCCAGGCCGCCAGGTTGGCCAGCAGCGACAGGCCGATGTCGGTCGGCGAGGTTGACTGCGCCACCAGCGGCTGCGGGTGTTCCTGGACGCCGGCCGGGGGCAGCCAGTTGGTGGCCGGCGTGACGACATCCTCGAAATAGCGCCAGGTGCGGCGCGCCAGGGTCGCCAGGAACCGGTGCTGTTGGCGCGAGAGATCGGCGGCCGCGCGCTCGAACGGCAGGCTGACCCACCAGGCCAGCAGCGGAGAGAGGAACCACAGCAGCAGCAAGGGCGCGGCCGCGAACAGCGCGAACGGATGCAGGAAAGTCAGCAACACGGCCACCACCACGGCCAGCAGCGGCGCGCACCACATGCTGCGCAAGACCGATTCGACATCGGTGCTCGAACGCAGCGGGCTAGTGGCCTTCCATTGCAGCAGGTGCTTGCGCGAGACCAGCATGCGCCAGCCGCTGCGCGCGATCGCGTGCAGGCTGTACCAGGCTTCGTGCGGCAGGAAGGCGGTGCACAGCACGGCGTGTCCGAGGCTGTTCGCCGCGCCGTGCGCCCAGTTGGCGGCATGCTGGCGCCACAGCATGGCGCGCGGCTTGTCGACCAGGGTCAAGAGGATCTTGAAAAAGGCGGGGAGGAAGAACACGGATAGCGCGGCGGCGCTCCAGAAGGCCGGCCCCCGCAACATCGACCAGCACAGCACCAGCATCGCGGTCAACGTCGGCGCCACCAGGCTGCGGCGCAGCTTGTCGAACAGCTTCCAGCGCGCCAGCGGCGTCAAGGGATTGGGCTCGCGCTCGCCACTGTGCGCCGGCACGTGCGCACGCAGCCAGCCGGCCAGCTGCCAGTCGCCGCGGATCCAGCGGTGACGCCGGGCGATGTCGTCGCTGTAGCGCGCCGGCCAGGCTTGCACCAGCTGGACGTCGCTCAGGACGCCGCTCCTCAGGTAGCAGCCTTCGAGCAGGTCGTGCGACAGCACCGTGTTGTCGGGCAGGCGATCGGCCAGCACGCGCGTCACCGTGTCGACGTCGTAGATGCCCTCCCCGAGGAAGGACCCTTCGCCGAACAGGTCCTGGTAGACGTTCGAGGCGGTGCGCGTGCTCACGTCAATGCCCGGCCCGCCGCCGCACAGGCGCTCGTAGCGCGAGGCCGCTTCGCGTGACAGCGAGGTCGTCACGCGCGGCTGCAGCACGGCGTGGCCGTCGATAACGCGGCGCCCGCTGGCGTCGAGCAGCGGCTGGTTCAGCGGATGCGCCATAGCCGCCACCATCTGGCGCGCACTGCTCAAAGGCAGCTGGGTGCCGGCGTCGAGCGTGATGACATAGCGTACACCTGTGAGTCTCTCGGTACTGCCCTCGACCAGCAGGAAGCGCTCGCGCGCGCCGCCGCGCAGGAAGGCGTTCAGGTCGGCGAGTTTGCCGTGCTTGCGTTCGCGCCCGATCCAGGCCTGCTCTCCCGCACTCCAGACGCGCGGGCGGTGCAGCAGCAGGAAGACTTGTCCGTCATGGCGTGCGTTCAGCGCCGCGATGCCCGCGCGTGCTTCTTCGAGCAGCTCGGCGTCGCCCGACACCGTTTCTTGCGGCGCGTCCGTAAAATCGGTCAGCAGGCAAAAGCGCAGCTGGGGGTCGCGGTTGGCCAGGTAGCGCAACGCCAGCCCTTCGCACAGCGCCTTCACCTGCGCGCTGTCGTGCAGGAGCGCGGGCACCGCGACCAGGGTGCGCGCGTCGTCGGGAATGCCGGCGCCAACATCCATGCGCGGCAGCGGGCGCGGCTTCACCAGGCGCGCCGCCATCAGGTCCGTGAGCGCCGATCCCAGCTGGCTGGCGCCAAAGGCGGCCAGCATACCGAGTGCGATCAGGAGGGGCGTGCCGGCGCCGCCGTGGTAGGCGTGGACCAGCAGCGCCGCCGTGAACAGCAGCGTGAAGGCGCCGATCGCGCCGACATAGGCCAGCAGTGGCCTCCTGCGCGCAGCGCGCCGCAGCGCGGGCAGTGTTCCCGGCGCGGGTTTGAGTGTCGCGCGCAGCGCCGGCAGGCCGGCGCCGATCAGGTAGTGGCCGACGTGGCGGGTGCGCACGTCCAGGCCGCCGTCCGCCGCCGGACGCGGTGCGCCGGCCAGCGCCAGGGCAAGGGCGACGACCTCGTCTTCGCCCTGCCCGCACTGGCGCGCCAGGCGCTCGACGGCTTGGCGGTAATAGTCGCGCGTAGCGGCATCCATGCGCGCATAGACGCCGGCCGGATCGCCCCGCAGCGCCTGCTCGACCGTACTTGCCGCCTCGACGAAGGCATGCCAGTCGATACGCTTGATCAGGCGCAGGCTGGCCAGGCAGTTGGCGAGCGAGATTGCATCGAGGGTTTGCGCTTCGCTGTCGTGCCGCACCTGCATGTCGACCGTCAGGTCGTCGTCGCGGCCGCCCTGCAGCAGGCGAGCGTCCAGGCGCACGGCGAGGCGGCGCAGGTTCTCGACCAGCGCCAGGCGCAGCATGATCGGAATCGCCCACAGCTCGCCGAGCCTCAAAGGCGCGCCTTCCTGCCAGGCGGCGATGCAGCGAGCAAGGGTTTCTTCCTCGACCAGGCTGTCGCCATGCGTGACCAGTAGCACAGCCAGCCCGTAGACGCGTGGCCGGCCCGCAGCGTCGTTCGGCACGATCAAGCGCGGCAGGTGGTGGCGTGCGCTGCGGATCTGCTCGTCGATCAGGTGGTAGTGGTTGAGCAGGAGCCCGGCGGCCGGATCCTGACGGCCGCTCCTCTCGATGCGCGTCAGCGAGGCGCATGCCGCGGCGATGACCGACGCATTCTCTGCGAGGCGCTCGCGCAGGCGTTTCGATCCATCACCCGGCGCGAGCCCATGGCGCTGGGCGAGCCGGCGCGCGTGGTCGGCCAGTTGCGCGGCGTCGAGGCAGACGGCGCGCAGCGGTACACCGTCCGCGGCGCTGGCGTCGCGAACGGGCGCATGCCCCGCGCGCGGCGCGTCGGCCTTGGTGTGCAATTCTTCGTTCAACAGGAGCCTCGATGATGAGCGTGCGCGGAACACGTCGCACGGCTGAACCATGCTAGAACCTCATCGGGGAAACGACTGTGCGTTGACGAACGCAGTAGCGGGATGCTTGCAAACGGGCTGGGGGCGCGTTCCGGATCGCGCTCGAATCAGAACGTCAGCAGCGCCAGGCCGCCGGCCAGGTGACCTACCGTGTCGTGACCGAGTTCCTGGGCGAAGCGCGCCGCCTGGGCGCTGCGCTTGCCGCTGCGGCAGAAGAAGACCAGCGGGCGCGTTTCCCTGCACAGCCAGGCGGCGTGCTCCGGCAGGCGCGACAGGGGCAGGCTGTAGGCGGCGCGTCCGTGCAAGCTGGGTGTACCGAGCGCGTGCTCGCAGGCTTCGCGCACGTCGATCAGGAGCGCATCCGGATGCGTGTCGAGGAAACGTGCGAGTCCCTTCGCATCCAGGTCGCATGGAACAGGCTCGCCTGCCGCGGGAGCTGGCGCCGGCCTTGCAGATACGGCGCCCGATCCCGTCACCGGACACGCTGCGGGCGGTGGCGCCAGCAAGGCCTGGGCGCAGCGCGCGATGCGGATACAGGCCTCGTCGATGAACGCATCGTCGACCAGCGGCCCGAAGGACATGCGCACCGCGTTCGCGCAACGTGCCTGCGGCAGTCCCATCGCCAGCAGCACATGGCTCGGCGCCGCCTGCGCCGCCGCACAGGCGGAACCCGCGCTGACGCGCACGCAGGCGGCGTCGAACAGGTCGAGCAGCGCCTTGCCCGATCTGCCCGGCAGCGTGAAGTTGAGCGTGGTCGGCAGCGCGTACTCGAAAGGCGCGTTGAATTCGATGCCGGGGAATGCCGCGCGCAGGCTTGCCGCCAGCCGCTCGCGCATGGCCGACAATTGCGTATGGGTGCGGAAGGTGCGCCCTTCTTCCAGCAGGCGCAGCACCGCGCCGAGGGCGGCGATGCCGGCCATGTTCTCGGTGCCCGAGCGCTGGCCCCCTTCCTGGCCGCCGCCGCACATCAGCGGCGTGTACGGGGCGCCTTCACGCACATACAGCATCCCGATGCCTTTGGGCGCATACAGCTTGTGGCCGGAGAACGGCGCGTAATCGATGCGGGTGCTGGTCAAGGCCAGGGGCAGCTTGCCGAGCGCCTGCACGCAGTCGACCATCCACAGCGCGTCGCTTCCGGCGTCTGCCAGCACGGCTGCGATACCGTCCAGATCGGAGACGACGCCGCTCTCGTTGTTCGCTGCCATCGTGCACAGGAAGGCGGTGCGCGGCGCGAGCGTGCGCAGTTCATCGAGCCGATGGCGCCCATTGCGGTCGACCGGCAAGGCCTGCAGGGTGAGGCCAGTGCCGAGCAGCGCGTTCCAGTGCGCCAGGCTTTCCGGCACCGCCTTGTGTTCGGTCGCGCCATACAGCAGCAGGTCGCCGCAAGGCAGCCCGGCCGCGCGCCGTTCCCGCACGGCGCACAGCGCCGACAGGACCGCCGTCCCGATGCCTTCGGTGGCGCCGCTGGTGAACGTCAGGCGTCCGGTCGGCGCGCCCAGCACCCGGCGGGCGCGGCTGCGCGTAGCTTCCAGCAGCGCACGGGCGCGCAGGCCGGCCGCATGGCTGCTGCTCGGGTTGCCGAAGCAGTCGGCCATGGCCGACTGCGCAGCCTCGTTTGCCGCCGGCAGTACCGGTGAGGTCGCGTTCGCATCGAGGTAGATTTCGGTATTCATAAAAATTGCAAAAATTGTAAAGGGGTCGGAAGATCGTGTTATTGTTAAGCAATATGTTACGAAGATGTAGTGAAAAGCACGTTCTAAATAAGCTACTAAAAGCAGATTTTTAAGCATGTTTGTTCTATTAGTTAAGAAAAACTAAAATGAATTCACTGGACAAGTTTGATTGTGCAATCCTTGCCGCACTCCAGGCCGATGCGACGCTGTCGATCTCGGGCCTCTCGGACAAGGTCGGCCTCTCCAGCACCCCCTGCTGGAAGCGCGTCAAGCGCCTCGAGGAAGAGGGCTATATCGAAAGCCGCGTCACCATCGTCAACCGCCAGAAGGTCGGCTTGCCGGTCACTGTGTTCGTGAGCGTGCGCACCGCCGAGCACGACGAAAAATGGCTGGAGCGCTTTGCCGCCGCCGTCGTCGCCCTGCCCGAAGTGCTGGAATTTCACCGCATGAGCGGCGACATCGACTACCTGCTGAAGGTCGCCACGACCGACATCGCGGGCTACGACCGCTTCTACAAAAAGCTGATCAAGACCGCGCAACTGAGCGGTGTCTCCTCGGCCTTTTCGATGGAGCAGATCAAGTGCACGACTGCCCTGCCGCTCGAGCTGATTGCGCACGGCTTGCCTGCCTGACCCGACTGCACTGGCGCGCTGATTCATGGCATGATGGCGCCCGTTCGTCATAGATAAACGGAGACAGGCTGATGCCATCGAAATTCACCATCGCGCCGCTGGCGCTGGCCGCGCTGCTGTGCGCGCCCTTCGCCGCGCTGGCGCAGGAACAAAGCGTCAAAATCGGCGTGACCGGTCCCCTCTCGGGCGCCAACGCCTTTGCCGGCAAGGACAACGAAAACGGCGTGCGCCTCGCGATCGAGGAACTCAACACCCAGAAAATCAAGGTGGCCGGCAAACTGCTGCGCTTCGAATTGCAATCCGAAGACGACGCGGGCGACCCGAAGCAGGGCGTGACGGTGGCGCAAAAGCTGGTCGACGGCGGCGTCAAGTTCGTGCTCGGTCCCTACAACTCTGGCGTCGCGATTCCCGCCTCGCGCGTCTACAACGATGCCGGCGCGCTGATGTCGACGGTCGGCACCAACCCGAAGATCACGCAGAGCGGCTACAAGGGCGTGTTTCGCATCGTCGCCAGCGATTCGCAGGTCGGCGGCGCGATGGCCAATTACGCAGCACGTGACCTGAAACTGAAAAACGTCGGCGTCATCGACGACCGCACCGCCTTCGGCACGGGGATTGCGACCGAGTTCAAGCGCCAGGCACAAACCGCCGGCCTGAAGGTCGCCGGCCACGAATTCACCAACGACAAGGCGAGCGACTTCGCCGCCATCCTCACCGCGCTGCGCGCGAAAAAGGTCGACGCCATCTTCTTCGGCGGCTATGCGCCGCAAGCGGCCCCCATGGTGCGCCAGATGAAGGCGCTCGGCCTGAACGTGCCGCTGCTGGGCGGCGACACGCTGTGCAGCCCGGAGATGGCGAAACTCGGCGGCGCGGCCGTGGGCGAGAACGTTCGCTGCGCCCAGGCCGGCGCGATCATCGCGAAGCAGCCGGCTGGTCCCGCCTTCCTCGTGAAATACAAGGAGCGCTTCAAGCGCGAACCGGACGTCTACGCGCCGTCGTTCTATGACCAGACGATGTTCGTCGCGCAGGCGATGAAGGCGGCGAACAGCCTCGATCCGGCAAAAGTAGCGCAGCAGCTGCGCCTTCTGAGCCACCAGGGCGTGGTCGGCACCTACGGCTACGACGACAAGGGCAATCTCAAAAAGACCGCCGTCACCGTCTACACATTCAAGAACGGCGCCCTGGCGCCACTGGCAAGCTACTAAGGTCTCCATCATGATTCGCAACTTCAAGCCTGGCGCACTCGCTGCCGCCGCCCTCATCGCCTGCACACCGGCGTTTGCTGCCGAACAGGCCGCAGCGCCTGTCACGAAACAAGTCGTCGCCAGTCCGCAAGCCGGTAAAAAACTCAATGCCATCGCCGACGAGTACTACGACGCGCTGGCGCGCTTTGACCCTATCTCGGCCAGCGAGAGCGGCGACAACCGCTTCATCGACCAGATCGGCATGACGATCGCACCAAAGGAACGGGCCAAACAGTTTGCGCGTTACAAAGCTTTCCAGAAGCGCCTGCATGCGCTCAAGCGCGACCAGTTGAATGCCCGCGACCAGACCAGCTACGACATCCTCGACTACGAGCTGGGCATGGCGCTGCGCTTCGAGCCCTTCCCCGAACACCTGCTGCCACTGAACCAGATGGACAGCATGCCGGTCACGCTGGCGAACTACGCCAGCGGCCAGGGCGCCCAGCCACTCACCACCTTGCAGGATTACCGCGCCTACGCGAGCCGCCTGGCCCAGCTGGGGCCGTGGGTCGACCAGGCGATTGCCAACATGCGCGAAGGGATCAAGCGCGGCGTCGTGCATCCGCGTCCTGTGATGATGTCGGCCCTGCCCCAGTTCAAGCAGCTCGTCGCGGCCAGTCCTGAGGCGAGTATCTACTACACGCCCGTCAAAAACTTCCCGGCCGGTTTTTCGGATGCCGACAAGCGCGCGCTCACCAAATTGTATGACGAGGCGATCGGCACTAAACTCAATCCGGCCCTGGCCCGCCTGGCGACCTTCATCGAGAAGGACTACCTGCCGGCCACGCGCACCAGCACCGGCTGGAACGCGCTGCCGAACGGCGCCGCCTGGTACCAGGTACGTGTCGCCAGCCAGACCACGACCGATTTGAAGCCGGAAGCGATCCACGAGATCGGCCTGAAGGAAGTGGCGCGCATCCAGGGAGAGTACGGCCGCATCGGCCCGAAGATGGGTTATACGGGTCCGGCAGCGGGTCTTCCGGCCTGGGTCTCGCAGCAAGCGAAATTCAAGCCGTTCAAGACGGAACAGGAAGTCATCGACGTCTACCGCAAACTCGATGCGCAGCTGCGCACCAAGCTGCCGTCGATGTTCAACCTGATGCCGAAATCACCGCTGGATTTGCGCCTCGAGCCTGAACTGAGCCGCGCCACGGCCTCGGACCACTACACCCCGCCGGCAGTCGACGGCACCCGTCCCGGCGTGTTCTGGTCGGTCGTGAACGATCCGACCCAGTACGGCAGCACCGGCATGGTCACCTTGTATTTGCACGAGGGCCAGCCGGGCCACCACTTCCATATCGCGCTGGTACAGGAACTGGGCTTGCCGAACTTCCGCAAATTCGGCGGCAACAACGCGTTTACCGAAGGCTGGGCGCTGTACGCCGAGACGCTGGGCAAGGACATGGGGCTGTTCGACAAGCCGGAAGATTATTTCGGCCACTTGAACGACGAAATGCTGCGCGCCGCGCGTTTAGTCGTCGACACCGGCATCCACACCAAGGGCTGGACGCGCGAGCAGTCGATCAGCTATTTCAGCGATACGCTCGGCTACAGCGAGGCCGATTCGCGTGCGCAGATCGAGCGCTACATGATCTGGCCAGGCCAGGCGCTGGGCTACAAGATCGGTTCCTTGAAGATCATGGAACTGCGCCGCCGCGCCGAAGCTGCGCTGGGGTCGAAGTTCAATTTGCCGGCCTTCCATGACGTCGTTCTCGGCGAAGGAACGCTGCCCTTGGCGCTGCTGGAGAAAAAGGTGGATCGCTGGATTGCGAGCCGCAAATAATCAGAGACCCCAGCCTTTGGTGGGCGACCATCGGACTATGAAAAACCGCCCAATGTGGGCGGCGTGCGCAACCTGGCCGGACAGTGCCGGACAATTGTCAGCTGCTCAGATGCCGCAACGACTGTAGCAGTCGAGCCGGTCCATGTCGCATTGCAGTGCATCTTCACCGCTCTTCATGCAGGCGTCGTATGCCAACTTGCAGTTCCACTGGCAGGAACCGACGGCCATTGCAGAGCTCGCCGAAACACCCAAACCGATTGCAAACAACAGCGTTGCCAATTTCTTGTTCATCTTGCTCATACAGTCTCCATGAAAAATCAATCGCAATTGAATGGCCGAACGTGTTTATAGCAGGCCCGGTCAAGAAAGCATTACCCGCGCTTTTTGGGAGTGCGGCATTCAGCAAATACCGCTGTTGATACTCAACAGCAAATGCAACATCGCATTGTTAAATTGGCTTGTCAAGCACTACGCTTCCTGCATAAATTGAATATCGCCGGGTTCGTGAGAGCGTCTCATCAGGTCGGCGTTATGACCATGCGTCTTCGGGTTGCGGACCGCGATATGCGTATGTGGCTGAGGTCGTGTCCGAATGTCAGACCTGACCCCAGCCTGGTCTTGCAGCGTAGTAAAAATGCGCATGGCTAAAGAATCTGAATCCATTTGGAGTGGCGGAACGTATATGGATAGGTAAGACAACCTAGCCAATACTAAAAGGAACCGCCATGCGCACATTAAAATCCACATTGATCATCGCCGCTATTTTCGCCACCAGCACCTTTGCCCACGCTGATGTCACGGTTGGTGGCCAGAGCATGCTCGCCAGTAAGGATATCGTCGACAATGCGGTGAATTCGGCGGATCACACGACACTGGTCGCAGCAGTCAAAGCAGCAGGCCTGGTCGACACCCTGAAGGGTAAAGGGCCATTCACCGTGTTCGCGCCGACCAACGCCGCCTTCGGCAAATTGCCTGCCGGGACAGTCGAGACGCTGGTGAAACCGGAAAGCAAGACGGCGCTGACCAACATCCTGACCTATCATGTCGTCGCCGGCAAATATGACTTCAAGGCACTGAGCGCCGCGATCAAGAAGCAAAAGGGCACCGCGGAACTCGCCACGGTGAACGGTGGCAAATTGAAGTTCATGATGAACGGCATGCACAATATCGCCGTCATGGACGAAAAAGGGCAAACGGCGAACATCAGCACCTATGACGTCTATCAGTCGAACGGCGTCATCAACGTCGTCGATAGCGTATTGATGCCGAAGTAAAGTCGTCACCAACGGCAGTGCGCGCGTTCGGCGCGCCGAATACAGCGCTGCCAAGGGAGGGTGCCAGGCCCTCCCTGTTACTCACTTCTCCGGCGTAATCCGCCACACCACACCACCGCCATCGTCAACCACCAGCAGCGCCCCATCGGCCGCCACTTCCACCGCCGCCGGACGCCCCCACACATCGCGGTCGCTCAGCACCATGCCGGTCATGAAGTCCTGGTACTGCCCAGTCGGCACGCCCTTCTTCATCATCACGCGCACCACCTTGTAGCCGGTGCGCATGCCCCGGTTCCAGGAGCCGTGCAGGGCCAGGAAGATGTCGCCCTCGTACTCTTTCGGGAAGGCGAACTTCGCGCCCTTCGGCGCCTGGTACACGATCATGCCGAGCGGCGCCGAGTGCGACTGGATCAGCGTGTCGGGCACGATCACCTTGTTTTTGAGGTCGGGACGGATGCCTTTCAACCGCGGCTCCTCATTGGCGCCGATGTAGTACCACGGCCAGCCGTAGAAGCCGTCCTTCTTGACGCGCGTGATGTAGTCGGGCGGCAGGTTGTCGCCCAGTTCGTCGCGCTCGTTCACGCTGCAGAACAAGTCGCCCGTGGTCGGGTGCACGATCATGCCGACGCAGTTGCGCAGGCCGTTGGCGAAGGGACGGCGGTTGCGGCCATCCACGTCGAAGGCCAGCACGGCCGCGCGCTCGGTCTCTTCGCCCCAGGCGGCGCCTACGCCATATTTCGCTTCCCACTGCGCCAGCGGTTGCGGTGGCGTCGCGCCGATTTTTGTGGCGACGTTGGTGGCCGATCCCACCGACAGCAGCATCGTCTTGCCGTCCTTCGAGAAGGCGATCGTGCGCGTGACATGGCCGCCGCTGGTGTCGCTGATCTTGTCGATCACGACTTCCGGCTCGCCCTTCGCTTGTAAAGCCCCCGCGCTGTACGGGAAGCGCACTACCGAATTGACATTGGCGACGTACAGGTATTGCGGATTCGCGCCCGCCGGCCAGAAGGCCATGCCGTAAGGGCGCGACAGGCCGCTGGCAAAGACGCCCGTCGTGTCGACCTTGTCGCCGCCGTTCGAACGCAGGACCGTGATCTGGCCTTTCGCCGCTTCCGACAGGAAGATGTCGCCGTTCGGTGCGCGCAGCGGCATGCGCGGTTTGCCGAGCTTGTCGGCAAAGATGCTGACCTTGAAGCCCTTTGGGACGGCCGGCATGGCGCCGTCGGGACGAGCTGCCAGCTTGGGGCCGTTGCCGGCGCTTTCGCTGGCGAAGGGGGCGACCAGGTCGGTCGCTTTGATGTGGTGCAGGTCGCCGGGTTTGTCGACGGTCCAGGCGGCGCTGTCGTCGGTGGCGGTTTTTTCGCCGGCTGCGGCAGCGGCGGGCGCAGCGGCCTTGCCGCTTTGGGTGGCCAGGTAGTCGATCACGGCGGCGCGCGCCTTTGCGTCGGCGACGCCGATCGGCATCGCGGTACCGGGGACATCCTTGTTTGGGTCGCGCAGGAAGACGTCGAGTTCTTCGCGGGTCCAGGTTTTGCCCGAGGCGCCGGCTTTACTCAGCGCGTCGGTGTAGTTGAAGTTGGGGACGCCGGCGGCTTTGCGGCCGAGGACGTTGAACAGGCCGGGGCCGGCGCGCGAAGACAGGCCGGGGTCGACTGTGTGGCAGCTGGCGCAGTTTTGTTCGAAGTAGGTTTGGCCAGCGGGCGGCGCGGCATTGGCGGTGCTGGCCCACGTGAGGCAGGCGGCGGCAATGACGGCGCGGAGGTGGGGTTTCATGTTTTTGCTTTCTGTTGTTATGTCGCAGACGGGGCAGCGCGGTAAGGGATGCATGCGTGGGTGGGGCTGTTGCCTGCTCCGGTATTGGTGTGTTTGATCCGCGTGGGCACGAGTGCCCCGCCCTACGGGATACGTAAGGTATCCGGTAGGTAGGTGCATTGCCCCTGCTTTTACTCGACCATGAAGACTGGATAGCGGCGCCATTCAGGTTCGCGGTATTTGTCGCAGTGGGCGAAGATGAAGTCGAGGACGGCTTCCTGGTTCGTCAGCAGCGTGGGATTGGCGGCTTTCCATTCGGCGAAGTTCGCGGCCAATGCCGGCTCCTGGAGCAGCAACTGTTCGGCTTCGTCCTCGAACACGTAATCCGAATACGCTTCCTTCTTTTCCAGCACGCTGTTGAAGAAGCCCCAGCGGAAGAAGCTGTCGTGCGCGAGCGGCTCGAGGGTTTCGACGATGTAGCGCGCCTTGTCCTGATCCAGGGAGACGATGACGTCGCCAGCGCGCAGGTGAACGCTGGCACGGCGCCGGTCCAGCTGGAGCTCGTCGTGGAACATGTGGCCCTCGTAGGCGTTCGGACGCGAGGACACGGACACGACATGGTAGAAGGCCACGTCCTGCACGCGGTCTGCATCGACGCGTTCGAGCTGCACGCCATTCAGTTCCAGGCGTTCGATCGCCTCAACCCAGGCTTGCGGGATGATGTAGGCTTTCGGCGCGGCTACCGTCACGTCGGCATTGAAACGGTTGTAGTAGCTGATGTCGCGCTCCCACGGACTCGAGCGGTCGTAGTACAGGCGCGTGTAGTCGCCCAGCACGCTCGGCTTGTATTTGGCCTCATAGCCTTTAAAGCGGAAGGTCGCGGTGTTCTGGTCGTCCATTACCCAGTGGATCGGCCACTCGGCGCGCGTGCGGCCGGCATCCCTGGCGGCGCGCCGCAACTGCTGGATCTGCGCCCCATGCTTCACCGTGAACGCGAGCGCCGACTCGACCAGGGCGCGCATCGACTCATAGCGCTCCTTGAAGGGTTTGAGCATATGCGTCTCGGGCATGAAGCCGATCGTGTGGTGCAGCGCCGCGTAGCCGGTCGAGAAGCGCGCCGTCTCCAGGAATTCGGCGATGCCGTGGTCCGGGCTGTCCTGCACCGGATTCACATACGGGCAGGTCGGCCAGCCGCGCGCTTCCATATCGGCGTAGAGCGCCGGCAGCATGCTGCCGGTCAGGAAGGCACCCAGTTCGCCACCCAGCTTGTCGGCCTGGGTATGAATCAGCGTCATCGTGTACGTATAGTCGGCGCCGTTCGAGGTATGGGTGTCGACCATCACGTCCGGGTCCCACGTGGTGAACAGTTTATTGAACACCTGCGCCGTCAGGGTGTCGCACTTGACGAAGTCGCGGTTCAGGTCGAGGTGGCGGCTGTTGCCGCGAAAGCCGAACTGCTCCGGGCCGTCCTGGTTGACACGGGACGTATTCGCGCGATTCAGGCTGCCGTCGACGTTGTACAGCGGGACGAACAGGAACACCGTTTTGCCCAGTGCCGCCAGGCGCTCCGGCTGGGTGCAGAAGTCGCGCACCAGCGCCATGCAGCCGTCGACGCCTTCCGGCTCGCCCGGGTGGATCCCGTTGTTGTTGAAGAAGACCGGTCGGCCCGATGCCTTGATCGCGTCGCGCTCGAACACGCCATCGCTGCTCACCACGCCCGCATGAATCGGCACACCCGCGTCCGACTTGCCGACCACGCCGAAGCGCAGCACGTTCGGATACGCACGGGCGAGCGCCTCGTACCAGGCGATGCAGTCGCCCAGGGTGGTGGTCTGGTTCTGGTTGCCCAATTCGTAGGGCGTCTTCAATACGTTCGACATCGTGGTAGCAGAGTGATGGAGGAGTAAATAAGTCAGGGCGCTACGATACCGCAGAAGCGCCCGACAAGGGCAGCGAGATCGCCAGCGTCGTGCCGCGCTGCGGCGCCGAACGGACGGCGATCGTGCCGCGCAGCGCATACACGCGCTCGCGCATGCCGATGATGCCGATCCCCTCGCCACTGGAGGTCGGATCGAAGCCCTGGCCGTTGTCTTCGACCTCGATGCGCAAGGTGTCGTTGGCGGCGTCCAGCACCAGCGTCACCTCGGCCGCGGTGGCACCCGCGTGCTTCATGATGTTCGACAGCGCTTCCTGCACGATGCGGTAGGCGGAAATCGCCAGCTCGTTGCCGAGCTTTGAGAAGTCCCCTTCCGAGTGGAAGGCAAAGCGGCAATTGGCGCTGTCGTAATGGCGCAGCATCTCCTCGACCGCGCCGTGCAGGCCGAGCATGTCGAGCACTTCCGGACGCAGGCGCCGCACCAGGCGCCGGCCGTTGGCATACAGGTCGAGCGCCAGTTTTGTGATCGCCTGGGCTTTGCCGCGGATTTCCTCGACTTCGGGCCCCGGCTGCGCTTTCGAGGCCAGCATGCCGATGCTCTGCGCTTCCAGGCGCACTGCAATCAATGAGGCATTGAGTTCGTCGTGGATCTCGACGGCGATGGTTTTTCGTTCATCCTCGATGATGCTGTTCACCTTCTGGATGAGCTTACGCTTGTCGGCATCGGCGCGCAGTGCTTCGTTGCGCGATGCGAGCAGGTCGCGCGTGCGTTCGGCCACCTTGTTTTCCAGGTCCTGGGTCGACCGGTCGAGCGCGATCGACATCTCGCCGATCGATGCCTGCAGCTCGCCCACTTCACCGCCGGTGGTCACGGGCAACTCGACCCGGTAGGTGCCGCCGCGGATCGAACGCAGCGCGCCGATCGCTTCCTTCAAGGGCAGGATCAGGGAACGCGCCAGCACCCAGGCCAGGATGCCGCTGGCAAGCAAGGCGAGGGCCGCCATCGCCAGCTCGATGCGAAAGCGTTTGGCCTGTTTGGCCAGCATGTTCGAGGGCGACATCCGCACCTGCACCGCGCCGACGATCTCGGTGGTCAGTGTCGGCGGGCGTGCGTCGCTCGAGGCCGAAACGTGCGGCGTACCGTTGTCGGTGAACAGGTTGATCCACACAACCTGCTTGCGGATCGGCGCTTCGTAGTAATGCGGCTCGGCGTCCTGCGCCGTGTCGGACGTCACGCGCACCGCGCGCTTGCCGCTCGCATCGAGCACGTCGACGCGGTAGATGCTGCTATCGGACTGGACCAGGCCATTGATCGTCAGGCGCAGGTCGGTGAGGTTGCCCGAGATGACGTTGTATTCGCTCGTTTCGGCCAGCGCGCGCGCCAGGATGCGGCCACGCTCGGCCAGCTCCTCGGCCACCTGCGCGCGGTGCGCGTACCAGGAGTACCAGACGAAGGCGGTGAACAGGAACACGACCGGCAGCATGGTGATGAACGCCATGCGCAGGCCGATGCTCCAGCTGCGCCAGAATTGCCAACCCGGCAGTGTCATGGCCGCGCACGCGCGAAGCTGCGCGCCTCAATGCTGACGGCGATGTCGAGCGAACGGGCGACGCCTTCGTTGATCGTGGTGCGAAAGTAACGGGGAAACTGCGGCGCCGGCAGCTCGCCGGTGGCAACAAAACTGGCCGCCATTTCGGCCACCTGGGCGTTGATGTCCTCGATCTCCGAATAGGTCGAGGCCAGCGCCCCCACCTTCACCATGTCGGCGGAAAAACCGATCACGGCCTGCTTGCGGCGGTAGGTCGAGAGCAGGATGTTGCGGATGTTTTCGGGGTTATAGATGGCGCTGTCGGGCAGCGCCAGCAGCACCTCGCTGCGTTTTACACGCGCGAGAATATCGCCCAGGTCGTCGCCACGCGCCGCCTGCAGCACCTCGGCCTGCCCGGTCAGCGCGGGCAGCAGGAAGCCGGTATCGGGCCCGAGGATGGCCGCCACGCGCACCGGGCGCCGGTACAGCAGCGTGGCGAGGCGTACCTGATCGAAGGGGGCCGGCTCGGCGTACACCGCCGTCATCGCTTTTGCGCGCGCGGCGGGCAGCTCGTCCACCACGGAGCGCCAGACCTGGCTTGACGTAAACGCCGCGATCACGACGCAATCGCAGCGCTGCGCGGCCGCCTCGCGCAGCGCGACCGGGCCGATCGCGACGAGTACCAGACGCCGGCGCTGGGCCAGTTCGGTGCGAAAGGCGGCGAAGGTCGGCACCAGGCGTTTATACAGGTCTTCGGCGATGCGCACCGTGAGGCCGCTAGCGTCGCCGGTGACGATCTGGAAGCGGTAGCCGGGCGCGGGCTGCGCCGGTTCGGCGACGGCTGCACTGCTGGCCAGCACCAGGCTTGCCACCAGCGCGCGCAGGCGCATCAAGGTTCGATCAGGCCATATTTCACGGCCAGCTTGGTGATGTGGGCCTGGCGCTCGACGCCCAGTTTCTCCTTGATCGACTGGCTGGTATTGCTGATGGTCTTGGTCGACAGGTTCAGCTTCTCGGCGATCTCGGCGTTGGTCAGCCCTTCGGCCATCAGCTTGAAAATTTCGAGGCCGCGCTCGTCGAGCTGCGACTGCGGCGAGACGTCGCCGCGCACCGCGATGCTGGCCAGCCGCTCTGCGATCTGCGGAGGAAAATACAATTTACCCGCTTTGGCCTGGCGCACGGCCGCGGCCAGGTCGGCCGGGTCGCAATCCTTGGTGACGAAAGCGTGGGCACCGATGCGGTAGGTTTCCTTGATCAGGCTATCCTGGTCGAACTGGCTCAGGAAAACGACCTTCGCATGGGGGTCGGCGCGCAGGATGTTCTGCGCCGCGTCCAGGCCCGTGAGTTCGGTGCCGAAGCGGATGTCGAGCACGACGACGTCGGGCTTCTGCTCGGCGTACAAGGCCACCGCCTCGCTCGGGGTGCGCGCCTGCGCGACGACGTCCATGCCTTCGGCCGCGAGCGACATCGCAAAGCCCGTCATCACGATCGGGTGGTCGTCGGCCAGCATGACGCGGATTGCTTTCGGATTGCTCACTCTCTTCTCCATTCGTTACGTCCTTACCCGCCTCTGGCAGCGATGTGTGCCATCGGGCAGAACCGGCATCGGTACGAGGGGATTATTCCATACAACGGGTAAGGAAGCGAGTAGCGGCCTTACTACCCACGATTGCGGAGAAAACGCTTTACTTATTGCTACTACATTGCATATATTATTTCTACTTATTGGAAGCATGTAGCACTTACAAAAAGCAAAATCCCCGCCTGCCGTTCGTTTGAGGCATAACCACAAGGAGATCGCCATGCATTTCTCGTCGATGCACCAGGACAGCGGCAGCAAAGCCGGCAAATTTGCCCTCGTCGCCTGCCTGCACGCGCTGATCGCGGTCGGCGTCGTCAACATGATGAACAATAAAGTCATCTCGCTGCCCTCGCTGCCGGACGACCTTACCGTATTCATGACGCCGGAACCGGTGCCGCCAACGCCGCCCGAGCCGCCAAGCGTGACACCGAAGCTCGCCCCGCCCCAGATCGTGGTGCCGAAAGTGGAACTCGAGGTGCCGCCGCCAGCAATCGACAATCCGGTGCAGGCCACGACCGACGTCCAGCCGATGCCGGAACCGGCGCAGCCGACGCAGCCCGACGTCCCCGCCCAGCCGACCACGCCGTCGGCGACCAGTGGCGCGATGCGCAGCGCCGTGCTGGCCGACGCCAACGGCTGCGCCAAGCCGAACTATCCGGCGAACGCCGCCCGCAATGGCGAGACGGGTACGGTGACGCTGGCGCTGCTGGTCGGGCTTGATGGCCGCGTGACGGGCTCCCGGATCCAGAAGTCGAGCGGCTCGCGTGACCTCGACCGCGCCGCCGTGAATGCCCTGAGCCTGTGCCAGTTCAAGCCGGCGCTGCACAACGGCGTGCGCCAAGCTGGCTGGGCGCAGATCGCCTACGTCTGGTCGCTCGAGTAAATCCTCTCTGTTCCGTTTTGCCCGCCATCCCTCAGCCTGGCGGGTTTTCTTGTGCCTGCGATCGCGTGGCAGGCCCCCGTTCGACCCTTTATCACGACAAGGATGCGGTTCATGCGCTCTGATTCAGCCACCCCTGCCCCAGCCTGCCTCGCCGCCCTGCTCCTCATCGCCGCCCTGTCCTGGCTGGCGCTGCGGCCGGCGCAGCCGGCGCTCCTGCCAGCCGCAGCGGCGGGCGCCCCGGCGACGCAGTTCTCGGCAGCGCGCGCGAATACGGACTTCGCCGCGCTGGCACGCACGCCGCGCCCGATCGCCAGCAAGGCCAACGCCGAGGCGCGCACCTGGCTGGTCGAGCGCCTGCGTACGCTCGGCCTCGAACCGCAGGTGCAGCGCGCGCTCGTGCAGAAAAACTATGTCGACTACAACGCGAATTACGAGGCGACCCTGGGCGTGGTGCACAACGTGCTGGTGCGCCTGCCGGGTAGCGCGCCCGACCGGCTGCGCCGTTCCAGCCTGCTCCTGGTGTCGCACTTCGACAGCGATGCGGCGAACCTTGGCGCCAGCGGAGCGGCGCCGGTGGCGGCCCTGATCGAAACCCTGCGCGCGCTGCGTGCGGACGCTCCGTTGGAGAACGACGTACTGGTGCTGTTCGCCGACGGCGAGCGTGTCGGCAGCCTCGGCATGCAGGCCTTCACCGAGCAGCATCCGTGGGCGCGCGAGGTCGGACTGGCGCTGCGCTTCGATGGCGGCGGCAGCGGCGGGCCACTCCAGTTGTACAACACACACGGCGCGAACACGGCGGCGATCGACGGCTGGCTGCGCGCGGCGCCCGCCGTGGCGGGTTCCTCGCTGATGCACGAGATCCACCAGCTGGTGCTCGGGGGCCCGCGCATTGGCGCATTGATCCGGCTCGGGGTGCCGGTGCTGCAGTTCGCGCATACGGGCCGCCCGTTCGGGCGCGATCGCGTGCTCGACACGCCACAACGCTTCGCGCCACCCTGCAGCAGATGGGAGACACGATGCTGCGCCTGACGCGTGAATTCGGCGGCGCGCGCATCGATCCGCGGCCTTCAAACGGACAGGTGTATTTCGCGCTGCCGTTCGCCGGCATGGTGCACTACAGCGGCGCCCTGGTCTGGCCTTTAACAAGCCTGACCTGCCTGCTGCTGGCCGCTACGGTCTGCATCGCGATGCACCGATCAAGCGTGCGCTATCCGGCCCTGCTGCAGGCGCTGTTCATCGTGCCGTCGATCGCGGTGGCGCTCGGCATCGGCGCCTGGCAGCTGTGGGTACACGTGCCCGCGCTGCACAGCGCCTGGAATCCGGCCGCGCCCGAGCATGCGCGCCATGCCCTGCTCTACCTGGCTGGCGTGTGCGCGCTGTGCGCGGCATTCTTCATCGCCACTCAGCGGCAGCTGGCACGACGCACCGGCACGGCGGCCGCGATGCTCTCCAGCCTGGCCTGCCTGGTGCTGGTGCTGCTGCTGGCGAGCTGGCTGGCGCCCGGCACCAGTTATCTGCTCGTGTGGCCAGTGCTGGCCGCCCTCGCCGCCTTCGCCGGACTGCATGTGCGCCGTGTCGCCGCCTGGCCGCCAGCGGCGCGCTGCGCCGTGCTGCTGGCCGGCGTACTGCCGGCCGTGGTGCTGGTGCTGCCGGTCCTGCGCGACAGTTATCTGGTGCTGTCTCCGCAGCGCATGAACATCCCGGTGGCGATGCTGGCGCTCCTGCTTGCCGTGTCGACGCCGCTGCTGGCGCATGCGCGGCGCTATGTCGCGCGCACGCTGCTCGCGGCTGGCCTGGGCGGGCTGGCGCTGGCCGGCAGCGCCGGGCCATTCACGGAGGAGCCGCCGCTGCAGGCGAATGCGCTGGTGTATTACAAGGACATGCCGAGCTGGGACGCCTACTGGCTGCATCCTGCCGCGGACCTCGATCCTTGGCAGAAAACACTGTTCGCCAACCTGAAGGAACCCCATATATTCGTGAACGTCTTCGGCTGGCAGAGTCCGCGCCAGTGGTATGCCTGGGCGCCGCGCGACGGCCTGGCATTCCCATTAGTCCGGATTCTGCGCAACGGCAAGGCGCCCGGCCGCCACGCCGACTTCACCTTGGTGTCGCAGAACCGCGCGCCGCAGATTCGCCTGCAGGTGACGGGGGCGCGGCCGACGCGCGTGACGATGAACGGCCGCGTGCTGCTCGACCTCGAGGCCAAATCGCTGACGATAATCCTGTACGGGATGGAGGACGCGCCCCTGCAGTTCAGGATCGAGGTGCTGTCCGATCCGATCTTCGCTGTGCGCATCGAGGAAGTGGTACCGGGGCTACCGGAACATCTGCTGCCGCCACGGCCGGCAGCCCCGCTGGTTCCCCTGAGCGGACAATCGATCGCGGCCGATACGCTGTGGTTCTATTAGGGCAGGTTGCACTACACGCTTGCACTACAATATGGCGCGCGCCTCATTGCGCGTCCAATTAACCACTGCAGCAGGATTCCATGCACAAGATCGTCTCCTCCGTCGTTCTCTCCGCCCTTGCCAGCAGCCTGGCCCTGGCCTATCCAGCCCACGCCGCTCCGAACCAAGCACAAGCCGCCACCGTGAAGGAAGCGCCACTGCGCGGCCACCTCGCCTTCCTCGCCTCGGACGCCCTGGAGGGCCGCGGCACCGGCCAGCGCGGCGGAGAATTGACCGTCACCTACCTGGAGTCGCAGGCCCTGGCCGCCGGCCTGCAACCCGCGAACGGCACCAGCTTCCGCCAGGAGGTCAAGATCGCCGGCGTGCGTCCGCTGCCCGAGAAAAGCAATGTGGCGATTCTCGCCGGCGGCAAGGCGCTGCCCCTGAGTTTTGGGGCCGACTGGGTCTGGGCGCCGGGCGACGCCAAGCCGGAGCACAGCATGGATGCGGAACTGGTCTTCGTCGGTTACGGCATCACCGCACCGGAAGAAGGCTGGGACGATTTCAAGGGCCTGGACGCCAAGGGCAAGGTGCTGGTCATGATGGTCAATGACCCCGCACCGACCGCATCGGAACCGAACCGTTTCAACGGCGCCGGTCTCACTTTCTACGGACGCTGGACGTATAAATTGCAGGAAGCGGCGCGCCAGGGCGCGGCCGGCGTCCTGCTGATCCACACCGATGCGTCGGCGTCGTACGGCTGGAGCGTGGTGCAGAACAGCTGGGCCGCGGCCGAGCGTTTTCAACTGGCTGACGCCGATCTTGGTTCGGGCATGCAGGGCTGGATGACCGACGCCGCCGCCCGCAAACTGTTCGCGGCCGCCGGCCAGGACCTGGATACACTGCGGCTTGCTGCGGAAGACAAGGCCTTCAAACCCGTCACCTTGAACGCGCGCGTAAAAGGCGAGACGCGCGCTGCGATTCGTACGCTGAGCGAATACAACGTGGCCGGCGTCGTGCCGGGTACCGATCCAAAGCTGAAGGACGAAGTCGTCATCTACAGCGCCCACTGGGACCACATGGGCAAGCAGGGAACCGAGGGCGACACCATCTTCAACGGCGCCGTTGATAACGCGTCGGGCACGGCGGGCCTGCTGGCGATGGCGCAGGAAGCGGCACGGGCCCCAAGCAAGCGGTCGCAAATGTTCCTGTGGGTGGCAGCCGAAGAGCAAGGCCTGCTGGGCAGCGCCGCCTACGCCGCGCGTCCGCTGTGGCCGGCCGCGAAAACGGCCGCCAACCTGAACCTGGACAGCCTGAACTTCGTGGGCCAGGCGAAGGACATCGGCGTGCAAGGCAGCGAGCGCACGGAGCTGGGCGCGATGGCGGCAGCGACGGCGAAAGCCATGGGTCTCACGGTGGCGCAAGCCAAACCGGACCTCGCCGGCGGCTACTTCCGCAGCGACCATTTCAGTTTTGCGAAAGCCGGCATCCCGGCCTTCTCGGTCGGCGGTGGCAGCGCCTGGGTCAAGGATGTCGAGGCGAACAACGCCAAGGCGAAGGCGTATCGGGCGCGCTATCACCAGGTAAACGATGAATACGATCCGAACTGGGATTTGACGGGTATGGTGCAGCAGGCGCAGTTCACGCTGAACCTGGGCCGCATGGTGGCTGATTCGCCGAAGATGCCGGCCTGGAAAGCGGGCGACGCCTTCGGCAAGATCCGCGCCGCCGCAGCGAAGTAATCCGCACGCTTTACATTAAAACGCCCGGCCACTGATGAACTGACCGGGCGTTTTTGTTTTCTGCGGTTCGGCTCCGTGAAATATTATTTCACTCAATAATCCCGCACATAATCCTCGCCCCACCCCCACCCAGCGGCGCCGGGTGATCCGCATGATTATCGCCACCCGCATGCACCATCAAGGCCTTGCCCTTCACATCGGCCATTTTCAAACGCGGCGCGAGCACCGGATTATTCGCCGCCCCCGCGCTCTCGACATACAAGGCCGGCAAATCGCCGACATGCCCATCGCCCCACGGCAACCCGTGCTTCTTGCTCTTGTTGGTATCCAGGTGCCCGCCCGCCGCACCCGCCGGCACCGGCTTGCCATCCTTCTGGTTTGTCGCGCAGCTGCCGTTCTCGTGCACGTGGAAGCCATGCACGCCGGCCGGCAAACCAGTCAGCGCCGGCGTGAATACGAGACCATATTTCGATTCGCTGATCGTCACCGTGCCGCTTGAGGCGCCGACGCCGGTGTCAGACACCGTATTCATCGTCGCGCGCAGTTCGGCCGCATGTGCGGTTGCTACCGCCCAGGTCGAACTCAGCACCAGCGCGCAGATCCATTGAGCTTTCATGTCACTTCCTTTCAGTCATCCGGTAATTGAAACGAGATAGTCCGACGCGCACGAGTGTAGTCGATTCGAGACGATGCCGGAGCCCGGCTGAAGAAACCCGACCGGCATGGTCTCGTGGAGAGCCTGATTCGCGAGGAAGCTGTACGCTAGCCGATCGTGCGGCTGGACTGATCGAACGAGTGCGCGCGTTCTTCGAGCACCCTGCGCGTGTCCTGAATCATCGCGTATTCTCCGCTCAGGTTAGAGAGCGACATCGCATGCACCTCGTCCGCGCTGCGCATCCTGCCGGCGTAGTCCGTCATCGCAAACGCAAACGTCGCGTCATGGACGACAACGGTATCGAAACCGAGGTTGCCCGCCGTACGGGCGCTGGATTCCACCGAATTGTTGGTGCTGACGCCGACCAGGACCACTTGATTCAATCCGCGCACCCGCAGCCAGCGTTCCAGCGCGGTATTGATGAAGGCATCCGGCACGTTTTTCTCGACCACGTGCTCGTGCGGCAGCGGCTGCAGCGCTTGCTGGAACTCGACACCGGACTGTCCCGGCGCGAAGGGGGAATTTGGCAAGCGCGAGATATGGCGCACATGGACGATGTGGGCAGCCGCCGCGCGCCAGGCCTGCAGCAGCTGCGCGATGTTCTCTTCCGCTTGAGGGTTGTTGCGGCTGGCGGCAGCCGTATTCGCCATGCCCTTTTGCATGTCGATGATGATGAGGCATGGAAGGGGTTTGTTCATACTGAAGAACCGGTGAGTTTGAGCTGCCAGTACCCGACATCGATCCAGCACCCGAACTTCAGCCCCACTTCGCTGAAGTGCGCCACTTTTATAAAACCCAGCCGCTCGTGCAGGCGCACGCTCGCTTCGTTCGGCTGCGCGATGCCGCCGATGGCCAGGTGCAGCCCGCGCTGGCGCAGCTCGGCCAGCAATGCTTTATACAATTCCGTGCCGGCGCCTTTTCCCGCGTATTCCGGATCGAAATAGACCGAGCTTTCGACCGCAAAGCGATAGGCGGCCCGGGCGCGCCACTTGGTGGCGTAGGCGTAGCCGATCAACTTGTCGCCTTCGAGCATGACAAGCCAAAGCAGATTGGCCGCACCGACGTCGGCGATGCGCTGGGCCATGTCGGTGGCTTGCACCGGCTCTTCTTCGAATGAGATGGTGGTGGTCGCTACGTAGTGGTTATAGATCGTGCAGATGCGTTCAGCATCATCGACGGTGGCTGGACGAATCGTTCTCGTGGAGGTCATTGCGGTGCAGGCTCGTCAAATGAGTGTTCATTAAGCAACTATTCACCATAGTAGCGCGCATCTGGTGACGTGGCTATCGATATGGAACAGACGAAAAAAAAAACGGCACCCGAAGGTGCCGTCTCATTCAGCTGACTAGC
This sequence comes from Massilia sp. CMS3.1, assembly GCF_051262535.1. Lineage (NCBI taxonomy): Bacteria > Pseudomonadati > Pseudomonadota > Betaproteobacteria > Burkholderiales > Oxalobacteraceae > Massilia > Massilia sp. CMS3.1. The sequence continues at coordinate 12,532 of NZ_JBIMES010000015.1, read as the reverse complement.
TAGGACGATTACTCACCATCCCCATGCTGCTCCACCGGAGCCGCCGCATTCTGCTGGTCTTCCATCGCCTGCAGTTCGGCAGCCATGTTGGCTTTCTCTTGCTGCAGCAGTGCCTGGCGCTCTTCCGCCTCCCACACTTCCTTCTCTTTGCGAGCGCGGTGGAATGCCAGACCGGTACCGCCAGGAATCAGGCGGCCGACGATGACGTTTTCCTTCAGGCCGCGCAGACCGTCGCGCTTGCCCATGATCGCCGCTTCCGTCAGCACGCGGGTGGTTTCCTGGAACGATGCGGCCGAGATGAACGAATCAGTCGACAGCGATGCCTTGGTAATACCCAGCAGCACGTTTTCGTAGGTCGCTTGCAGTTTGCCTGCCGCTTCCATGCGGTCGTTCTCTTCCAGCAGCTCCGAACGTTCGACCTGCTCGCCGATGATGTAGTCGGTGTCGCCGGCTTCGACGATCGCCACACGGCGCAGCATCTGACGAACAATCACTTCGATGTGCTTGTCGTTGATCTTCACGCCCTGCAGACGGTAGACGTCCTGCACTTCGTCGACGATGTAACGGGCCAGCGCTTCGATACCCAGCAGGCGCAGGATGTCCTGCGGATCGGCTGGACCATCGACGATCATCTCGCCCTTGTTCACCACTTGACCATCGTGCACCAGCACTTGCTTGTCCTTGGTAATCAGGAACTCGTGCTTGTTGCCGTCCATGTCCGTGATTTCCAGACGCTGCTTGCCCTTCGTTTCCTTACCGAAGGCAACCGTACCGGTGACTTCCGCCAGCATGCCAGCGTCTTTCGGCGAACGTGCTTCGAACAGTTCGGCAACGCGTGGCAGACCACCGGTAATGTCGCGGGTCTTCTGCGATTCGGTCGGAATACGTGCCAGCACTTCACCCACCGACACCGATTGACCGTCTTTCACCATGATCAGCGCGCCAACCTGGAAACCGATTGCCACGGCGTGTTCGGTGCCGGCAATCTTGACTTCCTGGTTCTCTTCGTTCAGCAGTTTCACTTGCGGACGCAGCACTTTACCGGCCGAACCACGGCGCTTCGGATCGATCGCGACCAGGGTCGACAGACCGGTCACGTCATCGACCTGGCGAGCGACGGTGACGCCCTCTTCCACGTTCTCGAAACGGATCGTACCGGCGTACTCGGTAATGATCGGACGGGTCAGCGGATCCCAGGTTGCCAGGGCGATGCCGGCTTTCACCGTCAGGCCGTCATGGACACTCAGGGTCGCACCGTACGGCACCTTGTGGCGCTCGCGCTCGCGGCCATGGTCGTCCGTGATCAGGACTTCGCCCGAACGCGAGATGACGATCTGCGCACCCTTGCCGTTGGTGACGTAACGCATGGTGGCCGTGAAGCGCACCGTGCCGTTCGACTTGGCTTCGACCGACGAGGCCACTGCCGCACGCGATGCCGCACCACCGATGTGGAAGGTACGCATGGTCAGCTGGGTACCCGGCTCACCGATCGACTGTGCCGCCACGACGCCGACTGCTTCGCCGCTGTTAACCATCGAACCGCGGCCGAGGTCACGGCCGTAGCACATGGCGCACAGGCCGTAGCGCGTGTCGCAGTTCAGCGGCGTACGCACCTTGACTTCGTCGATGCCGAGGCGCTCGATGTCTTCGACCATGTCTTCGTCCAGCAGCGTGCCGGCTGGGTACACGGTTTCCTGGGTTTCAGGATTGATGACATCGTTGCCCGTCACGCGGCCGAGGATACGGTCGCGCAGCGCTTCGATGACTTCACCACCTTCGACCATCGCCTTCATGTGCGTGCCGTTGTTGGTGCCGCAATCGTCCTCGATCACAACCAGATCCTGGGTCACGTCGACCAGGCGGCGCGTCAGGTAACCCGAGTTTGCGGTCTTCAGCGCGGTGTCGGCCAGACCCTTACGGGCGCCGTGCGTCGAGATGAAGTACTGCAACACGTTCAGGCCTTCGCGGAAGTTCGCGGTAATCGGCGTTTCGATAATCGAACCGTCCGGCTTGGCCATCAGGCCTCGCATACCAGCCAACTGGCGAATCTGGGCTGCCGAACCACGGGCGCCCGAGTCGGCCATCATGTAAATCGCGTTGAACGATTCCTGGGTGCCTTGCGTACCGTCGCGCTTGGTGACCGGCTCGATTTTCAGCTGGTCCATCATCGCCTTGCCGACTTCATCGGAGGTCTTGCCCCAGATGTCGACGACCTTGTTGTAACGCTCGCCGGCGGTGACCAGACCCGAGGAATACTGCTGCTCGATCTGCTTCACTTCCGCTTCGGCGGCCGCGATCATGCCCTTCTTGACGTCCGGGATCATCATGTCGTCGACGGCGATCGAGATACCGGCGCGCGTTGCCAGGCGGAAGCCCGACTGCATCAGCTTGTCGGCAAACACGACGGTCGCACGCAGGCCGCACTTGCGGAACGACGTGTTGATCAGCTTCGAGATTTCCTTCTTCTTCAGCGAGCGGTTCAGCACGCTGAACGGCAGGCCTTTCGGCAGGATCTCGGACAGGATCGCACGGCCGACGGTGGTCTCGTAACGCGTGACGGTGCGCTCGAACTCCTCGGTACCGGCGACACGCGGGAATTCGACGATACGCACGGTGATGCGCGTAGCCAGTTCGACTTCCTTGTTGTCGTAGGCGCGGATGACTTCCGAGACGTCCGGGAACATCATGCCCTCGCCCTTGGCGTTGATCGCCTCGCGGCTCGCGTAGTACAGACCCAGCACGATATCCTGGGACGGCACGATCGACGGCTCGCCGTTCGATGGGAACAGGATGTTGTTCGACGCCAGCATCAGCGTACGCGCTTCCATCTGCGCTTCGATCGACAGCGGGACGTGGACAGCCATCTGGTCACCGTCGAAGTCGGCGTTGAACGCCGCGCAGACGAGTGGGTGCAGCTGGATCGCTTTACCTTCGATCAGGACCGGCTCGAACGCCTGGATACCAAGACGGTGCAGGGTTGGTGCACGGTTCAGCATCACCGGGTGTTCTTTGATCACGTCTTCCAGGATGTCCCAGACCACAGGTTCCTGGATTTCGACCAGCTTCTTCGCCGCCTTGATGGTCGTTGCCAGACCCATCAGTTCGAGCTTGTTGAAGATGAACGGCTTGAACAGTTCCAGGGCCATCAGCTTCGGCAGGCCGCACTGGTGCAGTTTCAGCTGCGGGCCGACCACGATGACCGAACGGCCCGAATAGTCGACGCGTTTACCGAGCAAGTTCTGACGGAAACGACCGCCCTTACCTTTAATCATCTCGGCCAGCGACTTCAGCGGACGCTTGTTGGCACCGGTCATCGCTTTACCGCGACGGCCGTTGTCCAGCAGCGAGTCGACTGCTTCCTGCAGCATGCGCTTTTCGTTACGCGTAATGATTTCCGGAGCGCGCAATTCCATCAGGCGCTTCAGGCGGTTATTCCGGTTGATGACGCGGCGATACAGGTCGTTCAGGTCGGAGGTCGCGAAACGGCCACCATCGAGCGGGACGAGCGGACGCAGCTCCGGCGGCAGGACCGGGAGCACTTCCATGATCATCCAGTCCGGCTTGATGCCCGAACGCTGGAATGCCTCGAGCACTTTCAGGCGCTTGGCGTATTTCTTGATCTTCGCTTCGGACTTCGATTCCTTCAGTTCCACGCGCAGGGCTTCGGCATCGCGGTGGATGTCGATCGAGCGCAGCAGTTCACGGATACCTTCGGCGCCCATGTAGGCGGTGAAGTCGTCGCCGTACTCTTCGTACTTGGCGGCGTAATCGTCTTCCGACATGATCTGGCACTTCTTCAGCGGAGTCATGCCGGGATCGGTCACGACATATGCTTCGAAGTACAAGACGCGTTCGATATCCCGCAGCGTCATGTCCAGGACCATGCCCAGACGCGACGGCAGCGACTTCAGGAACCAGATGTGCGCGGTTGGCGAGGCGAGCTCGATGTGGCCCATGCGCTCACGGCGCACCTTGGCCAGCGTGACTTCGACGCCGCACTTTTCGCAGATGACGCCGCGGTGCTTCAGGCGCTTGTACTTGCCGCACAGGCATTCGTAATCCTTGATCGGGCCAAAGATCTTGGCGCAGAACAGGCCGTCACGCTCAGGCTTGAAGGTACGGTAGTTGATGGTCTCGGGCTTCTTGACTTCACCGAACGACCACGAACGAATTTTTTCGGGCGACGCCAAGCCAATCTTGATGGCGTCGAAGCTCTCGTTTTGCTGTACTTGCTTGAATAGATCGAGCAGTGCTTTCATGTATCACTCCAGAGGTGACTAAATTTCTATTTCGGGACGCGGAGCATCCCAAACCAATCGGCATTTCAGGAGGGAACTCCGGGCCGGGTTCCCCGTACCGGTGTTCCTTTTCCTCGATAAGCTTCTTAGTTACGCTCGAGGTCGATATCGATACCCAGCGAGCGGATTTCCTTGACCAGCACGTTGAACGATTCAGGCATGCCGGCTTCGATCACGTGGTCACCTTTGACCAGGTTCTCGTAGACCTTGGTACGGCCATTCACGTCATCCGACTTCACAGTCAGCATTTCCTGCAGCACGTACGATGCGCCGTACGCTTCCAGTGCCCACACCTCCATCTCACCGAAGCGCTGGCCACCGAACTGGGCTTTACCGCCCAGCGGCTGCTGCGTCACCAGCGAGTACGGACCGGTCGAACGCGCGTGCATCTTGTCGTCGACCAGGTGATGCAGTTTCAGCATGTGCATGTAGCCGACGGTGACCTTGCGCTCGAATGCTTCGCCGGTGCGGCCGTCGTACATCGTGACCTGGTTCTTCGAAGGCGTCATGCCGAGATGCTTGGCGATGTGGTCCGGGTAAGCCAGGTCCAGCATGCGGAGGATCTCGGTTTCGTGCGCGCCATCGAAGACCGGTGTTGCAAACGGCACACCCTTTTTGAGGTTGCCGGCCAAGCCCATGATTTCTTCATCGTTGAAGCTGTCGAGGTCTTCCTTCTTGCCGGTCTCGTTGTAGATCTGGGCCAGGAAACCACGGACTTCTTCGATCGCTGCCTGCTTCTGCAGCATTTCACCGATACGCAGGCCCAGGCCCTTTGCCGCCCAACCGAGGTGGGTTTCAAGGATCTGACCGACGTTCATTCGCGAAGGAACGCCCAGCGGGTTCAGCACGACGTCGGCCGGGGTGCCGTCCGCCATGAACGGCATGTCTTCCACCGGCACGATGCGCGACACCACACCCTTGTTACCGTGACGACCCGCCATCTTGTCGCCCGACTGCAGGCGGCGCTTGACGGCCAGGTACACCTTGACCATCTTTTGCACGCCTGGCTGCAGCTCGTCGCCTTGCGTCAGCTTCTTGCGCTTTTCTTCGAAGGCCAGGTCGTACTGGTGACGCTTCTCGTTGATCGATTCCTTGATCGCTTCGAGTGCGTTGGCCGATTCGTCATCAGCCGGACGGATGTCGAACCAGTGGAACTTGTCCAGGTCCGCCAGGTATTCCGACGTGATGACCGCACCCTTTGCCATCTTCTTCGGGCCGCCGTTGACGACTTTGCCCACCAGCATACGCTCCAGACGCTGGAAGGCGTCGCCCTCCACGATACGCATCTGGTCGTTCAGGTCGAGGCGGAAGCGTTTCAGCTCATCATCGATGATCTGCTGGGCGCGCTTGTCGCGCACGATCCCTTCGCGGGTAAACACTTGCACGTCGATGACGGTGCCGACCATGCCCGAAGGCACGCGCAGCGAGGTGTCTTTCACGTCCGACGCTTTTTCGCCGAAGATCGCGCGCAGCAGCTTTTCTTCCGGCGTCAATTGGGTCTCGCCCTTCGGCGTGACTTTACCGACCAGCACGTCGCCGGCGGTGACTTCGGCGCCGATGTAGACGATGCCCGATTCATCCAGGCGCGCCAGCTGGTTTTCAGCCAGGTTCGAGATGTCGCGGGTGATTTCTTCCGCGCCGAGCTTGGTGTCGCGCGCGACAACCGACAGCTCTTCGATGTGGATCGAGGTGTAACGGTCGTCCTTGACGACGTTTTCCGAGATCAGGATCGAATCCTCGAAGTTCAGACCATTCCATGGCATGAAGGCCACGAGCATGTTCTGACCCAGGGCCAATTCGCCCAGGTCGGTCGATGCGCCGTCGGCAATCACGTCGCCACGGGCAACGCGGTCGCCAACCTGCACGATCGGACGCTGGTTGATGTTCGTGTTCTGGTTCGAACGGGTGTACTTGATCAGGTTGTAAATGTCGACACCGACTTCGCCAGCCAGCGCTTCGTCGTCGTTGACACGAATAACCACACGGCCCGCATCGATGTAGTCGACGACGCCGCCACGCACGGCCTGCACGGTGGTACCCGAGTCGACCGCGACGGTGCGCTCGATACCGGTACCGACCAGCGCCTTTTCAGGACGCAGGCAGGGAACGGCCTGACGCTGCATGTTCGCGCCCATCAGTGCACGGTTCGCATCATCGTGCTCGAGGAACGGAATCAGCGAGGCTGCGACCGAGACGATCTGGCCAGGCGCGACGTCCATGTACTGGATGCGCTCCGGCGAGACCAGGATCGTTTCGCCGGCTTCACGTGCGGAAACCAGTTCGTCGTCCAGCTGGCCTTCGGCGTTGATGGTCGCGTTCGCCTGGGCGATGATGTAGCGGCCTTCTTCGATGGCGGACAGGTAGTCGATCTTGTCGGTGACCTTCGAATTCTCGACCTTGCGGTACGGGGTTTCGAGGAAGCCGTATTCGTTCAGGCGGGCGTACAGTGCCAGCGAGTTGATCAGGCCGATGTTCGGGCCTTCAGGCGTCTCGATCGGGCAAACGCGGCCGTAGTGGGTCGGGTGCACGTCGCGCACCTCGAAGCCGGCGCGTTCGCGCGTCAGGCCGCCAGGTCCGAGGGCGGAAACACGACGCTTGTGCGTGATTTCCGACAGCGGGTTGGTCTGGTCCATGAACTGCGACAGCTGGGACGAACCGAAGAATTCACGGATCGCGGCCGAGATCGGCTTGCTGTTGATCAGGTCGTGCGGCATCAGGTTGTCCGCTTCGGCCTGGCCGAGACGTTCTTTCACGGCTCGCTCAACGCGCACGAGGCCGGCGCGGAACTGGTTTTCGGCCAGTTCGCCCACGCAACGCACGCGGCGGTTACCCAGGTGATCGATATCGTCGACTTCGCCGCGGCCATTGCGCAGCTCGACCAGGATCTTGATCACGGCCAGGATGTCGTCGTTCGACAGCGTCATCGCGCCGGTCAGCTCGTCGCGACCGATGCGGCGGTTGAACTTCATGCGGCCGACAGCCGACAGGTCGTAGCGCTCAGGGCTGTAGAACAGGCCGTTGAACAGGGCTTCGACCGACTCTTCGGTTGGCGGTTCGCCAGGACGCATCATGCGGTAGATCGCCACGCGTGCGGCCATCTGGTCGGCGGTGTCGTCGGTGCGCAGGGTTTGCGAGATGTAGCCGCCCTGGTCCAGGTCGTTCGTGTAGAGGGTCTGGATCGTGTCGACGTCGGCGTCGCGCAACTTGCCCAGCAGCTCGTCGGTCAGCTCGTCGTTGGCGGACGCGATGATCTCGCCGGTGTCGGCGTCGACGATGTTGCGGGCCAGGATACGGCCGATCAGGTAGTCTTCAGGAACCGAGATGGCCTTGATGCCGGCCGCTTCGATGTCGCGCACATGCTTGGCATTGATGCGCTTGTCCTTCGTCACGAGGGTCTTGCCCGACTTCGGATCGACGATGTCGAAACGCGCCACTTCGCCGCGCAGGCGCTCGGACACGAATTCAATTTCTCCGCCTTCGGAACGCAGGGTGAAATTGTCGAACACGAAGAAGTTCGCCAGGATCTGTTCCGGCGACATACCGATGGCCTTCAGCAGGATCGTCACCGGCATCTTGCGGCGGCGGTCGACGCGGAAGAACAGGATGTCCTTCGGGTCGAACTCGTAGTCCAGCCACGAGCCGCGGTAAGGAATGATACGTGCCGAGAACAGCAACTTGCCCGACGAGTGCGTCTTGCCGCGGTCGTGCTCGAAGAACACGCCCGGGGAGCGGTGCAGCTGGGAGACGATCACGCGCTCGGTGCCGTTGATGACGAACGAACCGTTAGCGGTCATGAGCGGCAATTCGCCCATGTACACTTCCTGCTCTTTCATTTCCTTGACGACCGGCTTGGTCGGCGATTCCTTGTCCAGGATCACCAGGCGCACTTTGGCGCGCAGTGGCGAGGCAAAGGTCAGGCCACGCTGTTGGCATTCCTTGACGTCAAACGCGGGGTCACCCAGCACGTAGGACAGGAATTCGAGGCGAGCGAAGCCGTTATGCGACACGATCGGGAAGATCGAGCTGAAAGCCGACTGCAGGCCTTCATTCTTGCGTACGGAGGGACCTGCGTCCGCTTGCAGGAAATTCTCGTAGGATTCAAGCTGGGTAGCCAGAAGATATGGAACGTTGTGAACGTTGGCGCGCTTCGCGAACGACTTGCGAATGCGTTTCTTCTCAGTAAATGAGTAGTGCATGGACACTCCGTGAGTGACAGAAAGGATGAGAATTCAGGGATTGCCAGTGGTGGGGCGACCACATACAAGGCCTCAAGTCTCTTACTGTTCCGCCAGATGAAAAGGGACTAGCGTGCTGCTGCTGCTGTGCTACGATTCTTTCGGTAATGCGATGTTGCGGCACTACCAAGGGTATTGCGTTTGTCGCAGGGACGACAAAAGAGCCAAAGCCGCAGCACCGCCTTCCGACGGGGCTTGCAAGCTTTGACTCCGGCTTTGGGCACCCGAGGATGCCCATCGCTTTTTATTACTTCAGTTCTGCCTTGGCGCCAGCATCTTCCAGCTTTTTCTTGGCTGCTTCAGCATCAGCTTTAGGCATGGCTTCCTTGACGGTCTTTGGTGCACCGTCAACCACGTCCTTGGCTTCTTTCAGGCCCAGACCGGTGATTTCGCGGACGGCCTTGATGACGCCGACCTTGTTCGCGCCGATTTCGGTCAGAACAACGTTGAACTCGGTCTGCTCTTCGACAGCAGCAGCAGCACCGGCGCCGCCAGCTGCAGGAGCCGACATTGCAGCTGCCGACACGCCGAACTTCTCTTCGAATGCCTTGACCAGGTCGTTCAGGTCCATGACGGACATTTCGCTCACTGCGTTCAGGATATCGTCTTTGCTAATTGCCATTTGAAACTCCAAATATGTTGTGTTTGTAGTACAGATCAGTTACTTGAGAAAAAAGGGCTGCGCTTACGCTGCAGCGGTTTCTTCGGCTGCAGGAGCAGCTTCCGAACCTTCGCCTTTTTTCGCTGCCAGGGCAGCCAAGCCACGTGCAAAGCCCGACACTGGAGCCAGCATCACGCCCAACAGCTGCGAGATGAGGACTTCACGCGAAGGAATGCTTGCCAACGCGGTAACACCAGCTACGTCGAGCTGTTTACCAGCGAAGTTACCAGCTTTCACGACCAGCTTGTCGTTGGTTTTAGCGAAGTCATTGATGACTTTCGCTGCTGCAACGGCGTCGTCCGAGATCGAGTAGATCAGCGGACCGGTCATGGCGTCAGCCAGTGGGGCAAACTGCGTGCCTTCGACAGAGCGACGTGCCAGCGTGTTCTTCAGAACACGCAGGTACACACCCTGCGAACGCGCGGCTGCACGGAGTTTCGTCAAGTGACTAACCTGGATGCCACGGTACTCGGCCACGACGATCGTTTGCGCAGATGCTACTTTTGCGGAAACTTCTTCGACGACGGCCTTTTTGTCATTCAGATTAAGACCCACGGTCAATCTCCTTAATTAATGCAAGCAAAATCGCCTGCATCGGTTCGAACACGGCGTCCGAAGTTAAGAAGTCAAACTAACGCGGATGAGTTCACGCAGCATGGACTACAAAACTTGTTCGGGTACACCATCTGCGTTGGGTGAGGTATTAACCGGTTGCCCAACCACTGCGACCGGCCCAACGGTCTTTGATTGCCTGCCGGGATTTATGCAAGCCCGACAGCCCAAAGATGCGCCCCGCTGATGTTTTGCAGGGACTTGATTCTTGTGAAAGCTTAAGCGGCGATCGAAGCGTGATCGACACGGACGCCCGCGCCCATCGTCGACGAGATCGCGACCTTGCGCAGGTACACGCCCTTCGAGGTGGCCGGCTTGGCCTTGTTCAGCGCTTCGATCAGGGCAGCCAGGTTGGCCTTCAGATCGGCGTCAGCGAACGACTTGCGGCCGATCGTTGCGTGGATAATGCCGCCTTTGTCGGTACGGTACTGGACCTGACCGGCTTTGGCGTTCTTCACCGCGGTGGCGACGTCAGGGGTGACGGTGCCGACCTTCGGGTTAGGCATCAGGCCACGTGGGCCCAGGATCTGGCCCAGGGTACCGACGATACGCATGGTGTCTGGCGAGGCAATGACGACGTCGAACGGCATGTCGCCGGCCTTGACGCGCTCAGCCAGGTCTTCCATACCGACGATGTCGGCGCCGGCTGCACGTGCAGCATCAGCCTTCTCGCCCGAAGCGAAGACAGCAACGCGCACGGTCTTGCCGGTGCCTGCTGGCAGGACGACCGAACCACGAACGACCTGGTCCGACTTCTTTGGATCGACGCCCAGTTGAACGGCGACGTCGATCGACTCGTTGAACTTGGCGGTTGCGAATTCCTTGACCAGCGACAGTGCATTGTCGAAGGCGTAGACCTTGTTACGGTCGACTTTCGCTTTCATTTCTTTAACGCGCTTGGACAGCTTAGCCATTACAGACCCTCCACCGTGATGCCCATCGAACGTGCCGAGCCAGCGATGATACGCACTGCGGCGTCCATGTCTGCTGCGGTCAGGTCCGGCTGCTTGGTTTTTGCGATTTCTTCAGCCTGCGCACGGGTCAGCGAGCCAACCTTATCGGTATGTGGCTTCGGCGAACCTTTGGTGATGCCGGCGGCTTTCTTGATCAGGTAGGTTGCCGGAGGCGTCTTCATCACGAAGGTGAAGGACTTGTCGGCGAACGCGGTGATCACGACCGGGATCGGCATGCCTGGCTCGAGACCCTGGGTCTGGGCGTTGAACGCCTTGCAGAATTCCATGATGTTCAGGCCGCGCTGACCCAGTGCTGGGCCGATCGGTGGGGATGGGTTTGCTTTACCAGCTGCAACTTGCAGCTTGATAAAACCAATAATCTTCTTTGCCATGGATGACTCCTAAGTTGGCTTTGAGTAGTAGCGCCCCACCGCGACTACTCGCTTGGCGGGGCTCCTCTTACCGGATTCCGCCTTGCTGCTGCGACGCTCCGATTATTGCGTTTAAACTTTTTCTACCTGCCCGAACTCGAGTTCCACCGGAGTTGCGCGGCCAAAGATGGTGACAGTCACACGCACCTTCGATTTTTCGTAATTGACTTCCTCGACGTTGCCATTGAAGTCGGTGAACGGGCCTTCCTTGATCCGGACCTGCTCGCCCACTTCGTACAGCACTTTCGGCCGTGGCTTCTCGACGCCTTCCTGGACCTGCTGCATGATCTTGTCGATCTCGCGCGTTGGAATCGGGGTTGGCTTGTTCGATTTGCCGCCGATGAAGCCGGTAACCTTGCTGGTGTTTTTCACCAGGTGCCAGGTCTCGTCGGTCATTTCCATCTCGACCAGCACGTAGCCAGGGAAGAAGCGGCGCTCGGTGACCGTTTTGCTGCCGTTCTTGACTTCCACGACTTCTTCGGTCGGGACCAGGATCTGGCCGAACTGCTCGCTCATGCCGGCGCGCTCGATGCGCTCGGTCAGGGCGCGCATGACGCTCTTTTCCATGCCGGAGTAGACGTGAACGACGTACCAGCGCTTGTTACTGACCGGAACACTCACCGGAGCAGCAGCAGCCTCAGGAACGCCGGCCGCCGGAACGCCGGCCGCCGGAACTTCATCCGGCAGCGGTTCGTCGGCTGCATTGTCTTGCACGTTATCGTTCATTATTGCTTCCACCCCAGGACCAGGTCGTACAACAGGAATTCCAGCAGCTTATCCGTGCCCCAGAGGAAGATCGCCATGACGACGACAAACGCGAACACGATCATGGTGATCGTGGTAGCTTCCTTGCGGGTCGGCCAGACAACTTTCTTGGTCTCGCGGACGGACTCTTTGGCGAAGTTCAGGAATTCGCGTCCGGAGGTGGAGGTCCACAAAAGCAGGACAGCAAAAACTAAACCAGCCACGAGGGCGCCGGCGGCGACCAAGGCTGGTTTGTTTTGGCCTTTCAGGTAAAAGAACCCGATTACGCCTGCAATCGCGGCAACCACCGCCAGGGCCACCTTAAACTTGTCATTCGAGGTGCTAACGGTTTGCACGGATTGATTAGACATTCTTCTTTACTTTCGGTGCTGCGCACCAGAATTCGGTGGCAGGGGCGGAGGGAATCGAACCCGCGACCTTCGGTTTTGGAGACCGACGCTCTGCCAATTGAGCTACACCCCTACGAAGACTTCAGCTGAATCGCGCATTCTACAGCATACGCGCGTATGCCGGAGAATGTTTTTGAAGGGGCAAAACAACCCACCCCTTCAGGTACTGCTTACTACTTATTGCTTAG
>NZ_JBIMES010000014.1:0-128939 GCF_051262535.1 Massilia sp. CMS3.1 | reverse complement strand
ACCGTTAGCGGTGGCTTTTTTGTTTGTGCCCCCACGTACATCACTCCAAACGCGAAAGCGAATGATAATAATTCTCATTTACAAATCCTGAAACGCTCTCTAGAATGTTGATCAGTTCAACAAAAAGCGCCCACGCACAGCAGGGCGTCCTCCAACGAGAGAGAAACAGGAAGACCATGCACCCGATCACAAGCCGCAAGCACGCCACCAGCCGTTTCAGCCACCACGTAAGCGCCGCGCTGGCGACCATGCTGCTCCCCATCGCAGCCCAGGCGAACGACGCGTCCCCACCCGCACTCGACGACGCCGCCAGCACTCCCGTCTCGAAAGTCGAAGTCGTCGGCCAGCTTGGGAACGACTTCAAGGCCGAACGCGCGTCCTCGCCGAAGTACACCGAAAAGCTGGTCGACACCGCGCAGTCGGTGCAAGTCATCAAGAAGGAGCTGATCGAGCAGCAAGGCGCCCTCACCCTGACCGAAGCGCTGCGCAATACGCCCGGCGTGGGCGCCTTCTTCCTCGGCGAGAACGGCAACACGAATACCGGCGACGCCATCTTCATGCGCGGCTTCGATACCTCGGGCAGCATTTTCGTGGACGGCGTACGCGACATCGGCTCGGTCTCGCGCGACGTCTTCAACCTCGAACAGATCGACGTCGTGAAGGGGCCGGCCGGTACCGACAACGGCCGCGGCGCGCCGACCGGCTCGGTCAACCTGGTGTCTAAAAAAGCAGGCATGGAAGACGCCATCTCTGGCTCCGCAACCGTCGGCAGCGCCTCGCAAAAGCGCGTGACGCTCGATGCCAACAAAGTCCTGAACGCGCAGCAGGGTATCGCCCTGCGCCTGAACGCGGTCGCCCAGGATGCCGGCCGCCCTGCACGCGACGTCGTCAAGGACAAGCGCTGGGCCATCGCCCCGAGCCTGGGCTTCGGACTGAACGGCCCGACGCGCCTGCATCTCGATTATCTGCACGTGGACCAGGACAACATCCCGGACGGCGGCGTGCCGACGGTCGGCCTGCCGGGCTACACGAGTCCGGACCGCAGCCGTCCCTTCATCAGCGACGCGCTGCCGGTCGATCCGCAGAACTTCTACGGTTCTAACGGCGACTACGACAAGGTGAAAGCGGACATGGCCACCGTGCGCGTCGAGCACGATTTCGTACCGGGCTTCAAGCTGCACAACATCACGCGTTATGGCCGCACCAGCCAGGACTACCTGCTCAGCGCCTTCATGGGTTCGAGCGCCAACCTGGCCACCCCGAACCCGGGCGATCCGTCGAGCTGGACCCTGGCGCGCGGCACCCGCACCGTGAAGGACCAGCAAAACCGCATCCTCACCAACCAGAGCGCCCTCACCTCGCAATTCGACACCGGCAGCCTGCGCCACACCTTGGTGACGGGGCTCGAGCTGACAAACGAGCGCCAGATCACCTACGGTCTCACCGGTCTCGGCCTGCTGCCCGCCGCGAACCTGTACCGCCCTGATTCGGCAGCCCCGGTTGCCGGTCTCGCGCCAAGCCGCACCGGGGCGTACAACCAGGGCACGATCGACACCCAGAGCCTGTACGCCTTCGACACCATCAAGTTCGGCGAGCGCTGGATCTTCAATGGCGGCCTGCGCGTCGACCACTTCAGTGGCGATTACACGGTCGTCGCACTGACCAACAACGTACTGGTACCGACCCACTTCACGGTCGGCGACACGCTGGTCAACGGCAAGGTCTCGGCCCTGTTCAAGCCCACCGCCAACAGCAGCATCTATGCCATGGCGGCGAGCTCGAAACTGCCGCCGGGTTCCAGCTTCACGGTCTCGGGCAATGCCAACAGTGCGCAAAACCCGATCTACGATCCGCAGGAAACCGTCACCACCGAGATTGGCGGCAAGCTCGACCTGTTCAAGCAGAAGCTGGCCTTGAATGCGGCCCTGTTCCGCACCGAAGTGAAGAACGAAGTCGAGCAGGACCCGGTCGACCTGAAGTACTACCAGACGGGCAAGAAGCGTGTGCAGGGCGTGGAGCTGGGCGCGACCGGCGAACTGGCGCGCAACTGGCTGGTCAGCGCGGGCTACTTGTACATGGACACGCGCGTCGCAGCGGGCAAGACCATCACGGCCGGCGGCGAGAACCACCTGACCTACACGCCAAAGAGTTCGTTCACGCTGTGGACCTCGTACGACCTGCCCTTCGGCCTGAAGCTCGGCGGCGGCGCACGTTATTCGGACCGCCTGCTGCGCGGTACCGATGGCGCCATCGGCACCCCGGCCTATACCGATTCGTACTGGGTGTTCGACGCGATGGCTGCCTGGCAGGTCAACCGCAATCTCGACATCCGCCTGAACGTGTACAACCTGGGCGACGAGCGCTATGTCGCCGCCATCAACAAGAGCGGCTACCGCTACACGCCGGGTACGCCGCGCGCGGCCAGCCTGACGGCGAACCTGCGCTTTTAAGTACTCGTCCGATCTGCTCCTCCGGCAGTTTGACGCCCTTCGCCGTTAGCGGCGGCGGGCGTTTTTTTCGCTCCACGCACGCGGGCTTGGCCTAGAATGGCGTGCCACCACTACCATTGCGCCCCTTGAAGATTTCGATCGGCCTTCGCCTGTTTGCCTCGGTCCTGCTGGCCATCCTGGCGGTGGCGGCGGGCGCCGTCTTCCTGCTGCGCCAGAACGTGCTGGAGAGCTTCGGCGACTACGCCGTCCAGATCGAACTGGACCGGTTGGACGAACTGTCGAACGACCTGGCGCGGCGCTATGCCCGGCATGGCAACTGGGATTTCGTGCCGGCCCACGGCAGGCGCGAATGGATCGCGCGCGAACTGGCGCGGCTGCAGGGCGAGCGCGAGGCGCGTGCCTTTCCAGTAGCGCCCGCGCCGGTTGCGCCGGTTCGCCTTGCCGGCTCGGCGCTGCCCACCGCACCAGTTGCCCCTCCGGCTCCCCCTGCGCCACCCGCGCCGCCACTGCCGCCATTGCCGCCCCCTGCGATCGGCGACGCACCGGCTTCGGGTGACGCCTTGCCGCTGCAGTCGCGCATCACCCTGTTCGATGCCGCCGGCAAGCCGCTTGCCGGCAGCCCCCCCGGCACGCTGCCCCTCGCACGGCGCGCGATCGTGGTTGACGGCCGCACCGTCGGCGCACTCGCCGTGGCGCGCACGGCGCGTCCGACCGATGCGTTGGCCTATGCTTTCCTGGAGCAGATCACCGCCAGCCTGTGGCTGATCGCGGCAGCCTGCGTTCTGCTCAGCGCCCTGGTCTCGACCCTGCTCGCGGCGCACTTCCGGCGTCCGATCGGACGCCTGGCGGGAGGCGCGCGGGCCCTGGCCGAAGGACGCTTCGAGACGCGTCTGGATGAACACCGCAGCGACGAACTGGGCGAGCTGGCCGGCCACTTCAACCTGCTGGCAGCGCGCCTGGAAGGTGCCGAGGCATCGCGCCGCCAGTGGGTCGCCGACACCTCGCACGAACTGCGCACGCCGCTGGCCGTACTGCGCGCCCAGCTGGAAGCGGTGCAGGATGGCGTGCGCAATGCGGACCCTTCGCACCTTGGCGCGATGCTGCGCCAGGTGCTGGCGCTGTCAAAACTGATCGACGAACTGTATGCGCTGGCGCGTGCCGATGTCGGCGCCCTCGATTGTCGGCGCGAGCAGTTTGATGTATGGCTGCTGGCGCTCGAAGAAGCGGACGCGTTTGCCGAACGCCTGCAGACGGCGGGGCTGGCGCTGGAAATCGCGCCGGCGCCGGTGCGCGCCATCGTGCTGGCCGACCCCGACCGCATGCGCCAGGTACTGCGCAACCTGTTCGAAAACAGCCTGCGCTACACGAACGCGCCCGGCCGCGTGCTGCTGTCGGCGCAGGTGGCCGGGAACAAGCTTGCGCTGTCCATCGACGACAGCGCGCCCGGCGTGCCCGATGCGGCCATTGGGCGCCTCGGCGAGCGCTTCTACCGGGTCGACGCGTCGCGCAGCCGCGCCGGCGGCGGCGCCGGACTCGGACTGGCCTTGTGCCGGCGGCTGGTCGAGGCGCAAGCCGGCGAACTGCACTTCGCCCATTCGCCGCTCGGAGGCCTGCGCGTCACGGTGTCAATGGAACTGCCGCCATGAACACGATTTACGTTGTCGAAGACGAACCGGAACTGGCGGCAGTGGTTGCCGACTATGCGCGCGCGGCCGGCTACCTGCCGACAGTGTTTGGCGACGGCGCCGAGGCGCTGGCCGCGATTCGAACAGTACTCCCCGCACTGGTCGTGCTCGACCTGATGCTGCCCGGCCTGGATGGCTTGAGCCTGTGCCGCGAAGTGCGCAGCTTCTCCGATGTGCCGATCGTGATGGTGACGGCGCGCGTCGAGGAAATCGACCGCCTGCTCGGCCTGGAACTCGGGGCCGACGACTACCTCTGCAAGCCCTTCAGCCCGCGCGAACTGGTCGCCCGCATCAAGGCCATCCTGCGCCGCAGCGGCGTGCGGACTTCAGCGCTGGCGATCGACGCTCCCGCCCGCCGCGCCAGCGTGCGCGGCCAGCCGCTCGACCTGACGCCGACCGAGTTCGATCTGCTGGCCGCACTCGTGCGCCGGCCGGGCCAGGTGTTTTCGCGCGCCCAGCTTCTGGCGCTTGCGCATCAGGACAACCTGGACGTGACGGACCGCGCCATCGACAGCCATATCAAGAATGTGCGGCGCAAGATCGAGGCCGCCGCACCCGGGCTGGAGCCGATCCGCTCGATCTATGGCCTGGGCTACCGCTTCGACGTTTGACCCCTCCATTGTGTCTCCACATTTGGCGTGCACAGTGGCTTGAACGGCGCCACCGTCGCGCGCCGCCCCCAAGGAGAAGCATATGCACCCACTTTCCATCGTTCTCGTCGCCATGTTGCTTGCCGCAGGCGGTACCAAGGCCCAAGCCGCGCAGAGCGCAACCTGGACTGCGCCGCCGGCGCCACCAGCGCCTCCGGCACCGCCTGCACCGCCCCCGCTGCCGCACAGCGCGCAGCCAGCACAAGCACCGCTGCCGCCCGTGCCCGCGGCGCCGGTCGCCCCGCCAGCCCCGCCCGCGCCGCCGCCGCTGCCCGAGATTCCCGCCGAGGCGCATGCCGCCTGCGCGGGCAAGGCAAGCGGCAGCAAGCTGAGCTTCACGCCTGGCTCCGGCGAGACCATGAGCGGCCTGTGCGAACGGGTCGATGGCCGCATGGTGTTCCAGCTGCGCAGCTACCGCAGCAAGCAGTAAGAACCCATGCGTAGCGGGCGGCGTCCTGTTGGCAAAATGATTAGAATCGGCGCATCGGTTTTCACTTCTTGGGGCGGCGATGTTCGATATGGATTTGGCTTGGTGGGAATTCATCGTGCGCGGTGCGGTCGTTTATCTGGCGCTGCTCGCGATGGTGCGTTTGTCGGGTCGGCGCACGGTCGGCCAGCTCACGCCCTTTGACTTGCTGGTGGTGATGCTGCTGTCCGAAGCGGTCTCGAATTCCCTGTCCGGCGGCGACGATTCGCTCGCCGGCGGCCTGATCGTCGCGGCCACGCTGATCGTGCTGAACATGGGCGTAGCCATGCTCTCGACCCACAGCAAGCGTGCATCGATCATGCTTGACGGGACTGCCATCCTCATCGGCCGCGACGGCCAGTTCTTCGACAAGGTGGTCAAGCGCTGCCGCATCACGGAGTCCGACCTCGAGCAGGCACTACACACGGCCGACTGCGCGCGCGCGGAAATGCAGACCGCTTTCCTGGAAGCGGACGGCGAGATCACGATCCAGCAAAAGAAGTGATCTGCCGCGTGCAGGCGACATGATTCACCCCAGGGAGATGGACACGAAATTTGTATCACATCCGCCCAGCCTCTCCTTGTTTCTTCCGTCTGTTCAATTTCCCCTAGCGCTTATTGCTCAGCGGCTCCTGCCCATCCGTACCGTGTGAGCTTCCTGCGACCGTCGTGCTAATTCTTTTGGCAGCGTCACATCGTGGCGCGTTGGATTCTTTCCTGATCAGGAGGTTTGCCATGAAACACAACGTGTCCGTGCTGGCCCTGGCCGCGGCGACAATGCTCTCACCTGTAGCCGCCCAGGCCAAGACGACCATCATCAAGGCTGTCGCCAGCGGCACGGCGGAAAGCCCGCCGAACGGCTCACCCGGATCGAGCGTCGCCACCTTCGAGATCGACGGCAACTTGTTGCGCGCCGAGGTGCCGTTCCGCGACTTGTTGGGCACCACCGTCGCGGCCCACATCCACTGCTGCACCACTGCCGCGTTCACCGGCACCGCCCCGGTCGCCCTGCCCTTCGAGGATTTCCCGACCGGGGTCACCGACGGTTTCTATTCCCAGTCCTTCGACCTCTCCGACGCCTCGATCTACGCGCCGGGTTTTCTCACGGCCTTCGGCGGCACGCCGGCCTTGGCGAGCGCTGCGTTGATCGATGCGATCAATTCGAATGTGGCTTACCTGAACATCCATACGACCCAGTTCCCGGGCGGCGAGATCCGCGGCTTCCTGGTGGCGGCGCCGATTCCGGAACCGGAGACCCGGGGCATGTTCGCCGCCGGCATCGCGGGCATGGGGATACTGGCGCGGCGCCGCCGCATGCTAAGGTAAGGCGAGCGTGCGGGTTTCCCGCTCGGCCAGCATCGCGACCCAAGCGGGAATCGCCAGCTGCCAGAAGGCGGCCAGCGACGCCGGGCGCTCGAGCGGCAGCCCGAGGAAGCGCGCGGCGTGGAGCAGCGCGTCGAGCGCCGCCCCTTCGTCGCCAGGCAGCACCGCCAGCGCGCCGGTCTGCTTCGAGAGTTTTTCGCCATCGGCATTGCGTACCACCGGCACGTGCAGGTAGCGCGGCGTCGGCACACCCAACAAGCGCTGCAGATGGATCTGGCGCGCGGTCGAATCGATCAGGTCCGCGCCGCGCACGATATCGGTCACGCCCTGCTCGGCATCGTCGACCACCACCGCCAGCTGATAAGCCCAGTAGCCGTCCGCGCGCTTCAAGACGAAGTCGCCGGATTCATGCGCCAGGTGCTGCGTCCGGGGGCCGGCAAAGCGGTCGATGAAGGTGATCGTGTCTTCTCCCGCCTCGGGCACGCGCAGGCGCAGGCTGCGCATCGAGCGGCCGGGCGCCAGGCCATGGCGGCAAGTGCCGGGGTAAATCGCGGCACCATCGGGCGCGACGCCCAGGCGCGAATCGAGGATTTCGCGGCGGTTGCAGCCGCAGGGGTAAGCATGCGCGCCGAGCTTGTCCGCCGCAGCCGCGTACAGGTCTTTTCTGCGGCTCTGCCACACGACCTCGACATCCGAATGCATGCCGAGCGAATCGAGTAGTGCCAGGATGGCATGATCCGCGCCGGGCACGCTGCGACCTTCATCGATGTCTTCGATGCGCACCAGCCATAGACCGTTGTGGGCACGCGCGTCGAGATAGCTGGCGACGGCGGCCACCAGCGAACCGGCGTGCAGCGGCCCTGTCGGGGACGGCGCGAAACGGCCGATATAGGGGTTGCTCACGGTAGGACGGGAAGGTTTGAACGGGGCAACACGATACCATAGCGAACCAACCTAGCGCGGGCCGCCCTTCCAGCTATCCTTTTCTTCAAAATCGCGGATCAGGCGCGTCACCTGGCTGGCGACCCCGTTCGGCACCGCCATCGACAGCTGGTAGTGAACGATCTTGAAACCGTCGCCCTTGCGCCGCATGACGCCGCTGGCCTGGCAGACGCCCATTTGCGTCTCCAACAGCTCGTCGAACCAGATGATGGCCCGGTCGTCGGAAAAGTGGACATTGCGGCGGATGGTCTTGAAGGCCCAGGCCGACTTGCGCTTGAAATGGGGTTTGGCCCAAGTCTTGAATTCGTCGCGGCGCCAGCGTTCGCCCTTGTCGGTGCCGATATAGATGCCGTCTTTTGCGATCTTGTCGAAGTAGGCCGGACGTGCATGCGCCGCATCATTGTGCCAGCGGTCGACAAAGGCATTCACCTTTTTTATCAGCAGGGGATCGGCATGTGCAACGAAGGCGCACAGCATCAGGGAACAGGCAAGCAACAAACGTTTCATGGGATTGAAAACTGATGACTGAAAAATCAGATTCTACACAGCCATATGTAACCAAGTGGTGAAATTGCCAAAGTTTCTCAATTCAGGTATATATTTTGCAACATTACTTTTTCCTAATGGTGTATATGCGCTCAATCCTGCTCTGCGTGCTCAGTCTGCCTCTGCTGGCGTGGGCGCAGCCAGCCGAGGTGGCGGTATCGCCCTCGAAGGCCGAGCTCACCGACGCCACGGTCGTGCCCAAGATGGCGAAGTCCTTGCGCGCGCGCCTGACCGACGACGTGGTCAAGCAGGCGGTACGTGACACCCTGGCGGAGCATCCCGCGAAGCGCGAGCCAGCCGCTGGCGGCCAGGTCTTCAGCGGGGACAAATATGGGGCGTTTTCCCGGGAGTTCGCCGCGTCGAAGAAGCCGTCCTGCCTGGGACCGGACGCGACGAAATTCCAACCGCCCGTTGTCAGCACGAAAAACTGGACCTTTGGCGGCGGCGGGCTGTTCGTCCTGCCCTTCTGGGCCGCGGCGATCGTGAAGGGAAAGTGCAATTAACTGTCACTGGTCGGCGCCGTGAAGGCTAATTCCCGCTTGCATGAGCCAGCTCCCAGAAGATGACGAGCATGAGGACGAACAAGATCAACAGTCCTGCGGAAAAGGCTCTCAGGCGTATGGGCACAAGGTTGGATCGGACATGCACAAAGCCGTGTACACAACGTGTTGCCACATACAACCACGCAAGCATCAGCACCGCGGCCGAAACGGCGTTCAATTGGAATAATGCCAGGCACACGATATAGAAGAGAATAGGTGTCTCGAATTGGTTGGCAATGTTATTCGACACCTTCACTACTTCAGCAGGCCATTCGCTGTGATCGAGCGCTGCCTGCTTCAGGTCGACCTTCTTGAGGCGAACCGACTGTGCCTTGCGTGCCGCAAGCAGCCCGAACATACCTAGCGTCAAAAGCATTTGGGCCAGCAGTGGGCCAAAGATCAGATGAGCGTTCATAGTTTCCCTCATAGTGTCGTGACCGGCCTGCCAGATGGTTTTCGCATGTCATATGATGTAATATGGACAGCGTCAATTTATATCCAAATATTGTCACTGTCAATATGAAAAACGCAACTTCGTCACGGCCCTCGTACCACCACGGCAACCTCCGGGAAGAACTGCTGCGCTGTGCGTTTGACATGCTTGAAAGTGAGGGCGCAGACGCAATTACGATCCGCGCCGTTGCCAGAGCGGCGGGCGTGGCACATTCCGCGCCCGTGAATCACTTTCCGAGCAAGCAGGCTCTGCTCGCGTCGCTGGCCGCAAGCATTTTTCACGCTCTGGCAGAAGAGGTCACGAACGCATTAGGGACTGGGACAAAGACCTATCCCGAGGTGATCAGGACCTTTGCCAACACGGTCGCGCAGTATGCACTGGCTCACCCGAATCGCTATCGGCTGTTATGGCGACGCGCCCTACTCGATGACCACGATAGCGAGTTAAGCGCTGCGATGGATCGCATCTATGGTCTGTTGATAGAAAAGCTTGGGGAAGATAAGAGAGTCCGACAAACGAGCCTTGAGACGCGCGCGATTGCGCTCTGGTCCATGGTGCATGGCTACGTGATGATGCGCCTCGATGGAAATTTCGTTGAAAAAAATGATGAGATAAACGGGTTGCCACGTCAGAACGCCATTGTGGAGGCGATCCTGGAAGGTCTTTGAACCTGCCGACTTTGATGCTATTCAGCGTGGTAGACGACCGCAGCGGCGTCGGCGCGGAAGGCAGCGAATCGAGCAAGTGCTCAAGGCGTTCCATGTCGAGCGAGGATACGACGATCGGTGGTCTCATTTTGCGACTCCATGTGTGGCCGCGTTCCGGGTGTCCAAAAAAAAGGAAATCCTCCGCAGGGCGCGGAATGGTCGATACAGTGGAGGAGGCTCGGGAGGACGGAGGGCGAGAATACCAGCCGGGTTTCCTCACCGAGCCCGCGAAAGCGCGGCAAAATCTCGCGCGATGAGGATGCCGACAGGCGCGACGCGCCCTCCCTCGTTCAGGGACGAACCGCAAGCTGGACAGGTGCACGATGGATTCATGGTCGAATAAAGGCGGCCAAGGCAGCGCAAGCTATGGTGGGCACTTGTGCCCACGCGGTACGACAGGCGCGTACCGCAAACCCCAGTATACCCCCCTGCCCCAACCGTCGACACCTTACCCAAAAACGAAAAAAGCGGGCCGCAGCCCGCTTTCCATTAACCCGTGTACGAATTAACGCTTGTCGAGTTCCGGCACATCGCGCACCGGCGAACCGACGAACAGCTGACGCGGACGGCCGATCTTCTGCTCAGGATCGGCAATCATCTCGTTCCACTGGGCGATCCAGCCGATGGTACGCGCCATCGCGAAGATACCGGTGAACAGCGAGACCGGGATACCCAGTGCCGAC
Source organism: Massilia sp. CMS3.1 (assembly GCF_051262535.1). Classification (NCBI taxonomy): domain Bacteria; kingdom Pseudomonadati; phylum Pseudomonadota; class Betaproteobacteria; order Burkholderiales; family Oxalobacteraceae; genus Massilia; species Massilia sp. CMS3.1. Next base: position 118,491 of record NZ_JBIMES010000014.1, on the reverse strand, counting down.
TGCACGATACCCGAGTAGAAGTCGACGTTCGGATAGAGCTTGCGCGACACGAAGTATTCGTCTTCCAGGGCGATGCGTTCCAGTTCCATCGCCAGCTTGAACAGCGGGTCTTCCTGCAGGCCCAGCTCTTCCAGCACTTCGTGGCAAGTCTCGCGCATCAGTTTTGCACGCGGGTCGAAGTTCTTGTAGACGCGGTGACCGAAGCCCATCAGCTTGACGCCAGAGTTCTTGTCCTTGACCTTCTCGATGAAGGCAGGGATGTTCTCGACCGAGCCGATTTCTTTCAGCATCGTCAGTGCCGCTTCGTTGGCGCCGCCGTGGGCCGGGCCCCACAGGCAGGCGATACCGGCAGCGATACAGGCGAACGGGTTCGCGCCCGACGAACCGGCCAGGCGGACGGTCGAGGTCGATGCGTTCTGCTCGTGGTCCGCGTGCAGGATCAGGATGCGGTCCAGGGCGCGCACCAGCACGTCGTTGACCTGGTACTCTTCGCACGGGTTGGCGAACATCATGTGCATAAAGTTGGCGCTGTACGACAGGTCGTTGCGTGGGTACATGAACGGCTGGCCGACGGTGTACTTGTAGGCCATCGCGACCAGGGTCGGCAGCTTGGCGATCAGGCGGATCGCGGAGATTTCGCGCTGCTTCGGATCGTTGATGTCGAGCGAGTCGTGGTAGAACGAGGCTAGCGCTCCGACGGTGCCGACCAGCACCGACATCGGATGCGCGTCGCGGCGGAAGCCGCGGAAGAAGAATTGCATCTGCTCGTGGACCATCGTGTGCTTGGTCACGGTGTCGCTGAAGGTGGCTTTCTGTTCCGCGTTCGGCAGTTCGCCGTTCAGCAGCAGGAAGCAGGTTTCCAGGAAGTCGCAGTTCTCGGCCAGCTGTTCGATCGGGTAGCCGCGGTACAGCAGTTCGCCCTTGTCGCCGTCGATGTAGGTGATGCTCGAGTTACAGGCCGCGGTCGACATGAAGCCCGGGTCGTAGGTGAACTTGCCGGTCTGGCCGTACAGCTTGCGGATGTCGACGACGTCCGGGCCGATCGTGCCCTTGTAAATCGGCATGTCGATCGATGGGCTGCCGTCGGAGAACGACAGGGTTGCTTTGGTATCAGAAATATTCATGGCACTTCCTTCTTGGGAGTGGATCTACAAAATATAAAACGAAAACGGTTATCGCCTTGGCGGCGCCTTGGCGGTTCACGCCAGGCGCAGGCGCGCCAGCAAGGCGTGCACGTGCGGCAGGTCGACATCGCCGTCTGGCTCGGCGCGTCCGAGGATCAGGTCCATCAACGGGTTGTCCGCCAGGTCCAGCAAGCGGGTCAGCGCGTCGACCTCGTCATCAGTCAAGTCCGCCTCATGCGCATCGAGGAAGCGCGTGAGGATCAGGTCGTTTTCGAGCAGTCCACGGCGCGCGCGCCAGCGCAGGCGGGCGCGATTGGCAGGATCGGATTGATGCGTTGTCACTTGAGTCCGTTGTTGGGTCAACACTATACTCCGGCTGCCGGGAATCGGCAGTACCGTACTTTTACTGTATTTGTTGCAATAATTTGAGCGCGACGCGGCGCAGAATAGCCGATTTTTGCGCCGCGTGACGAAGCTCGTGCTGGTGTCTTGCGAGCTGTGTACCGCGTGGGCTCAAGAGCTCACGCGGTAACACGGCCGGTGTAACTGCGCCGGCCGAGAACAACAACGGCCTTAAATCGCCCGGCGAACCAGCAATTCCTTGATCTTGCCAATCGCCTTGTTCGGATTCAGACCCTTCGGGCAGACGTCCGTGCAATTCATGATCGAGTGGCAGCGGAACAGGCGGTACGGGTCTTCCAGGTTGTCCAGGCGCTCGTTGGTCGCTTCGTCGCGCGAGTCGGCGATGAAACGGTAAGCCTGCAGCAGGCCGGCAGGACCGACGAACTTGTCCGGATTCCACCAGAACGACGGGCACGAGGTCGAGCAGCAGGCGCACAGGATGCACTCGTACAGGCCGTCGAGCTCTTCGCGCTCTTCCGGCGACTGCAGGCGCTCTTTTTCAGGGCGGATCGACTCGTTGATCAGATAGGGCTTGACCGAGTTGTACTGCTTGAAGAACTGGGTCATGTCGACGATCAGGTCGCGCACGACCGGCAAACCCGGCAGCGGACGCAGCACGATCGGCTGGGTCAGCTCGTTCAGGTTGGTCGTGCAGGCCAGACCGTTCTTGCCGTTGATGTTCATCGCGTCCGAACCGCAGACGCCTTCGCGGCACGAGCGGCGCAGGGCCAGCGAATCGTCGACGTCCGACTTGATGCGCTGCAGCGCGTCGAGCAGCATCTTGTCGGTGTCTTGCAGTTCGACCGTGACGTCTTGCATGTAAGGCTTCGAATCCTTGTCCGGATCGTAGCGGTAAATCTTCAGTTGGACTGTGCGTGCCATGTTTTACCTATCTCATCACGGCCGGAGCATGGGTCAATTCCCACTTCCGGCCACAAAAAACGTTCTTAGAAAGTACGGGCCTTCGGCTTGAAGGTCTCGACGGTCAACGGCTTCTGGATCACTTCCTTGTACTCGAGGCGGTTGTTCTCTGAGTAGAACAGGGTGTGCTTCATCCAGTTGGCGTCGTCGCGCGCTTCGAAGTCGCTGTGCGCGTGGGCGCCGCGCGACTCTTTACGTGCTTGCGCCGAGACGATGGTTGCCTTCGCGGTTTCGATCAGGTTGTCCAGTTCGAGCGCTTCGACGCGCGCGGTATTGAACACCTTCGACTTGTCCTTGTACGACACGTGCTTGCGGCGTTCATCGAGCACCATGATTTCCTTGACGCCCTGCGTGAGCAGCGCATCGGTACGGAACACGCCGCAGTACTTCTGCATCGTGGCGCGGATGTCGTTGGCAACGCCCTGCACTTTTTCCGAGCCGGTCGAGGTCTCGAGGCGGTTCAGGCGATCCAGGGCGAAATCGGAGGCGTCGGCCGGCATCGGCTTGATCGACTTCTGCTTCAGGTTCGAAGCGACCACGTGGTTGCCGGCGGCGCGGCCGAACACGATCAGGTCGAGCAGCGAGTTGGTACCCAGGCGGTTCGCGCCGTGGACCGAGACGCAGGCGCATTCGCCGATCGCGTACAGGCCGCCCACCACTTTCTGGCCGCCGTTCTTGATGTCGGGGGTGACGACCTGGCCATGGATGTTGGTCGGGATGCCGCCCATCTGGTAGTGAATCGTCGGCACGACCGGGATCGGTTCCTTGGTCGCATCGACGTTGGCGAACTTGTGGCCGATTTCCAGGATCGAAGGCAGGCGCTTCTTGATCGTGTCGGCGCCGATGTGGCGCAGGTCCAGCAGCACGTGGTCCTTGTTCGGACCGCAGCCACGGCCTTCCTTGATTTCCTGGTCCATCGAACGCGAGACGAAGTCGCGCGGCGCCAGGTCCTTCAGGGTCGGCGCATAGCGCTCCATGAAGCGTTCGCCGTTCGAGTTGATCAGGATACCGCCCTCGCCGCGGACACCTTCCGTGATCAGGACGCCCGCGCCGGACACGCCGGTCGGGTGGAACTGCCAGAATTCCATGTCCTGCAGCGGCAGGCCGGCACGTGCCGCCATGCCCATGCCGTCGCCGGTGTTGATGAAGGCGTTGGTCGATGCGGCGAAGATACGGCCGGCACCGCCCGTGGCGAAGATGGTGGTCTTCGCTTCCAGGATCATGACGTCGCCGGTTTCCATCTCCAGGGCCACCACGCCGACGACATCGCCGTCCGCATCGCGGATCACGTCCAGGGCCATCCACTCGACAAAGAAGTGGGTACGCGCACGGACGTTACGCTGGTACAGCGTGTGCAGCAGCGCGTGGCCGGTACGGTCGGCAGCGGCGCAAGCGCGCTGAACCGGCTTCTCGCCGAAGTTGGCGGTGTGGCCGCCGAACGGACGCTGGTAAATCGTGCCGTCGGGATTGCGGTCGAAGGGCATGCCGAAGTGTTCGAGCTCGTAGACGACTTTCGGCGCTTCACGGCACATGAATTCGATCGCATCCTGGTCGCCCAGGTAGTCGCCACCCTTGACGGTGTCGAACATGTGCCAGTACCAGTCGTCTTCGCTCATGTTGCCGAGCGAAGCACCGATGCCGCCCTGCGCCGCCACGGTGTGCGAGCGGGTCGGGAAAACTTTCGACAGCACGGCCACGTTCAGGCCGGCTTCAGCCAGCTGCAGCGAGGCGCGCATGCCGGAACCGCCGGCGCCGACGATGACCGCGTCGAAACGGCGGGTAGGGATTGCAGTTTTAATTGCTGCCACGATTACACACTCCAGAGAATTTGCACAGTCCAGGCGGCGCAGGCGAGCAGCCAGAGCACCGTAGCGATCTGCAAGGTCAGCTTGACGCCGACATTTTTGACGTAGTCCATCCAGATGTCACGCATGCCGACCCAGACGTGGTAGTACAGGCCGAAGAAGGTGACGAGGGAAAAGAGCTTGAACCACTGGCGCGAGAACAGCGACGCCCAGCCTTCGTAGGTGAAATTCTGTGCGGTCAGGAAGGTGCCCAGCAGGATCAGGGTGTAGACCACCATCACGATCGCGGTGACGCGCTGCGCCAGCCAGTCACGCACGCCGTAGTGGGCGCCGACGACGAGACGGTTCTGGCCGATGTTATTCTTGCTTGCCATTTTTAGAATACTCCAAACAGTTTCAGTCCGACGACGGCGGTCAGGACCAGGCTGGCGACCAGCACCCAGCGTGCGGTCTTCTGGGCGGCGTCCTTGTCCAGGGCGAAGTGGTTATCCATGAACAGGTGACGGATGCCGGCGATGAAGTGGTGCGCATACGCCCACGACAGGCCCAGCAGGATGATCTTGGTGAAGATGTTGTCGACCATGCCCGCGAAGTGGGCGTACGAGATCTCCGAGCGCAGGCTTTCCTGCAGCAGGTAGAGCATGAACGGCAACAGCAGGAACATCCCGAAACCGGTCACGCGGTGCAGGATCGAGACGATCGCCGACGGCGGCATCTTGTACTTCGTCGTGATATCCGTAATGTGGATATTACGGAACTCCGGCCGTCCTTTTTTTGTGGCCTCTCTCACGGCTTCGGACATACAACACCTCCCTTAACTGACAAAATGTGATTAACCCTTAATTTTCGCCGATTTTTTGCGGCGCACCAAGATCCGTGTGCGGAATATTGGCGGGACAAACGCGGAACCGGGTTTTGTTCGGCGCTTTCTCAGTAACAACATATTTTAAACGCATAACGGCAAACCTGCAGGGCCACCGCCGTTGCGGCGCCGCACCCGCGACGGCGACCGCGTTTTACGACAAGTCGTTCTGATAATGGTGCTGCGCCGTCAAATACAAGCCGCGCCGCAACTCGACCGGGCGGTCGCCGTAGGTGAACGAGACCCGGTCCGCCACCAGCAAGGGCGTTCCCTCGGCCACACCCAGGTACTGCGCCGCCACCGCATCGGCCCCCACAGCGCGAATCTTCTCGGTCGCGCGGATCATCCGCGTGCCGAACTCGGACTCGAACAGGCCATACATTGGACCCTTGTACTCGACCAGGCGTTCGGCCGTCAGGCCCTTGAACACCTGCCCCGGCAGCCACAGCTCCTCGAGGATCGTCGGCGCGCCGTCGAAGGACATCACCCGCTTGATATACACGACCGCGTCGCCCGACTTCAGCTCGAGCAGGCGCGTCACCTCGGCCGGCGCACGGATGCGCTTGACTTCGATGATGCGGTTATCGGGATGGTGGGGAACGCCCTCGTCGGGCATCAGCTTCAGGAAACGGAAATGCGCGCGCTCTTCGTGGTGCGTGGCAACAAAGGTGCCCTTGCCCTGCCGCCGCAGCACCAGGTTCTCGGCGGCCAGCTCGTCGATGGCCTTGCGAACGGTTCCCTGGCTGACCTTGAAGCGGGCGGCGAGTTCGACTTCGCTCGGCATCAGTTCGCCCGGCTTCCATTCTCCGGATTGCAGACTGTGCGTGATCAGCGCCTTGATTTGCTGATACAGCGGGCGGAACGATGGCGAGGCATTGCTGCCCTGGCCTTCGCCGACAGGGGGGGTCGGGACGGAATTCATAGACCACGATTTCACCACAAATGCCCTCCCCCGTCCAGTGAACACCTGGCAACATATGTGTCTTATATAAGACATATGATATGGATTGACGGGAGAACAACCGAGGACTACACTCGCGGTCGATCGGGCGTCCGCACCTGCCGCGCGCACCACGCCGGACACCCGCAAGAAGAGGGGCCGGTTTTGGTATCATTGCAGTTTTCTCGAACAGGCGTATCCTCGGCTTCGACCGTTTTCATTCCCACTTTTGGAGATTCATCATGGCTAAAACCCCAATGCGCGTTGCCGTTACCGGCGCTGCCGGCCAGATCGGCTATTCGCTGTTGTTCCGTATCGCTAACGGCGACATGCTGGGCAAAGACCAGCCGGTCATCCTGCAGCTGCTCGAGATCGACAACGAAAAAGCACAGAAAGCCCTGAAGGGCGTCATGATGGAAATCGACGACTGCGCCTTCCCGCTGCTGGCCGGCATGACCGCGCATTCGGACCCGATGACCGCCTTCAAGGATGTCGATTTCGCCCTGCTCGTCGGCGCACGTCCACGCGGCCCTGGCATGGAACGCAAGGACCTGCTGGAAGCGAACGCCCAGATCTTCACCGTGCAGGGCAAGGCGCTCGACGCCGTCGCTTCGCGCAACGTCAAGGTGCTGGTGGTCGGCAACCCTGCCAACACCAACGCCTACATCGCGATGAAGTCCGCTCCGAACCTGCCGGCCAAGAACTTCACCGCCATGCTGCGCCTGGACCACAACCGCGCCCTGTCGCAAGTGGCTGCCAAGACCGGCAAACCGGTCGCCTCGATCGAGAAGCTGGCCGTGTGGGGCAACCACTCGCCGACCATGTACGCCGACTACCGCTTCGCCACCATCGACGGCGCTTCGGTGAAGGACATGATCAACGACGACGCATGGAACCGCGACACCTTCCTGCCGACCGTCGGCAAGCGCGGCGCTGCGATCATCGAAGCGCGCGGCCTGTCGTCGGCGGCCTCGGCTGCCAATGCTGCGATCGACCACATGCACGACTGGCATGCCGGCACGGGCGGCAAGTGGACCACGATGGGCATCCCGTCGGATGGTTCGTACGGCATCCCTGCCGAGACCATGTTCGGCTTCCCTGTCACCGTTGAAAACGGCGAGTACAAGATCGTCCAGGGCCTGGAAATCGACGCATTCTCGCAAGAGCGCATCAACCTGACGCTCAAGGAACTGACCGAAGAGCGTGAAGGCGTGGCGCACCTGCTGGCCTAAGTTGTCCTTACAGCAGACGGGCCGGCACGGCTTGCCCGTCCGCTGATTCTGTGCCGCCTTCCAAGGCGGCACCGCTGTTTCTACTACTGAACCAACCATGCATCCTTCCGAGGTTTTATTCCAGGGCAAACGCCAGCCGCTCCTGCTTCCCGCCTGCGATCACTACGCCGGCTCCGAGAAGCTGATGCGCAAGTCGATGGCCCTGCAACAAGAGCTTGGCCCCGTCTTCGACATCACCTTCGACTGCGAAGACGGCGCCCCCGCCGGCACCGAGGCCGCGCACGCGCAGCTCGTGGCAACGCTGGTGAACAGCGAAGAGAACCGCTTCAAGCGCATCGGCGTGCGCCTGCACGACATCGACAGCGCGCACTTCGTGCAGGACGTCGTGACCATCGTCGGCGCTGCCGCCGCCCGCCTCGCCTATGTCGTGCTGCCCAAGCCGAACGGCATCGAGGACGTGCGGCGCGCATTGGAGATGATCAACCGCGTGGCGGTCCCGAACGGGCGCGTGGCCTTGCCGGTGCACGTGCTGATCGAAACCCACGGCGCCTTGCACGACGCTTACGAGATTGCCGCCCTGCCCCAGGTCGAGTGCCTGTCCTTCGGCATCATGGATTTCGTGTCCTCGCACTTCGGTGCCATTCCGGCAGCCGCGATGCGCACCCCGGGACAGTTTTCGCACCCATTAGTTGTCCGCGCCAAGCTGGAGATGGTTGCGGCATGTCATGCGCACGGCAAGGTCGCCTCGCATAATGTGACGACCGAGATCAAAGACAGTGCGATTGTGGCAAACGATGCACAACGCGCCGGCGGCGAATTCGGTTTCACGCGCATGTGGAGCATCCATCCGGACCAGATCAAACCCATCGTCAAGGCGTTTACGCCCCGCTTGTCGGAAGTAAACGAAGCCACCAACATTTTGCAGGAGGCGATGGCGGCGAACTGGGGGCCGATCGCTCAACATGGGCGCTTGCACGACCGCGCCAGCTACCGATATTATTGGACCGTTTTGCAGCGCGCGAAGCTGGCCGGCCTGGCGCTGCCCGACTCCGCGGCGGCAATCGTCAACCAAACGGAATCGAACTAATGGCCACCTCCCCCAAATACCTCCTCGCCGCCGGCGCATTCGCGTTCGCGGCCCTCGGCCTGTGCGCCGCACCCGCCTCTGCCGCGCCGGAAAAGAACCACCCGAAAGCCGCCGACGTCCTGAAGGCGAAGAAAGCAACGCCGTCGAAGTCGAAGTCGAAGAAAGCGGCCGCAGCGGCCGCCGAGGACGACTGGACCCCGGCCGAGGAAGCCGAGCCGGACGTCACCGACACCAGGGTGACCGAGTACACGTGCGAACTGAATAACAAGGTCACGATCTACAGCAACGACAAGGACGACGCGCACATCGCGCTGCGTTGGAAAAAGCGCCTGCATCGCCTGGACCGGGTCGGCACGACCACTGGCGCGCTGCGTTTCGAGAACACCAATTTCCGCCTGATCTGGATCGGCATCCCGTCGAAGGGCATCCTGCTCGACTCGCGCCTGAACCGCCAGCTGGCCAACGAATGCAAGAGTGCCGACCAGGCCACGCCGGTCGTCGCGGCCGCTCCGGAAGAAAAGACAAGCTGACGCTCATTCAGTTACCGAGCGTCAGCACCATATTGAAGCAATTACAAGAAACCCCACTGAAGGAGAGCTTATGTCTCGCAACACCCTGAACACGCTGAAGGACTTCCCGCTTGCAGCGGGCCAGTCCGGCCAGTTCCATTCGCTGCCGGCGCTGGGCGAAAGCCTGGGCGTGAACCTGTCGCGCCTGCCGGTGTCGATCCGTATCGTCCTCGAATCCGTGCTGCGTAACTGCGACGGCAAGAAGGTCACCGAAGAACACGTCCGCCAAGTGGCGAACTGGAGCGCGACCGCCGAGCGCACCGACGAGATTCCTTTCGTCGTTGCCCGCGTCGTGCTGCAGGACTTCACCGGCGTGCCGCTGCTGGCCGACCTGGCCGCGATGCGCAACGTCGCCGCCAGGTACGGCGCCGATCCGAAGAAGATCGAGCCGCTGGTGCCGGTCGACCTGGTGGTCGACCACTCGGTCACGATCGACCACTTCCGCGAGCCGGGCGCGCTCGACCTGAACATGAAACTGGAATTCCAGCGCAATAACGAGCGCTACCAGTTCATGAAGTGGGGCATGCAAGCCTTCGACACCTTCGGCGTCGTGCCTCCGGGCTTCGGCATCGTTCACCAGGTCAACCTGGAATACCTGGCACGCGGCGTGATGCGCCAGGGCGACACCTACTACCCTGACACCCTGGTCGGCACCGACTCGCACACCACCATGATCAACGGCGTTGGCGTCGTCGGCTGGGGCGTGGGCGGCATCGAAGCCGAAGCCGGCATGCTGGGCCAGCCGGTCTATTTCCTGACCCCGGACGTTATCGGCGTCAACCTCACCGGTTCGCTGCGCGAAGGCTGCACCGCGACCGACCTGGTGCTGACCATCACCGAACTGCTGCGTCGCGAGAAAGTCGTCGGCAAGTTCGTCGAGTTCTTCGGCGAAGGCACCCGTTCGCTGTCGACCACCGACCGCGCAACGATCGCCAACATGGCACCGGAATACGGCGCGACCATGGGCTTCTTCCCGGTCGACGACGCAACCGTCGACTACTTCCGCGGCACCGGCCGCACCGAAGAAGAAATCACCGCCTTCCAGAACTACTTCCAGGCCCAGGGCCTGTACGGCATTCCAAAGGCCGGCGACATCGACTACACCCGCGTGGTGGAACTGAACCTGTCGACCGTGACCCCGTCGCTGGCTGGCCCAAAGCGTCCACAGGACCGTATCGAACTGGGCAACGTGAAGAACAACTTCACGGAGTTGTTCAGCAAGCCGACCACCGAAAACGGCTTCAACAAGGCCGCCGACGACCTGCACAAGGTCTACGAGACGACCAACGGCGTGCGCGTGAAGAACGGCGACATCCTGATCGCCGCCATCACCTCGTGCACCAACACCTCGAACCCGAGCGTGCTGCTGGCCGCGGGCCTCCTGGCCAAGAAAGCCGTCGAGCGCGGCCTGACCGTGGCGCCGCACATCAAGTCCTCGCTGGCCCCAGGCTCGCGCGTCGTCACCGAGTACCTGACCGCCGCCGGCCTGCTGCCTTACCTGGAAAAGCTGGGCTTCGGCGTGACCGCCTATGGCTGCACGACCTGCATCGGCAACGCCGGCGACCTGACTCCGGAACTGAACGCCGCGATCGTCCAGAACGATATCGTCGCCTCGGCCGTCCTGTCGGGCAACCGTAACTTCGAAGCACGCATTCACCCGAACATCCGTTCGAACTTCCTGGCCTCGCCTCCGCTGGTCGTCGCTTACGCGATCGCCGGCAACATGACGCGCGACCTGATGACCGAACCGGTCGGCCGCGACACCAACGGTGTCGACGTCTACCTGGGCGACATCTGGCCAACTTCGCAGGAAATCGGCGCGCTGATGAAGTTCGCGATGAACTCGGAAGTGTTCAAGAAGAACTACGCGGACGTCAAGGGCAACCCGGGCGAACTGTGGGAGCGCGTATCGTCGACCGAAGGCCAAGTCTACAACTGGCCTGAGTCGACCTACATCGCGGAACCACCGTTCTTCGCCGACTTCGAGATGACCCCGAAGGCGGCCGCCACCGGCATCACGGGTGCGCGCGCACTTGGCGTGTTCGGCGACTCGATCACCACCGACCACATCTCCCCGGCCGGTTCGATCAAGGAAGACGGCCCTGCGGGCAAGTGGCTGAAGGATCACGGCGTGCTGAAAGCCGACTTCAACTCCTACGGCTCGCGCCGCGGCAACCACGAGATCATGATGCGCGGTACGTTTGCGAACGTGCGCATCAAGAACAAGATGATCCCGGCCAAGGCCGACGGTTCGGCAGTCGAAGGCGGCATCACGCTGCACCAGCCGAGCGGCGAACAGATGTCGATCTACGACGCGGCCATGCAGTATGTGGCGGCAGGCACCCCGACGATGGTCTTCGGCGGCGAAGAGTACGGCACCGGCTCGTCGCGCGACTGGGCAGCCAAGGGCACCCAGCTGCTGGGCGTGAAGGCCGTGGTCGTTCGCTCGTACGAGCGCATCCACCGCTCGAACCTGGTCGGCATGGGCGTGCTGCCGCTGCAGTTCATCGGCACCGACAGCGTCGAAACGCTGGGCATCACCGGCCGCGAGACCTTCGACCTGAAGGGCCTGGAAGGCGAGATCAAGCCGCAACAGCTGGCCACCCTGGTGATCCACCGTGAAAACGGCGACACCCAGGAAGTGATGGTCCTGCTGCGTATCGATACCCCGATCGAAGTCGACTACTACAAGCATGGCGGCATCCTGCCGTTCGTGCTGCGCCAGCTGCTCGCTGCCTAATTGCTCCAGGCCCGCTTCGGTGCGGGCTCGAGGCAAGCAAAAGGGCTGGAACCTTGACGGGTTCCAGCCCTTTTTATTGACCTTTCATGAATGACGATGAACATGCCCCGGACATGCATACCCGATTTTGCTTGAAATTTAATCAATAGCTGAGAGAATGGACGACAAACAAAACCAGGGGGTGTCCGGATGCGTACGAAAGCAACTGTTGCAATCGCCGTCGTCATGGCGCTGCTGCTGGGCTGGCAGCACTTGAACGGCGGCGTGCCGGCGCACCATGTGCTGGCCGATCCGGCGATGCCCCTGATCTCCAATTGGTGGGGCTTGCTGACGCTGCCCGTACTGGCTTGGTACCTGCTCGGGCGCATCGAGCGGCGCCGCAAGGCCGACCCGACTGGCGCACATGGGGATCTCGCCGCATTCGCAGGCGCGCTGGTGTTCGGCGCCCTGCTCTCGCTGCTGTTCACGGCGGGGCAAACTACCGGTACCGAAACCATGGTGCAGGCCCTCTTCGTCCTGGCGCTGTTCTATCCGATTCACCGCGCTGCCTGCGTGCTCGGCTTCGTGATCGGCATGACCTGGACCTTTGGCGCCGTGCTGCCCCTCATCGCGGCCTGCATCTTCGCCACGCTTGGCGCGGCGATCTACTACGGGGTGCGTTTCGTGTATTCACGGGCGCTCATGCTGCGCCGCTGAGAAAAGCGCGCACCTGCGCGATCAGCGCCGGGCATCACACCTCGGCCCACATCCTCAGCAGGTTGTGATAATGGCCCGTCAACCCGACCGTCGCCTCGGACTCCCCATGCGCCGCGCGCAGCTTCTGGATGTTGGTGTCCAATTCGAACAGCATGGCGCGTTGGCTGGCCTCGCGCACCATGCTCTGGGTCCACAGGAAGGAGGCGATGCGCTCGCCTGTCGATACCGGCAGCACCTGGTGCACGCTGCCTGACGAGTAGACGATGGCGTCGCCCGCCGGCAGTTTGACTTCATGCGTACCGTAGGCGTCGACCACGACCAGCTCGCCGCCTTCGTATTCATCAGGCTCGCTCAGGAACACCGTGGTCGAGACGTCGGCGCGAATCGCCGGCAAGCCGGGCCGCTGGGCGCGGATCGCACCATCCACATGCAGCCCGTAGTGCTCGCCGCCGCCATAGCTGTTGAAGTAGGGCGACAGGATGCGCAGCGGCAGCACACTCGAGAAGAACAGCGGGTGCGCCATCAAGGCCGCACTGACGATCTGGCCGAGCTCGATGGCGAGCGGCGAGCCTTCCGCCAGCTGGCGGTTGCGTTTTACTTGCGCGCCCTGGGGGCCGACGCTCGCGCGGCCGTCGATCCAGTCGGTATCGCGCAGGCGCGTGCGCATCTGCGCGACCTGTTCGCCGCTCAGTACACCCGGGATGTGGAGCATCATGGCGTGATTTCCTTTCCAAAAACAACACGACCCTCCACGCATGAAGCAAGGAGGGCCGGGTAAAACAGGATCATGGAACACCACCCGGCAAGAACCGGGCTGCGTTCGTTAAAACTTCAGGTTGGCAGTCAGGCTCGCCGAACGGCCCGGACCGACGCCCGCGTAGTGCGGCGACGAGACACGGTCGAAATACAGCTTGTCTCCCAGGTTCTGGATGTTCAGCTGGAACGACACGTTTTTATTCAGCGTGTAGCTGGCCATCGCATCGAACCGGGTGTAGCTCGGCGCGTACTTGTTGTTGTTGACGTTGGCGTAGACTTGGTCGACATAGTTCATGCCGAGGCCGGCGCTGAAGGCTTTGTTGAATGCGTACGAAGTCCAGAGCGAGGCGCTGTGCTTGGGCGTGGTCGGGAACACGTTGCCGTTGAACGGGGACGGCGTGTACCTTGGTGCGGTCGCCGTGCCGACGTTGAGGAAGCCATTGTCTTCCACGATCGCGTCCAGGAAGGTATAGCCGCCGAATACTTGCCATGCGTTGGTCAGCTTGCCCGAGAAGCCCAGTTCCAGGCCCTTGAGTTCCTTGCGGCCGACGTTCTGGGTGGTGCCGTCCGGCGCGGTGACGCGGGCATTCTTCATCTCGCTCTGGAACAGGGCCGCGTTCAGCGACAGGCGGCTGTTCAGCACTTCCCATTTGGTGCCGAGCTCGAAGTTCCTGCTTTCCTGCGGCTGCAGGTTTTGTACGGCGACCGTCAAGGCATCGAAGCCGTCGCCGCCGTCGTTGCCCGGCGGCGTGGCCGAGGTGGCGTAGGAGACGTAGATACTGCCGTTCGCGCTTGGTTTATACACCAACCCAGCCTGGTAGGTGCTGAAGCTGCTGTCCACCCGGGCGCGCGTCGCGGCCGTGGTGCTTGATGCCATCGTATCGAGCGCGGTCTTGAACTCATCCCAGCGAACGCCCAGGTTCAGCATCCATTGCGGATTGAATTCGATGGTGTCGAAGCCGTAGACGGCGCGGGTGTTGGTCTTGACGTTCGTCAGGGCCGGCGACACGCTGCGCGTATAGACCCAGGGATCGTAGGGGTTCGGGTTATTCAACGGTGCGCAGTTGTACAGCGTGGCCGCGCCCGACGTCGGGCAGGTGAAGCTGCCGGTCAGCGGGTTGTTGGTGCCCGGCGTGAACAGGTAAGCGCTGCGCTCGGTGGACTCGCGGCTGATTTCCACGCCGACGTTGTAGCTGTGCTTGATGGTGCCGGTGGTGAGCTTGCCGCTCAAGCTGGTGGCATTGGCCATCGTTTCCGTGTCGGTGACGCGGGTGTTGGCACGGCGCCAGACGGTGTCGTACAGGACCGCGTTGCCTTTCGAATCGTCGGGCTGGGTCCAGACGAAGTCGTTCTTCGACTTGCCGTAGCGGGTAACGTTGCGCAGCACCAGGTTGTTGCCGAATTCGTGGCGCAGGTCGATCGTGCCGATGTCGGTGTCGGTGTCGCGGAAGTCGCGGTTCACCAGGCCGTAGAAGGTCTCGCGGTCGACCTTGATCGGGGTGCCGTTGCCGTTGCGCGCAACGTTGGGGCCGGTCGTGAACGGGTTGTTGAAGGGGATGCCGGTGTCCGGGATCTCGCTCGACTCCATGTGGTAGTAGCTGAGGATGGCTTTGGTTGGACCGCTCATGCCGAAGGTGACGGTCGGCGCGATGCCCCAGCGGTCGCCGCCAACGATGTCGCGCCCTGCGGTGTTCGCTTCATGCGCCATCACGTTCAGGCGGAAGGCGGCGCTGTCGCCCAGCGTGCGGTTCAGGTCGCCGGTGACGCGGCGGTACTTGTCGGTGCCCAGACCAACGCTGGCGTTGCTGAAGTTCTCCAGCTGGGCCGATTTGCTGATCAGGTTGATGCCGCCGCCGGCCGACGAGCGCCCGCCGTAGGCCGAGTTCGGACCCTTCACCACTTCGATCTGCTCGAGGTTGAAGATTTCGCGCGACTGCGAGCCGGAATCGCGAATGCCGTCGACATAGGTGTCGGTCTGGGCGTTGTAGCCGCGAATAAACACGTTGTCCCCGACCGGATTACCACCCTCACCCGCACCGATGGTGATGCCCGGCACCGAACGCAGTGCGTCCGACAGCGACACGGCCGCCGTTTGCGACAGCACTTCCTGGGGGATGACGGTGACCGCCTTCGGCGTGTCCAGCAGCGGCGCGGTGAACTTGTCCGAGCTCGAAGCCACCGGCGCCTGGACGTCGCGGCGCGAAGTGCCCGTGACTTCGACTGTCGGAATGGTCGGGTCGATGTCCTTGTTGGCAGCGTCGGCATGGGCCATGGGCGAGACCAGCGTGGCCAGTACCGCGAACGCTGAACCGGTCAGGCAGGGCGCGGCGGCGCGCGCATGCTTGCGGCTGCGGATGAAGGAGGTGGCGCTCGGGACTGCTGGGCTTGCTGTCGTGGTCATGGTCGTCGCTAAAAGTGTTTGCCTGTCCGGCCGCCCGGTATAGGGCCTGGCTAAATCGGAGAAGTAATGAGAACGATTCGCATTATGATTTCTATTGAGGCGTTTGGCAAGTATTGATGGGATCAACTGACCTTGTCCTGCCGCGTGCCGCGTGCGCGTCCGCTTGGCACCACAGCGAACAGGGGCGTCCGCCCTGCCCTTGTATTCGTGGCGTGTGGCCGAATCAACTACAATACGGGGGATAAGGGTTTATCATGACCCCTCGGACTTTGATCCTCACCTATTTACAAGAGACTCTTCAGCGCTATGCGTCGTCCTTCCAAAGATTCATCCAATAAACTTTCCGCAGAAAGCCAGCGTCTCGCCAGCATTGCCCAAGCCATCGTGCAGTCTGCCAGTCGCGTCGAGGAACGCACCTGGGAGCGGCAACTGGATGCGCAGCTGCAGAAACTGCTCAAGACCAATCACCAGGAAAGCATCGACGCCGCGCTCAACGCCCTGTTCAAGGACGACCTGGCCGCCTACGATGTGCTGATGGATGGCGTCGAGGCCGTCAGCGAATCGTCGACGATGGTCGAGCAAGCCAACGACGGCGCCGAAGTCACCTGGCAAGCCTTGCTGGTTGCCGCGCCCATTCTGGGGTGGACGCGTTTTTCGATCGGCTCGGGCCCGATTCCCGCCGAATTGGTCACTACCCTGTCCGCGCATTTCTCCGCTCACTTGCTGGCCGAGGGCACGGAGATGGCCATGGCGCCGACCCTGTATGCGATCGACCAGTTGCCACGCACCCACGCCGAAACCTATGGGCTGACCCACAAGCTGGCGCAAGCCGCGCACAAGGGCACGAACGTCAAGCCGGCCGTGCGGGTTCAGGAAACGGCGCCCTTCCTGGCCGACACCCGTTATTTACTGGTCACCATCATCGCCCCGGTCGGCGCGCCCTTATTCCGCTGGCAGGAGCCCCAGCACCAGATCAATTTCGAAGCGGAGCGCAACCATGCCTTGGGCGCCTGGCGCGAGCAGGCCACCGCGAATATCGCGCGCCTGCTGCCGGGGTGCGGCGTTGAACTGCTGCTGCCGGAAGCGTATTACGTGGCCTGCCGCGAAGCCGACAAGGCGATCCGCCCGGTGTCGATCCGCGCCGCAGTGAACTACCTGACCAATACCCTGGATCTGGAAGCGTCCGACCTGCGCGCCGTGATCGCCGGCTTCGGCGAGGAAGCGGCCGATGGCCAGATCGACGAGTATCGCGTCGGCTTCACCCTGCGCCAGAGCGCCGAAATCGTGTACGGCATCGTCTGGCCGCTTTACGGCCAGGAAGACGAGGAAGGCACACCGATGGACGGCCCTGGCGCGGGCGGCCTGCTGCCTTTACCGCTGACGCCGATCAACGAGATCATCGCCCACCTGAACGAAGCAGGCGTCACCCACATCAAACGCATCAACGAGCTGTACGTCGCCGAGTATTGCGACGACTGCGGCGCCCCGCTGTTCGCCGATCCAACCGGCGAATTGGTGCATGCGGAAATGCCGGAAGACACGCCGGCGGGGTCCGAGCACTTCCACTGAGCGCTTACATCCGACGCATGAAAAAAACGGCGCTAATGAGCGCCGTTTTTCATGATGTTTGTTTCTGAATGATCGGTCAGCGAATCGCGCCGATCACGCGCTTGCCGAACTCGGCGACATTGCCGCCGTGCCAGCGCCAGACGATCACCAGGTCGTGGTCGGGCGACACCAGGATCGTATTGCTGCCCGCGCCGAGCGCGGCGAAGGCGTTCGCCGGCATGCCCGGCAGATTCTTGCCCTGGGTGTTGAGCCACCAGAGATAACCGTAGTCAGGACCGTGCGCGCTCGGCGTCAAGGCTTGTTTGACGAAGCCGCTTGGGACCACCTGGCGGCCGTTCCAGGCGCCGCCGCGCAGCCACAGGTAGCCGAAGCGTGCCATGTCCCAGGAATTGATCCACATGCCGCCGCCCCAGCGCGTCCCGCCGCTGACCGATGGCGCCTGCTTGCCGTTCAGCTCGACATAGCTGTTGTTGTAGGGGACCCATTTCCAAGTGTTCGAGGCGCCGATGACATCCATCACTTGCTCCTGGAATACTTCCGGCACCGGCTTCTCGAACACGCGCAGCAAGGAGAGCGCGAAGCGGTTGATGCGCACGTCGTTGTATTCGTAATGGCTGCCCGGCGCGCCGAGGCCGCGCGGCTTGCGTTCGCCGGCGCCGAATTGTTCCTTTCCGATGAAGTCGGCATTCTTGCCCCACAGGCTGCCTTCCCACTCGGTTTCCTGCTGCAGGTGCTGGCGCCAGGTAACGAGCGCGTTGCGCGACGACGCGTAACCGCCGTCGTTCACGCGCTTGCCGACCGGCTCGTCGAGCTTGCCGATGCGCCCGTCGCGCTGGGCCACGCCGGCCACTGTCGCCAACATGCTTTTCGCCACAGAATAGGTCGGATCGACAAAGGCCGTGTCGCCGAACTCGGCCACCACATAGCCCTTGTAGATGACCACGCCATTGGTCCGGGCGCGGCGTGTCGGCATCGAACCCAGGCGTGAACCGAAGGTGGCATCCTGATCGGAAAAATCGACGGCGCGATTGGTTTCTTGGCTCTGCGCATATTGAACGGCGGCAGCCAGCGCCGCCGCATCCATGCCCAGCTCGGCGGGCGCCTTGCGTGTCCACTCGCCGGCTCGCGGAAAATACGCAGCCGGTTGCGCGGCGCTGACGCCGGCACTCGCCAGCAGCGTGGTGAGGCTGAAAAAGAGCGCGCTGCGCCGGGCCATGCTGGTCATGCTGGATCCTTCCAGAAGGAATACGGGTGGCGAATCAGGTTCGAATTGAAATAGCGGGCGTCGTGCGTGACTTCCACGCCGATCCAGTCGGGCTTCTCGAAAGCTTCGTCTTCGCTGGCCAGTTCGATCTCGGCCACGACCAGGCCGGCATTCGCGCCCAGGAATTCGTCGACTTCCCAGACATGGGCGCCGATCCGGATGCATCGGCGATATTTCTCGATCAGGGGCGGCTGGCACAGCGTATCGAGCAGCTCGGCCGCCTCAGGCAAGGGAATCGGATACTCCCACTCGCCACGCTTTGCGCCCTGGCTCTTGCCTTTGATCGTGAGAAAAGCCGACTCGCCCTGGATGCGCACGCGCACCACGCGCGCCGGGTCTGCGCTGAGGTAGCCCTGGCGCAGCAGGCTTGGCGTACCCAGCCCACGCCAGGCGTCGCCACTTAGCAAGAATTTGCGTTCGATCTCGACACCCACCTCAGTTCCCCACCGTCAGTCCAGCGACTGCAAAATTGGCTGAAGGATCGCCGCGCCCAGGGCCGCGCTGCGCGCGCCGTTCCAGCCGGTATGGCTGTTGGGCAGGTCGGCGTTGTCCTTGAACGGCATTTCCAGTGTCAGCGACAGGCATTTGAAGGTGTGGCCGATGTACTTCGAGGCCAGCGTCAGCAATTCCTCGTTGTACTTGCTGGCGGCGTAACCGTAGACGTTCTGGAAGTCGGGGCTGGCCGCCATGTACTGGGCCACGAAGGCGTCCTGGCGTGCTTTGCGCTCGGGCGTGAAATCGGCCAGCATCTCGTTGCCCGCCACGAAGTTGTACGGCAATGCCTCATCGCCATGAATATCGAAGAACATGTCGACGCCGGTCTCGTGAATCTTGTTCTTCACGCACAGTACTTCGGGGCTGCGTTCCAGCGTCGGCGTCATCCATTCGCGGTTCAGGTTGGCGCCGGCCGCATTGGTGCGCAGGTTGCCACGCACAGAGCCGTCCGGGTTCATGTTCGGCACAATGTAGAACACGGCGCGCTGCAGGAGTTTGCGGGCGACCGGATTGGCGTCGTCGAGCAGCGCATCCATCATGCCTTCGACATACCATTCGGCCATCGTCTCGCCCGGGTGCTGGCGCGCGATGACCCAGATCTTTTTCTCGGCTGCCGGGTCGCCGATGACTACCAGGTTCATGTCGCGCCCGTCTATCGTGGTGCCGATGTCATGCACGCGCGCCATCGGATTCTCGGCCACTTCGCCCAGCAGGCGCAGGTGGCGCTCCCAGGTGTAGGGTTCGAAATAGGCGTAGTAGACGCTGTCGAGCTCGGGCGTGTGCGTGACCGTCATGATCTTGCCGTCGAAGCTGGTCGGCACGCGGAACCAGTTCTCGGTATCGTAGCTTGCCGCAACCTGGTAGCCCTCAAAGCCCTTCGGATACGTTGCCTGGCCGGCATTGCCGAAACGGATAGTGCAGGCCTGGCCGCGCGCGCCTTGCAGGCGGAAGTGGAACCATTGGTGAATGTCCGCGTTGCTGTCGCGGCGCAGGTTCAGGTCGATCTGTTTCGCGCTGTCCGCTTGCACCACTTCAATGGCGCCCGAATCGAAATGCTGGCTGATTTTGATAGGCATGGCTGATCCTTTGTTGGACTGTTCACGAAGTGAAGCATGATACCGGATTTGCCACGCTTGCTTCCTGCACGGGCAAGCGCGGCACCGGCAAAAAGAGACGCTTGTTATGCGTCCAGATCGATCAGCTCGCTGCTGTAGACGACCATGATCTGGCGCATCAGCTCGACGTTGCTGCGGTCGAGGAGCAACACCAGGTTCGGCGTCCGGTCGAGGTTGAACGCCATGCGCAGCTTGCCCGGCAGTTCGCGGCAGCTCAGCGTCAGCGCGCGCGGGTTCGCCGGATTCTCCCAGTCCTGCTGGGTAAGCTGCGGCGCCGGCGCCGCGGGTGGCTGCAGGTTCGGATCCTGGTTGACCGGCATATGCTTCAATAACCAGAACACGATGGTCGCCGGGATATGCAGGCAGACATCGCTTGCGCCCTCCGTGGAAAACTTGGCTAGCAGCGAATTGCCGACGCGATCGCACGACATGGACATGCACTTTACTTGACGAATGACCGCTTCTTTGACCACGATGTTCCTCAGGAATTGTTTAAAAAGGCGCAGCGATTCTACCGCATCCCATCGGCGTGTAGTGTAGGCATGGAAAGAAAACGGGGAGCAGCGCGCTCCCCGTACATGTTCGTCGTTACGGCCCGTGCCGCCTGCACGACGGCGGCCGGGCGCAGCGCCAGGTCTTACTCTTTCGAGCTGCGACCACCGCTCTTGGCGGACGTGCGCGAGGAGCTGCCCGAACCGGCGCTCGCCGATTGACGGTTGCCGTGGCTCATGCTGCCGGCGCGGCGCGCTTCCTCGGAGGTGAATTCGTGCGCGGTACCTTTCTGGTGAGCTGCCTTGCCACCCTGGCTGGCGATTTCTCGCTGACGCTGCGGATCCATCGATGCGAAACCGCGATTGCGGGTGCCGCCGGCGCTCTGGCTGTTGGACTGGTTACCGCCCTGTTTGTTACCCTGGTTACTCGAAGCCATGATCGTGTTCTCCCTGTTCACTGATAAAACCGCCGCGTCCTGCGGCAGGCTCGGCCCTCCCCCATCGGTGTAACGCCGATGAGCGAACGTCGAATTCATAGTAGGCATGCTAATTAGATGAGGGTATAGGACATTTTCAGATGACTTTGTAGGACTACAGGCGACAGAAAATGCACTTACGCAATAGGGTGCTTCTGATCACTATTCCCGTCAGTTGTTGTCCTACACACTACCGCTGCGTCTTCCTATACTGAATCTACGCGAGGACGCGCATGATGGCAAGATCAGGCGGCGTCGACAGGCAGATGTCGGTACAGTATCGCCAGCAAAAAAACGTTTTTGAAAGGAAATGATATGGACGCGAATCAACGCACTGAAATGAACAACCAGACGAATAACGGCGCCAACGAAAAGTGGAACGAGAATGCCAAGGGCAAGACCGCCCCGGACGCGCCGCTCGACCATACCTATCCGCAAGGCGCCTCGCAACAGCAGGGCCGCCAGGGCATCGACCAGATGGGCACCCAGCAAAGCGGCATGGGCCCAGGCCCATTTGCCGAAGACAGCAGCCGCTGGGATCTGCCGGGTGGTTCCATGCAAACCCAGCAGAGTGGCGGCAGCGGTCCGCAACAGGGCATCACCGACAGCCACCAGCGCCAGATGGAACAGCGCTCAAGCGCCTATGGCCAGCTCGAACAGCCAGTGGGCCATCGCGCGGCCGACAGCGGCACCGACCTGCTTCAACATGCCGGCAACACGCAGGCTGCCCAGCGCATGAATCCGCAGGATCCACGCCAGCCCGAGCTGCAGGGCGGCTCGCTCGGCCTTCATCACGGCGTGGGGCAATCGATGCAGTCGGGTCAGGGCGGGGAGTCCACAGGGCGTTCGCAGAGCAATCCGGCTGGTAGCGCAGCGGCCAGCACCGACCGCGCCGGCTCGCAAACCGGTGAAGGGGGCCTCGAAACGGGGACCGAAGGCGATGCCGGGCTGCACCAGTCGAACGACACCACCGGCGGCCTGCCGCGCAGCCCGGGCAACTCGGGTCCGACGAGCGACAATCCGGGCTGGAAACCAGGCGGCAGCATGCAGCAGGACCCGGACCGGGTGCACGAATCGAACGATGCCGCAGGCGGCTATCCGAAGAGCCCGGCCGGCGCCAACAAACTGGCGGGCGACCGCAAGATGGACGATGACACCGGATTTTCGCGCGGATGATCGGATGTATCTGCGTTAGCTGAGCCGGCCTCGGTAGCGTGTGAACGCTGCCGCGGTGAATCCATGCCCGCCTTGCGCGGGCTTTTTTTCGTCCATGCATTACGCAGCGTACTTCCGCCGCCCGCGTCCGCTGTAGGACCAATCCTTCGCATGCTGGGCAATATTTATGCACGGTGCGTGCCTGATTGTGGACCAGACGACGTCGCCACTTGATCCAGATTCAGCACACCCAATCGGGCAGGAACTCAGCCGTTCGTCGCGCACTCGAACCACTCTCATCAAGGAAACGCCCGTTAACCCACCGGAGAGCAGCATGCCAGGTATGACGCCAGGGACAGCCAGCGGCGCGATCGGGATATCGGTCATATTGCCAACGGGCGGCCGGATGGACCTGCTCGACCGTTGCCTTGACACGCTTACCCGCCAGACCCTGCCCGGCACATCCTACGAAATCATCGTCGTGGACGATGAACCGAACCACAACACGCTGCACCTGGTGGCCGGCTGGCGCACGCGCACGCTCGATCGCGGCCCGCGCCTGGTGTATCTCGCGAACGCCAACCGGCACGGCCCGGCTGCCGCGCGTAATCTCGGCTGGCGCAGCGCCCAGGGGGCTATCCTCGCCTTTACGGACGAGGACGCGGTGCCCGCATCTTCCTGGCTGGCGCAGGGCCTGGCTGCCTTTGGCGACGACGTCGACGTGCTGTGCGGGCGGCTCGACCTGCGCCTGCCGGCGCGGCTTACCGAAGCCGGGCACGCGGTGGGCGAAGCGCAGGACGCGGCATTTTGCACCACCAACTGCTTTTGCCGCAAAAGCCTGCTCGAGCGGCTCGAAGGATTCGACGAACGCTTCGAACAGGCAGCCCATTGCGATGCCGACCTCCACTTCCGCCTGCTGGCGCTCGGCGCGCACATCGCGCGCGCACCCGATGCGCTGGTGGTGCTGCCGATGCAGCCGGCGCCCTGGGGCGCGAGCCTGGTCCGCACGCATGCGGCCGTGTTCGACGCCCTGCTCTATAAAAAACATCCGCGGCTGTACCGCGAGCACATCGCCGCCGCGCCTCCCTGGGATTACTACCTCGCCGTCGGGGCGCTGCTGGCCGCGCTGGGCTTGCTCGCCGCCGGCAGCGGCCCCGGCACCCTGCTTGCCGGCCTGGGCTGGCTGGCGCTCACGGCGCGGCTGTGCAGGCAACGCCTGCGCGGCACGGTGCGCAGCGTGTCCTACATCCTCGATGTCGTCGTCACCTCGGTCCTGATCCCGCCGCTGGCGGTGTTCTGGCGCCTGGCCGGGGCCATCCGCTACCGCGTCCGTTTTAGCTGAGGCTGCCATGCGTCGACTCAAGATCCTGACCTGGCACACCCGCAGGAGCAGCGCATGCGACTGAACGAACCGCTGCTGAGCGCGCAGCCCGGCAACCAGACCTGGCACCTTGCCCTCATCAGCGAGCACGCATCCCCGCTCGCGGCGCCAGGCAGCATCGAGGGCGGCCAGGACGTGTATGTCGCCAACCTGGCACGCGAACTGGCGCTGGCCGGCGCCCGCGTCGACATTTTTACGCGGCGCGACGCGCCCGCACAAGCGCAGGTCGTGCAGCTGGACGACAAGGTGCGCCTCATCCACGTACCGGCCGGTCCCGCGCACCATCTGCCGAAGGAGCAATTGCTCCCCTGGATGGACGCCTTCGCTCGCTTCGTGATCCGCTTTGCGCGCCGCCTGGCCGGCCCCTACGACATCGTTCACGCGAATTGCTTCATGTCCGGCATGGTCGCCCAGCAGCTCAAGCTTGCGCTCGGCATTCCCTATGTGATCACGTTTCACGCGCTCGGCGACGCGCGCCGCCTGGGCCAGCGCACGGCCGACGCGTTTGCGCCCGAGCGCACCCGCATCGAGGCGGCCCTGATGCGCCAGGCCGACCGCATCATGGCCGGATGCGCGCAAGACCGGCTCGACATGGAACAGCTGTACGGCGCGGCGTCAAGCCGCATCACGATCGCGCCGCGCGGCTTCGCCCCGGATGAATTCTGGCCAGTGCCGCGTACTGCGGCGCGCGCGCAGCTCGGCCTGGACCCGCGACGTTTCACGGTGCTTCAGCTGGGGCGCCTGATGCCGCGCAAAGGCGTCGACACGGTGATCCAGGGTCTGGCGACGCTGCGCGAACGGCACGGAGTCGATGCCGATTTGCTCGTCGTCGGCGGCGCGGATGGGAGCGAGGACCTTGAGCTTGCCCGCTTGAAGGCACTTGCATGCCAGCTCGGCATTGACGGCCACGTGCGCTTCGTCGGCCAGCAGCCGCGCGCCGCCCTGCGCTTGTGGTACGGCGCCGCCGACGTGCTCGTCGCCACACCCTGGTTCGAGCCCTTCGGCATCACCCCGGTCGAAGCAATGGCCTGCGCGCGCCCGGTCATCGGCTCGGAGGTGGGCGGCATCAAAAGCACGGTCGTCGATGGCCTCACAGGTTTCCTGATCCCCTCGCGCGACCCGCGTGCCCTGGCCGAGCGCCTGGCCCTGCTCCAAGCCGATCCCGCGCTCGGCATGCGCATGGGCGTGGAAGGCCTGGTCCGGGCCTGGCGCCACTACACCTGGCGTGCCTTGGCGCAGCAGGCTTGCGCCGTGTATGCGGACGTACTCGACGAGACCCGGGCCGGGACGGCGTCCGGCATCACACCTTTCTAGGAGCAAATATGGTGGTACTGACATGAAAGCGATTTTTCTCGACAAGGACGGCGCGCTCGTCGACAACCTGCAGCACAACGTGGAGCCGCGCCGCATTCGCCTCAGCAACGGCGCCGCGCCGGCATTGCGTCTGCTGGCCCGGCTCGATTACCGTTTTTTCGTCGTCAGCAACCAGCCGGGAATTGCCCAGGGACGCTTCCCGGAGGACGCGATGCCTGCGGTCAGCGACCGCCTGACCGACCTGCTGTTTCGCGAAAACCTGAGCCTCGAAGGCTTTTATTACTGCCCTCACGATCCGCGGGGCACAGTCGCGCCGTATGCCATCGAATGCCATTGCCGCAAACCCCTGCCCGGCCTGCTGCTCAAGGCGTCGGCCGAGCACGGCATCGACCTGCGCGCCTCGTGGATGATCGGCGACGTCCTGCACGATGTCGAGGCCGGCAACCGCGCAGGCTGCCGCACCGTGCTGCTCGATAAGGGCAACGAGACCGAATGGCGGCTCGGACCGCGCCGCATCCCCACCCGCATGGCACCCGACCTGTACGCCGCGGCCGTCCTGATTGCCGGCCACCAGGACCAGGCGCATGACCAGGCTCATGACCACGATGACTGATTGGAACGATGCACGGCACCTGCTGTGCGTGCAGCTGCGTGCGCCTGGCGACGTCCTGACGTGTACGCCGGCGCTGCGGGCCCTGCGCGCCCAATGTCCGGGGCGCAGGCTGACGCTGCTCGCTTCGGCTGCCGGGGCGGCGCTCGCCCCTTATCTGCCCGATGTCGATGCCGTGCTCGCCTTTGATGCGCCATGGACGGAACAAGGTGCGGCAGCGTCGCCCGCATCGCACCTCGGGTCGATCGCCAGGCTGGCTGCGCAAGGCTTCGATGGCGCCGTCATCTTCACGCGCTGCAGCGACAGTGCCCTGCCCGCGGCCCTGCTGTGCCAACTGGCCGGCATTGCGCTGCGGGCCGCCTGGTGCCGGGAAAATCCCACTGGACTGCTCACGCACCCGATCGCCGATCCGGAGCCGGGCGCCATGCTGCGCCACCCGGTCCAGCGCCATCTCGACCTGGTGCGCCGCCTTGGCGCCGAGATCGCCGACGAGCGCCTCGCGTTCGTGCCTCTCGAGATGGACCTGGCGGCCGTGCGCAGGCGCTTGCGCACGGCCGGCATCGATCCGTCCAGGCGCTGGCTGGCGCTGCATCCTGGCGCGGGCGCCCAGGCAAGGCGCTATCCCCAGCGCCACTGGAGCAGCCTGATCCGCGCGCTGCATGAGCGCATCGGCTGCCCGCTGGTGCTCACTGGCGGTGCCCATGAACAGGCGCTGATCGACGCCATCGACATCCCCGCTGGTGCGCGCGTGCATTCGCTTGCCGGCCAGCTGGACATCGGCGCACTGGGCGCTCTGCTGGCCCAGGCCTCGCTCGTGGTCAGCAACAACCCGGAGTCGGTGCAACTCGCCGCCGCTGTCGGCACGCCCATTGTCAGCCTGCAGGCGCTGACGGACGCGCAGCACACGCCGTGGCGGGTCCCGGGCCGCGTGCTGAACGGTGACGTGGAATGCCCCGACTGCGAACGCAGCGTGTGCCATCACGACTGTGTGGAAAGCCTGGCGCCGGCACGGGTAGTGGACGCGGTCTGCAGCCTGCTCAAGCAGACTGAGGCGTATCGGGCCAGGGAAGTGGCGCTGGAATAAAAACGAAAAAGGCCAGTCCGAAGACTGGCCTTTCCGATTGATTCTCTTGGTCGGGGCGAGAGGATTCGAACCTCCGACCCCGTGCACCCCATGCACGTACGCTACCAGGCTGCGCTACGCCCCGACTAGCCCGCAATTATACCTGAGGCAAAAATTTTTTCTCAGGTTTTTGTGATGCCTAAAGCAAGTTTTTCGGCGCGCAGGCGATGCAGATCACGCCGACCGTCAGCGCGCCCGGCTTACTTCCACTCCCCGCGCAGCACCCGTACCTGCTCGTACAGATATTCCGGCGTCGCTTCCTGCGGCTTGACTGGCACGCCGACCGCCAGCGCCAGTTTCGAGCGCCAGCCGCGAGAGAAGGAGCGCTCGAACACATTGCCCGGATCGCGCGTAAACACGCTGCCCCACAAGCCGCGCAACGCCATCGGAATCACCGGCACATGGCTGCGCTCGACGATTTTCGCGATACCGCCGCGGAACTCGTTCAGCTCGCCCGTCGTGGTCAGCTTGCCTTCGGGGAAGATGCAGACCAGGTCGCCCTGGTGCAGCGCCTCGGCGATGTCGATGAAGGCGCGCTCCATCATGAACGGGTCTTCCTTGGCCGATGCGATAGGAATTGCTTTCGCGGTGCGGAAAATCCAGCCCAGCAGCGGCATCTTGAAAATGCGATGGTCCATCACGAAGCGGATCGGACGCGGGCTGGCGGCGCCGATGACGATGGCGTCGACATAGCTGACATGGTTACACACCAGTACCGCCGGCCCCTCGTCGGGGATGCGCTCCACATCGACGGTATGGACGCGGTGGATTGTGTGGATCAGCATCCAGGCCAGGAAGCGCATCAGGAACTCGGGCACCAGCGAGAAGATGTACACCGCCACCACAGCGTTCAGCAAGGCCGTGATGAGGAACATCTCCGGAATCGAGAAGCCCTGCCCCAGCAGCAGAATGGCCACGCCGGCCGCGGCCACCATGAACAGGGCATTCAGGATGTTCATGCCGGCGATCGTGCGCGAGACGTGCTTCGGGTCGCAGCGGGTCTGGATCAGTGCGAACAGCGGCACGATGAACAGGCCGCCGAAGACGCCGATCAGGACCAGGTCGGCGAGGATGCGCAGCGCACCGGGTTGCGCCAGCAGCGCGAAGGCGTCCACCGTGGCCGTGTTGGTGTAGGCCAGGCTCGCGAAATACAGGTCGATGCCGAACAGCGACAGGCCGATCGAGCCGAAGGGGACGAGGCCGATCTCGACCTTGCGTCCCGAGAGTTTTTCGCACAGCAGCGAGCCGACGCCGATGCCGAGCGAGAAGACGGTGAGCAGCAGCACGAAGACGCTGTGGTCGCCGTGCAGGTAATCCTTGGCGTAGACCGGGAATTGCGACAGCACCAGGGCGCCGTAGAACCAGAACCAGGAGTTGCCCAGCATCGACAGGAAGACGGTACGGTTCTGGCTCGAAAAGCGCAGGTTGCGCACCGACTCGGTCACGAAGTTGTAATTGATTTTCAGCTCGGGCACCGGTGGCGGCGAAGCCGGGATGCGCCAGCTCGCAGCCAGGCCGATCAGTGCCATCAGGATGCTGGCGCCGGCCACGAGTTCGATCCCGAACGGTTTGTAGGCCACCAGCAAGGCCCCTGCCACTTCTCCGAGCAGGATGCCGACAAAGGTCCCCATTTCGACCACGCCATTGCCGCCGACCAGTTCTTCCTGCTTCAGGTGTTGCGGCAGGTAAGCGTACTTGACGGGTCCGAACAGGGTCGAGTGCACGCCCATGCCGACCACGGCCGCGATCAGCAGCCACAGCGTATGCGTCATCCAGCCCACGGCCGCGACCAGCATGATGACGACCTCGAGCAGTTTCACGAAGCGCGCCAGCTTGCCCTTTTCCACCTTGTCGGCGATCTGTCCGGCGGTGGCGGAAAAGACGACATACGGCAGGATGAACAGGCCGGGGATCAGGTTGTTCAGCAAACCCGGATCAAGCGTGGTCCAGGACAAGGCGTCGTAGGTCAGCGCAACGAGCAGCGCGGTCTTGAACAGGTTGTCGTTGAAAGCGCCGAGGAACTGGGTCCAGAAAAACGGCGCGAACCGGCGTTGCGACAGCAAGGAAAATTGGCTCGACTGGCTCATGCGGTAGGCCCGTGATAGAGAGATGGGTAATTTACAACAGCGCGGGACGCGCCACAATCGCTATATTGCTTAAAATCATCATTGCGTTGGAATGCTAGCCTGACGGTACGAAAGGTATCGCGAGCCGCGACAGCGGAAGGCAAAAGAACCGACCTCGCCGTTGGCCAAATGTTGTTCGCAAAAGCAACTGGAGTGTGCGCAGGAACCCAGTTGAGCGGCCGCAAACCGGTCGTGTCGACTGCTTGTTGTGCAGCGCAGCGTGAGTAGAATGCTCGGATGAATTCGCCCAAGCTCCCATCCATCCAGCGCGGCGCGCTTGACGCGCTGTTCGACGACATCGAGTACGCGCTGCTCGATCTCACCACCGCTTCGCTCGACGACGAGGACGGCGTGCCCGCCCCGACCGTCGACGAGTTTGCGACCGACTTTCTGATCGAATGCAGTCGCCCGCCCTGTCCGGACGGGCGAGGCCAGGCCACACGACCTTAGCTAAGCGTTTCCAGCCGGATCCGGATCACCTTCCCGACCACCGAACCGAGTGCCTCGATGCGCGCAATCGCCGCGTCGACCTTTTTCTCGCGCGTCTGGTGGGTGATCATGATGATGTCGGTACGGGCGTCGCCGCGTGTTTCCTTTTGCAGGACCGCGTCGATCGAGATCCCGGCGTCGGCCAGGATGCGGGTCAGGTCGGCCAT
This sequence comes from Massilia sp. CMS3.1, assembly GCF_051262535.1. Lineage (NCBI taxonomy): Bacteria > Pseudomonadati > Pseudomonadota > Betaproteobacteria > Burkholderiales > Oxalobacteraceae > Massilia > Massilia sp. CMS3.1. The sequence goes on along the minus strand of NZ_JBIMES010000014.1, from coordinate 89,181 downwards.
CACGCCGAGCTGGTCGTTCACGTACACGCGCAGGTAATAGCTGGTCGTGATCTCCGACATCGGCAGGATAGCCACGTCGGTCATCTGGTTCGGCTGGAAGGCCAAGTGCGGCACGCGGCAGTACGGGTCGACCGTCGCCAGGCGCGTCACGTCGACCAGGTCGGCGATCACGCTTGATGCGGTCGGTTCTGCGCCGGCGCCCTTGCCGTAGTACAGGGTCGAGCCGACCGCGTCGGCTTCCACCAGTACCGCGTTCATCGCGCCTTCGACGTTGGCGATCAGGCGCGTGGTCGGGATCAGGGTCGGGTGCACACGCAATTCGATGCCCTCGACGCCATCGACCGTCGAACGGCGCGTGATGCCGAGCAGCTTGATGCGGTAGCCGAGCTGCTCCGCGTAGCGAATGTCGTCCGCCTGCAGCGCGCTGATGCCCTCGATGTGGGCTTTGTCGAACTGCACCGGGATGCCGAAGGCGATCGCCGACATGATGGTCAGTTTATGGGCCGCATCGACGCCTTCGATGTCGAAAGTGGGGTCGGCTTCGGCATAGCCCAGCTCCTGTGCCTGCTTCAACACGACGTCGAAGTCCAGCCCCTTGTCGCGCATCTCGGACAGGATGAAGTTGGTCGTGCCGTTGATGATGCCGGCCACCGACTCGATGCGGTTCGCCGTCAGTCCTTCGCGCAGCGCCTTGATGATCGGCACGCCGCCGGCGACGGCTGCTTCGAAGGCGACCATCACGCCCTTTTCCTGGGCGGCTGCAAAAATTTCGTTGCCGTGCAATGCGAGCAGGGCCTTGTTCGCCGTGACCACGTGCTTGCCGTTGGCAATGGCGCGCAGCACTAGTTCGCGCGGCAATTCATAGCCGCCGATCAGTTCGACGACGATGTCGACGTCCGGGCTGTCGACGACCAGGAAAGGATCGTCGACGATCTGGCACTTGCCATTCGTCAGGCGCCCTGCCCGTTCGGTGTTACGGGCGGCGACCATCGTGATCTCGATGCCGCGGCCGGCGCGTCGGCGGATGTCTTCCTGGTTGCGGTTAAGCACATTAAACGTGCCTGCACCGACGGTGCCGATGCCGAGGAGGCCAACTTTGATGGGTTTCATGGTCGATTCAGGGTGATGTTAGCGCGCGTGGCGTCGTCGGTAACCGTCGAGGAAGCGTGCGATGCGCGCACAAGCGTCCGTCAGGTCATCGGAATTGGGCAGGAACACGAGCCGGAAATGGTCCGGGGACTTCCAGTTGAAGCCGGTGCCCTGCACCAGTAATACCTTTTCCTCGCCCAGCAGTTCGCAGATGAACTGCTGGTCGTCGGCGATCGGGTACATCGCCGGGTCCAGGCGCGGGAACATGTACAGCGCCGCTTTTGGCTTGACGCAGGTCACACCCGGAATGTCAGTCAGTAATTGATGCGCGAGGTCGCGCTGCTTGAGCAGGCGTCCACCCGGGCCCACCAGGTCGTTGATGCTCTGGTAGCCGCCCAGCGCGGTCTGGATCGCGAACTGCCCCGGCGCGTTCGCGCACAGGCGCATCGAGGCCAGCATGTTGAGGCCGTCGATATAATCTTTTGCGTGGCGTTTTTCGCCCGAGACCACCATCCAGCCGGCACGGTAACCGCAAGAGCGGTAATTCTTCGACAGGCCGTTCAGGGTGACGAACAATACGTCGTCGGCCAGCGAGGCGATCGAATCGTGCTGGTGGCCGTCGTACAGCACCTTGTCGTAGATTTCGTCGGCATAGATGATCAGGCTGTGCTGGCGCGCCAGTTCGACGATCTCGAGCAGGATGTCGCGCGGATACAGGGCGCCAGTAGGGTTGTTCGGGTTGATGACGACGATCGCGCGCGTATTCGGCGTAATCTTGCGGCGCATGTCGGCGATGTCCGGCATCCAGTCGGCCTGCTCGTCGCAGATGTAGTGCACCGGCGCCCCGCCGGCGAGACTCACGGCGGCCGTCCAGAGCGGATAATCCGGCGCCGGCACCAGCACCTCGTCGCCGTTATTGAGCAGGCCCTGCATCGCCATGACGATCAGTTCGGAGGCGCCATTGCCCAGATAGATATCGTCGATACGGACACCGGCGATTTTCTTTTGCTGGGTGTAATGCATGACCGCCTTGCGCGGCGCAAACAGGCCCTTCGAATCCGTGTAGCCGGCGGCGCCGTGCATGTTGCGGATCATGTCCTGCATGATCTCGTCGGGCGGGTCGAAACCGAACACGGCCAGGTTGCCGATGTTGAGCTTGATGATCTTGTGGCCGTCGTCTTCCATCTGGCGCGCCTGCTCCAGCGCCGGGCCGCGGATTTCGTAGCACACCTCGTCGAGCTTGTTCGATTTCAGAATCGGTCGCAAATTGTCACCTGTAGGTTGCCCGCATGTTGCAGTGCGAAAAATACCATTCTGCCGAAAGCGGTCGATTTAAGCAACCTGTGGTCCGCCCGGCACGCACCGGGGCAAAAGTGAGGGAAAGGTTACAATGGCTGCCCACGTTTGCCCACGGCGATTCCTACGATGAAGCTCCATTCCGACAGCACCCAACAATACCAGACCGTGACCGGCTACGATGCCTCGGGCGTGGAAATCAACGCCCAGCGTTTCGAGTACAGCCTGATTGTGATGCCGGAAACGCCGCCCCGTCCGTGGGATGTGACGCGTTTCGAGGATCTGCAGGCGGCGCATTTCGAGCAGATTGCTGCAGATGCGCCCGATGTCGTCATTCTTGGTACCGGCGAGCGCCAGCGTTTCGTGCATCCGCGCCTGATTGCCGCTTTGTCCTCGCGCCACATCGGCGTCGAGTCGATGGACAGCCAGGCCGCCTGCCGCACCTACAATGTGTTGATGGGCGAAGGCCGCAAGGTGACGCTGGCCTTGATCATCGAAGGCGCCATCGGCCATTGACCTATCGGCACGCCGGACTGGCACCGACGTCCAGAGCCGATTATGATGAGCGCTATGCAGGATGGCACGAGGCCGATCCTGCCCTACCAGTCCAGGAGAACCCCGTGGCCGACAGCCCAAGCGCAGCAACCGTAGAGAATTTTTCCGCCGCCATGACCGGCGACCAGAGCTTCCAGTTCGAAGGGCGTCCGGCAAAATATACGGTCCTGTACTTCTACCCGAAGGACAACACCCCCGGCTGCACCACCGAGAGCATGGCCTTCCGCGACCATCATGACGCCTTTCTCGCTGCCGGCACCGAAGTCTATGGCATCAGCCGCGACTCGCTGCGCTCGCATGAAGGCTTCAAGGCCAAGCTCGGCCTGCCCTTCGAGCTGATCTCCGATCCGGAAGAACTGGTGTGCAACCAGTTTGGCGTCATGAAGACCAAGAACATGTATGGCAAGCAAGTCCGGGGGGTCGAGCGCAGTACGTTTGTCGTTGACGCTCACGGCCGATTGGTGAAAGAATGGCGTGGCGTGAAGGTCAGTGATCACGTCGATGAAGTGCTCGAATTTGTGAAGAGCCAGCCTTAACAGGTGGCACCATTCGATCAACCTGCTGGACGATCCCCGTTATTTTGAGTCAACCCGTTTTATCTCAGCATCATTCCAATCTGGCAGCCTGCCACGCCGGTTCTCCCGGCCCTGGCCCGCGCCCCCAACGTATTATCCAGTTGCATCGAACCCGCCCGGCAGCGCGTCCCACGACGCGCTGGCGCGAGGCGTCCTCCACATTTTTAGATTGAGAACCTGATGCCATTACCAAAGATGCCCACCAAGCCGGCCACGCTGTTGCCGGTCAATGAATACCCGAAAGCCGAACCCGGCAAGTCTCCCGTGCGCGCCATTGCCGCAGCGCCGGTGGAAGCCGATCCTGTCGAAGACCTGATCAGCGGTAAAGCCGTGCCTGCTCCCAAATCCAGCCGTGCGCGCAAGGCGAAAGCCACGCCGCTCGCTGCCGTCCCGTCCATCGGTGGCGAAGCGTCGACCTGGCCGGCGCGTGCCGAGACCGGCACCGTCGCCAAGCTGAAGGAATCCGATCAGGATGAACCGCATCCGGCCAAGCACAAGCCGGTCGAGGTCAACGTCAAGTCGTCGACCAGCCGCAAGGCCGACCGGTCCGGCAAGACCAAGGTGTTCGTGCTCGATACGAATGTCCTGATGCATGACCCGACAAGCCTGTTCCGTTTCGAGGAACACGACGTCTACCTCCCGATGATGACGCTCGAGGAACTCGATGACCACAAGAAGGGCATGTCGGAAGTCGCGCGCAACGCACGCCAGGTCTCGCGCACGCTCGACGCCCTGATCGCCGACATCGACGACGACGGGATCGAGGCCGGCATCGAGCTGGCCAAGCTCGGCAACAAGGATGCGAAAGGCCGCCTGTTCTTCCAGACCAGGCTGCACAGCGGTCCCCTGCTGCCGGAAGGCCTGCCAGTCGGCAAGGCCGACAACCAGATCCTGGGCGTGGTCAAGGCGCTCGCCGCCGAGCAGCCGGACCGTGCGATCGTGCTGGTGTCGAAAGACATCAACATGCGCATCAAGGCGCGTGCGCTGGCACTGCCGGCCGAAGACTATTTCAACGACCACGTGCTGGAAGACACCGACCTGCTGTACTCGGGCATCGTCCAGTTGCCGGACGATTTCTGGGACAAGCACAGCAAGAACATGGAGTCCTGGCAGGAAAACAAGAACGGCAACAACGCGACGTTCTACCGTGTCAACGGCCCGTTCATCCCGAGCCTGCTGACGAACCAGTTCGTGTTCCTCGAACCTTCGGGCGGCGAAGCGCCGATGTATGCGCAAGTAAAAGAAATCAACGGCAAGACCGCCGTGCTGCGCGTCCTGCGCGACTACAGCCACACCAAGAACAGTGTCTGGGGCATCACCGCGCGCAACCGTGAGCAGAACTTCGCGCTCAATTTGCTGATGGACCCGGAGTGCGATTTCGTTACGCTGCTCGGCCAGGCCGGCACCGGCAAGACCCTGCTGGCCCTGGCCGCAGGTCTTGCGCAAGTGCTGGAAACGAAGCTCTATAACGAGATCATCGTCACCCGCGTGACGGTGCCGGTCGGCGAGGACATCGGCTTCCTGCCGGGTACCGAGGAAGAGAAGATGTCGCCGTGGATGGGCGCGTTCGACGACAACCTGGAAGTGTTGAACAAGTCCGATTCGGACGCCGGCGACTGGGGCCGCGCGGCGACGCAGGACCTGATCCGCTCGCGCATCAAGATCAAATCGCTCAACTTCATGCGCGGCCGCACCTTCGTGAACAAGTTCCTGATCATCGACGAGGCGCAGAACCTGACGCCGAAGCAGGTCAAGACCCTGGTCACGCGTGCCGGTCCCGGCACCAAGATCCTGTGCCTCGGTAACATCGCACAGATCGACACGCCGTATCTCACCGAAGGTTCGAGCGGCCTGACCTATGTGGTCGACCGCTTCAAGGGCTGGTCGCACAGCGGCCACGTGACGCTGGCGCGCGGCGAGCGTTCGCGTCTGGCCGATCACGCGAGCGAGGTGTTGTAAGGTTCATCGCTTCAACAGAAAACCTGCGCGCCGCAAGGCCCGCAGGTTTTTTTTACGTCCTCCGGAGCGTCAAGGGCGCCCGGGTGCGCCTGCTTCCGCTCAGCCCTGGCGCACGCAGTTGCGGCCAGCGGCCTTGGCGGCGTACAAGGCCTTGTCGGCGCTGGCAATCAGGTCCGCCGGCGTGTACTCGGATGCCGGTACGAACGACGCCACGCCGATCGATATCGTCACCACGCCCGCGTCGGTCACGGGATGTTCGAGCGCCAGATTGGCCAGGTGCGCACGGCAGGCCTCGGCCAGTTTCAGTGCGCCCTCGAGGTCGGTTTCGGGCAATACGACGGCAAATTCCTCGCCGCCGTAGCGTGCCGCCAGGTCGGCCGGACGCTTGAGCTGCTCGGTCAGCACGGCCGCCACTTTCTTCAGGCAGAGGTCGCCGGCCTGGTGACCGAACTCGTCGTTGTACAGCTTGAAGCAGTCGACATCGCACAACAGCATCGACAGCGGCTTGTTCGAGCGCTGTCCACGCTGCCATTCACGCTGCAGGATGTCATCGAAGGCGCGCCGGTTGCCGATGCCGGTGAGGCCGTCCAGGGCCGCCAGTTTTTGCAACTGCACATTCGCGTCCGCCAGTTTTTGCTCGCTCTCGCGCAGGAAACGAAAGGCCTCGTCGCGCTCGAGCCGGCTGATGTAGGCGGCCGAATGGTAGCGTATGCGCGCCAGCAACTCCACCGGATCGGGCAGCTTGACCAGATAGTCGTTGGCGCCGACGGCGAAACTGTGCGCTTTCAGTTTCGGGTCTTCCTTGGCCGACAGCACAATCACCGGCACGGCGCGCAGGCCCGCGTCAATGCGGTACTGGCGGATCACGTCGAAGCCGTCCGATCCGGGCATCACCAGATCCTGAAGGATCACGGTCGGCCGCAGCGCGGCCGCCGCCGCATGCGCCGTGGTGGCATCGGTTACATAATGGAATTCGATATCGGGCTGGCCGACGAACATGCGCCGAATGGCTTCGACGATGATGAGTTGGTCATCGACGAGCAAGACCCTGACACGGTGAGGGGAAGAATCTTGCGTATTGATGCCCGTGGGCACGACTTCGGACATGGGAACCTGATGATGTGAAGATGCGCGCATTGTCGGGCGCAGAGTTATTCACGAATTCTATCGCGAATCGCCGCACCAATCTTGCCGAGAGGCAAAATATTCATGGCTGCGCCCATTTCGGCGGCGGCACGTGGCATCCCGTACACAGCGCTGCTGGCCTGGTCCTGGGCGATCGTGGCATGACCGGCCCGGCGCATGGCCAGCAGCCCGGCTGCACCGTCGCGGCCCATTCCCGTCAGCAGTACCCCGGTGGCCGAGGCAGCCCAATGGGTGGCAACGCATGCGAAGAACACATCCACCGATGGCCGGTAGGGATAGTCGAGCGGCTCGGGCCGGTAATGAAAGCGGTGCCCGGCACTGAGCGTCAGGTGGTCGTTGCTCTGCGCGACCTGCACCACGCCGCCCTGCAGGACATCGTTCTCGGCCACCACCCGCGCCGGCATGCTGAGCTGATCGTTGAGCCAGCGCGCGAAATGCCCGGCAAAGCTGGCGTCGATGTGCTGCACCACCACGACCGCGGTGTCGAGCGGCGCCTGCCAGCCGGCCAGGATGGCGGCGATGGCCACCGGGCCGCCGGTCGACGCGCCGATGGCAAGCAAATGCCTGACCGGGCCTGCAAGGCTTGGTACGCGTTGGAGCCCGGCCCTGACCACTGCCGGAACAACGTGGTCGGAGCGGATCAGCTTGCCGATGGTCTTGATCTTGGCCAGCAGTTCATGCGCGCCATTCCCGCCGCCGCCGGGCACCGGTGTCGCGGTGACGTCGAGCGCCCCCGCGCCCAGTGCGCGGAACACCTGGCCGACCTGGTCTTCCGGGTGGCTGGTTACCAACAGAATGGCGCATGGCGCCTCGCGCATGATCCGGCGCGTGGCCTCGACGCCGTCGAGCCCGGGCATGTTCAGGTCCATCAGCACCAGGTCCGGGCGCGCTTCGAGGCACAGGCGCAGCGCATCCGGACCGGTGCGGGCAATCCAGCTTACCTGGTGCCCGGTTCCGTCGGTGACGGCATGGCGCAAGGCTTCCGCGACCGGGGCGACGTCGTTGGCGATACCGATCTTCATGGCGCAGCCGGGCCGATCAGGTCGAACACGGCGTCGAGCAGGCTGGCGTCGTGGAAGCTGCCCTTGGCCAGGTAATAGTCGGCGCCCGCGTTCATGCCGCGTGCGCGGTCCTCGGGACGGTCCTTGTAGGAGATGATCATCACCGGCAGTTTGTGCAGGCGCGCATCCTGGCGCACCAGGCGCACGAGCTCGATGCCGTCCATGCGCGGCATGTCGATGTCGGTCACCAGGAGGTCGTAGTGGCCCGAGCGCGCCATGTTCCAGCCGTCCATGCCGTCGACCGCCGTATCGACACGGTAGCCGCGCGCGGCAAGCAGCTTGCGTTCCATCTCGCGTACCGTGAGCGAATCGTCGACGACGAGGATGCGGCGCGCAGCGCGCGCATCGCCGCCGCCCTGCCCGGCCGGCTGCTGCAGCGCGTCCTCATGCAGCAACTTGTCGATCGAGAGCAGCAGGTCGGCCACATCGAGCAGGAGCACCGGGGAGCCGTCGTCCAGCAGGGCACCGGCGGAAATGTTGCGCAGTTTGCCGAACTGCGGCTCGAGCGACTGGACGGTCAGGCATTGCTCACCCGCGATGGCGTCCACCACCAGTGCGTAACACGCCGCACCCGTGCCGATCACCACCACCGCCAGCTCGGCGGCCGGCATCGGCTGGCCCAGCTCCAGTATCTGGGTCGCGGCGACCAGCCCGACATGCACACCGTCCTGCTCGAAGAACTGCTTGTTTTCCAGGGTATGCACCGCGCTTCGCGCCACCCGCAGCACCCGTTCCACCTTGGCGATCGGGAAGGCATACGCTTCGCCCTGCACTTGCACCACCAGCGAACGCACGATCGATTGCGTCAGGGGCAGCGTGATGGCAGTACGAAAACCCAGGCCCGGCGCACTGTCGACGCGCACGCTGCCGTTCTGCTCGCGTACGACCTGCTGCACCACGTCGAGGCCGACACCGCGCCCGGAAATTTCAGTCACGCTCTCTTTCAGGCTGAAGCCGGGCAGGAACAGGAACTCCATCAATTCCGCCGGCGACAGCGCCGCGGCCATGGCCGCACTACCCAGTGCGCGCTCGACCACCCTGCTGCGCACGCGCTCGGGATCGATGCCGCGGCCATCGTCGCTGATGTCGATCACGAGCATGCCACCACGATGGCGCGCCGTGAGCCGGATCGTGCCCTGCGCCGGCTTTCCTGCTGCGCTGCGCTCGGCCGGCGTTTCCATTCCGTGGTCGAGGGCGTTGCGCAGCAGATGGTTGAGCGGGCTTTCGATGCGGGCCAGGATGGCGCGGTCGACCGGTATGTCGCTGCCCTCGATAATCAGCTGGACCTGCTTGCCGAGCTGGCGCGCCAGGTCGCGCACCATCCGCGGGAAGGCGTGCACGCCTTCGGTGAAAGGACACATGCGCAGCGCCAGTACCTGGTCCACCAGCCGGGTCGATACCTGGGCGGCGCGGCGCTCATGGGTTTCGGCATCGGCCATGTGCTGCTGCAGCTGCAGCTTGAGAGGCTGTGCACGCGCCAGTGCCAGCGCCGCCTGCTCGATCAGGCGTGGATCACCGCTGGCGCTCACGGCCTCGTGCAGCTGCGCGAGCGACTGCAGCATGGCGGACTGCTGCCGCTTGAAGCGTTGCAGCGACGCGTTGAACGAGGCGAGCTTGTGTGCATTGGCACGGGTTTCAGTTGCCAGCGCCAGCAGTTCGTCCGTGACGGCGCTGGCGCGGACCTCGCTCGCCGGCGACGGCTGCGGTAGCGCCGGATCCATCGCGGCCGGCGCGGCGTCGCCCGGCGAAACGTCACGCAATGGGGGCACTGCCAGTGTCTCCAATGCGCGCACAGCCGTCACGGCATCGGCGATCTGCGGTCCGTACCGAAGCATCCAGTCGTCCAGCGATGCTTCGGTCACGCTCGATGCCTGCGCGATCAGGTCGACGCCCCCCAGCAGCACGTCGATGCAGGCCGGGTGCAGATCCAGCGTGCCGGCCTGGGCTGCCGTGAAAGCATCTTCCATCACGTGCGCAAGCTGGACAAGCACGTGCAGCCCGACAATGGCGGCGGCGCCCTTGATCGAGTGCGCTGCACGCATCAGGGCGTCCAGGACAGCGGCATCGGCGGCACCGCTTTCGAGTCGCAGCAAGCCCTCGGTGAGCTGGCGCACCTGGCCGTCGGCTTCCAGACGGAACAGGTCGAGCAGCGAAAACTGGCTCAGGTCGTGCGGCTCGTGGCTCATCGGAGCAGCCCTGCGCAGTGGCGCGCCAGGGAGGCGGGCTCGAGCACGCCGACCAGCAGGCTGTCGTGCGCCAGCACGCCGCCAAGGTGGCGTTCCAGTCCCTTGTTGATGGTGGCAGCCGGCGCTGCCAGGTGCGCGCTGGCGTAACGCACCAGGCCCTTCAGTTCAGCCACCGGAATGGCGCAAGGCTGACCTGCGCAGTCGAGCACCAGCAGGCGCGCAAAGACATGGCGCCCCGTGACGGCCTCGGCACGGGTTTCATCGATTCCGAGCAGCCGCCCCAGCGACACGGCCGGCACCAGGCGCCCGCCCACGTTGACGACCCCCAGCAGCGCGGCCCCGCCCCGGTGCGGCACACGGTGCACCGGGGCCAGCGGCGCAACTGACGTCACAGTCGCAGCCGCCACCCCGAGCCACTCGGCACCGATGCGAAAGACCAGTGCCGAGGCATCTGGCGCCTCTGCAGCGACACGAGGCTGGCGCAAGTGATCGGCCCAGTGGGTGCGGTAGGCATCGTCGACCGGGCGTTCGAGAATGCGCCGGGCCGTTCCCGCCGGCGCTGTCGTGACTGGCGCGTTCATTCGGCCCCCCCTTGCGTCTGGCGGCGCGCGTAAATGCGCGCGGCACGTTCCTGATAAGCCTCGGCAACTTGCGCGTCGCCGCTCTGCCTGGCCAGCAAGGCCAGGTGGCACAGCGCCTCGTAATGGCCTGGCCGCAGGTAGACGCAGCGACGCCAGTAATCGGCCGCCGCCGCCACCTGCCCCTGGCACTCGCTGACGATGCCGAGAATGAAATAGGCGTCGGCGCTGGACGGGTCGGTCGCCAGCAATGTGTGGCAGAGCGCGGCCGCGCCCGCGAAGTCGCCGCCGTCGGCCCGGCGCCACGCCTGCGCCAACGCGTCGTCAAGCTGTGCGGCGGCCGGCGCCGGCGCATGACGCGCTGCACGGAAGAACGCTTCCTGCGGCTCTGCCTGCGCAGGGACAACAGAGCGCACCGCTTGCGCGCGGCGCAGGGGCGGCGCCAAACGCTTCGGGTCCGGCGCCGCCTTCTCGAGGGCGAACGCGCCGCGAATACGCAGCGCCGCAAAGCCATGGCGGCACAAGGCAGGCACCTCGGCATAGCCGGCAAACAGCAGCCCGTCGTCAGCGAGCAGGGTATGCAGGATCTTCGCCGCGGCGTGCGCCGCAAGGTCATCGAAGTAGATCAGCAGGTTGCGGCAGAACACGATGTCGTAACTGCCGGCCAGGGCGGCGGTGTCGAGTTCGAACAGGTTGCCCTGCCTGACACCGACCCGGGCGCGGATCGCATCGCACAACTGGTAGCCGCCCCCCTGCTCCATAAAGTAACGCTCGCGAAAGGCCAGGTCGGCGCCGCGGAAGGCGTTGCGCGTATAGTGCCCGGCGATCGCGCGCCGGACCGACACCTGCGACAGGTCGATCGCGTCGATCCGCACCGATGGCGGCGCCACCCCTGCCATGTCGAGCGCCATGGCCATCGAATACGGCTCTTCGCCGCTAGCGCATGGCAGCGACAGGATGCGCAGCGGCCGCGCCGGGTGCAGTGCCAGCCGGCGCTGGACGAAATCGGTGGCGGCGCTGAAGGCGCCGGGATCGCGGAACAGCCATGACTCGGGGACCACCACCAGTTCGGTCAGCGCGGAAAGTTCGCTCCCTGCCAGCGCACGCAGGTAGGCATGGCTGTCGGCCATGCCCAGCTGCGCCATCCGCTCGCGCATTGCGCGCTGCGCATCGGCCTCGGTGATATTCAGACCGGTCGCATCCTGCAGCAAACGGCGCGCGTTCATGCTTCCCCCGCTGGAAACAGCAGGGCGCGCACGTCCGCCGGCAACAGGTGTTCGATCTCGACCAGCTGCAGCATGGCGCCGCCGTCGGCCGCGACCTGGCCCAGGAAGGGCGCGCCGCGCACACCGGCATCAAGCAGCAGGCCCGGCGCCACTCCCTGCACCCCTTCGACGCGCTCGGCCAGCAGGCCGAGAGCCCGCACCCTGCCGTTGCACGCGACATAGTCGACCACCACGATGCGGGTATCGAAACACAGCGCCGACGGCGCCAGGCCGGCCAGCTGTGCCAGGTCGATCACGGGTACCGGCGTGCCGTGCAGGTCGAGCAGGCCCGCCACATACGGTGGCGTGAGCGGGAGCGCCTTGAGCGCCGCCGCCGGCAGCACCTGGTCGATCCCCGCCAGGGGCAGGCCATAGCGCTCGGCGCCGATGTGAAAGACCAGCAGTTTCATCGTTGGCGTCAGCTGTTAACGGAGAAGGTGGCGACCGACGACTGCAGGTCGCCCGCTGCATACTGCAACTGGCGCACCGCTTCGCTGGTCGCTCGCAGGGAATCGACGGTCTGCTGCGTGGCATCGGAGAGTTGCAGCATGGTGTCCGAGATCTGCGATGCGCCGACCGCCTGCGACTGCATCCCTTCAAGTACCAGGTCGAACTGCGGCGCCAGCTTCTGCACCTGATCCATCACCGACGACAGCTGTGCGCCCACCTGGTGCACCTCGCCCACGCTACGCCGGATCTCTTCGGAAAACTTGTCCATGCCCATGACGCTGGCCGACACCGCCGACTGCATTTCCTTGACCATCTGCTCGATGTCCCAGGTCGACACCGACGTCTGATCGGCGAGGCGCCGGATTTCGGTGGCCACCACGGAGAAGCCGCGCCCGGCATCGCCCGCCTTTTCGGCCTCGATGGCGGCATTGAGCGACAGGATGTTGGTCTGGTCCGCAACCTTGGTGATTGTGACCAGCACGCTGTTGATGTTGCTCGCCTTTTCCGAAAGCGCTGCCAGCTTGGCATTGATCGCGTCGGTCGCCGTGACCATGTGCTGCATGGTGGCGTCCATGCGCTTGAGGTTGCCCTGGGCTTCGGCGGTGGCGCTGGTGGTGAACTCGGCCACCGCGGTGGCCTGCTCCATGGTGCGCAGGAGCTGGGTCGTGTTGGCCGAGATTTCCCGGGTCGTGGACAGGATCTCGACGCTGGTCTGGGCCTGCTCGATGCCGGTCGCTTCCTGCTGCCTCGACGATGCGGCAATTTCGGTGGCCGAGGTGGTGACCTGGATCCCGGCCTTCTGCACATTGTTGAGGTGGCTGCGCAGGTTGTCGAACATCGTCGCCAGGCCCTGGCCGAGTTGCCCGATGGCGTCCTGGCCGGTGATGCTCACCCGGCCCGAGAGGTCGCCCGCGGCCGCTTTCGAGACGACCGCCAGCAGCGAATCGACCTTAGCCCGCAAGTCGGTGGTGGCGGCCTGTTCCTTGGCCTGGCTGTCCTGGATGGCCTGCGCCATGCGGTTGAATTCGACGGCAACCTTGCCCAACTCGTCATTCGAGCCAACCCTGGCACGGGCCGACTGCTCGCCTGCTGCGATCAGGCCCAGCGTACGGTTCAGCCTGTTGAGCGGCACCAGCAGGGCGCGAATCAGCAGCCAGGCGATCAGCATGGCGAGGATGATGGTGACGCCGCCGCCAACCGTGAGCAGCAGCGACATGGTTTCCTGCAGTCGCGCCGACTCCTGCGAGCGGACGGTCATCAGGCGGTTTTCCTCGGCCGCGATCTCGTCGATCAGCTTGCGGATCGAGGCAACGGTGCGCGCGCCCATCAACACGGCTGCAGGAGTACTTGCGTCCGGTGCCGGACCGATGACCCCTACCCGGCTACGACGCAGCTCGACTTGCGGAAGAATGGCCCGTTCCCACCAGATGTCCAGCATCGGGCCCAGCTGTTTGATGCGCGCCTGCTGGGCTGGATTGTCGGCCGCCAAAGCAGTCGCACTGGCCAGATGCTGTTTGGCCTCGTCGAACTCCGCCGTCAGCGGTGCGACCAGGGATTCGTTGCCGGTCAAAATATAACCCCGGGTGGCGCTCTGAATCTGCAGGACCGAGGTCGCGATATGGTCGGACTGGAGCAATACTTCCAGCGCGTGGCGGTCCCACTTGTTGGCGTCGGCCAGCTTCTGGGAATTGTTATATGCCAGCGTCAGCAGGAACAGCATGATGGCGACGATTGCCCCCAGACCAAGTATGAGTTTGTTCTTGATGCTCAAATCGTTCAACATGGGTACTCCGGGGAATGGGACCGTGACTGTAGCATCTTCATGGGTTGACGAGGCCGAAAGGTACTGAAAAGCAACAGGCCATAAAAAAAGCCCGGCAAGGCCGGGCTTCACATGGAGCAAGTGCAATTACATGATGTGCTTGCCGATCCACCAGGCGATCGCCGCCATCAAGGCCGATGCCGGAATGGTGAAGACCCAGGCCCACACGATGCTGCCCGCGACACCCCAGCGCACGGCCGAGGCCTTTTGTGAGGCGCCCACGCCGACGATGGCGCCGGTGATGGTATGCGTGGTCGAGACGGGAATGCCGAAGAAGCTGGCCATCAACAGCGTCATCGCGCCGCCGGTTTCGGCGCAAAAGCCGCCGACAGGTTTCAGTTTGGTGATCTTCTGGCCCATGGTCTTGACGATGCGCCAGCCGCCGAACAGCGTGCCGAAGGCAATCGCCGCGTAGCAGGAGATGATCACCCACATGGGCGGCATCGCGTCGGTCGGACTGGTGACGCCGGCGGCGATCAGCAGCATCCAGATGATGCCCATCGTCTTTTGCGCGTCGTTGGCGCCGTGTCCGAGCGAGTAGCCGGCCGCGGACGCCAGTTGCAGGCGGCGGAACCAGACGTCGACCTTGCGCGGCGTCGATTTCACGAATATCCATGCTACCAGCAGCATGATGGTCGAGCCCAGGATGAAGCCCATCAAGGGCGCGATCACGATGAACATGACGGTCTTGATCAGGCCCGCCGAGATGAGCGCACCAGTACCCGACTTGGCCACTGCCGCACCGACCAGCCCGCCAATCAGGGCATGCGAGGACGACGATGGAATACCGTAGTACCAGGTGATCACGTTCCAGGTAATCGCCCCGATCAGGGCGCCGAAGATGACGTAATGGTCCACGACGCTCGGATCGATCGTGCCCTTGCCGATCGTCTGGGCCACCTTCACGCTGACGATGAAAATGGCGATGAAGTTGAAAAACGCCGCCATCGCAACGGCGGTATGCGGCTTCAAAACGCCGGTCGAGACGACCGTGGCGATGGAGTTGGCCGAGTCGTGAAAGCCGTTCATAAAGTCGAACACGAGGGCGAGCAGCACCAGCATTCCCAGCACGTAAATGCTGATATTTATAGTTTCCATAATTATTCTTGTTGCGACCGCGCGCTACGCGTTCTCGACGATGATGCCTTCGATGATGTTGGCGACATCTTCGCAGCGGTCGGTGACGGTCTCGAGGATCTCGTAGATCGCCTTCATCTTGATCAGGTTGCGCACGTCCGGCTCGTCGCGGAACAGTTTGCTCATGGCGGCGCGCATGACGTGGTCGGCGTCCGATTCGAGACGGTCGATTTCTTCGCAGATGGCGACGATCTGCTGGGCGTTGCCCATGTCGTGGAGCAGGCCGACGGCGGCCTGGACGCGTTCGCAGCAGGAAAGGCACAGCTCGGCCAGGCGCTTCGCTTCCGGGGTGACGGCGTGCAGGTCGTACAGGGAGATGGTCTGGGCCGCGTCTTCCATCATGTCCAGGATGTCATCCATGCGGGTAATCAACTTGTGGATGTCGTCGCGGTCGATCGGGGTGATGAAGGTTTTGTGCAGCAGGTCGACGCAGGCGTAGGTGACCTTGTCCGCCTGTTTTTCGATGGTTTCCACGGCATGGGTGCGCATTTCCAGGTCGTCGAAGTTGGTCATCAGTCCGACCAGTTCTTGCGCACCCTTCACGCACAGCGCGGCGTGCTGGTTGAACAAATCAAAAAACTTGCCCTCGGTGGGCATCAGGCGTCCAAACATTAATGGTTCTCCGGTTTAAAACTTTGGGGACTGCGAGGGTCCGCTGCATGCGCAGCGGCGCAATATCGGCTTAATCGCCCTGGTAGACGGCGAGGTTACCGCTGTAATTGCCAAACTTGGTGTATTGGCCGATCCAGGTCAGGCGGATTGCGCCGATCGGACCGTTACGCTGCTTGCCGATGATGATTTCGGCGGTACCTTTATCGGGCGAGTCCGGGTTGTAGACCTCGTCGCGATACAGGAAAATAATCACGTCCGCATCCTGCTCGATCGCGCCCGATTCGCGCAAGTCGGACATCACGGGACGTTTGTTCGGGCGCTGCTCGAGCGCCCGGTTCAGCTGCGACAGGGCGATGACGGGGCAATGCAGCTCTTTCGCCAGTCCCTTGAGCGAACGCGAGATTTCGGAAATTTCGGCGGTGCGGTTGTCGCCCTGCTGGCTACCCTGCATCAGCTGCAGGTAGTCGACGATAATCAGGCCGAGCTTTCCACACTGGCGCGCCAGGCGGCGCGCACGCGCGCGCATTTCGATCGGGTTCAGTGCCGGCGTCTCGTCGATGTAGACCTGGGCGTCGTTCATTTTCTGGATCGCGTGCGTCAGGCGCGGCCAATCCTCGTCGTTCAGGCGGCCGGTACGCAGGCGGTGCTGATCGAGCTGGCCGACCGAGCCGAGCATACGCATGGCCAGCTGGGTGCCGCCCATCTCCATCGAGAAGATCGCCACCGGCAAGCCCGCTTCGATGGCGACGTTCTCGCCGATGTTCACCGAGAACGCGGTCTTGCCCATCGACGGACGGCCGGCGACGATCACCAGGTCGCCCGGCTGCAGGCCCGAGGTCATGCGGTCGAGGTCGATAAAACCGGTCGGCACGCCGGTGATTTCGCCCTGGTTCTCGCGGGAGTACAGTTCGTCGATGCGCTCGACCACTTGGGTCAGCAGCGGCTGGATCGGATTCCAGCCCTGGGCGCCACGGGCGCCGGACTCGGCGATGGCGAAGATCTTGGATTCGGCTTCGTCAAGCATCTGCTTGACTTCCTTGCCTTGCGGATTGAACGCGCTGCCCGAAATTTCGTCGGCCACGGTAATGAGTTTGCGCAAGATGCCGCGGTCGCGCACGATCTCGGCATAGCGGCGGATATTCGCTGCCGACGGCGTGTTCTGCGCCATGGCGTTCAGGTATTGCAGGCCCCCGACGTCATCGGCTTTGCCGAGCGAGACCATGGCCTCGTAGACGGTGATCACGTCAGCCGGCTTGCCGCCGTTAATCAAGCGCACCATCTGTTCGAAGATGATGCGGTGGTCGTAGCGGTAAAAATCCTCCGCATGCATGAAGTCGGCAATGCGATCCCACGCGGCGTTATCGCGCAGCAGGCCGCCAATGACGGACTGCTCTGCCTCGATGGAATGCGGGGGAATGCGCAGCGATTCGAGCTGAGGATCTGCGGGGTTATTCATGGCGGGCATTATAACCCCTCCGGTCACACGGCTGAAATAATTGGAGAGTTTCTGGGCGTAAAAAAAGCCGGCGGACCGGCTTTTTTCGTATTACAACAAGCGTAACTTATGCAGCTTCGCCCACGACAGCGACCGTGATTTCCACGACGACGTCGGTGTGCAGAGCGACAGCAACTGGATGCTCGCCGGTGGTCTTCAGGGGACCGGTCGGCAGGCGAACCTGTGCTTTTTCAACTGCGAAACCTTGCTTGGTCAGGGCTTCGGCGATGTCGAAGTTGCCGACCGAACCGAACAGACGACCGTCAACACCGGCTTTCTGGGCGATGGTGATCGTCATGCCGGTCAGCTTGTCGCCTTGGGCTTGCGAAGCCGACAGCTTTTCAGCAGCAGCTTTTTCCAGCTCGGCGCGCTTGACTTCGAACTCGGCAACAGCCGACGAGGTAGCGCGGCGGGCCATCTTTTGCGGGATCAGGAAGTTACGTGCGTAACCGTCCTTGACCTTGACCACGTCGCCCAGGTTGCCGACGTTAACAACTTTTTCCAAAAGGATAACTTGCATATTTTTCTCCAGGATGTTCTGAACTGTACGACGCGATTAAGCGCTGTGCAGGTCGGTGTACGGCAGCAGCGCGAGGTAACGTGCGCGCTTGATCGCGGTGTCGACCTGGCGCTGGTAGTGCGCCTTGGTACCGGTCAGACGTGCCGGCATGATCTTGCCGTTTTCCTGGACGAAGTCCTTCAGGGTGTCGACGTCTTTGTAATCGACCTGTTCCACGTTTGCAGCGGTGAAGCGGCAGAATTTCTTACGCTTGAACAGCGGATTTTGCTGTTTGCGCTTTTCTTTAAGCTTGGCTTTGTTTTTGTCGAACTTTTTACCGAATGCCATTTGAGGCTCCTGTATCTAAAAGGTGGCCGCTAATAATTTAAGCGGCGGCACTAAAATCAATGATGTGAAACACCAGGGCTTTACTGTTGCGATTCTTCCTGGCCAAAAATCCTGTGAACTGGTGCGCTGCACCCAACTCTGCGCTGGCGAAGCGGCCCGAAATCTCACCCGCGGCGAATGCGGCAATTTCGAACTCGACCAGCCTGTCCACCCCTGCCTCGACCTGCTGCGAACTGTGCATCAGGATTGCCGAGACGACCGGCACGCCGGCGGGGGTAAAGCGCAGTACGTCGCGTTCAGCGATGCTGGCGACGACTTGTAGCTGGTTCACTTCAACGCGTTCACGATTCCTGGCAAGAAAAACTTAGGCAGCAGCGGCGGCTGGAGCAGGAGCAGCGGCTTGGGCCGGGGCTTCTGCGCGGTGGCTCTTGGCTGCGTCTTCGCGCTGGACCGACTTCATCATTGGCGATGGCGTGGTTTCAGCTTTCTTCATCTTCACGGTCAGATGACGCAGCACGGCATCATTGAACTTGAATGCGGTTTCCAGCTCGACCAGGGTCTCGTTGTCGCACTCGATGTTCAGGCAGATGTAGTGTGCCTTCGGCAGCTTCTGGATCTGGTAAGCCATCTGACGACGGCCCCAGTCTTCGACGCGATGGATGTTACCGCCGCGGCTAGTCACCGTGGTCTTGTAACGCTCGATCATCGCCGGGACTTGCTCGCTTTGGTCCGGATGGACGATAAAAACGATTTCATAATGACGCATGCAACACTCCTTGAGGACGTTTAAACAAATGCCCACCTCGGCGTCAAGACGAGTGTGGGAAGGGAAAGCCGGCAATTATAGCGCGATTGACGCACCAGCGCAATCGCTGCCGATCCTGGCAGCGCCGTCGCCCCCCAGCGACACTTGCTGCACGGGAATCGTTAAATAATCAGGATTTCTCTTGCATTCCACGAAATACTGTACAAAAATACAGTCTGAATCATCAACCATGCCAGACCTATGCTCAAGCTCACCGCAAGGCAAGAACAGATCCTGAACCTGATCAGGGAAGCGATCGACAATACCGGCTTCCCCCCGACCCGCGCCGAAATCGCAAAAGAATTGGGCTTCAAGTCGGCCAATGCAGCGGAAGAACACCTGCAGGCCCTGGCGCGCAAAGGTGCGATCGAGATCGTCTCAGGCACCTCGCGCGGCATCCGCCTGATCGGTGCTTCCCTGCGCGATCCGGTGCCGGCGCATGTGCCTCCCATTCCGGCCGCCTTCCTGATGTCCCTGCCGCTGGTCGGCCGCGTCGCCGCGGGCTCGCCGATCCTGGCGCAGGAACACGTCGAGGCGACCTACAACGTCGACCCTTCCATGTTTGGCGCGCGTCCCGATTTTCTCCTGAAGGTGCGCGGTTGGTCGATGCGCGATGCCGGCATCATGGATGGCGATTTCCTCGCTGTGAAGAAAGTTGACAGCGCCAAGAACGGCCAGATCGTCGTGGCCCGCATCGGCGAAGACGTCACCGTCAAGCGCTACCGCAAGACCGGCGAGACGATCGAACTGCTGCCGGAAAACCCTGACTTCACCGTGATCCGTGTGGAACCGGGCGACGAGTTCGCGCTCGAAGGCCTGGCAGTCGGACTGATGCGCAGCTGGCATTAAGCCGCGTTCACAAGCTGCCGCAGATAAAAAAAGCCGCTTCTCGCGGCTTTTTTTACGTCGAAAATTAGTTCTTTGGCCTCGGCGCCGCGCCGATCGGCTTGTCGAAGTCATACTGCTTCTCTCCCGGATTGGCGGCAATGATGGCGTTGTGCTCCTTGACATACGCTTCGGTCGCGCTGCGCCAGACGGCGACATCGGCCAGCACCAGCTGTGCGCCGACCTTCGCTTCTGCTGACAGGTTTTCCTGGACCTGCGCCAGGTGGGTATTCGCGCGCTCGATCTCGGCTGCGTTCATCAGCTTGGCAAGATCGGCCGGAATCTGCTTGGTGAGTGGAGAAGCTGCATTCAGGTTCTCGACAAAGCCGTTGTAGCAGGTCTGCCATTTATTGATGGCATTCGAGACGCGCGCAATGTCCTCGCTCTGCTTCGAAACGGGCGGAATACGCGGCGCCGGGCAGGCAAACTTGCCCGATTTGAGTTCGGCGCCATCGTAGGTCATGCTCCAGTGTGCAATGTCGGCACGCCGCACACCGCGCTGCTTCATCAGCTCGAGTGAAGCGATGGCGACCGCATTGCCTTTCGCGGCCGCCTTGCTGAACCACTGCTGCGCCTTCGCTTCGTCGACCGCGCCCGCCTCGCCGTACAAATACATGGCGCCGAGCTGCTGCTGGGCCTCGACATTGCCGGCGGCGGCCAGCTTCGTGTAAGCAGCCAGGGCTTGCGGGTAGGCCTTCTTGCTGAACAGGGCGTTCGCATCGGACAAGGCGTCGGCATGCGCGGCGTTACAGGCGAGCAGGCTGGCAATCAGGAGAAGACGCTTCATGAGCTGTGATGGAGAATCGAAAACCCATCATACCTCGCGCTCATCCCCGGCTCAACCATCCTTACGCTTCTTTATGGGGCGCCGAGCCGGGAGCCGAGCGCGGCACGAAAATCTTCCAGCAAATCCTCGGTATCCTCGATGCCCACCGAGACCCGGATCAACGACTCGGCAATGCCCATGCCGGCACGGCGCTCGGCGCCCATCTCGAAGAAGATCGTGTGCGCAACCGGAATCACGAGCGTACGCGTGTCGCCCAGGTTGCTGGCCGGGATCGCCAGTTGCAGGCGATTCAGGTAATCGAAAGGATCGATATCGTCGCGCAGCTCAAAGCTGAGCAGCGAGCCGGCGGAGCGGAACAGGTCGGTCGTGAGGCCGTGCTGTGGATGCGAAGCGAGCCCGGGGTAATGGACCGCGGACACCCTGTCATCGGCTTCGAGCATCTGCGCCAGCGCGAGCGCATTCGCGCAAGTGCGTTCCATGCGCAGCGCCAGCGTTTCGGCGCCGACGGCGATGTGGTGAGCCGCTTCCGGCCCGAGGGCGGCGCCGAAGTCGCGCAAGGCTTTCGCGCGTAGCTGGGCCATGCCCTGGGCGCTGCTTGCCTGCTTGCGGAAATTGGGCGCAATGTTCGGGAAGGCGCTCCAGTCGAACAGGCCCGTATCGGTCAGCGCGCCACCGAGTGCGATGCCGTGGCCGGCAATCGATTTGGTCAGCGAATTGACGACCAGGGCCGCGCCGACCGCCTTCGGGCGGAACAGATACGGCGTGGTCATCGTGTTGTCGACCACATACAGGATGCCGCGTTCGCGGCACAAGGCGCCGATGCGTGCCAGGTCCGCGACCTGGGTGCGTGGATTGGCGATCGTTTCGACAAACACCATGCGCGTCTCGGGACGCAGCACCGCTTCGACATTGATGACATCGGTCGCATCGACGAAGTCGACTGCAACGCCCTGCCCTGCCACCGTCTGCCACAGGCTGTTGGTGTTCCCGAACAGGAAACTCGACGAGACGATGTGGTCACCCTCGCGCAGCAGTGCCTGGAACAGCGCGCCGATGGCCGCCATGCCGGTGCCGAAGCACAGGCTGGACACGCCATCTTCCATCTTCGTGATCTTGTCCTCGAGCGCGGATACCGTCGGGTTACCCTGGCGGCCATACCGAAAGCCGGGCTCCTTGCCCTGGAACACCGAGGCCAGCTGGCGCGCGTCGTTATACCCGAACGCGACGGAGGTGTGGACCGGCTTGTGCAGCGAGCCGTGCTCGATCGCCTTGCGGCGGTCGTTGTGCAGGATGGTGGTCGTGAAACCGTAGTGTCTATTTTCGCTCATGGCAGGTGGCGGCCGGGTTACTCGGCGGCGAGCGCGGGATTCAGGTTCAGCTGGGTCCGCACTTCGTCCTCGATCTGCGGCTTGCCGCCATTGTGGCGCGCCGTTTCCAGCTGGTCCAGATAGGCCGGGGTGACGTCGCCCGTGACATACACGCCGTCGAAGCAGGAAGCCTCGAAATTGGTCAGCGCCGGATTGACGTCCGAGATCGAGCGCTTCAGCGCCTCGATATCCTGGTAGACCAGGCGGTCGGCGGTGATCTCGGCGCACACCTCTTCCACAGTGCGTCCATAGGCGATCAGTTCGTCGCGGGTCGGCATGTCGATGCCGTAGACGTTCGGGAACAGCACCGGCGGCGCCGCCGAAGCGAAGAACACTTTGCGCGCGCCCGCTTCGCGCGCCATCTGCACGATCTCGCGGCTGGTGGTGCCGCGCACGATCGAGTCGTCGACCAGCAGCACGTTCTTGCCCTTGAATTCGGACCCGATCGCGTTCAGTTTCTGGCGCACCGATTTCTTGCGCATGCCCTGCCCCGGCATGATGAAGGTGCGGCCGATGTAGCGGTTCTTGATGAAACCTTCTCGGTA
Organism: Massilia sp. CMS3.1; assembly: GCF_051262535.1. Classification (NCBI taxonomy): domain Bacteria; kingdom Pseudomonadati; phylum Pseudomonadota; class Betaproteobacteria; order Burkholderiales; family Oxalobacteraceae; genus Massilia; species Massilia sp. CMS3.1. The sequence goes on along the minus strand of NZ_JBIMES010000014.1, from coordinate 66,719 downwards.
TTCGATACCGAGTTTCAGCGCCAGCTGGATCGCCGCCGGACGCGAGGAGTCCGGAATCGGCATCACGACGTCGATGTCCTCAATCGGAATTTCCTTGCGAATCTTGTCGGCCAGGTATTCGCCCATTTTCAGGCGGGTCGCGTAGACCGAGGCGCCGTCGATCACCGAGTCCGGACGCGCCAGGTACACGTATTCGAAAGCGCACGGATTGAGCGATGGGTTTTCGGCGCACTGGCGCTCGTGCAATTTGCTGTCGGTGTCGATGAAGACGGCTTCGCCCGGCGCGATATCGCGCACGAAACGGAAACCAATGCCTTCCAAAGCCACGGATTCGCTGGCGACCATGTATTCGACGCCATTCTCGGTTTCATTCATGCCCAGGCAGAGTGGACGGATGCCGTACGGGTCGCGGAATGCCACCATGCCGTGGCCGGCGATCTGGGCCACGACAGCGTAGGCGCCGCGTACACGGCGGTGGACGATGCCGACCGCCTTGAACACCGCCTCGGCGTCGAGGGAATAGCCGTCGGCCGCTTCCTGGATCTCGTGGGCCAGCACGTTCAATAACACTTCCGAGTCGGAATTGGTATTGATGTGGCGGCGGTCGTTACGGAACAGCGCTTCTTTCAGCTCTGCCTGATTCGTCAGGTTGCCGTTGTGCGCCAGCGTGATGCCGAACGGGGCATTCACGTAGAACGGCTGCGCTTCTTCCTCGCTCGACGAGCCGGCGGTCGGGTAGCGGCAGTGGCCGATACCGGTATTCCCCTGGAGCGAGCGCATGTTACGGGTGCGAAACACGTCGCGCACGAGACCGTTCGCCTTGTACATCGAGAACATGCTGCTGTGATTGGTTGCAATGCCCGCCGCGTCCTGGCCGCGGTGCTGCAACAGCAGCAATGCGTCATACAGCAACTGGTTAACGGGGGTTTGCGAGACGACGCCGACGATGCCACACATGGTGCGCTCCTAAGAACTGAATGCTGTTACGGATTTCAAAACGAAGATGTCAAAATTTGAGGTGCTGCGCCAGCGCCGCGGGGAGAAAGGGCTTCACCGTTCGCGCTCCGGCCTCGGCCAGTTGGGACAACAGCGCGTCTTTCCAGAATGCTTGCTGGGGGATGGCGGTCATGGAACACAATATGACGGCGGCCAGCACAATTACAATCCCGCGCGCCAGGCCGAACAGGCCGCCCAGGCCACGGTCCGCCAGCGACAGGCCGGACGCTTCGATCAGCGCCCCGATGGCCAGCGACAACAGGCCCATCAGGATGCGCACGCCGAGGAACAGGGCAATGAAGGCCACGATCAGCCGCGCCGTGTCGCCGGGAATCATATCCGGTAACAGGGGCGCGAGGCGCGCGCCATAGGCGTTTGCCACGACGAAGGCGACGATCCAGCCCGTCAGCGACAGGATTTCTTTTACTAAACCACGCATGGTGCTGATCACCACCGACGCCACCAGCACGAACACGACCAGATAATCAAAAATCGTCACGGCAGGCAAGTGCGAACCACGCGCATCAGAGCGGGACCAGGAAACCACCCAGGCCCAGGCCACCCAGCCTGGCCTTGGTCTTGTCGGCTTCCTCGCGGCTGCCGAACGGACCGACTTGTACCTTGATCAGGGCGCCGGACTTCTTCGTGAACGAGCTGATGCCGCCCGCGCGCAGGCGCGCCTGCAGTTCATCGACCTTTTCCTGGGTCCCGAGTGCGGCGACCTGGACGACAAAACGCCCGCTTGCGGCCGGCTTGTCCTCGACGCGCGGGTGGACCTCGGCCGGCTTGGCGCTCTTGCCCTCGAGTAGCGCGAGTGCGCGGGCGCTCTCGTTCTCCTTCGGACGCGGAACCGGTTTTTCCTCAGGCTTTTTCACGGCCGGCTTTTCGGCGACCTTGCGTTCAGGCGCCTTCGGCTCCGGATTGCGCTCGGCCACTTTCGGCTCCGGCCGGGTTTCCGGCTTGACGATCTTTGGCGCAGGTTCCGGCGGCGGCAACACGCGTGGGGCCGGCGCTTCCTCGAGCATTTTAAGCGGAGGCGGTTCGGCCGCGCGCGGCGTCGTTGTCGCCAGTGGCGCCGGTGCAATGATTTCCTCGTCCGAGTCGACGCTGTCGGCGGCGGGAACGGGGCTGGCCGGCACCGGCAAGGCAGGCGCTTTTTCTTTCGAGGGAATCTGGATGGCGATGTCGCCGCCCAGGGGGCGCGGCTCGGAATCGAGCAGCATCGGCAAGCCAACCGCAGCGGCCAGCGCCAGCGCGACCGCGCCTACCAGGCGGCGCCGTGCGCGCTTCTTTTCCGGCAGCATGGGATCACCACCGCTGCGGCTGCGCCGCGAACCGCCCTGCCCGCTTTCGTTCGCGTGCGACGCTCGCTTGGCGCGGGCCTGCTGGCCGAAGTCGTCATCGTCGCGGGAAAAACGGCCACTGTCCTGGGCGCTGCTGTCCTGCTTGTTTTTACTGAAAATCGAGAACAAGCCCATGCGTCTGTATGTCAGTGAAGAGAGTTTTTTCGGGCCGCCATCACGCCGGCGACGGTGTAGAACGAGCCAAAGACCACAATTCTATCATTCTCCTCGGAACGGCTCACCGCATTTGCGAACGCGGCTGCCGGATCGGGAAAAAGCGAGACCGAAAAGTCGGCATCTTTGGCCCCGGCCGGGCGCAGTGCGGCGACCTTGTCGGCCAGTGCGCTGCTGCTGGCCGATCGCGGCGACGGCAGGTCGGCCACGCACCAGTGGTCGACGAGGCCGGCCATCGGTGCGAGTACGCCGGCGATGTCCTTGTCGTCCATGATGCCGAAGACCGCATACGTGTAGCGGTGAAAGCCCATGGCGCCCAGGTTCTGGGCCAGGGTGCTCGATGCATGCGGATTGTGGGCAACGTCGAGCACCGTGGTCGGGCGTCCGGCCAGCACCTGGAAGCGGCCAGGCAATTCCACCAATGCAAGGCCGGTGCGCACTTCCTGGGCGCCGCACGGCAATTGCATGCGCAGCGCTTCGAGGGCGGCCAGCGCGGCCGAAGCATTGAGTAACTGGTTGGCGCCGCGCAGGGCCGGATAGGCCAGCGAATTGCGGCGCTGGGTGCGTCCGCCGTAGCTCCACTGCTGCTGGTCGCCCTGGAAGTTGAAATCGCGTCCGATCAGCCACAAATCGGCGCCGATGCTCCCTGCGTGCTGGACCAGCGATTGCGGCGCCAGCGGATCGCTGCAAATCGCCGTCTTGCCCGGGCGGAAAATGCCGGCCTTTTCGAAACCGATTTCCTCGCGCGTGTCGCCGAGCCAGGCCGTGTGGTCGATGTCGATGCTGGTGACGATGGACACATCGGCGTCGACCACGTTGACCGCATCCAGGCGCCCGCCCAGGCCCACTTCCAGGATCGCCACGTCGACACCGGCCTGCGAAATCAGGTGCATGATCGCCAGCGTCGTGAATTCGAAATAAGTCAACGGCGTGTCGCCGCGCCGGCTTTCGACAAAATCGAAGCTTGCCACCAGCAGTGCGTCGCTCGCCATCTCGCCATTGATGCGGGCGCGCTCGTTAAAGTCGAGGAAGTGCGGCTTGATGTAGAGACCGACGCGGTAGCCGGCATGCAGCAGGACCGATTCGAGCATGGCGCAGGTCGAGCCCTTGCCGTTGGTGCCGGCGACCATGATGACGGGACATGCGAACTGCAGGCCCATCTTTTCCTTGACGGCACGGACGCGGTCCAGGCCCATGTCGATATGGGTTTCGGCGTGGCGCGACTCGATCAGCGCCAGCCAGTCGGGCAAAGTAGTGGGAAGCATGGGCATGAAAATTAGGTGCTTGAAAACGAAAAACCGGCGACCTGGAGTGCAGATCGCCGGCCGGGGTAACGTTGACTTGGTACGCCCTTTAGGCGATGACTTCAGCCGGCTGATTTTGCAGCAGGGCCAGCAGGCGCGCGATTTCTTCGCGCATCTTGCGGCGGTCGACGATCATGTCGACAGCGCCCTTTTGCACCAGGAACTCGGCGCGCTGGAAACCTTCCGGCAGCTTTTCGCGGACGGTGTTTTCAATGACGCGTGGGCCGGCGAAGCCGATCAGCGCTTTCGGCTCGGCGATCACGACGTCACCCATGAAGGCGAACGAGGCGGAGACGCCGCCCATGGTCGGGTCGGTCAGTACGCTGATGAATGGCAGTTTCTTTTCCGACAGCTTGGTCAGCATGGCGGTGGTTTTTGCCATCTGCAGCAGCGACAGCAAGCCTTCCTGCATGCGCGCGCCGCCGGTGGCGGTGATGCAGATGAAGGGCACTTTCTGTTCGAGGGCGTTCTGTGCGCCGCGCACGAAACGCTCGCCGACGACCGAACCCATCGAGCCGCCCATGAATTCGAATTCGAAGCAGGCCACCACCACCGGCAGGCTCATGATCGAACCACCCTGGACGATCAGCGCATCGGTCTCGCCGGTGGCTTCCATGGCGGCCTTGAGGCGGTCCGGATACTTTTTGCTGTCCTTGAATTTCAGGGTGTCGACCGGCAGCGCTTCCTGGCCGATTTCATAGCGGCCGCCTTCGTCGAGCAGGCCGTCGAGGCGGGCGCGGGCGCGGATCCGCATGTGGTGATCGCACTTCGGGCAGACGTGCAGGTTCGACTCGAGGTCGGAACGGTAGAGCACCGCTTCGCACGACGGGCACTTGACCCACAGGCCCTCGGGCATGGTCTTGCGGTTGGCGGCATCGGAACGCTGGATTCGTGGGGGCAGCAGTTTTTCCAACCAACTCATGTTTTCTCCTGTGCGGCAGTTCTAAAGTTGGGCGTAGTGTAGCCGCTAGCGTTCGCCTTGTCGACCGCTTGCCAGCTTGGCAATCATTCCCTGCAGAGCTTGGCTTTGGCATGGGCGCAGGGCTGGGAGCAGTTATACACCGATCGACAAACGCGTGCGAACACACACCCGAAGTCGCCCTCGGGTGCGTCGATGTTATTGGCTGTCGAGCGCGGCGCGGATATTGGCGCAGAAGGCGCGTACCGCCTCCGGACCATCTTCCTTCGGCGTATTCTCCAGCTCCTGGATGATCCGGCTGCCGATCACGACCGCGTCGGCCACCGCAGCGACCGCTTTTGCCGTCTCGGCATCGCGAATGCCGAAGCCGACTCCGATCGGCAGGCTGACGTGCTCGCGGATCGCGGCCACGCGGCGCGCCACGTCGTCGGTATCGATGCTGCCGGCGCCGGTCACGCCCTTGAGCGAGACGTAATAACTGAAGCCGCTGCCGTAGCGCGCCACCTGGCGGATTCGTTCCTGGGTCGAGGTCGGCGCCAGCAGGAAGATCAGGTCGAGGCCATTCGCGCGCATGGCCTCGGCAAAGGCTTCGCACTCTTCCGGCGGATAGTCAACGACGATGGCGCCGTCGGCACCCGCCTCTTTCGCGCTGCGGATGAAGTTGTCGGGGCCGATGCGCTCGATCGGATTGGCGTAGCCCATCAGGACGACCGGGGTATCGGCGTTCGTTTTGCGGAACTCGCGCACATAATCAAGAACATCGTTCAGGCCAATGCCGAATTTCAGTGCGCGCTCGCAGGCGCGCTGGATGACCGGACCTTCGGCCATCGGATCGGAAAACGGGACGCCCAGTTCCAGGACGTCGGCCCCGCCCGCGACCAGCGCGTGCATCAGGGGGACGGTCATTTCCGGACCAGGGTCGCCGGCGGTGATGAAGGTGACGAGGCCGGTTTTATTTTGTTCGCGCAGGGCGGCGAAGGTGGATTCGATTCGGGACATGGTTATTTTAGCAATTCAGTTGGCGGTGGCAGTCAGGTGCGCACACGTTCGTCGAACGTGTGCGGGCAAGGGGTCAGCTGAAATCGAGCCCCATGCGCTGCGCCACCGTGTGCATGTCCTTGTCCCCGCGCCCCGACAAATTCACCAGCAGCAGCTGGTCCTTTGGCAGCGTGGCCGCCAGTTTGAACGCGTAGGCGATCGCGTGCGCGGATTCGAGCGCCGGGATAATGCCCTCGATGCGGCAGCAATCGTGGAAGGCCTGCAGCGCCTCATCGTCGGTGATCGACACATACTCGGCGCGCGCCGAATCCTTCAGCCACGCATGCTCGGGACCGACGCCCGGGTAATCCAGGCCGGCCGAGACCGAATGGGTCTCGATGATCTGGCCGTTCGCATCCTGCAGCAAGTATGTCCGGTTCCCATGCAATACACCCGGGAAGCCCAGCGTCAGCGAGGCCGAATGCTTGCCGGAATCGAGTCCCTCGCCCGCGGCCTCGACGCCGATCAGCCTCACGCCGGCCTGGTCGATATACGGGTAAAAGATACCCATTGCATTCGAGCCGCCGCCAATACAGGCCAGCACGTAGTCGGGCTGGCGTCCGGTCATTTCCGGCATCTGCACCAGGCATTCCTCGCCGATCACGGACTGGAAATCGCGCACCATCATCGGATACGGATGGGGGCCGGCGACGGTGCCGATAATGTAGAAGGTATTTTCGATGTTCGTGACCCAGTCGCGCATCGCTTCGTTGAGCGCGTCCTTCAGGGTCTTGCTGCCGGACTCGACGGGAACGACGGTCGCCCCCAGCAGCTTCATGCGGTAGACGTTCTGGGCCTGGCGCTTGACGTCCTCGCTGCCCATGTAGACCACGCACTCGAGGCCAAAGCGGGCGCAGATGGTGGCGGTGGCCACGCCATGCTGGCCGGCGCCGGTTTCGGCGATGATGCGTGGCTTGCCCATGCGGCGCGCCAGCAAGGCCTGGCCGATCACGTTGTTGATCTTGTGCGCGCCGGTGTGGTTCAGGTCTTCGCGCTTGAAGAACACCTGCGCGCCGCCGGCGAGTTCCGACCAGCGCTTGGCGTGGTAGACGGGCGACGGACGGCCGACGAAATGCGCCAGCTCATAACGGAATTCCTCGAGGAATTCGGGATCATGCGAGTAGCGTGCGTAGGCTTCGTTCAGCTCGGCCAGTGCATGGGTCAGCGTCTCGGCGACGAACGCGCCGCCATACGGGCCGAAGTGGCCTTTCGCATCGGGAAATTGATAATCGACGGTCTGGTACAGCGCGCCGACAGCGCGCTCAGCGGCGGCTTCCTGGATCTCCAGGGCTGCTTCCTGTAATTCTTTCATGGGGGTACTCGCTTTCAATGGTGGCATCGGCTGCCCGCACCGCGGCGATGAAATCGGCGATCTTGCGGGCGTCCTTGATCCCCTTGGATGCCTCGACACCACTGCTGATGTCGACGGCCCAGGGGCGTACGCGTGCGACTGCGCTAGTCGCGTTTTGAACGCTCAAGCCACCACTCAAAACGACCCGAGGCGCGAGCTCTTTTGGGATAAGAGACCAATCGAAGACCTTTCCAGCACCACCGTAGGCATCCACATAGGTATCGAGCAGAAGGCTCGAGAACCAGGGACTGGCGGCGCGGTATGCGAGTTCGCATTCTAGCAGCTCACGCTGCGTCGTGTCCGGCTTGACCCGGTAGGCGTGGACGAAGGGGCGTTTCACGGCGTGCGCGATGCGCGCGCAGTCTTCCATTGTCTCGTCGCCGTGGAATTGCAGCAATGCCACCTGGCCCGCCTCGACCACCGCCCTGACCTCTTCCAGGCCGGCGTTGACGAACAGGGCGACCGAGCTGACATACGGTGGCAAGGCCATGGCCAGTTGTGCGAACTGAGCCGGAGAAACATAACGCGGACTCTTCGGGTAGAACACGAAGCCGAGCGCGTCGGCGCCGGTCGATACGGCCGCGTGCAGGTCTTCTGCGCGCGTGATGCCGCAGATCTTGATTCGGGTACGGTGCATGTCGAACAACCTCAAAAAGGCAGGGGCGAGACCGCCTCCTGCGGCAGTCCCCACCTCGGATCGTAATCGATTTTCGCGAAGTACAGGCCGTCGGGCATGAAGGTCGGTGCGGCGGCGTCGCGGTTGCGTGCCGTCAGCACCTGGGCCATCCAGTCAGGCTCATGGCGCCCGAGGCCGACATACACCAGCGCGCCCACCAGGTTGCGCACCATGTGGTGCAGGAAGGCGCTGGCGCGTACGGTGAAGACGATGATGTCGCCGCGTCGCTCGATCGTGATTTCCTGCATGTCCTTGATCGGCGTATTCGCCTGGCAGCTTGCCGCACGGAATGATGAAAAGTCGTGCAGGCCGATCAGGTGGCGGGCAGCGGCCTGCATGCGCTCGACATCGAGCGGACGGAACACCCAGCCGGCGCGTCCGGCCAGCAGCGCCGAGGGCTGGGCGTTGTTGTACAGGACGTAGTGATAGGTACGCGAACGCGCCGAGTAGCGCGCATGGAAATCCTGGCCGTCGAGGTCGGGCGGCACTTCACTGGCCCAGCGCACGGCGATCGAATCGGGCAGGAAGGTATTCGTGCCGCGCACCCAGCTCGGCATCGGCCGGTCGAGTTCGGTATCGAAGTGCACCACCTGTTCGATGGCATGGACACCGGCGTCGGTGCGACCGGCGCAGGTGGTCGACAAGGTCGTGCGGCCGAACTTCTCGAGCGCGATCTCGAGGGCATCCTGGATGGTGTGACGGCAAGGCTGTTTTTGGTATCCATTCCAGCCGGTGCCGACGTACTGGAGTCCGAGTGCGATCCGCCTCACGCGACGGGTCACGCCAACTGCGCACGCATGGCGCTGGCGCGGCTGGACTGTTCGATGTTGCCGCCCTTGATGACTTCGTCGAGCAATTCGCGCGCGCCTTCCTTGTCGCCGATCTCCTGGTAGGCGATCGCGAGGTCGAGCTTGGTTTCCATTTCCATCTGGGCCGCGGTCAGCTCGACCGCGGCGCCGGTGTGCGTCTCGGGCTCGGTCAACGTAAAGTCGTGGGCCGGCAGGTCGAGGTCCATGCTCGAGAGGTCGAAGCGCGGCACCGGGGTGCCCGGATTCGGGATCGCCAGCACCTCATCCTGTGCGAACGGATCGTCCTGCGGTGCGGCGGGCGCGGCCGGCTGGCCGAAGTCCATCATGTCGAGATCGAACAGCGGGTCCTTCTCTACAGCAGGGCTCGCTGTCGGCGCATGCGTTTCCTGCGCGTAGGACTCAGCGCCCGGCGGGGTCAGGTCGAAGTCGGTCGAGCCGAAATCGAACACCGGTTCCTGGCGCGCGCCCACCGGAGTCACCGGGGTGGTGTCGGTCAGGCCGAAGTCCATGGCGTCGAGATCGAACAGCGGATCCTTCAGGTCCGACACCGGCGCCGCGGCTGGCGCGTCCGGCAGCTGCGGCAGGTCGCTCGGTTCGCTCAGTTCAAATTCGCGCGCCAGCTGGGCCATGTCGATGTCGGAGTTCGGACCGCTCTTCGACAGATCGAGGACAAAGGCATCGTCCTCGTCATGGACCGGGTTGACGCCTGGCGCGCCTGCTGCCGGCGCGTCGAAATTCATGTCGAAGGCAAGATCGTCCAGGCTTTCGCTGTCGGCGACAGTCGGGGTGCCCGTGGGGGACGTGCCCGTCGGGGACGTGCCCGTCGGGGACGTGCCCGTCGGGGACTCGAGCGGCGCGAATGGCTCCATGTCGAACTGCAAGTCGGGCACGGCGGTCGCGTCGTCGTGCACGGCGTTGGCGGTGCCGGTGGCGGCGACCGGCTCGAAGCTCAGGCCGCCCAGGTCGAAATCGAGAAGGTTGTCGTCAGCCCTGGCGTCAATCTGGTAGGCCCCGGCCAACGGCAGCGCGGTGGCGTCGCTGTCCAGGCCCAGGCTGCCCAGGTCGACATCGCTGCCCAGCGGCGCGCCGGTGACGGCGTCGACGGTCGAAGTGGGCTCGATCATCTCCGGCGACGGGTCGCGGCTGCGGAAGGCTTGTTCGAGCTGTTGCGACAGCATCGTCTGCGGACCGGCATCGTTCGCCAGCGTGGAGGCGGCAAGACCGGCGCCCGCTACTGCGGCACCGGTTGCCAGTGCCGCGCCCTGCAGGCCGGCGGCCTGGGCGTACATCGGATTGGCCGGGTCCAGCGTATGGCCGAGCACGGCAGCTTGCGCCCACTCGTCGCCCTTGCCGCCGGAGAGGCTGTACAGCTCGGTCGCCTGGGTTTCGAAGGCGCGCACGTCCTTGCGCGCCGCATAGATCTCGAGCAGTTTCAGGCGCACCGGATGGCGATACGGGTCCTGGCGCAATGCTTCCTTGAGGATGTCCTCGGCCTGGGTGTCGAAGTTATAGGCAAGGTACAGCTCGGCCTCGGCCAGCGGATCGACTTCGTTGGTATCCAACTGGCTGGCCGACGGCGCGAAGCTGGAATTGAAGACGCTGTCGTGGGTATCGACGCTCTGGCCACCGGTCTCGGCGAACATCGCCGGCGCCGGCTGGGCCGCGCTGCCGAGGATGGTCGGCGGGTTCGGCGTGGCCTGTGCGTCCACTTTCTGCTTGCGGCGGCGCGACAGGGCGAACGCGGCCAGCAGCAGCACGGCGGCGCCCGCGGCCAGGTTCAGGATGTTGTCCATCAGCGTGTCGGCCAGGCTCGTGTCGGCTGGCGCCGGGGTGAGCGTGGCGACTGACTTTGGCGCGGTCTTGATCTTCGGCGCAGGCTTCGGTTCGGTCTCGGCCTGGGCCACGACCAGCGGGGCTGCCGGTGCTGCCGGTGCTGCCGGTGCTGCCGGTGCTGCAGCGCCGGCCGCCGGTGTATCGGCGCGCCCGGTGGCCGTCGCGCCGGTCTGGCTCTTGACCGTGATCAGCTGCTCGAGTTCGTTGACGTTCTTTTCCAGCTCCTTGACCCGGGTTTGGGCGTCCGCCAGTTCTTTTTCCTTGGCCACCACATCTTCGGCGTTGGCGGTCGCGGCGCCGCTGCCCGGGCGGCTTGGCGACGCTTTCGACAGGCGCAGCTGGTCTTGCGATTCATTGGCGGCGGTCGGGCGTTCCTCTACCCTGGACGTGATGCGGCCGGTCGCGCTCTGCCCTGCTCCCGCTTCGCGCGCCGGGGCGCTGGTGGCGACCTGGCCGGCCAGCTTGGCGCGGTAGGCGTTGAAGTCGGCCGCGTGCGCCACCACCGTGCCGTGCGCCTCGCCCGCCTCGAGTCCGCGCAGGCCATCGGCGCCTGGCACCGACAGGATCTGGCCGGACTTCAGGCGGTTCATGTTGTTGCCGATGAAGGCGTCGGGGTTGGCGCGGTACAGCGCGACCAGCATCATGTCGAGCGAGACGTCGACCGGTTTCAGCTTGCCGGCAATGCGGCCGAGCGTGTCGCCGGCCTTGACGCGGTAGCGCGACGCGGCGGTCGTGCGGGCTGCCGGTTCGCCTGCGCTGTCTTCGGCGCGCGCGCCGCGCTGTGGACGCGCTGCCGGCTCCGCGGCCTCGCCTGGCGCCGGCGCCGCGGCCGTGCCGCGTGCAGGACGCGCTGCCGGCGCGACCTGCGCCGATTGCGTGTTGCGCAACTCGGCCGGGTCGAGCAGGAAGGTGTATTCGCGTACCAGGCGTCCGTTGTTCCAGGACAGCTCCATCAGCAGGTCGACGAAGGGCTCGTTCAGCGGCTGCGGCGAGGTGATGCGCACGAACTGGCGCCCACCACGCTGCTCGACCGCGAAACGCAGCGACAGCAGGGCCGGATTGAATTCGACGTTGGCGGCGCGGTAGGCGTCCGCGCTCGCGAGTTTCGCGACCAGGTTCGACGCTTCGTCAGGCGAGACGGCAGTCAGTTCAATCTCGGCGCGCAGCGGCTGGCCCAGGGCCGAGAGGACGGTCAGCTTGCCCAGTCCCGCTGCGCTGGCCACCGAAGACAACAGCACTGCACTGGCGACCGCGGCGGTAAGCGTTTTCAACGCGGACGACATGATCTGAGGGCGGCGGTTCAGTGGCATAGAGTTGGATGATGCGAGATGGTTGGCAGGAGGGAAAGGACGGTTTCCCGGAGGTCTCAACATATCATCATGCACTGGAGCATGCAAGCTCTGCGGGGCGTAGGGGTGTCAATCTGTGGGATGGATGAGTGATCGATGACGTTTCGATATCGTCACGGGTGGTGCGGAATTATCGGGGTGGTAACAGGTCTGGTCGGATCGGCAAGAGTATATGCAACAGCGTTGGCGAGCGCACGCGCCGTTGGCGGACCGCAGTTCGAAAAACAAACGCCGCGATGATCGCGGCGTTTGTTCTTACTTCTCCAGCACGATGCGCAGCATGCGCCGCAGCGGCTCGGCCGCACCCCAGAGCAGCTGGTCGCCCACCGTGAACGCCGACAGGTACTCAGGACCCATCGACATCTTGCGAAGACGCCCGACAGGAATCGTCAGGCTGCCGGTGACGGCTGCCGGCGACAGGTCGCGCATCGACGCTTCGCGCGTATTCGGCACCACCTTCACCCATTGATTGTGCGAAGCGATGATGTCGTTGATTTCATCGAGCGGCACATCCTTCGTCATCTTGATGGTCAAGGCCTGCGAGTGGCAGCGCATCGCGCCGATGCGCACGCACAGGCCGTCGACCGGAATCGCGCCAGTGCCGAAACCTTCGCCGCGGCCCAGGATCTTGTTGGTCTCGGCGCCGGCCTTCCACTCTTCCTTCGACTGGCCATTGCCCAGGTCCTTGTCGATCCACGGGATCAGGTTGCCCGCCAGCGGCACGCCGAACTGCTTCGTTTCGTCGCCTGACAAGCCATGCTGGGTCGCCAGCACCGTGCGGTCGATCTCGAGGATGGCCGAGGCCGGGTCGTCGAGCAGCGGTTTGACCGCGGAATTGATCGTTCCGAACTGGGTCAGCAGTTCGCGCATGTGCTGGGCGCCGCCGCCGGAGGCTGCCTGGTAGGTCATGGAAGTCATCCACTCGACCAGGCCCTGCTCGAACAGGCCGCCCAGGCCCATCAGCATGCAGGACACGGTGCAGTTGCCGCCGACGTAATTCTTCACGCCGCGCGACAGCGCGTTCTTGATGACGTCGAGGTTCACCGGGTCGAGCACGATGACGGCGTCGTCGTTCATGCGCAGGGTCGAGGCGGCGTCGATCCAGTAGCCGTTCCAGCCGCTTGCCCTCAGCTGCGGGAAGACCTCGCTCGTGTAGTCGCCGCCCTGGCAAGAGATGATGATTTCGCACTTCGACAACGCGGCGATGTCGTGCGCGCTCTTCAGGGTGGTTTCGTTCTTCGCCATCTTGGGCGCCGTACCGCCCGCGTTCGAGGTCGTGAAGAACACCGGCTCGATGTGGTCGAAATCGCCTTCATCCTGCATGCGCTGCATCAGGACCGAACCCACCATGCCGCGCCAACCTACCAGACCTACTGCTTTCATCATCATCCCTTTGATTTTTTGAAGATTTACCCGAGCGCCCGCACCACCGCGTCGCCCATTTGTTCGGTACTGACGCGCTGCGTGCCATCCTCGAATATATCCGGTGTGCGCAATCCTTGCTGGAGGACGCGCTTGACTGCCGCTTCGATGCGCTCGGCCTGTTCAGGCTTGCCGAGCGAGTAGCGCAGCATCATCGCGGCGGACAATATCGTCGCCAGCGGATTCGCGATGCCCTTGCCCGCGATGTCCGGCGCCGATCCATGCGACGGCTCGTACAGGCCCTTGTTGTCGGCATCGAGCGAGGCCGAGGGCAGCATGCCGATCGAGCCGGTCAGCATCGCGGCCGCATCCGACAGGATGTCGCCGAACATGTTGCCGGTGACGATGACGTCGAATTTCTTTGGCGCGCGCACCAGCTGCATCGCCGCGTTATCGACATACATGTGTTCGAGTTCGATGTCCGGGTATTGCTTGTGCACGTCGGTCACGACATCGCGCCAGAACTGGAATGTCTCCAGCACGTTCGCCTTGTCGACGCTGGTCACGCGTCGATCGCGTTTTTGCGCCGCCTGGAAGGCGACGTGCGCGATACGGCGGATCTCGCCTTCGGCATAGCGCATCGTGTCGAAGCCTTCGCGCTGGCCTTTGAAAGGGCCATCGGGACACTCGCGCACGCCGCGCGGCTTGCCGAAATAGATGTCGCCGGTCAGCTCACGGATGATCAGGATGTCGAGTCCCGACACGACTTCGGGCTTGAGCGTCGAGGCACCGGCCAGCTCCGGATACAGGATCGCCGGACGCAGGTTGGCGAACAGGCCGAGCTCCTTGCGCAATCCGAGGATCGCCTGCTCGGGACGCAGCGCGCGCTCGAGCGTGTCGTATTGATAGTCGCCGACGGCGCCGAACAGCACGGCGTCCGCCTCTTTCGCGAGCTTCAAGGTCGATTCCGGCAGCGGATGGCCGTGCGCGGCAAAACCCGCGCCGCCCACTTCCGCGCGCTCCATCTCGAACGATTCGCCGAGTGCGTCCAGCACGCGCACGGCTTGCGCCATGATTTCGGGGCCGATGCCGTCGCCCGGCAGGATTGCGATTTTTTTCATGTGCGCTCGCTAGATCACGTTGGCCAGCCAGGGCTGGCGTGCCAGGTGGCGTTCCTCGAAAGCGCGGATCTCGTCGGCGTGACGCAAAGTCAGGCCGATGTCGTCCAGGCCGCCCATCAGGCAGAATTTGCGGAAGTCGTCGATCGCGAATTCGAAGCCGATGCGACCGTCAGCGCTGCGCAGCACCTGGTTTTCCAGGTCGACCACGAGCTTGAAACCGCTGCCCGCCTTGACTTCGTCGAACAGCTGCTCGACGGCGCTTTCCGCCAGCACGATCGGCAGCAAGCCGCTCTTGTAGCAGTTATTGAAAAAGATGTCGGCGAAGCTCGGCGCGACGATCGCCCGGAAGCCGTACTGCTGCAGCGCCCACGGCGCATGCTCGCGCGAGGAGCCGCAGCCGAAGTTCTTGCGCGTCAGGAGGATCGAAGCGCCCGCATAGCGCGGCTGGTTCAGCACGAAGTCCGGGTTCAATGGGCGGTGCGTGTTGTCACGGCCCGGCTCGCCGTGGTCGAGGTAGCGCCACTCGTCGAACAGGTTCGGACCGAAGCCGGTGCGCCGGATCGATTTCAGGAACTGCTTCGGGATGATGGCGTCGGTGTCGACATTGGCGCGGTCGAGCGGCGCCACCAGCCCTTCGTGTACGGTGAATTTGTCCATGTCCTCGTTCCGCTTCGTTTGATGCAAATGACTTACTTGCCGCCGGCGCCGGTGACGACCTGGCCAACCTTCTGCACGTCGCGGCCCACGCCGGAGATCGTGTTGCAGCCCGCGAGGACGAGGGCGACGAGGGAAAGGGCGAATACTTTTTTCATGATGGTCCTGTGGGTTGGCGTTGATTGTTCAGAGTGTGCGTACGTCGACGAAGTGGCCCGCGATGCCGGCCGCGGCAGCCATCGCCGGTGAGACCAGGTGGGTGCGTCCGCCCTGCCCCTGCCGTCCTTCGAAATTGCGGTTCGAGGTCGAGGCGCAGCGTTCGCCCGGCTCCAGGCGGTCGGCGTTCATCGCCAGGCACATCGAGCAGCCCGGCTCGCGCCATTCGAAGCCGGCGGCCTTGAAGATCTGGTCGAGCCCTTCGCGTTCGGCCTGTTCTTTGACCAGGCCCGAACCCGGCACGACCATCGCCAGCTTGACGTTCGAGGCGCGCTGGCGGCCGCGCACCACGCTTGCCGCGGCGCGCAGATCCTCGATCCGCGAATTCGTGCACGAGCCGATGAAGACCTTGTCGATGCGGATGTTCTCGATCGGCGTGTTCGGCGTCAAGGCCATGTAGACCAGCGCCTTTTCCATGGCGTCGCGCCGCACGGGATCCTGTTCCTGCTCGGGATCGGGCACGCGGCCATCGATCGAGGTGACCATCTCCGGCGAGGTGCCCCAGGTGACTTGCGGGCGGATCTGCGTCGCGTCGAGCGTGACGACCATGTCGAATTTCGCGCCCGGGTCGGACTGCAGCGTGCGCCAGTAGCTCACTGCCTGCTCCCAGTGCGGACCGCTTGGCGAATATGGACGCCCCTTGACGTAGTCGATCGTGGTGTCGTCGACCGCCACCATGCCGGCGCGCGCACCGGCCTCGATCGCCATGTTACAGACCGTCATGCGCCCTTCCATCGACAGCGCGCGGATCGTGGAACCGCCGAATTCGATGGCGTAACCCGTGCCGCCAGCGGTGCCGATGCGTCCGATCACGGCCAGCACGATGTCCTTCGCCGTCACGCCGACCGGCAAGGCGCCGTCGACCTGCACCAGCATCGCTTTCGACTTTTTGGCCAGCAGCGTCTGCGTCGCCAGCACGTGCTCGACTTCGGACGTGCCGATGCCATGCGCCAGGCAACCGAAGGCGCCGTGGGTGGACGTATGCGAGTCGCCACAGACCACCGTCATGCCCGGCAGGGTCGCGCCCTGCTCCGGCCCGATCACGTGGACGATGCCCTGGCGCTTGTCGTTCATGTTGAAGTAGGTGAGCCCGAAGCTCCTGGCATTCGCGTCGAGCGTCTCGACCTGCAGGCGCGAGGTCGGGTCCGCGATGCCTTCGCGGCGGTCGGTGGTCGGCACGTTGTGGTCGGCCACGGCCAGGTTGGCCGAGGTGCGCCAGAGTCCCCGGTTGGCTTCGCGCAGGCCGTCGAAGGCTTGCGGACTGGTCACTTCATGCACCAGGTGGCGGTCGATGTAGAGCACCGTCGTGCCGTCTGCATCGGCACGCACGACGTGCGCTTCCCAGAGTTTGTCGTAGAGCGTTTTTAACATGCTGTGTCCTGTCGAACCGGCCGCTGGAATGGGGGATTTTGATTATGCCATAATTGTGCACTGCGGCAGAAGCTGGGTCATTTTGCACGTTTCTGCCAATAAATATCATCCCAGGCAAACAAGATTTGCAATCTGATCCATGCGTGCAAATAACAAAAGCCTGCGCATGGGATGCGCAGGCTTTTATTGCAAGGGCTCATTCTGCCCTTTTTCACTCGTTCAGTGCATTTATGCGGCGATACGCACCGTGCCGCGGCAACCATCCATCAGGAAGGACAGGCCCACCACCAGCACCAGTTCGCCCTCGGCTGAACGGGCGGTACCGGTGATGCCTTCGACGGTCAGCGCCGTCATCGGCTTGATCACGAGATCGGCCGTGCCATCGACCGCTTCCACCGCCAGGATATAAGGCTGCGGGGCGTTGATGACGATGCCGACGCGTTCCGGCGCCTCTTCGTAGCCAAGCGAGCCGGCCAGCGAGCGTACCGGCAGCGGACGGCCCTGGTCTTTCAGCACCGGGGCGCCGCCGACCATCGAGAAGGTTTCCGGCAGTTCGACGACACGCTCGACGACCGCCATCGGCAGCGCCAGCGAGGCGCCCGAGGTGGAGACCAGCATCGTCGGCACGATCGACAGTTCGATCGGCAGGCGGATCGCGAACTTGGTGCCGTGGCCGAGCGAGGAATCGATGCGGATCGCGCCGCGGTTCTTTTCCACCGCCGTTTTCACGACGTCCATGCCGACGCCGCGGCCCGAGACCGAGGAAGCGACTTCCTTGGTCGAGAAGCCCGGCAGGAACACGAGTTGATACGCGTCTTCGTCGCTCTGGGCGCCGTTTTCGCCGATCAGGCCCTTGTCGATGGCCTTGCGACGCAGCTTGATCGGGTCCATGCCCTTGCCGTCGTCCTGCAGCACGATCATGACGCTGTTGGCTTCCTGCCAGGCTTTCAGCAGGATGAAGGCCTTGGCAGGCTTACCCGCGGCGACACGCTCTTGCGGCGATTCGACACCGTGGTCGAGCGCGTTACGCAGCATGTGCACCAGCGGATCGTACAAGCTGTCCACGACGACGCGGTCGACTTCGGTCTCGGCGCCTTCGATGGTCAGTTCGACATCCTTGCCCAGGTCTTTCGCCAGTTCGCGTACCAGGCGCGGGAACTTCTGGAACAGGCGTCCCACCGGCTGCATGCGGGTGGCCAGCGTGGCGCGCTGCAGTTCGGCCGAATAGCGCGACGCGCGTTCCAGCGTTTCGGTCAGCGTCGCCATCAGGGTGGCGGCCTGGCCTTCGAACTTGAACTGCGACAGGCGTTCGAGCAGCACGGCAGCCTGGTTGGCGGCCTGCACCGATTCGCCGGCCACTTCCAGCAGCGCGTCGAGTTTCACGGCATCGATACGGATGCTTTCGTCCTTGGCCGGCGCAGTGGCGACGGGCTTGGCTTCGTTGCGGCGGTCGACGCCGTCCCAGCCCGGCCTGGCGGCAGGCGCGGCAGCGACTTCAGTCTGGGCAACCGGCGTTGCGGCAGGCTGGGCGGCGGCCGGCGCGGCTGCAGGCGCAGCAGGCGCCGGGGTCGTCGCAATCGCGAAGCTGGCCGGCACCACGGCGTTGTACATCGCAGGCCAGTCGAGTCCGTCTTCGCCGACAGCCGCTGCGGCAGGCGCAGCTGCGGCAACCGGAGCGCAGGCTACAAGTGCGGGCACGGCGGCAGGAGCGGCTTGCGCCTTGCCTTCGATCGCATCCGTCAGGATCCGTTCGAGGTCCTGCGGCATCGGCGCGAGCTGGTCCGGCGTGGCGCCGTTGTTCAGGTCGTTCAACTGGTCGGCAACAAAACCCGATGCCTGCAGCGCGGCTTCGATCGACAGTGGCGTGACCGGCGCGGCGCCGGTGCGCAGTGCGTCGAACAGATTTTCGGTCAGGTGGCAGGCCGCGACCAGCGCAGGCAGGCCCATGAAGCCGGCTCCGCCCTTGATCGTGTGGAACGAACGAAACACTGCATTGAGCGTCTCCTTGTTCTGCGGATCGCGTTCGAGGCGCAGGAGGTGCTCTTCAACGTTGACTGCCAGATCCAACGCCTCGACGACGAAGTCCTTCAGCATCTCGTCCATTAGAATCCCAGATCGGCAAGTAGGTCGTCGACGTTATCCTGGTCCAGCGCCGCTTCCGGCACGGAAGGGCCCGACATCAATTGCACTGGCGCAGCTTCTTTTTCAGCCAGCTTGGCGCGCGTTTCAGGCGGTGCGTTATCGCGCAGCAGCTGGGCCAGCTCGTTTTCCACGGTCTTGGTGATCGAGACGACTTTCTTGATCAGCTGACCGGTGATGTCCTGGAAGTCCTGGGCCATCATGATTTCAAGCAGGCGCGCCTTTTCGGCCTCGGTTGCTTCCGACACGGCTTGTGAGAACTGGCGCGAGTCGCCCGCCAGGGCCTTGAACTCGTCCAGGCTCAGCTTGCCTGCGAACAAGGCGTCCCAGCGGCCCGACATGTCCTGCGCTTGCTTGGACAGCTTGTCCTGCGCCGGCATGCCTTCGTCCAAGGTATTCAAAACCTTGTTCGCGGCCTGCTCGGTCAGCGTGGCGACGTATTCCAGGCGGTCCTGGGCATCGGTGATCTGCGAGGACGCCTCGGTCAGCGCGCGGTCGTAGCCGAGTTCGCGGAGCGAGTCGTGCAACAGGCGCACGATGCCGCCCAGGCGTTCGTACATGTTCTTGTCGCCCTCGGGGCCCTCGCTGGCGGCAACGGATGCCACGGCGACGCTGGCCAAGGCGGCTGTCGCCACGACAGCCGGGTTGCCGGAAGTGCTTTCGGTGGCCGGCTCAGCCGGGCGGGCGGAGGCAACCTGGTCGAACAGGGCGTCCAGGTCATCTTCGGCGGCGGCGGCAGGTGCCGGCGCGGCCGCTGCGGCAGGAGCGGCGGCGGGGGCCGGCGCGCTGGCTCGCTGGGCTGCCACTTCCTCGAATAAGGCGTCGAAATCGTCGGCGGCGTCGGTCATAGTCCCTGCTTCTCCATAAGATGAATGTATCGCATTGTTGCGTGCGTCGGTCCGGTGGGTGCGAACTTCCGCGCGCGTCATGCAGTCGCTGGAAGCCCCAAAAGTCGTAAGCGAGTGTAGCAGCGTAGTTGCCGTAGGTAAATCTCCGAAAAAGCAATACGCCGAAATGGACAAGGATTCTTAATTCCGCGACAATAAAACCATGCAGTTCCTGAATATTTTCGCAAGTCAGGTGTTGTTTTTGTGGTCGCGTCGATTGTGCACCGTTTTTCGAAGCGTCCCGGCGAGGCGAGCCCGTGTTTGACCAAAGTCAACAGCTTGCGCCATCACAAGCCCGGAACACCAGAGCTGCGGCCACAATGGCATGCGTATCAAGGGGGGCTCATCATGTACCGAAAAATTTTGATTACGACCGACGGTTCCGCCGTCTCACAGCACACTGCCTGTGCCGGCGTGAAGTTCGCGCACCAGATGGGGGCCGAGGTGCTGGCCCTGTTCGTCGCACCGGAATATCAGTATCCCGTGTACGTCGAGATCATTCCTCCTTCCTACCCGAGCGAGGAGGACTACATCGCACAAATGCGGGGCACCGGCGAAGACTACATGGTCAAGATCATGCGTTCGAGCGAACAGGCCGGGCTCAAGCACAGCTGCATGACGGCGTTTTCGGACGCCACCGCCCTGAAGATCGTCGACGTCGCCGAGCAGGAAGCGTGTGACCTGATCTTCATGGGCTCGCACGGGCGTAGCGGCTGGGGCCAGATCCTGCTGGGCAGCGTCACGAATAAAGTGTTGTCGCATACTACCAAGCCAGTGCTGGTGCACCGGCTGATCAACGAGCCAGCCTCAGCCTGATGCCGGCGCCGGCACGCCGCACAGCGTGCATTGTATGGAGCAGCCACGGTGCGCCGTGGCGCGGGGAGATACATCCATGATAAGAATCGTCATTGCAGATGATCATACGATCATGCGCGAGGGACTCAAGCGTATCCTCGACGGGGCCCTCGACGTCGAGATCGTCGGCGAGGCAACCAACGGCTTCGAGGTGCTGTCGCTGGTGCGCCAGGGCGGTTTCGACCTGCTGCTGCTCGACCTGTCGATGCCCGGGCGCAGCGGCGTCGACCTGATCCGCCAGGTGCGCAGCGAGGCACCGAAGCTGGCCATCCTGATCCTCACCATGCACGAAGAGGAACAGTACGCGGTGCGCGCGATCCGCGCCGGCGCCCAGGGCTACCTGACGAAAGAAAGCGCGGGCACCCAGCTGGTCGGCGCAATTCGCAAGGTGGCCTCGGGCCGCCCCTATATCAGTACCGAAGTGGCCGAGCAGCTGGCCCTGAATATCATGGCGCCAAACGAACAGTTGCTGCACAAACAGTTGTCGGACCGCGAATTCGAGGTGTTTTCGCTGCTGGTGGGCGGCAAGTCGATTACCGAGATCGCGAACAACCTGCATCTGTCGGTAAAAACCGTCAGCACCCACAAGACGCGCATCATGCAAAAGATGGGCATGACCTCGCTGTCGGAGATGGTGCAGTACGCCGTTGCGCACCGCCTGCTGGCGCCCTTGAGGGCCTGAAGCGCCAGAGAGCGCCTAACAAAATCTCCATGGCTGCGTTGCAGCGTCTCGCCGTACAAGCGTACTGTTTTCGACGCCGCGCCTTGCCCTGAAGGTTTTGTTAGGCGCTCGTAGTTGCTTCGAAAGCGCCCCGCTCCGGGGCGAAAAGTGTTTGACAGCAGCGGGTGGAGGTTTGTGCCTTGCCCGCCACGCCCTTCGACAGCGCCGCCACCTGGAAGGCAAGTCGTTGCAGTACGTCTTACCCCATGACGCCCCGCTGAAGTAAGAATATTCCTACACGACTAGTTCCCCTCCTACCTACACATTCAGCCATTGCTGATACCAATGCCGGACTCGTGTTGGCATACTGAATTCAGCGTAACGACTTGCTTGCGATCTAATTTCTCTCCGTAAGCCAAGCCTCCCGCTTGATGAATCCTATTGAAGCACCCGGTAGTGGCCCCAGACCCGGGCCGCACCAGAAGATTTCTTCACCGGAGAAGAGCATGCAGTCCCAGCCAACGCCAGATCCACGCAATGCCTCGTCGACCATGCACTCCACGCCAATGGAAGCTGGACGCCAACGCCAGGGCCGTTTGTGGTCCAACCTGAAAGAAGTCTGCGACCTGCTGCACATCCCGGCCGCCGTCTCGATCAATTCCGAAGAATTGCTGTTCCAGCACGTGCAGTTCAAGACCGGCCAGCGCGTCCACACCATCGGCCAGGCCTTCGATACGCTGTACATCGTCAACTCCGGCTTCCTGAAAACGGTGCTGATCGACGAGTTCGGCAACGAGCAGGTGCTGAGCTTCCCGATGAAGGGCGACATGCTCGGCGTCGACGGCATCCACACCCGCCACTACGCTTCCGAGGCAGTCGCCTTGTCCGACTGCGACCTGATCCTGCTGCCGTTCAAGAAGCTTACCGCCCTCGGCCGTGTGCACATGGAGCTGGAAAACCTGATGTACGGCGTGATGAGCCGCGAACTGGTGCGCGAACAGGCCATGATCGGCATGCTCGGCGCCCTCTCCGCCGAAGCACGCGTGGCCCGCTTCCTGGTCTCGCTGGCCGACCGTTTCGCCGCCATGGGCTACTCGAGCAAGCTGTTCAACCTGCGCATGACGCGCCACGAGATCGGCAGCTACCTGGGCCTGACGCTCGAAACGGTGAGCCGCACGCTGTCGGCCTTCAACGAGATCGGCCTGATCACGGTCGACCAGCGCACGATCGGCATCAAGGATGCGGAAGCCCTGAAAACCCTGCGCCGCCTGCCACCGTCGCGCTCGCGCACCAAGGCGGCCGGCGCCAAGCAGAAGGCCGAGCTCGATGCAGCGGGAGACGATCAAGTTCTCGCAACGGCGTGACGTCCTTGATTCGCCCTGGTGCGGGGCGAAGAAAAACGGCTCCGACATGATGGTTTCTTCGCGAGACCAGTATGTCGGAGCCGTTTTAATGTGCGCCACCGGGTTGGGCTACCCGGTGGGATCAACCTGTTTTATTGATCGCGCGACAGCACGCCGTTATTCACCCGCACGGCATCGCCGGCCCGGAAGCCCGGATCGTTCTCGTACTGCAGCGTCTGCGTCGCCCCATTGCCTGCATAGCGCACGACCACCTCATAGCGCTGCGATGCGCCGCGCTGGTTACGCTCGATGTTGTTTCCCACCATCGCGCCACCCACGGCGCCGGCCACCGTCGCCACCTTGCGACCGCTGCCGCTGCCGACCTGGTTGCCCAGCAGGCCGCCGACGACCGCGCCGCCTACCGTGCCGAGGTAATTGCCCCCGCCGCTGACTTCCACCACGTTCACCGCTTCCACGGTCGCGCAGTTGGTGCAATAGCGCGCGGTGCGCGGCGCCGCCGTTGCGACGGGCGCAGCCACCGTACGCGGCCCGCCGGCCAGCAGTGGACGGCCCAGCACCTGCGTCGTGAAGCGGCCGTTCGCACGGATCGTCGCCGTCACGCGACTGTCCGGGGCGATGCGGTCGCTGCGGCGGATGGTGTAGTCAGCCGAATATTCGCCTGGACGCACTTCCGGCAGGAAGAACACCCCACGCGCGCCGACCATCGTCAGCTCGACGCGGGCGCCGGGCGTGCCGAAGACGGTGAAGCCGAGATCGTTCCCAGGGGCAAGCTCATCGCTGGCGCGCACTTCGAAACGTTCGATGCGCGGCATCGCGGCCAGGTCGCCACGGCGATTCGGGCGCGGCGCACCGGTGCGCACGACCGATTCGCTCAGCACATCGGTCGCCACGCGGTTGCCCACGCGCAGGTTAGCGGTGACGGCGCTGGCATTCGTGATGCGGTCACGCGTGCCGATCGTGTAGGTGCCGACGTACTGGCCGGGTTCGGTTTCCGTCAGGTTCAGATTGCGCGTGGCGCCATCGATCCGCAGGGTCGCGTTGCCGCCGGGCGTGCCGTACAAGTCGAAATGCAGTTCGACACCAGGCGCCAGGCGCCGTACTTCCTCGACGTTGAAGCCACGGATGGCGGGGCCTGAGCGATTGTCGCGCTCATATTGTTGCGCATGCGCCACAGTCGGTGCCAGCGTCAGGGAGCACAGCGGCATCAGCGCAGTCAGCGTAACGCATAGGGTATGGCGAAGTTTCATGGTGTGTCTCCTCAAAGGTGGGCCGAACAGTTGTTCTTGGCGTACTTACACAGTACGCCAATGCCATGAAGAAATCCGTGCGCTAACGAACGCTGTGCACGGCCTCGCCTGAGGTAACGAAAATGGCGTCGCCCGCCGCGCGCGTGACGACGTGACCACCCGTGAACGAGCCGAAGGATGGCAGAATCATGCGCTCGCTGCCGACCACAAAACACGGCAGGCGCAGTGAATCGAAGCGCGTTGCCAGCACCCAGGCCGGGTGGATATGGCCGGCCAGGGCGTAGCCGCCCGTGTCGAGGTCGGGATGGTGACAAAACGCGAACGGCCCGACCATGTGCGGCTCGTCGACCAGCTCGATGCCGAGTACGGCCGCCGGGTCGCCCGCATGCTTGTCGTGGTTGCCGCGCACCAGGGTCAGGCGCAGGTCGCGCCGGCTGTCGCGCCAGGCCAGCATCGCCTGCTGGGTGCTCGATGCATGCGCTGCGCGCGCGTGCAGGAAGTCACCGAGGAAGACGACGTGCTCGGCGCCATGCTGTTTGACGAGGGCATCGAGCCCGAGGAGATTTTCGGTGGTGGTGCCGCGCGGCACGGGGATACCGAGCGCGCGGAACGAGGCCGCCTTGCCGAAGTGGATGTCGGCGATGATCAGCATTTTTTCCGCCGGCCAGAACACGGCCTTTTCCGGCAACAGCAGCAAGCGCTCGCCCGCCACCTCAACAACCGACATCGTCATACAGCAGCAGCCTTCTCCAGTTCGCGCAGCATGCGCGCAACACGGTCATTCAATTTTTCAGTACTCACCTTCTCGCGGAAGCGCTCGACCATCAACGCGAAACCAAAGGGCGTCGCGCGTTTCACGACACGATACGCCACTTTGCGTGCATGGAGTTCGGCCAGCGTATCGCGCAGGCGGGTCAATTCCAGTTCCTGCTCGAGCACTTCGCGCTGTGCTTGCGTGAGCAGCAGGTTGCCGGCGTCATGCTTGCGGAAGACCTCGAAGAACAGCGACGAAGACGCCTGCACCTGGCGGTTCGATTTCGGCTGTCCCGGATAGCCCTGGAACACCAGCCCGGCAATACGCGCCACTTCGCGAAAGCGCTGCTGCGACAGCTGGGTCGCGTTCAGGCTGTCGAGCACATCCTCGAGCAGGTGCTCGGTGTCGAACAGTCCCACGTCCAGCCCGGTCGCGCCCATGAATTCGCGTTCCCAATCGACCGGTTCGGGCGCCATCAGCTCGAAACCATAGTCGTTGATCGCGATCGAAAAGGTGATCGGCTGGCGCCGGCCGATGCGGTAGGCGAACAGCGAGGCCAGCCCCATGTGCACCGAACGCCCTGCGAACGGATAGACGAACAGGTGATAACCCTCGCGGCTCTTGAGCGATTCCAGCACCAGCGTGTCGAGCGTCGGCAGCGCCGACCATTTCTCCTGGATCTCGAGCAGCGGCCGGATCGCCTGCATCTCCGGCCCCTCGAAGCGCCCCTCGTCCGCCTGGCGCAGCTGCTCGAGCGTCGCGTGGGCGAGCTCGGACGACATCGGCATCTTCGCGCCCTGCCAGCGCGCGATCGCCCCGCGGTTTCCCGTGGCGCGCTTCACGAACGCCGTCATTTCGTGGACCCGGATGAATTCGAGGATGCGCCCGCCGAACAGGAAGTGGTCGCCCTGCTTCAGGCGCGAGATGAACGACTCTTCCATGCTGCCGATGCGCCCGCCGCTCATGTACTTGATCTGGATCGTGGCGTCGGAGACGATGGTGCCGATACCCATCCGGTGCCGCCGGCCGATGGCGGCATCGGGAACGCGATAGATGCCCTCCTCGTCCGGCAGCACGCGCCGGTATTCCGGATACACGGTCAGGCTCTGGCCGCCGCGCGCGACGAAATCGAGCGCCCACTGCCATTCGTCCTCGCTCAGCGTGCGGTACGACCAGGCGCCCCGCACTTCGTGGTAAAACGCCTCGGAGCGAAAGCCGCCGCCCAGGGCGACGGTCACCATGTGCTGCACCAGCACGTCGAACGGCTTGTTCGGCACATACCGGCCCTCGATGCGGCGCGCGGCCACCGCCACCTTGGCGCCGGCTGCCTCCAGGATTTCCATGCTGTTGGTCGGCACCAGCGTGACGCGCGAGACCCGTCCCGGCGCGTGGCCGCTGCGTCCGGCCCGCTGCAGCAGGCGCGCGATGCCTTTCGCGCTGCCGATCTGCAGCACCCGCTCGACCGGCAGGAAGTCCACGCCCAAATCGAGGCTGGCGGTGCAGATCACCGCCTTCAGCTCGCCCTTCTTCAGCCCCATTTCGACCCAGTCGCGCACCTCGCGCGCGAGCGAACCGTGGTGCAGCGCGATCACGCCGGCCCAGTCGGGGCGCGCCTCCAGGATGTTCTGATACCAGATCTCGGACTGCGAACGGGTATTCGTAAACACCAGGGTCGCCTCGTAATGCTCGATCTCGTCGATCACGGGTTGCAACATCTGCAGGCCCAGGTGCCCGCCCCAGGGAAAGCGCGACACGTCCTTCGGGATCAGCGAATCGACGACGATCTGCTTCTTGGTGTCGCCTTCGACCAGCACGCCGGGCGTCTCGCCCAGCAGTACCTGGCGCGCCAGGTCGAGGTCGCCCATCGTCGCCGACACGCCCCAGATCACGAGGCCTGGGCGCCAGTGACGCAGGCGTGCCAGCGCCAGCTGCACCTGCACCCCGCGTTTGCTGCCCATCAGTTCGTGCCACTCGTCGATGATGATCATGTCGAGATGCTTGAACTGCTCGGCGGCGGCCGCGTGGCTGAGCAGCAGCGACAGGCTTTCCGGCGTCGTGATCAAGCACGAGGGCCAGCTGCGCGACTGGCGCGCGCGCTCGGCTGAACCGGTGTCGCCGGTGCGCGCGCCGACCGTCCAGTCGGGCGCCAGCACCGCCGCCGATTCTTCCAGCGCGCGCTGGGTATCGGCGGCCAGTGCGCGCATCGGCGTGATCCACAGCACGCGCAAGCCGCTCATCCGTCCCTTGGCGAGCGCGCCGCGCTGCAGGGCCGCGAGCCAGACCGCATAGGTTTTACCGGCACCCGTGTTCGCGTGCAGCAGGCCGGACTGGCCTGACAACGCAGCCTTCCATACTTCCTTTTGAAATGGGAAGGCCTTCCAGCCGCGCGACGCGAACCACTCCTTGATGGCTTTTTGGGTCGGACCGCTCATGCGCCGGGGGCAGCCGGCGAACCGGCGCATGGGGTATCCCGGCCGTCGTACTGCAGCAGCCGGATGCGGATGCCTTCGAATTTATTGCGGTTCAACGTTCGTGCCCCATCGTTACCTACGTTCGAAAAAGTCAAGCCAGCTTTGGATCTCATCCGATCCAGTCTACCAAATGAGATCGTCAGGCGGCGCCGGCCTCAGTGCCCGGCACGCGCCAGAAAGTGCTAGATAAACCGGGAGCATGCGAGTATCGTCATTCTGCCGCCCGGACAGCAACTGACAGCGGAGGGCCTTGACGATGGCGAACAGCACGATGAATGCGCCGCCACTTGACGCGGCCCAGTTGCGTGTACTGCTGACCCTCGCACGCGAACTCTTCCAGAGCGACGAGGTGAACAGTTCGCTGCTATTGGTCGGCCGGACCGTGGTCGACATGATCCGCTCCGACTCGGCCTTGCTGCTCCTGCGCGGCGAGCGGCTGGAAATCGCCGCGTTCGATGCGCGTGGCGGCCTGCAGCCCACCGGCACCGAGCATCCCCTGTATGCAGCGGGCATGGCCCTGATGTCGGACGTGGATCGTCCCGCTGCCGGCAACACGCAGGGCCACGGCCTGTGCGAAGACGTCGGCATGCGCACGCTTACCCTCGCCGTGCCTGCGCATGCCGCGATCGCCGCCCTCGCCGTTGCCTGGGACCACGACCTGCCCCCCGCGCAGCTCGATGGGCATAAACGAACACTCTCCATGATCCTGGAGCTCGCCGCCGCGGCGCTGGGCAAGATCGAGGCGTGCAGCTCGCTGGAACGGCTCGTATCGAACCAGTCCGCGCTCATTGCGACCACGTCTGTTACCCATGCTGCGGAACTGGCACAACGGGATGAAGCGACATCCGAAATGCGCATGCTGTCGCTGATCGACGTGCTGACCGGCTTGTACAACCGGCGCGGCTTCTTCGTGCAGGCAGAGCGTCTGCTCAAGGTGTCGCGCCGCAAGCGCGCGAAAAGTGCGGTGATCTTCGCCGACATCGATGGCCTCAAGCGCGTCAATGACGACCTTGGGCACGACAGCGGCGATGGCCTGATCCGCGACGCCGGGATGGTGTTTCGCCAGTCCTTTCGCCAGACGGACGTCGTGGCACGTCTCGGCGGAGACGAATTCGTCGCCTATACCCTCGACGACGAGCAGCCCGACGTGATTCTCGAGCGCATCCGCGCCAACCTGCATGCGTTCAACCTGATGCAGGAACATTCATACGACCTGTCGATGAGTGCAGGAGTGGTACAGTGCGATCCCCGCGGCGAACAGACGCTGTCGGACTATGTGCTGCTGGCCGACGAACAGATGTATGTCCAGAAGCGCAGCCGCCTGCATTAACAAACTTGGGCTCACGCTGCACCCGCTGCGGCCAGCAAGCCTTTGAGTGTGTCGAGGGTATCGGCATCCTCGACCGTCTTGTCTTCGCGCCGGCGCAGGATGCGCGGGAAGCGCACGGCGATGCCGGCCTTGTGGCGCGAGGACAGCGCGATGCCCTCGAAGCCGATCTCGAACACCATCGTCGGTTTGACGGAGCGCACCGGTCCGAATTTTTCGATCGTGGTCTTGCGGATCGCATTGTCGACCTGGGCGATTTCGGCGTCCGTCAGGCCCGAATAGGCTTTCGCGAACGGCACCAGCTTGCGCTCGCCTTCCTCATCGTCCCACACCGCAAACGTATAGTCGGTATACAGCGAGGCGCGCCGCCCGTGCCCCGCCTGGGCATAGATCAGCACCGCGTCGATCGAATACGGGTCGACCTTCCACTTCCACCAGGTGCCGACGTCCTTGGTGCGGCCGACGCCGTACTGGGCGCTCTTCGCCTTGACCATCATGCCCTCGACGCCGCGCTTGCGTGACTCAAGGCGCAGCAAAGCCAGCGCCTCCCAGCTCTCGGCATGGACCAGCGGCGAAATCTTGAGTTGCGGCTGGTCGCAGGCGGCGACTTGCGTTTCGAGCAGCGCGCGCCGCTCGTGCTGGGGCAGCGCGCGCAGGTCGACGCCGTCCAGTTCCAGCAGGTCGTAGCAGACCAGCACCGCCGGCAGCTCGGCCAGCAGCTTGGCGGAGAGGGTTTTGCGGCCGATGCGGCGCTGCAGCTCGGCGAACGGCGCAGGCGCGTCGTTCGCATGGTCCCAGACCAGCACCTCGCCATCGACCACCGTGCCTTCGGGCAGGCGCACGCTGCACAGCTCCGGGAAGCGCTCGCTGATCAGGTCTTCACCGCGCGACCACAGGTAATTGAGCGCACCGCGCCGCACCAGCTGGGCGCGGATGCCATCGTATTTCCACTCGACCTGCCACTCTTTCAGCTCGCCCAGCGCGCTTGGGTCGCCCTGCAGCTGGTGCGCGAGGAAGAAGGGATACGGCTGGCCGCCGCGCAGCTTGTGCTCGTCATCCGATTGCGCCGCGATCAGTTGCAGGAATTTGGTGGCGGTCGGGGCGACGGTGCCGTCGGTCCAGCCCATCAGGCGCTGGGCAACCAGTTTGCTGTCGACGGCCGCAATCGCCGCCAGCGCGCGCGTGACCAGCAATTTCGAGACGCCGACCCGAAAGCCCCCGCCGATCAGTTTGCAGAACAGGAAGCGCTCGGGCGTGTTCAGCTCGTTCCAGTAGCTGAACAGGGCTTCGCGAATGACTGCGGGATCGGCGCCGCGCAGGGGACCGATGCGCTCCGTCATCCATTCGGCCAGGCCGACGTCGCTGCGCTTGTCGGGCGGCGGCAGGATGTGGGCGATGGTCTCGGCCATGTCGCCGACGGCGTTGTACGACTCGTCGAACAGCCATTCGTCGAGCACCGCGTATTCGATCGCGTACTGACGCAGCAGTTTGCTCGGCACCGCCTGGCGTGGTTTGCCGCCGGCGAGGAAATACACGGCCCAGGCGGCATTCTCCGGTGCGGCGCTGGAAAAATACTGCTGCAGGGCTTCGAGCTTGCGGTTGGTGGCGGTGGTTTCGTCGAGTTCGGCGAAGAGGCGGGCGAATTCACGCATCGGTTGCTTCGCTCGCCTCAGTGGCTACCGGTGCCGCCTCCGAGGCTTGAGCCGGTTGCGGCGCCATGCTCACGTCGTCATCGTCATCGCCATATTCGGTGTCAAAACCGGCGGCGTCCAGCCCTTGCTGGCACAGCCAGCGCACCAGCACGGGAATCGAACCGTGCGTGACGATCACGCGCTGCGCGCCGGTGGCGGCGATCGCGCTCATCAATCCCGGCCAGTCGGCATGGTCCGACAGCACGAAGCCACGGTCGACGCCGCGCCGGCGGCGCGCGCCGCGCAGCTGCATCCAGCCGCTGGCAAAGGCGTCGCTGTAGTCGCCAAAACGCTTCATCCAGGCCGAACCGGAGGCGGACGGCGGCGCGACGATGATCGATTGTTTCAGCCCCGCCTTGTCGACATCGCTCACCAATAGCGTCGGCGGCAGATGGACGCCGCCCTCGCGATACACCCGGTTCAGCGGCTCGACCGCGCCATGGCAGACAATCGGCCCGATCGACGGATCGAGTCCGGACAGGATGCGCTGCGCCTTGCCGAACGAATAGCCAAAGATCACGCTCGGGCGCCCCTCGTTTGCATTCTTTTGCCACCAGCGGTTGATGTCGTCGAAAATCGACTGCTCCGGGTCCCAGCGGTAGATCGGCAAACCAAAGGTGGATTCGGTAATGAAGGTGTCGCAGCGTACGGGCTCGAACGGCGCGCAGGTTTTATCGGGTTCTATCTTGTAGTCGCCGGAAGCGACCCAGACCTCGCCCTGATACTCCATGCGCACCTGGGCAGAACCAAGCACATGGCCGGCCGGATGCAGCGAAATGGTGACGCCGTTGTGGACCACGGTCTCGCCATATTCCAGGCCGTCGACCGAGATCTCGCCCAGGCGCGAGCGCAGCACGTGGACGCCGCTGGCGGCGGTCAGGTACTTGCCATGGCCGTAGCGCGCATGGTCGCCATGGGCGTGGGTGATGACGGCGCGCTCCACGGGACGCCAGGGATCGATATAAAACCCGCCAGGGACGCAATACAGCCCCTCCTTGCGCACTACCACCATGTCTGCCATGCGATCCTTTCCCGGCATCAGACCGGTTCGACGAAGTCTGCCATAAAGGACCGATGCTCGCCGTCCGGGAAGTCGATGCCGACCTGCTCGCCCGCGACCGACACCACCACCCCCGCACCGTACTTCGGCACCTTGACCTGCATGCCCGCGTCGAAATGCGGCCCGGTCGGTTCGGGCAGAGGCGTATGGTCGAACTCGTCGTCGCGGATCTCGATGTCTTCCAGCTTGATCGACGGCGGATTCTTGCAGTTATCGCAGCGGCAGCACTTCTCGAAGCCCTCCACCTCGTCGTTGAAGTAATCGAGCATCAGCTTCCAGCGGCAGTATCCGCTGACCGCATACCCCACCATTTTTTCCAGCGAGTCGTGATCGTGGTCCTGCTTCTGCACATAGACTGCGGCCAGCGACTCGAAATGGGAGGGTTCCGGTTCCATGGCGGTGACGACGAATTCGAGCTTGCGGTTCTGGCGCACCAGCTTGCCGTCTTTCAGCAACTTGAGACAGACCTTGATCTTCGCCTCGTTCAAGTCGACCAGCTGTTCCTCGATGCGCCCCGTCGTGACCGCGCCAGACTCCGCCAGTTCGCAGGCGGCGTCATATACCGAGCGGATCTCGGCGGCGCCGGGATAGTGCTTGACGAGGAAGAACTGCTGCAGGCGCTTGTCATCCTGCAGGAACAGCAGCGTGCAGCTCGCGTCCTTGCCGTCGCGCCCTGCCCGGCCCGACTCCTGGTAATACGATTCCAGGTTGGCCGGAATCTGCAGGTGGATCACGAAGCGCGTATCGCTCTTGTCGATGCCCATGCCGAAGGCATTGGTCGCGACCATGATGCGCCGCTCATCGTTCATGAACAGATCCTGGTTGGCGCGACGCTCGCCCGCGGGCAGCTTGCCGTGGTAAATCGTCACCGATTCGCCGGCTTCTTCCAGGATGCGATGCATTTCCTCGGCTGCTTTGACGGTCGCGGCGTAGACGATGCCCACGCCCTCGGATTCGGCCACCAGGCGGCGCGCCTCGGCGAATTTTTGATCCGTATTCGTCACCTGCACCACGTTGTAGTGCAGGTTCGGGCGGTAGATGCCGGTGTTGATGACATTCATGCGCGGCCGGTTCAGCTGGCGGCCGATGTCTGCCATGACTTCGTCGGTGGCGGTGGCGGTGAGCGCCAGCACGGTCGGCTCGCCAAGCGCGGCAATCGCGGCCGCCATCTCGAGATAGGCCGGGCGGAAGTCGTGCCCCCATTGCGAGATGCAGTGGGCTTCGTCGATTGCTACCAGCACCACCTTCGTTTGCTTGAGTACAGCGAGGAATTCGGGCGAGGTCAGGCGTTCGGGGGTGCAGAAGACGATTTCGCACTCTCCCGACGCGATACTGTCCAGGGCCGCGTGTTCTTCCCCGGCGTTCAGGCAGCTGTTGACCTGGCACGCGCGGATGCCCAGCTCTTCCAGTTTGCCGAGCTGGTCCTTCATCAGCGAAATCAGGGGCGAGACCACCACCGTCATGCCGCCGAGCATATGCGCGGGAATCTGGTAACACAGCGACTTGCCGCCGCCGGTCGGCATGATCGCCAGCGTGTCCTTGCCGTCGAGGACGCTGTCGATGACGCGTTGCTGTCCGTCGCGCAGGCGCTCGATGCCAAACACGGAACGGAGCATTTTTTTGATGGAATGGCGCCGCACCGCGAGAACGCCGTTATGGAGGAGTTGGGAGTCGTGTCGGGTCATGTCATAAATATAATTCGCCCCCGCGAACGCAGCTATAGGAGCAAACGCAGGCGGCACGTAGGAGTGTCTCCCAGTCACCCTTCCTGCCGCTGAGACAGGCGCGCAAGCTGTGCTCCTACAGAATGGAGGACTACCGGCCGATGCCACAGGGACCGACACGGCCTCAGAATGGCACCATACCAAACGAAATCACGACGACCGGAGAAACAATCATGATGCGCTCACTTCCCACCACCCTGACCGCACTTCAGCTTGCTCTTGCCACTGCCGCAGCCTGGCTGGTCTATGAGACGAACACCCTGCAGGGCGCAGCGGTGCTGATGTTTCACTAAAAAAATTCCGCCACAGGCGTGGCCGCTTGTCGCCGATATGTGATGTGTTGATGTAATCATTGTCGCAAAACATCAAGCTCATCGGCGCACGATAACGCTAGGCACCAGTTTTAGACCGGCACTCCATCAGTACCGGCAATTGACAAAAAGCGCCATCCGCTCGAGCCGGATGGCGCTTTTTTAAATCTTGAGCCAACAAAAAACGCCATCCCGATTCACATCGGCATGGCGTTCTCGATCTACCCGGCTACAACTTATGCAGCCTTGGGCATCTCGACCGCATCGGTCTCTTCGGTCGGCAGACGCATCATGTAGTCAAACGCAGACAACGATGCCTTGGCGCCCTCGCCCACCGCAAT
This sequence comes from Massilia sp. CMS3.1, assembly GCF_051262535.1. Lineage (NCBI taxonomy): Bacteria > Pseudomonadati > Pseudomonadota > Betaproteobacteria > Burkholderiales > Oxalobacteraceae > Massilia > Massilia sp. CMS3.1. The sequence continues at coordinate 33,371 of NZ_JBIMES010000014.1, read as the reverse complement.
CACGATCTGCTTGAACGGCACGGTAGTCACGTCGCCGGCGGCAAACACGCCCGGGATCGAGGTTTCGCCTCTGGCATCGACTTCGATCTCGCCATGCGGCGTCAGTTCGAGCGTGCCCTTGAGCCATTCGGCGTTCGGTATCAGGCCGATCTGCACGAACACACCCGCCAGTTCCACAGTCTTGATCTCGCCGCTGGCGCGATCCTTGTAGGTCAGGCCCGTGACTTTCTTGCCATCGCCCAGGACTTCAGTCGTCTGCGCACCCTTGATCACATCCACGTTCTTCAGGCTGTAGAGTTTGCGCTGCAGGACCGCATCCGCCCGCAGTTCGTTGCCGAACTCGATCAGCGTCACGTGCTCGACGAGGCCCGCCAGGTCGATTGCCGCTTCGACGCCCGAGTTACCGCCGCCGATCACCGACACGCGCTTGCCCTTGAACAGCGGACCGTCGCAGTGCGGGCAATAGGCCACGCCGTGGTTCTTGTACTCTTTTTCGCCCGGCACGTTGATTTCGCGCCAGCGAGCACCGGTCGAGATGATCACCGACTTCGATTTCAGCACGGCGCCGTCTTCGGTCGTCACTTCGAACAGCTTGCCGGTCTTTTCGAGTTTGGCCGCGCGCTGCAAATTCATGATGTCGACATCGTAGTGCTTGACGTGCTCTTCGAGCGACACGGCAAAGCGCGGGCCTTCCGTTTCCTTGACCGAGACAAAGTTCTCGATCGCCAGCGTGTCGAGCACCTGGCCGCCGAAGCGGTCGGCGACGACGCCGGTGCGGATGCCTTTGCGGGCAGCATAAATTGCCGCGGCTGCGCCGGCTGGACCACCGCCGACGATCAGCACATCGAACGCTTCTTTCTTGCTCAATTCCGCAGCTTTGCGCTTGCCGGCACCGGTGTCGACCTTGGAGAGGATTTCCTCGATGCTCATCCGGCCCTGACCGAAGTGCTCGCCGTTCAGGAACATCATCGGCACTGCCATGATCTGGCGCGACTCGACTTCGTCCTTGAACAGGCCGCCGTCGATGGTCGTGACCTTGATGCGCGGGTTGATGATCGACATCGAGTTCAGCGCCTGCACGACTTCCGGGCAGTTATGGCAGGACAGCGAGATGAATGCCTCGAAGACGTAATCGCCATCGAGATTCTTGATCTGTTCGATGACTGCGTCGTCGAACTTGATCGGGTGCCCGCCCACTTGCAGCAGGGCCAGCACCAGGGAAGTGAATTCGTGACCGAGCGGAATGCCAGCGAAGCGCACGCCGACATCGGTGCCGACGCGCTTGATCGCAAACGATGGTGCGCGGACGGTGGCGTCGTCGCCCACGACGTACGAAATCTTGGCGCTCAACGAGGTGACTTCCCGGAGCAGCTCTTCCATTTCGCGCGCCTTCGGCGAGTCGTCGAGCGATGCAACGATCTCAATCGGCTGCACCACTTTTTCCAAATAGGCCTGTAATTGCTTCTTGAGGGTTGCTTCGAGCATTGTTATTCCTTTTATTCGGTGATTGTCGGGCACTGGCCGGCTAGTGCAAGCCACTGCCCGGTACAACTGGTTGCTGCTAATTACGACAGCTTCTTGACGCCAGCTTAAGTACTTGACCGGGAATAAATGTGAATTTTGGCAAACAGAACCGGCTGCGGTGCAAGGCGGCGAGTGCGCCGCAGTGCGAGCACTGCAAGCACGAGGCAACGCAGCAACGCGCCGGTTCTGGCAGCCAAAAACACATTTATTTCTGGGCGAGTACTTAGATCTTGCCGACCAGGTCCAGCGACGGGGTCAGGGTGTCAGCGCCTTCGGTCCACTTGGCTGGGCAAACTTCGCCTGGGTGAGCGGCGACATACTGGGCAGCCTTGACTTTGCGCATCAGTTCCGACGCGTCGCGGCCGATGCCGTTGTCGTGCACTTCCATCAGCTTGATATGGCCTTCCGGATTGAGGACGAAGGTGCCACGCAGTGCCATGCCTTCTTCTTCGATCATGACCTGGAAATTGCGGGCCAGCGTTCCGGTCGGGTCGCCGATCAGCGGATAATTGACTTTCTTGATCGCGTCCGAGGTGTCGTGCCATGCCTTGTGGGCGAAATGGCTGTCGGTCGAAACGCCATACACCTTCACGCCCATGTCTTTGAATTCAGGCTGGAATGAAGCCAGGTCTTCCAGTTCGGTCGGGCAGACGAAGGTGAAGTCGGCCGGGTAGAACATCAGAACGGACCAGGTGCCTTTGAAATTCTCTTCGGTGAGGTCGATGAACTTGCCTGCGTGGTAAGCGGTTGCTTTGAATGGCTTGATTTCGGTATTGATAAGGGACATTGAAATTCCTGTTGTGTGTCAAAAGTTGATAGACGCAAGTGTAAAGGTCTAGCTCATGCTTGTAAAATTAATTGATCGGATTACTTCGATTAATTTCTACTATCGCGAGAACAAAACGAAACCTGCCATGTCAGGCAAGGCGATTGATCTCGCAAGAGAGCCCTTAGTGTGGGGGAAACGCGCGGTGTTTGCAACCGCGCGCGCTTTACGACGATTACGCCGACACGGCCGCGCGCGAAGTAATCACTTCGCAGGGCAAGACCAGGCTGAAGGTCGAACCCTGGCCCGGCGTGCTGGTCACCGTCAACTGGCCGCTGTGGGCCGTCGCCAGCTGGCGCGAAATGTACAGGCCCAGGCCAAGACCCTTCGGCTCGCCATTGCGCGCACCGCGCTCAAAGGGCTGGAAAATGCGTTCGATGTCTTCCGGCGAAATACCTTTGCCGCCGTCGATGACGTCGATGCGCGCGCACTTTCCCTCCACTTCCACCCGCACCTCGACATTGCAGCCGCCGCCGTAACGCAAGGCGTTGGTCAACAGGTTCACCACCACCTGCTCGATCCGGAACTCGTCCCAGCAGCCGGTCACCGGTGCATGAGGACAGAGCGAAATGGCGCAGCCGCTGGCGGCCGCCTGCAGCGACAAGTCGCTCACCACCCGCTCCAGCATGCCGATCAGCTCGACCTGGGCCGGACGCACCGACAAGGTGCCGTTCCTCATGCGCGTGACATCGAGCATGTCGTCGATCAGGCGGATCATGGCCTTGATCTGGCGCTCGTCGCGCGTGATCATCGCGCCCATCTGTTCGCCGGCAAAGGCCTGCAAATTGCCGCGTTTCAGATGCAGCGTGCGCATCTGCGTCTCTAAAAACAGCGTATTCAGGGGCGTGCGCAATTCGTGCGCCACGAGCGACATGAATTCGTCGCGCATGCGTAGCGAGCGCTGCAGCTCGGCCTGGGTCGCGTTCAGTTCCTGCAACAGGATTTCCTGCTCGCGCCGGCTCTTTTCCAGCGCTTCCATCTGACGCCGCGTCTCGCGCCGCTGCTGGTCGAGCGCCACGAACACATTCACCTTGCCGCGCACCGCGTCCGGATCGAGCGGCTTGTAGAGGAAATCGACGGCGCCCGTCTCGTAGCCCTTGAAGGCGTAGTTCAGCTCGCGCCCGGCGGCCGAGACGAACACGATCGGAATGTTGCGGGTACGCTCGGTGCCGCGCATGAGTTCAGCCAGTTCGAAACCGTCCATGCCGGGCATCTGGACGTCGAGGATGGCGAGCGCGAACTCGTGTTCGAGCAGCAGCGCGAGCGCTTCGTCGCCCGAGTGGGCGTGGAACACGAGGCGTTGCTCGTCGCGGATGAGGGCGTCGAGCGCGCGCAGGTTATCGGGAAGATCGTCGACGATCAGGAGTTTGCTTGGGTTCAGGACGCTCATATTCTTGTCTCCAGCTGGGGCAGCAACGCGCGGATGGCGGCAAGCGGCAAGATCAGATGCGGTTCGCACAGGCGGATCGCCCTTTCCGGCATGGTCGGCGCCTGTGCTTCGTTCGGATCCTGCACCACCGTCAGGCCGCCGCGCTGCCTGATCCTTTGCATGCCTTCGGCGCCGTCGTGATTGGCGCCGGTCAGCAGAATGCCGGCAAGCGAAGCGCCATAGGCGTCGGCAGCCGACTCCATCAGGATATCGATGGCCGGACGCGCATAGTGCACAGGCGGCTCGCAACTGATGGAAAATACGCGATCGTGTTCGATCGACAGATGGTACCCCGCGCCGGCAAAATACACCGTGCCGCCCTCCACAGGCGCCTTATCGACGGCTTCGCGCACCGGCAGCGCCAGGCGCGCGGCAAACAGCTCGGCCAGGCGGCTATCGCGGTCGCCCGGGACGTGCAGGATGCAGACCGTGGCCGGACCAAAGTGGAGCGGCAGCGCCGGCAGCAGTCCGATCAGGGCATCGACGCCGCCGGCCGAGGCGCCGATCACGATCGCCTCGATTCTCCGGCCCGCGAGCGCAGTATCGACTGCCGCTTTGAAGACGCTCATTTCCCCGCCTTGCGGAAAATGCGTTCGCGCTTGGCGACCGGCTCGAAACGGTCGGCGTGGCTGGAAAAGTCGATGCTTTCCTTGCTGCCCAGCGCCAGGAAGCCGCGGTGGCAGAGCGACTCGTGGAACAGCCCCAGCACGCGGTTCTGGAGTCGCCTGTTAAAGTAGATCATCACGTTGCGGCAACTGACGAAATGCGTCTCGGAAAACACGCTGTCGGTCGCCAGGCTGTGATCGGCGAAGGTCACGTTCTCCATCAAGAACCGTTCGAACAACGCGCCGCCATAGGCCGCGGTGTAGTAATCGGAAAACGCGCGCTTGCCGCCCGCCTTCTGGTAGTTCTCGGTGTACAGGCGCATGCGGTCGAGCGGGAACACGCCGCGCCGCGCCGCTTCCAGCGACGCCGGATTGATGTCGGTCGCGTAGATGATGCTGCGATCCAGCAGGCCCTCTTCGTGCAGCAGGATCGCCAGCGAATAGACTTCCTCGCCCGTGCTGCAGCCGGCCACCCAGAATTTGAGCGACGGATAGGTCGACAGATGCGGCACGACCTGGCTGCGGATGGCCGCATGGTACTCGGGGTCGCGGAACATTTCGGTGACGGGAATCGTGAGAAATTGCAGCAGCCGGGCAAACGCGTCCGGCTGGTGCAACACCTTGGCCTGCAGCTCGGAGACGGTCGCGCACTCCATCTCGCGCAGCGCCACCAGCACCCGCCGCTTTTGCGAGGCGCCCGTGTAGTCGCGAAAGTCGTAGTTGTACTTGAGGTAGACCGCCTCAACGAGCATCCGCAATTCGATGTCGATGTCGTCCAGGGGAAGCTTCACACGCGCTCCATGGTCGGCATCCAGACCCGCAACAGCGAGTACAGGCGGCCCAGGTCGATCGGCTTGGCCAGGTAGTCGTTGGCGCCGGCGGCCAGGCACTGTTCCTGGTCATCCTTCATCGCCTTGGCGGTAATCGAGATGATCGGCAGGCGGTTGAAACGCCCGTCGGCGCGGATGCGACGCGTCGCTTCCAGCCCGTCCATGCCCGGCATCATCACATCCATCAGCACCAGGTCGATGCCCGGCACCTCGTCGAGCTTGGCAATGGCTTCAAACCCATTCCTGCCCACTTCGACATGCGCACCGCGCTGCTCCAGCGCCGCGGTCAAGGCGAAGACATTGCGCACGTCGTCGTCGACCAGCAGGATGGTACGGCCCTCGAACACGCGGTCGCGCCCGCGCACGGTTTTGAGCATGTGCTGGCGCTCGGTCGAGAGTTGCGATTCGACCTTATGCAGGAACAGCGTCACTTCGTCGAGCAGGCGCTCGGGCGAGCGCGCGCCCTTGATGATGATCGAGCGCGAATACTTCATCAGTTCGGCTTCCTCGTCGCGCGTCAGGTTGCGGCCCGTGTACACGATCACCGGCGGGAACGACACCAGGTCTTCGTGCGACATTTTTTCCAGCAATTCCCTGCCCTGCATGTCGGGCAGCCTCAGGTCGATGATCATGCAGTCGAAAATCTCGGTACGCAAGAGGGCCAGGGCTTCTTCGCCCGAGCCGACGGCGTCGATCTTGACGTCCTCGTCGGAGATCAGCCTGACGACGCTGTCGCGCTGGCGTTCGTCGTCCTCGACCAGCAGCACGCGCTTGATCTGCTGCGCGCTCTTTTCCTGCAGCTTGCGGAACACCCTTTCCAGCTGCTCGCGGCTGGTCGGTTTCAGCGCAAAGCCGATCGCCCCCAGGTGCAGCGCTTCGCCGGCATTGTCCATGCTCGAGACGACGTGCACGGGAATGTGGCGGGTGGCCGGGTTGTCCTTCAGCTGTTGCAGCACCGACAGGCCCGAGCCGTCCGGCAAGCGGATGTCGAGCAGGATCGCGTCCGGGCTGTGGGTGGCGGCCAATTCCAGGCCTTCGCCGGCCGTCAGCGCCACCAGGCACCGGTATTCGAGGTCGTGCGCGAGGTCGAATAGGATGCGTGCGAATTCCGGCTCGTCCTCAATGACGAGGACGGTACGCGCGCCTCCCGCGCTCTGCGCGCGGTCATCCGGGAACGAGGCGCGCTCTGGCGCTTCCTCGAGCGTTTCCACTGGCGCAGGCGCCGGGCTGGGCCGTGCCGGACGCGGGGCTGGGGCGGCGATGCGGGGCGCCGGTGGCGCAGCCGACACCGTGCCGTTCCTTGGCATGCTCAGCGTAAACGTACTGCCCTGTCCGGGGGTGCTGGAGACGACCAGGGTGCCGCCCAGCAGGCTGGTGAGGTCGCGCGAAATCGACAGGCCCAGGCCCGTGCCGCCGAAACGGCGGTTCGCGGTGCCGTCGGCCTGGTGGAAGGCTTCGAAAATGCGTTCATGCTGGTCCTGGGCGATGCCGATGCCCGAATCGACCACCGTGAACTGGATCCAGCCCTCGTCGGTGGCACTGACGGTCATGCCGACCTCGCCCTGTTCGGTGAATTTGACCGCGTTCGACAGCAGGTTCTTCAGCACCTGCTCGAGGCGCTGGCGGTCGGTATGCAGGGTGGGCGGCACGTTCGGCTCGACCGTGACAGAAAAGCGCAGGTCTTTTTGCTTGGCCAGCGGCTCGAAGGTACGGCCCAGGCCCTCGACGGTGCGGCGGAGCGGCAAGTCTTCCGGCATCAATTCGAGCTTGCCGGCCTCGACCTTCGAGATGTCGAGGATGTCGTTGATCAGGTGCAGCAGGTCATTGCCGGCCGAATAAATCGTCTGGGCAAAGCGCACCTGCTCATTATTCAGATTGCCCGGCACATTGTCCGACAGCAGTTTTGCCAGGATCAGCGAGCTGTTCAGCGGCGTTCTCAGCTCGTGCGACATGTTGGCCAGGAATTCCGACTTGTAGCGGCTGGCGCGCTCCAGGTCCAGCGCACGCGCACGCAGCTGCTCCTGGGCTTCGGTCAGCGCCGCGTTCTTCATGTCCAGGTTCAGAGCCTGCTCGGACAGCTGGTCGTTGGTCTGCTCGAGTTCGGCCTGCTGGTTTTCCAGGCTGCTCTGCGATTCTTCCAGCGCGCGCGACTGTTCCTCCAATTCCTCGTTCGCGGTGCGCAGTTCTTCCTGCTGCACTTGCAGTTCTTCGTTCAACGCCTGGCTTTCCGACAGCGCATCCTGCAGGCGCTGTCGATACACCACCGCGCCGACCGAGGAGCCAACGGCATCGCCGACGAGCTTCAGGAATTCGATGTCGCGCTCGCGCACCGGGTGCAGGAAGCCGATCTCGATGACACCCTTGACCTTGCCGAAATTATTGAACGGCGCGATCACGATTTCGCGCGGCGCCGATTCGCCCAGGCTGGATGCGACCTTGATGTAATCGTCCGGCAATTCCTTGATGCGCAGCAGGCGGTTCTCGTTGGCGGCCTGGCTGGCCAGCGACGTGCCCGGCTCGATGAGCTTGGCGCGTTCCTCGTCGTTCGAAAAACCATAGGCCCCGATGCGCCGCAGCACGCCCTCTTCGTTACGGAAATACATGGCGGCCACGCTGCCGCCGAGGTAGCGCACCACATGGTCGAGCACGGCCTGGGCCAATGCTTCGAGTGAATTCAAGCCGACGCTTTTCGACGCCAGCTCGGTCTGGCCGCTGCGCAGCCAGCTCAGGTGGCGCAGTTCGGCATTGTGCTGGTTTTCGTGATCCAGCACCTCGCCGTAGGACTTGGACAGATGCATCAGTTCGCGCCGGCCGAATGCAGCGAGCAAACCGCCGACGACCAGCGTAAACAATAGAAAGGCAGCGACCGACCAGGTGATCACGGAGCGCGCCGAGTCACTGCGCTCGCGCAACAGTTCGCGTTCGCTGACGACAAAGGCGGCGAACTGGCTGCGTACTTCATCGGTCAGGACCTTGCCGCGCCCGCTGCGGACCAGTTCGACCACATCCTGTGCGGCGCGGCGCCTTTCGATGGCTTCCGACGTAAATTTCAACCACTCGCTGTACGCCGCCCGTACCCGGCCCAGGCGATCGGTCTGCGCCTCGTTATCCGACACCAGGCTCGTCAAGGCATCCAACTGGACGTCGACCTTTGGCTTGGCCACGGTATAAGGCGTGAGGAAGGTGTCGTCGCCGGAGATGAGATAGCCGCGCATGCCGGCTTCCATGTCGGACACCAGTTTGCTGACCTCGTTCGCCTTGCCGATGACTTCCTGCGAATGCTCTACCCAGTTCAGCACGCTGACCAGATAGGTGATGACGGCGACGAAGACGGCAGCGGTCAACACGGACAGGCCGAGGGGAAGCGCCACGTTGCGCGTAAGAATGCGGCGGAACTGGGTGTTATCGAGAGAGGAGCCGGTCATGTGTTGCGTTTATCTCAAGAAAAAAGTTCTTAAGTGTAACGCAAAGGACTTGGCTCTGGCGGTTCAACAGTGCGCCACCGGCCCGTCTTTACGGCGCCAGGCAAGGCCGCAAGTACGGCGCACTGCGGCTCTTCGCGACGCGCGCCACGGTTTCCGGCGGTCCGCTGGCGACGACCGTCCCGCCCTCGTCACCAGCGCCCGGTCCGATATCGATCACCCAGTCGCAGGCGGCCACCACCCGCATCGTGTGCTCGACCACGACAACCGTGTTGCCGGCCTCGACCAGCCGCTCGAGCTGGAGGATCAGGCGGTCGACGTCGGACGGGTGCAGGCCGGTGGTCGGTTCGTCCAGGACATACAAAGTATTCCCGCGCCCGGTGCGCTGCAGTTCGGTTGCCAGCTTGATGCGCTGCGCTTCGCCGCCCGACAGTTCAGTGGCCGGCTGGCCCAGGCGCAGGTAACCCAGGCCCACTTCGCGCAGCACTTCCAGCGAGCGCTCGACCAGCACTTCGCCGGCGAAGAATTCGGCGGCCGCATCGACTGTCATGCCCAGCACCTGGGCGATGTTTTTATCTTTATAGGTGACTTCCAGCGTCTGGGCGTTGTAGCGCGCGCCGGCGCAGACCGGGCACGGCGCGTACACGCTCGGCAGGAACAGCAGCTCGACCATGACCGAGCCCTCGCCGGCGCAATTCTCGCAGCGGCCCTTGGCCACGTTAAACGAAAAACGGCCGGCGTCGTAGCGGCGCGCCTTCGCCGTTTTCGTGCCGGCGAAGAGTTTGCGCACCTGATCGAACAGACCCGTGTAGGTCGCCAGATTCGAGCGCGGCGTACGGCCGATCGGCTTCTGGTCGACCCGCACCATGCGCCGGATCGATTCCATGCCGTCGATGATCCGGCCTTCCAGCGGCATGACCGCTTCTTGTTCGAGGTCGTCGACTTCTTCCACCTCCGCTGCCGGGGCGCCCTGCCCCAGCGCGCGCGAGACCAGGTCGACCAGCACCTGGCTGACCAGGCTCGACTTGCCCGAACCCGACACGCCGCACACGGCCGTGAGCACGCCGAGCGGGAATTCGACCGCCAGCCCCTTCAGGTTATTCCGGGTCACGCCTTCGAGGCGCAGCCAGCCGGCAGGTGCGCGCCGTGCCGGATGCCCGATCGGCGCATCGTCGAACAGGTAGCGTCGCGTCTGCGAAGCGGCGATATTCTTCAGCCCGTCGGGCGGGCCGCTGTAGAGCACCTCGCCGCCCTGCTCGCCTGCGGCAGGGCCGACGTCGACGATCCAGTCGGCGCAGCGGATCACGTCCAGCGCATGCTCGACCACGAACAGCGAATTGCCCGATGCCTTCAGTTGCGCGAGCGCGGTCAGCAGCGCTTCGGTATCGGCCGGGTGCAGGCCGGCCGACGGTTCGTCGAGCACATACACGACGCCGAACAGGTTCGAGCGCACTTGCGTCGCCAGGCGCAGGCGCTGCAGTTCGCCGGGGCTCAGCGTCGGCGTGCTGCGTTCCAGCGCCAGGTAGCCCAGGCCCAGCGCCAGCAGCACGTCCAGGCGCGCGACCAGGTCTTCGGCGATGCGCTGGGTGACGATCAGCTGCTCGGGATGGAGCCTGGCGCGTTGCGGGTCTTCGATTGCCTTTCCGTTCGCATAGGGCTCGAGCATGTCGTGCAGGCGCGCCAGCGGCATGCGCGAGATGTCGGCGATATCGACGCCGCCAAAGGTCACCGACAGCGCTTCCTGCCGCAGGCGCTTGCCGCGGCACAGCGGACAGGCGTTACTGACCATGTAGCGCGCCACGCGCTTCTTCATCGAGGCGCTTTCGGTCGTCGCGAAGGTCTGCAGCACATAGCGGCGCGCGCCGGTGAACGTACCCTGGTAGCTCGGCGTGTCCTTGCGCTTGAGGGCCTTGCGGGTTTCCTCGGGCGTCAGGCCCGCATACACGGGCACGCTCGGCGTCTCGTCGGTGTACAGGATCCAGTCGCGGTCCTTTTTAGGCAGCTCGCGCCAGGGCGTGTCGACGTCGTAACCCATAGTCACCAGGATGTCGCGCAGGTTCTGGCCATGCCAGGCCGGCGGCCAGGCGGCGACCGCCCGCTCGCGGATGGTGAGCGAGTCGTCCGGCACAAGCGAGTGTTCGGTCACTTCATACACGCGGCCCAGGCCCGAGCATTCCGGACAGGCCCCTTCCGGGGTATTCGGCGAAAACGATTCGGCGTACAGCAGTTCCTGCCCCTTTGGATAGTCGCCGGCGCGCGAATACAACATGCGCAGGGAGTTCGACAAGGTGCTGACGCTGCCGACCGAGGAGCGCGTGGTGGGCGAACCGCGTTGCTGCTGCAGCGCGACGGCGGGCGGCAAGCCGTCGATCTCGTCGACTTCCGGCACCGGCATCTGGTGGAACAGGCGGCGCGCGTAGGGCGAGACCGATTCCAGGTAGCGCCGCTGGGCCTCGGCGTACAAAGTCCCGAACGCGAGCGACGATTTACCGGAGCCGGACACGCCGGTGAACACGACGAGGGCGTCGCGCGGGATGTCGAGGCTGACGTTTTTCAGGTTGTGCGCGCGCGCGCCGCGCACCCGCACATAGCCGGGGCGGCCTGCGCCACTTGCCGGGTTGCCCGTCATGCCGCCTGCCTCGTTGCTGCCTTCCGCTTTACGTCGCATCGCCTGTCCCGCCCTCGCTGTAGATGGCCTCATTTAATCGCGACCGGGGAAAGTTGACGGTGCGTTCACACACCGAGATGAATACGCGCCGCCCCTTTCTACGGTCGCGTACGCGCCGCGCCGCGGACGCCCAGTTCCTCCAGGGCCTTGACGACCCCCTCTACTCCGGCATTTCCCGCGAACTTCCCCGCCACCGCCCGGCAGCGCAGCCGCAATCCATCATCATCGAGCAAGGCCGCCAGCCCCGCAACCAGCTTGCGCGTCGTCAAGCGCGTCGCCGGCAGCGCCAGCCCCACACCCAGCGCCTCGACCCGCGCCCCATTGTCGAACTGGTCGTGCGCAAGCGGCACCACCAGCTGGGCGGTACCGGCGTGCAGCGCTTCGGCCGTGGTGCCGATGCCGCCGTGGTGGACCAGCACCGCCACCCGCGGCAGCAAGGCGCGCAGCGGCACGTATTCCTGCCACAGGACGTGGCGCGGGAGTTCGGAAGGGAGCTGGTCGCGGTGCGGCGTCAGGAAGACGGCGCGTTCGCCCAGCAGGGTGGAGGCCGCGATCGCATGCGCGAAGTAACTGCGCGCCTGGCGGTTGCCGGTGCCGGGGGTAAAGACGAGCGGCCGGCCACCCTGTCCCAGGAAATGCTGCAGTTCGTTGGACAAGGCGGCATCCGGCGCCGGGTCGAACAAGGGAAAGCCGCTACGCACTACGGGACGCGGCCAGTCGGGCTGGGTCACTGCGAACCAGTCGGGGAACAGGGCGATCGACAGGTCGGGAATCGAGACGATGGTGTCGAGCAGGGAGTGCACAGGCGCCAGCCCGGCCGCGCCCCTTGCCGCGTTCACGTCGGGCAGCGCGATCGGATCGACGAAGCGGCTGGCCAGGATGCGCCACAGGCGCCGGCGCACCGCGTGCGGCACCCAGCGCGGCACGCGCCAGGGACCGAGCATCAGCGGATCGTGGACGGTCGGCAGGTTCGATGGCGCGAGGAAGGCGGCGGCGATGCGCAAGCCGGGCCGTGTGGCGCGGCACAGTGCCGCCTCCGGCAACGCCAGTGGGTGCACCAACATGGTGCAATTTTCATCGGACGCCAGCGCGGCCATGAAGGCCGGGACGGCGGCCATCGCCGGCCGGGTCGCTTCCCAGACGACGCCGAAACCGCGCGTCGGGTGCCACAAATCCGGATGGTCGAGCACCTTGGGGTCGGCCGGCAAACCATGAAACGGCAGGCCGGCGGCGCGGACGAAGGGTTCGTGCTGGACCGGACCGAGAAAGCTGATCCGGTGACCGGCCTCGCGCAGCGCCAGCGCGAGGCGCATGAAGGGAAACAGGTCGCCGGCCGAGCCGATCGTGACCAGCACGATGTGAAGGGACGGGTGCCGCGCTTCCATGGTGCTCACCTTACGGAAAACGCCTCAGGGAATCAGGCGCTCGGCGCGCAGGCGCTCGAACAGCTCGAAGAACGAGGCGTCGGTGGCCTGGTAGGCGGCAAAGCCGAGGCGGCGGCTGTTGGCCATGTCTGTCATGACTTCCAGCGGGCGGCCCAGGTCGAGGTCCGTGTGCCAGGCCGACGCCAGGCGATCCAGGTCGGGTTCGGCCAGGCCGTGGCGGGTGGCGATCTCGCGCCACCGCGGCGCATCCTGCGCCATTGCCGCTTCAAGTGGCTGGATCTGCCCGCTGAAGCCGGCCGCCTCGACGCCGAACCAGCCGGCCAGTTTCGGCCACAGCCAGCTCCAGCGGAACACGTCGCCATTGACGATGTTGAAGGCTTCGTTCTTCGCTGCATCAGTGTCGGCCGCCCACACCAGCTGCTTTGCCAGCATGCGCGCATCGGTCACGTCCGACAGGCCGTTCCACTGCGCGCTCGAGCCCGGGAACTGGAAGGGGCGCCCGGTTTCCTTGCAGATGGTGGCATACACGGCCAGCGTGGTGCCCAGGTTCATCGCATTGCCGACCGCCTGGCCGATGATCGTATGCGGACGGTGCACGCTCCAGGTAAAACGGTCGCGCTCGGCGGCGGCATAGACCTCGTCTTCCTGCGCGTAATAAAAATTCTCAAGCGGCAGGCGCGGCTGGCTTTCGCGCAGCGGCGTGTCGGGCAGCGTACCCGACTTGGCATAGGCTTCGAAGGGGCCAAGATAGTGCTTCAGGCCCGTGACCAAGGCGACATGGCGCACGCTCTTTTTCGGCGACAGGGCGTCGAGCAGGTTGCGCACCAGCGCGGCGTTGACGCGGATGTTCTCGGCTTCCGTTTCCTGGCGCATCCAGGTGGTAATAAAGACGTGGGTCGGCGACACATTGGCCAGCGCGGCGCGCAATGCGACCGGGTCCAGCAGGTCGGCCGCGACGTGGCGCACATCGGGCAAATCCTTCGGCGCGCGGCGCGACAGGCCGACCACATTCCACCCATTGGCTAGCAATTCGCGCGCGACATGGTTGCCGCCGATTCCCGTGATACCTACTACCAAAGCTGTTCGCTGCATATGGATTCCCCTGCGTTCTCGATGAAACCCATTTTAACTGCGGGTTAACAAGGGCGTGCGCGGGGGATGAAACACAGTCAATCGTGCGCGGGTCGCGGGCGCAGCTTACGGCGTCAACTTGCCCTCGATCGAATCGTCGAGCGTCTTGCCGATCGCCGCGCCGATGAGCATCTTGGCGCCGGCCACCATCTGGCCATGCTTGTTGTCCCAGTAATAGCCTTCACGCGGCACGACCTGGATGACACTGATGCGCGGGTCCGTCTCGCCCTCGGTGAACCAGGTCTTCAGGATTGGCTTCCACAATTCCTTGATTTTGGCGCGGTCCTGCGACACGGTGGCAATGCCGTCGAGTTCCATGAACCCGGCATGGGCGCTGCGCTGGAAAAACAGTTTCACGGCCGGGTCGTGCGCCAGCTCGGCATTCGTGTGACTGTCGGTGGCGCTCAGGAACCACAGGTGGCCGGCATCGTCTGCCTGTTGCACGCTCATCGGGCGCACGCCGCGGCTCTGTCCGGTGCCGCCACTGGTACAGAAGAAGCAGGTTTCCACTTCTTCCGCCATCTCGCTGATCAGCTTGCGGGCCTCGACGCCGGTGAGGTCGCGGTGGTTTTCTTCGGGCTGGTTACGGTTGATCGAATTCATGTCGGTATTCCTTGTGATTGGTAATGCAACCAGACTACAGGTGCGCCGCGCAAGCCTCTGTGGGCGATTTCACGCTCGACCGGTCCAGCCCGGGACAAAGGCGGGTCATTCAGCCACCTTGGAACGCGTGCGCGGATACGCCGGCAAGCCGTCGTCGGTGCGCATCCAGCTCAGCCGTTCCCGGAGGAAGGTATGGTCGCGCGGCGGCACGGCTTCGGGGTCGTCCAGGCTCGCCGTGGCAATGTCGATCTCACCGGGGTAGTGGTCGTCCTGAAAAGTCAGGGTGGTGCTGCAGGTGGCGCAAAAGCCACGCAGCACGTGTTCGCTCGAGCGAAAGGTCGCGGGATTGCCGGTGGAGAAGCGCATCTGCTCCTTGTGCACGCTGAACCAGGCCACCGCCGGCGCCCCGGTAATCTTCCGGCAGTCGCTGCAATGGCAGAATGTGCCGTGGAAAACATCGCCCTCGACGACATACCGCACCGCGCCGCAATAACAGCCTCCCTGCAACATGCTGCCTCCGCTGCCGATGATGTGACACCAGCATAGGCCAGCCCGGACATCGCTTCAAGCGCCGCGTGATCTAGGAATCGTCCTGTTCCTTGAGGGCGCTGGCTGCATGGTCGAGCCAGCGCGCGACGGTGTGCAGCTCGTCGGGGCTAAAACCCTGGCACAGCTGTTGGTTGAGCTGCGCGAGCGCCGATTTCGCCTGGACGCTGGCCGCCAGTCCCTGCTCGGTCAACCTCAGGCGCGTCATGCGCGCATCGCGCTCGTCGGCGACGCGCTCGACCAGGCTGGCCGCCTCCATTCGCTTCGACAGGTTCGTGACCGCGGCCGGCGCCACCTCGAGTGCCGATGCGATCTCGCCGACCGAGGCCGCATCGCGCGCGGCCAGCAGGAACAGCAGTCCCGCCTGGGCGGCGCTGGCGCCTTCCCATGCTGCGGGCCGGCACTCGATCCAGCGCATCATCGCGCGCTGGGCGCGGTTGACGAGGAAGACGAAGCGCGGCGGCTTCGACGCCGGCGTCATGCGTGCTCCTGGTGCGACGCGGCCTGCGCCAGCAGCCAGTCGCCGACCTGCGGCCACAGCGCCCCCGCACAGCGCTTGCGAAAGAAGCCCATGTGGCCGATGCTGGCCAGTCCGACCGCGCGCGGGGCGACCTGGCGCCGCTCGATCGGCGCGCCTGTGACGCCGGAGAGCAGGATGTCCATCGCGTGCGGATTGGCCCAGAGATCGTCATTGAAGCCGAGCACCAGCAGCGGCATGCGCACGGCGGCGGCCCGGCGCGCCGCATCGAGCGCCGGATCGTCGTAAAAATAGCGCGGCAGCGTGGTCCAGCGGCTCCACTGCAGCATGACGCCGCGCGGCAGGTCTTCGCCCAGGCCGATGCGCCGGCCGGGCATGTAGCCCTTGATTGCGCACAGCAACGGCGCCAGCACGCGCATGACACACCAGACCCGTGCCCGCTCGGCGCGGCCGCGGATGGTACGCGTGATGCCCGCGTGGGTGGCGATCAACACGCCGGCGCGCACGTCGTGCTGGCCGCCGGACAAGACCAACGCATGGCCGCCGACGCTGTGGCCGACCGCCAGCAGCGGCAGCCCTGGCCAGCGCGCGCCGGCCCAGCGCGTCACGGCGGGCACATCTTCGAGCATCCAGCCGGCCATCGTGACCGTCTCGCCGCGCAGGCTGGGGCCGCGCGAGCGGCCGGTGCCGCGGTAGTCGTAGGTCAGCGCGATCAAGCCCAGGCTGGCGAGGTGGCGGGCGAAGGGTTCGTAGAAGGCTTGCGTGACGGCCGTCGCCGGGTGGATCAGCACGATCGCTTTTGGGTCGGGCGCGGGCCAGAGGGTGGCCGCCAATTGGGCGCCGTTGGCGGTCGGGATGATGAAAGTTTCGGGAGTCATCGCGGGCGGTCTATATCGTTAACGTGTTAACGACATTAACACGCGATCGTCGCGATGGATCGAAATGGCCGAATCATTAGAGGAGGTGCTCGAACAGGAGGTTTACGACAGGCCTACAAAAACCGATCCAGGATCTTCCTGCTGTGCTTATCGATCCTGAACATGTCCCGCACCAAAAAGTTGATGCCATGGCTGTCCGCAATCAGCAGCGACGCTTCCCCCACGCGCCGGATATCCTCGTCGACCTTGAGCACGAACGCGGTGTCGCCGCGATCTGTTTTCACGGTCCAGGTGCAGGGTGTGGCAAAGCTCGACACGCTGGCGATGTGCGAGATTTCGGGGATGAATTCGCGGCCTTCGAGGTCTTCGGTCACCAGATCGCGGATGTGCGAAGGCGCGGTCGCCAGGTCGTCGATCCAGGCGACTTCCTTGCCGCCGTCGCGCACCAGCGAGATGCCGCGGGTCGGCGCCTGGATCGGGAAGGCGCGCACCGGAATTACACCATGGACGTCGATGCCGTCGGCGCCGGTGAACACGAGTTTGCCGAAACTGTCGCGGCGTAGTTGGAATACATGGGTCATATCAGTCGTCCTTGTCCGCATCGTCCATGTCCTGGTCCACGTTGCGCGCCTGCGCTTCGTAGAGGCGGTGGTAAGCGCCTTCGCGCGCCATCAGGTCGTCGTGGCTGCCCTCTTCCACCACCACGCCGCGGTCGAGCACAATCAGGCGGTCGGCACGGTGCAGGGTGGAGAGCCTGTGCGCGATCGCGATCGTGGTGCGGCCCTGCACCAGGTTGTCGAGCGCCTTCTGGATTTCCTTTTCGGTTTCCGAGTCGACCGAGGACGTCGCTTCATCCATGATCAGGATCGGCGGGTCGATCAGCAAGGCGCGCGCGATCGAGATGCGTTGGCGCTCGCCGCCCGACAGGCCCTGGCCACGCTCGCCGACCATCGAATCGTAGCCTTGCGCCAGGCGCAGGATGAATTCGTGGGCGTGGGCGGCACGTGCGGCGGCGATGATTTCCTCGCGCGTCGCATCCGGCTTGCCGTAGGCGATGTTCTCGGCAATCGTGCCGAAGAACAGGAAAGGCTCCTGCAGCACCAGGCCGATGTTGCGGCGGTAGTCGGCCACCGCAAAGCTGCGGATGTCGACGCCATCGAGCAGGATCGCGCCTTCGGCCACGTCGTAGAAGCGGCAGATCAGGTTCACCAGCGTGCTCTTGCCCGAGCCGCTGTGGCCGACCAGGCCGACCATCTCGCCGGCCTTGATGTTGAGCGAAATGCCGCGGTTCACGGCGCGGTTACCGTAGCGGAAACCCACTTCGCGCAGTTCGATATTGCCCTGTACTTTCGGCACTTTCACTGGATTGACCGGGTCCGGCACACTGGAAACGTGGTCGAGGATGTCGAAGATGCGCTTGGCCGCCGAGGCCGACTTCTGCGTGACCGAGACGATCCGGCTCATCGAATCGAGACGCACGTAGAAGCGGCCGCTGTAGGCGATGAAGGCCGTCAGCGTGCCGACCGTGATGTCGCCGCGCGAGACCTGCCAGATGCCGAAGCACCAGATCACCAGCAAACCGAGTTCGGTGAGAAAACTGACCGTCGGCGAAAACAGCGACCACACCTTGTTCAACTTGTCGTTGACGGCCAGGTTGTGCTTGTTCGCTTCGCGGAAACGCACCGCTTCGCGCTTTTCCTGGGCGAAGGCTTTCACCACGCGGATACCGGGAATCGTATCGGCCAGCACGTTGGTGACTTCGCCCCAGACGCGGTCGATCTTCTCGAAGCCGGTGCGCAGCTTGTCGCGCACGACGTGGATCATCCAGGCGATGAAGGGCAGCGGCACCAGGGTGATGAAGGCCAGCCACGGATTGATCGTAAACAGGATCACGCCGGTCATGATGATCATGAGGACGTCGGACAGGAAGTCGAGCAGGTGCAGCGACAGGAACACGCAGATCCGGTCCGAGCCGCTGCCGATGCGCGACATCAAATCGCCCGTGCGCTTGCCGCCGAAAAATTCCAGCGACAGTTTGAGCAGGTGTTCGTAAGTGGTCGAGCGCAGGTCGGCGCCCATGCGCTCGGACACCAGCGCCAACACATAAGTCTTGGCCCAGCCCAGCGCCCAGGCCAGCACGGCGGACGCGAGCAGGCCGCTCATGTACAGGTAGACGAGCTGATTGTCGATCTTCTGGCCGTTCTGATACGGGATCAGCACATTGTCCATCAGCGGCATCGTCAGGTAAGGCGGAATCATGTGCGCGGCGGTACTGCCCAGCATCAGCAGGAAACCCAGCAGCAGCTGGCCGCGGTAGGGCATGGCGAAGCGCCACAAGCGGAACAGGGTCCAGGTCGAAGGCGGCGTGTGCAGCACCTTGGCGCAGATCGGGCACTCTTCCTGGTCCGGCTCGAGCGGCGCCTTGCAGCTCGGGCAGATGTGCTGTTCGGGTGGCAGGACCGGGTTGCCGGTCTCGATGCTCGTGATTTGCTCTGCAAACGCATCGGCGACGCGGATCGCGTGCAGGTTCTGGCCGAGGGTAAAGCGCCAGGCCGCCAGCAGGCGGTTCGCGTCGACCAGCTCCAGGTGGCCGACGCCGGCGTGGTCGTGGTGGCGCAGCACCAGCCCGGGCTGGTGCGCCCAGTCGCTCCAGGTGGCGTCGCCCGGCGCGCGCGACAGCAAACGGCGATCCGTCACCACCAGAATTCCCTTGGTGAAACGTAATTTCGTGTCGAGGTCAACCTCCACGCCAGTTAAAACGTTTTCCCCTGGTGCAAGCTGTTTCCGAACGTCATTGTCCCAACCGTCAGGCAGGAAGCCGGCGGCCGCCGCCAGCGATGTCGGAAGAGCTAGTTGTTGAGTTGTCATTAATGGTGCCGCCCGTGACAGGCATGTTCTGGATAGAGGGGTAACGCGGTGACCGGCTCAGCGGTTTACATGATCAGAGGAAAAATTCTGCTGCGGGTCGCGAACGGCGCCTGATTGGCATAAATCGGTACCGCGCTGTAAGCTTCGGTCCCGCGAGTATATAACATGTGCACTGCATGACCGCACTTGGGTGCGGTAGCGCACAGGCAGGCAAACATAGGCAAAGCCATCATGGTGCACGAGCGGACACCGTGGGCAAGACATCATTACATGACAAAGAAGAAAGACATCAAGTTTCTCCGTGTGACGCACCTGCGCGGCCCGAACATCTGGACCTACCGTCCAGTGATCGAGGTCTGGCTCGACATTGGCGAGCTGGAAGACTTTCCTTCGGACAAGCTGCCCGGCTTTAACGCGCGCTTGACGGACATGCTGCCCGGCCTGATCGAGCACCGCTGCGGCGTCGGCGAACGCGGCGGCTTCCTCGAGCGCCTGGAATGCGGCACCTGGGCCGGCCACATCCTCGAACACATCGTGCTCGAGTTGCAGAACATGGCGGGCATGAAGACCGGCTTCGGCAAGACCCGCTCGACCGCGGAAGTGGGCGTCTACAAGATGGCGTTCCGCACGCGCGACGCCATCGTCGGCCGCGCCGCGCTCGACGCCGGGCACGCGCTCCTGATGGCTGCCGTGAGCGGCGAGTCCTTCGATATGAAGAGCACTGTCGCCCGCCTGACCGACCTGGTCGACCGCTACTGCCTGGGCCCGTCGACTGCGAACATCGTCGACGCCGCCACCGAGCGCGGCATTCCCTCTATCCGCCTGACCGAAGGCAACCTGGTGCAGCTCGGCCACGGCGCCGCGCAGCGCCGCATCTGGACCGCCGAGACCGACCGCACCAGCGCCATCGCCGAGAGCATCGCCAGCGACAAGGATTTAACGAAACGCCTGCTCGCCTCGTGCGGCGTGCCGGTGCCCGAAGGCGCCCTGGTGCGCAGCGCCGAAGCCGCATGGGAAGAAGCCCAGGACATCGGCTTGCCGGTCGTCGTGAAGCCGGTCGACGGCAACCATGGCCGCGGTGTGACGCTGAACCTGATGAGCGAGTCCGAGGTGCATACCGCCTACGCGATCGCCTCCGAAGCGGGCGGCAGCAGCGCCGTGCTGGTGGAGCGCTTCATTCCCGGCAACGAACACCGTTTGCTGATCGTCGGCAGGCAGGTCGTGGCCGTGGCGCGCGGCGAGTCGCTGCGGGTGACTGGCGACGGCAGCTCCAGCGTCAGCGCGCTGGTCGCCAGCCAGATCAACACCGACCCGCGCCGCGGCGAGACCGAGGAACACCCGCTCGGCACGGTCAATGTGCAGGACGATGAAATCCTGCTCGACCTGAAGCGCCAGGGCCTCACGCCCGCGTCAGTGCCGCAGGACGGCCAGAAAGTGCTGATCCAGCCGAACGGCAACGTCTCGGACGATGTCACCGACCTGGTCCACCCGGAGGTGGCGCACATGGCCGCCCTGGCGGCACGCGTCGTGGGCCTGGACATCGCCGGCATCGACCTGGTCTGCGAAGACATCTCGCGGCCCCTTGCGCAGCAGCGTGGCGCGATCATCGAAGTCAATTCCAGCCCGGGCCTGCTGGCCCACATCAAGCCGGCCAGCGGCACGCCGCGCAAGGTCGGCGAGGCCATTATCAGGCACCTGTTCGCGGACGGGGACAGCGGCCGCATTCCGGTCGTCGGCGTCACCGGCACGCTCGGCACCAGCCTGATCGCACGCCTGCTCGGCTGCCTCCTGAACGCCGCCGGCAAGCATGTGGGCGTGGCCAACGGCGAGGGCCTGTACCTCGACGGGCGCCAGGTCCACAAGGGTGATTGCACCGGCTTTGCGGCCGGCGAACGCCTGCTCATTAACCGCAACGTCGAAGCGGCCGTGTTCGAATCGAACGCGCGCAGCATCCTGTCCGGCGGCCTGCCCTACGACCGCTGCTCGGTCGGCGTGGTGACCGACATGGGGCAACTCGGCGACGTGACCGGATTCCACATCAACGACGATGAGGCGCTGGCCAACGTGGTGCGCAGCCAGGTCGACGTGATCCTCTCCGAAGGCGCTGCCGTCCTGAACGCGGCCGACCCGGACGTGGTCAAACTGGCCGCACTGTCGGACGGGCGCGTGATCTTCTATGCGATGGACGAGCACAATCCTGTCATGGCGCAGCACCGCGCCTCCGGCGAGCGGATCGTCTTTGCGCGCGACAACCACATCGTGCTCGCTGACGGCGAGACTGAATCCCGTTTGCTCGACCTTGCCAAGATCAGGCCCGCCACCGTCAAGCATCCGGCCAGCGTGCTGGCGGCCACTGCCGCCGCCTGGGCGCTGGGCCTGCAGCACGACCTGATCTGCGGTGGCCTGCGCGCTTTCGACGCAAGCAAGAAAACGACTTATTGATGATCAGGGCCGGTTCGCCGGTCCGAATTAACGGTGCTGTTGCCGTCCTGGCAGTCGGAGCGGCACCTTGTAAAGGAATGATGGTTTATGGAAGTATCTCGCGTACGGGCCTTGCGCGGCCCTAACCTCTGGAGCCACCACACCTCGGTCGAGGCGATCGTCGCCTGCAGCCCGGAGGAAGAATCGATCGCCACCCTGCCTGGCTTCGAGTCGCGCCTGCGTTCGCGCTTCCCTCAGCTGGGCCAGCTGCAGCCCTTCGGCCACGAAGAAGACGCGCTCGACCCGGTGCCGATGGCCGAAGTGCTGGAAATCGTCGCCCTCGCCCTGCAGGCCGAAGCCGGCTGCCCGGTCACCTTCAGCCGCACCACCGCCACCCTGGAAACCGGCATCTACCAGGTCGTGGTCGAGTTCAGCGAGGAAGAGGTCGGCCGCCTGGCGATGAAGTTGGCCGAGCAGCTCATTGGCGCCGCGCGTGAGGACACGCCCTTCGACCTGGAAGCGGCGCTGCTTCAATTACGCGAGCTCGACGAAGACGTGCGCCTCGGCCCCTCGACCGGTTCGATCGTGCAGGCCGCGATCGAGCGCGACATCCCGTTCCGGCGCCTGACCGAAGGCAGCCTCGTGATGTTCGGCTGGGGCAGCAAGCAGCGCCGCATCCAGGCCGCCGAGATCGACGCCACCGGCGCCATCGCCGAGACCATCGCCCAGGACAAGGAACTGACCAAGCGCCTGCTGGACGCCGCCGGCGTGCCGGTGCCGCTCGGGCGCGTCGTGCTTGATGCTGACGACGCCTGGGCTGCCGCGCAAGAGATCGGCCTGCCGGTCGTGATCAAGCCGAAGGACGGCAACCAGGGCAAGGGGGTGACCGTCAACATCACTACCAAGGAACAGATCACGGCCGGCTTCAACTCGGCGAGCGAGTTCCGCGACGACATCCTGGTCGAGCGCTACCTGCCGGGCCACGATTACCGCCTGCTCGTCATCGGCGACAAGCTGATCGCCGCCGCGCGCCGCGATCCGCCGATTGTGGTGGGCGACGGCGTGCACACGGTGCGCCAGCTGGTCGACCAGGTCAACCTCGACCCGCGCCGCGGCAACGGGCATTCGACCTCGCTGACCAAGATCCGCTTCGACGACATCGCACTCGGCAGCCTGGCCAAGCAAGGACTGGAAGCGGACTCGGTGCCCGCCAAGGGCCGCCGCGTCGTGCTGCGCAATAACGCGAATTTGTCGACCGGCGGCGCGGCCACCGACGTCACCGACGACGTCCATCCGGAAGTCGCCGCGCGTGCCATCGCCGCCGCGCACATGGTCGGCCTGGATATCTGCGGCGTCGACCTGGTGTGCGATTCCGTCCTCAAACCGATTGAAGAGCAACACGGCGGCATCGTCGAAGTCAATGCCGCGCCGGGGCTGCGCATGCACCTCTCGCCCTCCTTCGGCAAGGGCCGCGATGTCGGCGCAGCGATCATCGACATGATGTTCAAGAAGGGCGACGACGGCCGTATCCCGGTGGTCGCCGTTACCGGCACCAACGGCAAGACGACGACCGTGCGCCTGATCGCGCACCTGCTCACCACATCCGGCCTGCGCACCGGCATGACGAATACCGACGGCGTGTATATCGAAGGCCGGCGCATCGACAGCGGCGACTGCAGCGGTCCGCGCAGCGCGCGCAACGTGCTGCTGCACCCGGACGTCGACGCCGCCGTGTTCGAGACCGCCCGTGGCGGCCTGCTGCGCGAAGGACTGGCCTTCGATCGCTGCGAAGTGGCGGTCGTGACCAACATCGGCGCAGGCGACCACCTCGGCCTGAACTACATCACCACGCTGGAAGACCTCGCGGTCCTGAAGCGCGTGATCGTCCAGAACGTGAAGGTCGGCGGCATGGCCGTGCTCAATGCAGCCGATCCGGTCGTCGCCGCCATGGCCGAGAACACGAAAGGCGACATCACCTTCTTCGCCCAGGACGGCGGCCACCCGCTGATCGCCATGCACCGCGCCCAGGGCCGGCGCGTCGTGTACGTGGAAGATGGTGTCCTGGTCTGCGCCGAGGGCAAGCTTGACACGAAGATTGCACTGGCGGAGGTGCCGATCACCCGCGGCGGCGCCATCGGCTTCCAGGTCGAGAACGTGATGGCTTCGGTCGGTGCCGCCTGGGCCGTGGGCCTGGACTGGGACAAGATGCGCCTCGGCCTGAAAACCTTTGTCGGCGAGAGCGACAACGCGCCGGGGCGCTTCAATGTGTTCGACTACAAGGGCGCGACCCTGATCGCCGACTACGGCCACAACCCTGACGCCATCGCTGCCCTGGTGTCGGCGGTCGAGAACATGCCGGCAAAACGCCGCCTGGCCGTGATCAGCGGCGCCGGCGACCGGCGCGACCAGGACATCACCCAGCAGACCGAAATCCTGGGTAAGGCGTTCGACGACGTGCTGCTGTACCAGGACCAGTGCCAGCGTGGACGTCCCGACGGCGAAGTCGTGGCCTTGCTGCGCCAAGGTTTGCTTGGCGCCACGCGCACCAGCCATGTCGAGGAAATCAATGGCGAGTTCGTCGCGATCGACCGGGCCCTGGCGCGCCTGACCGAGGGCGACCTGTGCCTGATCCTGATCGACCAGGTCGATGCGGCGCTGGCGCATATCACCAAGCGGGTCGCGGAAGCAAAATAATTCAACCATGCTCGCACCCGAACAATTTTTCGGCTTCCTGCTCGCCGCCATCCTGCTCACCGCCTCCCCCGGCCCCGACAACCTGATGGTGCTCGGTCTCGGCATGTCGAAGGGTCGTCAACAAGGCATGGTCTTCGGCCTGGGCTGCGCGCTAGGCTGCCTGAGCCACACTTTTCTCGCCGTGATCGGCGTGAGCGCGATCATCGCCGCCTCCCCGACCGCGTTCACGCTGCTGCGCATCGGCGGAGGCTTGTACCTGGTCTGGCTGGGAATCGGCGCGCTGCGCAGCACGGGCGGGCAGTCGGCAGCGAGCGCGAAAGAACCCTCGCAGTCGCTGCGCAGCCTGTTCATGAAAGGGCTGCTGGCAAACGCCATCAACCCGAAAGTGGTGCTGTTTTTCCTGTCGCTGCTGCCGCAGTTCGTGATTGCGGCACACGGCAATGTGCCGGGACAGATGCTGGCGCTGGGCCTGACCTTCACGCTGCAGGCGGCGATCCTGTTCGGCCTGCTCGGTTATTTTGCCGGCTCCGTGGGCGCCTGGCTCGAGCGCAAGCCCGGTGCCGGCAAATGGCTCGACCGCCTGGCCGGGACCGTGTTCATTGCGCTGGGCGCGAAGTTGATCCTGTCACGCTGATCGTGTCGCGCTGAGCGGATCAAGGCTTGCGCGCCGCCCGCATTCCCATCAAGCCCAGGCCCAGGCCGAGCATTGCCAGCGTGGCCGGCTCCGGCACGGGCGCCGGCTCGTAGGCGATCTCGAGCGACGTCGAGAAGAATTCGAGCGGATCGGCGGGGAAGTCGTCCTGCAAGAACAGGGTCCAGCTGCCGAACAAGTCCATGCCATCGAAAGCGGAGAGCATGTCCTCCGGGCGGAAGGTGCCCGCCCGCACACGCGGACCGGCAGCGGCCGCGGCTTCGTCGTCGAACGTCACCAGCACGCGCCCGACGCCACTCCCTACAGTGCCAGCTGTATAGGTGTCGAAGGAATCGACCAGGGTGGCAGACTGGCCGTTCGGTCCGACCAGGACAAGCGAGAACTCGCTTTCGAAGGGAGAGCCACGGCCCACGCAAGCACGGCCATTCGGGCCGATTGGCGGATTGTCGCACTTCGAGAATTCGACCGTGATGTTCACGTCAGTAATCGTGCCGTGCACATCGACGGCCAATACGCGCGTTGCTTCACTGCCGTCGATGACACCGTAGGTGGTGTTGGTCGCCGTGATGACGGCGGCGGAGGCGCTGGCGCAAGCGCAGACGGTGATGATCAAAGCGGCAAGACGTCGCACGTAGCGCATGGGTTCTCCTTATTATTGGCGTCTACATAGAAGCAATTTTCGTTCCACCATCCAAAAGACGCGCCTTATCAGGCACTTACCAAACCCCGTCGGCGCCGAGTGAAGCAAGGTGTAAATTACCCCGACATACAGGCCGGGTGACAGCATTCGCTCGGGGCCGGGACGGCGCCAAAAAATGCAGGGTTCAACTGCCGAAATAGCGCAACTCGAAGTCGAGCGTCCACTCCACCCGCGAAGGAGACAGCGGCGCCCGGATGGTCGCGTCGCACTCCCCCATCCACGCCTCGTTGGCGCAGTCATGGCCGTGTTCAATGATGCCGACCACGGCGCTCCCGGATGTCCCATGCTAGTGGGATTTTGGCGATTCCACTGAAATCAAGCCTGAATCGATCGAATATTTTTATGTCATGCCCATGAGCACGCTTTACGCCGGCAATTGTTTGCAGCACAAGCCTGAAATCATTCATACTTGTATTTTTCTTCATTCCACCCGCCTGGGTGGCACGCGATCTGTCCTGGGAGTTGCTGTGGTCGGTATGCCGAATGTCCGCTGGTCGTTTTCGAAGGCTGTTCCGCCCGGTTTCGCGGGTTCGCACGACGTCGATGAAGCAGCAGCCGGCAAGGCAGCCGGCCTGGTACGCAAAGTGCTGGTCGTCGACGATGAAGCGGACCTCGCTGACCTGGCCGAGGCGCTCCTGGGCAGCCGCGGACTGGACGTCGTGGTCGCCAATTCGGCCAAGGAAGCGTTGACGATCCTGGGGCAGGACGCCGACATCGATGCCGTATTTTCGGACGTCATGATGCCCGGCATGAACGGCTTGCAGCTGGCGGATGCCGTCACCGAGTTCTTCCCCTGGATCAAAGTTGTCCTGACTTCCGGGTATACGGTCCCATCCCTGATGGAAAACCGCGAGCGACGCTATCTGTTTACGACCAAGCCTTACAAGCTCGACACGATCATGGCTTTGCTGCGCAGCTGATTCTGTTCTGCTACTCGGGCGCATGCCGGTCCGGCATCCTGCTGCCCAGCCAATGGCTGTAAAATGACGGTCCTGGCGCGGCTGCCGCCCTGCCTTCCCGAACACGATTGACATGACCACCG
The DNA here is from genome assembly GCF_051262535.1 of Massilia sp. CMS3.1. Classification (NCBI taxonomy): domain Bacteria; kingdom Pseudomonadati; phylum Pseudomonadota; class Betaproteobacteria; order Burkholderiales; family Oxalobacteraceae; genus Massilia; species Massilia sp. CMS3.1. The sequence continues at coordinate 6,669 of NZ_JBIMES010000014.1, read as the reverse complement.
TCCCTACCGAAATCAACGCCGCTGCCGCACGCGCAACGTCGGAGAAAGTCACCCCGATGATGGCCCAGTACCTGGGCATCAAGGCCGATTACCCGACCATGCTGGTGTTTTACCGCATGGGCGACTTTTACGAGCTGTTCCACGAGGACGCCGAGAAAGCCGCGCGCATCCTCGGCATCACGCTGACCGCGCGCGGTTCGGCCGGCGGCAACCCGATCAAGATGTGCGGGGTGCCTTTCCACTCGCTCGACGGCTACCTCGGCAAACTCGTGAAGCTCGGCGAATCGTGCGCGATCTGCGAGCAGATCGGCGACCCGGCGACAAGTAAAGGTCCGGTCGAGCGCAAGGTGATGCGCGTGGTCACGCCCGGCACGCTCACCGATTCCGATCTGCTGCCCGAAAAAGCCGAGCGCTCCCTGCTGGCCCTGTACACGCTCACCGGACGCAAGTCGGTCACCGTCGGTCTCGCCTGGCTGTCGCTAGCCAGCGGCGCCTTGCGCCTGACGGAATTCTCGGGCGACGAGCGCACGGTGGGCGCACGCCTGGCGCAAGAGCTCGAGCGTATCGCGCCGGCGGAAATCCTGCGCGCCGACGACGGCAACCTGTTCGAGGAAAATCCGTTCGCCCACACCCAGCGCGTCCCAGGCTGGCACTTCGACGTCGTCAAGGGCCACAAGGCGCTGGTCGAGCAGCTGGGCGTGGCCACCCTCACCGGCTTTGGCGCCGATGGCCTGGGCGCCGCGTTCGGCGCGGCCGGCGCGCTCTTGCGCTATGCGCAGTCGACCCAGGGCCGCGGCCTGCAGCACGTGAACAGTCTCGCCGTGGAGAGCGAGAACGAATTCATCGGTCTGGACGCGGCCACGCGGCGCAACCTGGAGCTGACCGAAACGATCCGCGGCCAGGAATCGCCGACGCTGTTTTCCCTGCTCGATGGCTGCCGCACCGCGATGGGTTCGCGCCTGCTGCGCCACTGGCTGCACCATGCGAAGCGCGACCAAGGCGTTGCCAGGGCGCGCCACGAAGCGATCGAGGCGCTGGCCCAGGGCGATGCGACGAGCGCCCTGTCCGCCACGCTCAATGAAGTACCCGACATCGAGCGCATCACGACGCGCATCGCGCTCCTGTCGGTGCGTCCGCGCGACCTGGCCAGCCTGCGCGACGGCTTGAAACAGTTACCGTCCCTGGGCCAACAGGTAGCAAGCTGCTTCATCCCGGGCGACTCCTGCCTTTTGCGCGAACTGCACGAGGCCATCGATACGCCCGTGCCCTGCCTCGATCTGCTCACCCGCGCGGTGGCCATTGAACCGGCCGCGATGGTGCGCGACGGCGGCGTGTTTGCCAGCGGTTTCGACGCCGAACTCGATGAGTTGCGCGCGCTGTCGCAAAACGCCGGCCAGTTCCTGGTCGATCTGGAGACGCGCGAGCGCGCCCGCACGGGCATCGCCAACCTGCGCGTCGAGTACAACCGGGTGCACGGCTTTTATATCGAGGTCACCAACGGCCAGACCGACAAGGTGCCGGACGACTACCGCCGCCGTCAGACGCTGAAGAATTGCGAGCGTTACATCACGCCGGAACTGAAAGCCTTCGAAGACAAGGCCTTGTCGGCCCAGGACAAGGCCCTGGTGCGCGAAAAAGCCCTGTACGACGAGCTGCTCGCTTGCCTGGCGCCGCACATCGGCCACTTGCAGCGGGTGGCGCAGGGCCTGGCCCAGATCGACACGCTGGTCGCGCTCACCAGCCACGCGCTGCGCCACAACTGGTGCGCCCCGCAGCTGGTCGATGCGCCCTGCCTGACCATCGTCGAGGGCCGGCATCCGGTGGTGGAAAAACAGATCGAGCGCTTCATCGCCAACGACTGCAAGCTCTCGAACGACAGGCGCCTGCTGCTCATTACCGGCCCGAACATGGGCGGTAAATCGACCTTCATGCGCCAGACCGCGCTGATCGTGCTGCTGGCATATGTCGGCAGCTATGTGCCGGCCACCAGCGCAACGATCGGACCGATCGACCGCATCTTCACGCGCATCGGCGCGAACGACGACCTGGCGGGCGGGCGTTCGACCTTCATGGTCGAGATGACCGAATCGGCCGCGATCCTGAACGGCGCCACCGAACACTCGCTGGTGCTGATGGACGAAGTCGGACGCGGCACCTCCACCTTCGACGGCCTGGCCCTGGCCTGGGCGATCGCGCGCCACCTGATCGACAACAGCCGCAGTTTTACGCTGTTCGCGACCCATTATTTCGAGCTGACCCAGCTGCCCGAGAGCCACGCTAGCGCGGCCAACGTGCACCTGTCGGCGGTCGAGCACAAGGACACGATCGTGTTCCTGCACGCGGTCCAGGACGGCCCGGCCTCGCAGAGCTACGGTTTGCAGGTGGCCCAGCTGGCAGGCGTGCCCCCAAGCGTCATCAAGGCCGCGCGCAAGCACCTGGCGCGGCTCGAATCGCAGGCGGTGGGCACGACGCCGCAGCTCGACCTGTTCGCGCTGCCTTCCGAAGAGGTCGACGACGCGGTGCCGGCGCCTGCAGCCCCGGTCGTCTCGCCTGCCCTGCTCGCCGCCCTCGACGATCTCGATCCGGACGCGCTGACGCCGCGCGAAGCGCTCGAGCGGCTGTACGAACTGAAGCGGCTGGCTGCCTGATGCCGCGCCTGCGCCCTGCCCTGCTGGCCGCTGCGCTGTCGACGGCCCTGTCGGCGCCATCGGCCGGCGCGCGTGACGGCGGGCGCGAGGCGCATGAAGCGCACCGCTTCGGCGTCATCGGCCACAGCTTCAGCAAGCCCGGCGACGAGGATTTCAAGAAGGCGCTGGCGGAGACGAGCGAGAAGTCGCTGGCCTTTGTTGTCGTCACCGGCATCAAGGCATCCGGCGAGCCCTGCGGCGACACGCTGTACCAGGAGCGGCGCGACCTGGTCGACAAGGCGAAGCGGCCCGTCATCGTGCTGCCCGCCGGCAGCGACTGGGCCGATTGCCGCAACGCGGCCGGCCGCACCAACGCCGTCGAACGCCTGAACCGGATGCGCGAGCTGTTTCATGGCGAACCGCAATCGCTCGGCGCGCAAAAGCTGCCGCTGACCCGCCTGTCGATGAGCCCGCGTTTTCGCAGCTATGCCGAGAATGCCCACTGGACCGTGGACTCGGTGCTGTACGCGACCGTCAACCTCCCCGCCAACAACAACCACTACCTGGCCGCGGCCGGCCGCAACAGCGAGTACGAGGACCGGATGGTGGCGACGCGCTTCTGGCTCAACCGCCTGTTCACACTGGCCCGGCGCGACAAGGTCGATGCGATCGTGCTGTTCTCGGAAGGCGACTTGAAACCCCTGGCCGAGCCGTCCGGCCTGCGCAGCCTGCTGCGCCGGGGGTCTACCACGCGCGACGGTTTCGCGGCGACACGCAATCAGGTGCATTTGCTGGCGCAGAAGTTCGATGGGAAGGTGCTGCTGGTCGACAGTGCGGCCCTGCCGAAGGATGGCAAACCGGCCATCGGATGGCGCCAGAACGTCGGGCACGTGTCGGTCGGGGGTGAGGCGGTTGAACTGAAGGTGACGCCGGGGGAGAAGGCCTTATTCAGTTTGAAGGATGCGAGGGAGCAATGAACCGGGAACGAAGGTTCCCGGTGAGTCCAACATGAATCAGTGCAGCGGCTGGCTACGGAAGTGGTCACCTTCTTCGCCGTCGTCGTCGCCGTCGCCACCATGGTGATGACCATGGGCGCCGTGCACGTGGCCGTGGGCAATCTCTTCGTCGGTCGCAGCGCGCACGTCGATCACCGACAGCTCGAAACGCAGGGCCATGCCGGCCAGCGGGTGGTTACCGTCGAGCACGACCTTGTCGTCGGCGATTTCGGTGACGGTGAAGATCATCGGCTCGTCGTCCGGCGCGCCGTCGGCCATGCCTTCGAACTGCATGCCAACTTCCAGCGGCTCAGGCAGCAGCTTGCGGTCTTCGACCTTGACCAACTCGGCGTCGTAGTCGCCGAACGCATCGTCCGGCTCGACCTGCAGGGTCGACGCATAGCCGACTTCCTTGCCGTCGAGCTCTTCTTCGATCTTCGGCAAGGTGTTTTCGTAACCACCGTGCAGATAGACCATCGGCTGTGCGCCTTCTTCGATCAGGTTATTTTGTGCGTCCGACAGTTTGTAGTTCACCGTCACGACCGTATTCTGGGCAATCTTCATCGCGCTTCCTTTCGTTGTTAGGGCCAGATTATAACCTTCCTCCGCTTTCGCCCGTGGTGGGTCTGGTGAAAGGGATCTCGAAAAACCGTAGCGAGCGGCAGGCATGGTGGTCGAGAAGCGCAACCGTACTAAAGTACGGTGAGCATCGCAGACTGCCAGGCCAACGCGCAGCAGGTTTTTGAGTTCCCTTATAATGTGTCATGAAAAAATTACAGCTCCTGGGGAACATCACCCCGGCCCAGTTCCTGCGCGATTACTGGCACAAGAAGCCCCTGTTGATCCGCAATGCCATCCCCGGCTTCAAGCCACTGCTGAAATTCGACAAGCTCGCCGAAGCGGCTGCGACGAACCATGTCGAGTCGCGCCTGGTGACCATGGTCGACGGCCAGTGGGACATGCAGCATGGCCCGCTGCCTGAACTGCCGCCGCGCACCGAGCGCGAGTGGACCTTGCTGGTGCAGGGCGTGAACCTGATCGACGAACGCGCCGACGCCCTCTTGCGCGAGTTCCGCTTCCTGCCCGACGCGCGCCTGGACGACCTGATGGTCAGCTATGCCACCGATGGCGGCGGCGTCGGCCCGCACTTCGATTCCTACGACGTGTTCCTGCTGCAGGCGCACGGCAAGCGCCGCTGGAAGATCAGCGCCCAGCAAGACCTGTCGCTGGTCGAGGGCATGCCCTTGAAGATCCTGTCGAACTTTACCCCGGAAGAAGAATTCGTGCTGGAACCGGGCGACATGCTGTACCTGCCCCCGCACTACGCCCACGACGGCGTGGCCGAGGGCGAGTGCATGACCTATTCGATCGGTTTCCGCTCGCCTTCGTTCCAGGAACTGGGCGAAGCCTTCCTGCAATTCATGGCCGACTCGATCGACCTGCCGGGCCGCTACGCCGACCCCGACCTGCAGCCGGCGAAAAATCCGGCCGAGATCCCGCGCGAGATGCTTGCCAGCATTACCGAAGAACTGAACAAGGTGCGCTTCGACGAGGAAGACGTGACGATCTTCTTTGGCGAATACATGTCCGAGCCGAAACACAATGTGTTCTTCACGCCGCTCGCCAAGCCGCTGGTCGTCGGGCGCTTCATGGAGACGGCCGCCAAGCGCGGCCTGAAACTGTCGCCGAAGTCCCTGATGCTGTACCGCGGCAAGCATGTCTTCATCAACGGCGAATCGTTCGCGGTGAACCGTGCGGACAAGATTGTCCTCGACATGCTGGCCAATGAGCGCCGCTTGTCGGGCGCGACGCTGGCCCAGGCGTCGGACGACGTGCTCGAGGCGCTCTACACATGGTATTGCGATGCCTGGATCGAGCTGGGCTAAATGATGACCGAGCCGCCGATCACGCGTTTCGACACGCGCCGCGAACTTCAGGTGCAGTGGCGAGCGCTGCTCGGCCGGGCCAGGCTTCGGCTCGACCTGTTCGACCCTGATTTTGCGGATTTTCCGCTGGGAGCGCCGGATGTCGAGGCGACCCTTGGCGCATTCCTGCGTGCCGGCGGCTCCTTGCGCCTGGCGCTGCACGACACCAAATATATCGAACGTTCCTGTCCACGGTTCCTGGGTCTCGTGCGTTACTACAGTGAGCGCGTCGAATGCCGCCTCAGCCCGCGTTCGCTGCGGCACCTGTCCGACTCGTTCGCGCTGGCTGATGGCGTGCATGTGGTACGGCGTTTTCACTGCGATCACATGCGCGGCGAGGCGGTATTCGATGCACCGGGCGCTGTCGAGTTGTCGGCGCCGCGTTTCGACGCGCTCTGGGAAGAGTCGAGTGTGACACTCTCACCGACTGTCACCGGACTGTAAATTTGTCTGTAGATCAACAATTAAGCGAAAATCCTGACCTTTGTAGCATCTTGTAACAAAATGAAGCTTATCAAGTCACAAAATACTTCCATTTTGGCATGTGTTTTCTATTGCGAAGCACTAAATTTGGCTATAATATCGGGTTAGGAAGGTTCCGTTGTCTATCAGGCACTGTTACCAGTACGAAAGCTACGAGAATTCCAAAAGAGCGATAATTACCGGTAATTATTCATCGCAACAAAAGTTCTAACTTAATTAAGGAAAAACCATGAAAAAATCCCTGCTGATCGTTTCGCTGATGGCTGTTGCTCTGGCTGCTTGCTCGAAAAAAGAAGAGACCACCACCACCACCACCACCCCAGCTGCTGTTGAGGCACCTGCTGCAATGACCACCACGCCTGACGCGGCTGCTCCTGCTGCAACGACCACCACCACCACCACCGACGCTGCTGCTACCCCAGCTGCTGACGCTGCTGCTGCTGCTGCAACCGCTTCGGTTGCTGCTGCTGACGCTGCTTCGGCCGCTTCGACCGCTGCTGACGTCGCTGCTGACGCTGCAAAGAAGTAATCAGCTACTCGCTGATGGAAAACCGGCCTGCGGGCCGGTTTTTTTTTCGCCCAGAGGTTCTCGAGAGCCCGCCTTACATATGTACAGGCGTAAAAAAACCGGCTGCATGT
>NZ_JBIMES010000013.1:0-132040 GCF_051262535.1 Massilia sp. CMS3.1 | reverse complement strand
ACCGATGGCATCCCAAGGGATGCGGCCTGGGCGGTGGCAACAGCGGTTCCATTGCGCGCCACATCTCGTCAGAAATGCGCCACCCGTCATCGCGGTTTTCATACTGCTTAGCCATCTTCGCCTCCTCAGAAGGAAGCTTGGACGGAAAAATGGCCTAAAAATTCCCCTATGAGAATAGGTTCTAAGTGCCCGTCGCGAGCCATGAGGCGTGCACACGACGCCACATGGCCCGGTATGCCCGAAATGTGGCGCGACGAACTAAATGTAAGAAATCAGCGGCCGTGGGCGGAGCATTGCCTGCTGCGGAGAAAGATAATCGATAAATATCAGTGGCCTGCCCAGCAGGAATCGAACCTGCGACCCTCAGCTTAGAAGGCTGATGCTCTATCCAACTGAGCTATGGGCAGAGAGAAGCGCCGGCGAATGCCGACACAGAAATGAAAACGGGCCGTCGAAGACGGCCCGTTTTTAAAACCTTGGTCGGAGTACAAGGATTCGAACCTTGGACCCCCTGGTCCCAAACCAGGTGCGCTACCGGGCTGCGCTACACTCCGAATGACTTCATTTTACTATCCCCGAGGTGCCGCGTCAATGCGAGCACCTGCGGACCTGCAATTTAACGATTCAAGCTGCGAGTTTGTCGGCAATGCGGCGCGCCATGCTGTCGGCCATTTCCGCATTCTTCGCTTCGACCATCACGCGGATCAGGGGTTCGGTGCCCGATGCGCGGATCAGCACACGGCCACTCTCGCCCAGTTCGCGCTCGACCGCTTCCTTTTCGGCGACCATGGCCGCATCTTTCGTCCAGTCAAAACCGGGCGCGACGCGCTTGTTGATCAGGGTTTGCGGATACAGCGTCAGTTCCTTGCAGCAGGCCTCGAGCGACTTGTTGCTGCGCCTGAGTGCGGAGAGTACCTGCAGCGACGAGACGATGCCGTCGCCGGTCGTATGCTTGTCCAGCGCCAGAAGGTGGCCGGAGCCCTCGCCGCCCAGGATCCAGCCGCGTTCCTGCATGACTTCCAGCACGTAGCGGTCGCCGACCTTGGCGCGGGCGAAGCCGATGCCGAGTTCCTTGAATGCCACCTCGAGGGCCATGTTCGTCATCAAGGTGCCGACGGCGCCGGCAACCGGGCCGGTCGACATGCGGTCACGCACCATCAGGTACAGCAGCTCGTCGCCGTTGTAGACGCGGCCGTTGGCGTCGACCATGATCAGGCGGTCGGCGTCGCCGTCGAGTGCGATGCCCAGGTCGGCCTTGTGCTCGATCACGGCGGCGGATAAGGCTTTCGGGGCGGTGGCGCCGAAGCCGGCATTGATATTGAAGCCGTCAGGCGAGGCGCCGATCGAGATGACTTCGGCGCCCAGTTCATGGAACACGTGCGGAGCGATGTTGTAGGCGGCGCCGTGAGCGCTGTCGACGACGATCTTCAGGCCGCGCAGGTCGAGTTCGTTCGGGAAGGTGCTCTTGCAAAATTCGATATAGCGGCCTTGCGCGTCGCGCAGGCGTGACGCGCGGCCGAGCTTGTCGGACGGGACGCAATCCATTGGCCGGTCGAGCGCTTCCTCGATGGCGAGCTCCACGCTGTCAGGCAGCTTGGTGCCGTGACCGGAAAAGAACTTGATTCCGTTGTCCTGGAAAGGGTTGTGCGATGCCGAGATCACAACGCCGGCCTGCAGGCGCAGCGCACGCGTCAGGTAGGCGATCGCAGGCGTCGGCATCGGGCCGGCCAGCATGACGTCGACACCGGCGGCGGAAAAGCCCGCTTCGAGCGCTGCTTCGAGCATGTAGCCGGAAATGCGGGTGTCCTTGCCAATCAACACCGTCGGACGGACGGCGGTGGCGTTGTCCTTGACCAGCACCATGCCCGCCGCATAGCCGAGGCGCATTACGAAGTCAGGCGTGATTGGCGCAACGCCAACCTGACCACGAATGCCATCCGTACCGAAATATTTGCGTGCCATGCTTCTTCTCTTTATCGTGAATTAATTCATTAACCAATAGTGGCCGCGCGCCAAACTTTCAGCGCGTCAACCGTCTCTGCTACATCATGTACCCGCACAATGTTAGCGCCATGCGCGACCGCAGCCAACGCGCCTGCGATGCTGCCGGGCAAGCGTCCTTCTACCGGGCGTCCTGTGACGGCCCCGATCATCGATTTGCGCGACAGTCCGATCAATACCGGCAAGCCGAGTTCCCCCTCGATGCGGGCAGTGGCGCGCAGCAAGGCGTAGTTGTGTTCGACCGTCTTGCCAAAGCCCAGGCCAGGATCGAGACAGATGCGTTCGCGCTCGACGCCGGCCGCCAGCAGCGCCTCGACACGCTCGCGCAGGAAGTCGATCACCTCGCCCACGACGTCGGCATAGACAGGCTGCGCCTGCATGTCCTGCGGCGTGCCCTGCATGTGCATGATGCACAGGCCGCAGTCACTGTCTTTCACCGCCTCTATCGCACCCGGCGCCCGGAAGCCGTTGATGTCGTTGATCATGTCGGCGCCCGCAATGATCACCTCGCGCATCACCTGCGGCTTGCAGGTATCGACCGAGACCACCCGCCCCAGTCCCTGCAGCGCATACACGGCCGGCATCACGCGGCGCAATTCTTCCTCGACCGGGACGCTGGGCGAACCCGGCCGGGTCGACTCCCCGCCGATATCGATCAGGTCGACACCAGCGGCTACCATTTCTTCGGCCTTCGAGACCGCAAACTCGAGCGTACAGTAGCGGCCGCCATCGGAAAAGGAGTCCGGCGTGACGTTCAGGATGCCCATGACGAGTGGCCGCTGCTCCAGCCTGAAGCTGAAGCGTCCACATTGGAGTAGTTGGCGCATAAACAGGAAAGCGGTTGAAGAATCGGGAGGATGGGAGCAAGGGGCACGTTAACGAGCAAAAGGCATCCGGGGGATGCCTTTTGTCGACAGATTTGCTAAGCGCTCAAGACGTGCTTAAGCGATCAGGCTGGCGCCGTGGCGTTCGGGGCAACACCGCCCGAACCACTGTCGCCAGGCGGCGTACGCTTGGTCAGGATGCCCGCTTTCGGCGGATGCGGCTCACGGCCTGCCATGATGTCGTTGATCTGATCGGCATCAATGGTTTCCCACTCCAACAGCGCCTTGGTCATCATTTCGACCTTGTCGCGGTTTTCTTCCAGCAAGCGGCGCGACAGTGCGTACTGCGTGTCGAGGATGGCGCGAATTTCAGCATCGACCTTTTGCTGGGTCGCTTCCGAAATGGTCTTGGTGGCGCCACCGAAGAATCCTTCGTTCTCGCTGTCTTCGTAGACCATCACGCCCATGCTTTCGGACATGCCGAAGCGGGTCACCATCGAGCGTGCCAGCTTGGTGGCACGCGAGAAGTCGTTCGAGGCGCCGGTCGACATCTGTCCGACGAAAATTTCTTCAGCAATACGGCCGCCGAACAAGATCGAAATTTCTTCGAGCATCTTGTCCTTGTAGCCGGACAGTGCGTCGTGCTCAGGCAGCTGCCAGGTCAGGCCGAGCGCAAAGCCGCGCGGCATGATCGTGACCTTGTGTACCGGATCGGCCTTTGGCAACAGCTTGGCGATGACCGCGTGGCCCGACTCGTGATACGCCGTGTTGCGGCGCTCTTCCTCGCGCATGACCATCGACTTGCGCTCCGGACCCATGTAGATCTTGTCCTTGGCATCCTCGAAGTCATTCATCTCCACCAGGCGCTTGTTGCGGCGCGCAGCGAACAAGGCTGCTTCGTTGACCAGGTTGGCCAGGTCGGCACCGGAGAAGCCGGGCGTACCGCGTGCCAGGATGTCGGCTTTGACGTCGGCGCCGATAGGCACTTTGCGCATGTGCACGTTCAGGATCTGTTCGCGGCCGCGGATGTCCGGCAGGCCAACCATCACCTGGCGGTCGAAACGGCCAGGGCGCAGCAGCGCTTTATCGAGCACGTCGGCGCGGTTGGTAGCGGCGATCACGATGACGCCCGAAGTGGCTTCAAAGCCGTCCATCTCGACCAGCAGCTGGTTCAGCGTCTGTTCGCGTTCGTCGTTGCCGCCGCCCATGCCGGCGCCGCGGTGACGACCGACAGCGTCGATCTCGTCGATGAAGATGATGCAAGGTGAATGCTTTTTCGCGTTCTCGAACATGTCGCGGACACGGGATGCACCCACGCCGACGAACATCTCGACGAAGTCGGAACCGGAGATCGAGAAGAACGGCACTTTTGCTTCGCCGGCAATGGCACGAGCGAGCAGGGTTTTACCGGTACCTGGAGGACCAACCATCAGGACGCCGCGTGGAATGCGGCCGCCGAGCTTCTGGAACTTGGTCGGGTCTCTCAGGAAGTCGACGATCTCGCTGACTTCTTCTTTCGCTTCGTCGCAACCGGCGACGTCGCCGAAGGTGACGCTGTTGTTCGTTTCATCGAGCATGCGCGCCTTCGACTTGCCGAAGGAGAACGCCCCGCCCTTGCCGCCGCCCTGCATCTGGCGCATGAAGAAAACCCAGACGCCGATGAGCAAGAGCATCGGGAACCAGGAGATGAACACTTGCTGAAGGAACGATGGCTCTTCCGGCGGCTTGACGTCGAAGCGCACGCCATTCTCGCGCAGGTCGCCTATCAGACCGCGGTCGAGCATGGTGGCGGTGGCGCGCACCTTGGTGTCGTCCGAACGGGTGGCCGTGATGTTCTGGCCTTCGATCACCACGTCCTTGATGCGCCGACCCTTGACATCGTCGAGCAGCTCGGAATAAGCGATGGTCTTGCTGCCACCGGCAGGGCTATGGTTGTCGAACTGCTTGAACAGCATGAACAACAGCAGTGCGACTACCACCCAGATGGCAGATTTGGAAAACATATTATTCACGAAAACTCCTCCGATGCGAATCGCACCAATACCAATTTGAGATTGCCGATTTTACTCGCGATTTTACTCGCTATAAGCAGGCCGTGCCACGCACTGCCCGACATGATGCCATATCGCCACCCTTTCCACCTCGTCACGCGCGCGGACGGTGAGTGGAGACATGCAGGCGTGACACTACGCGGTCCATGTGCGGCTGCGATCTCAAATATCAAGGGCCGCATCGCTCCTGGAACCCGATTTATACTCCACAGGATTCTTCAGACCGCGCCCGAGCAGGAAAATTTCCGAGGATTTGTCGCGGCTTGCCTTTGGCTTCATCTGCTTGACCGTCTTGAACTCGGTACGGAACTTCTCGACCATCTGCGTGAACCCCATATCCTTGAAGCATTTCACCAACAATGCGCCGCCGGGCTTCAGATGCATTTGAGAAAACTCAATCGCGAGATCGATCAAATGTTCCATCCGCGCGGCGTCGGCCGTCGGAATACCCGACAGATTGGGCGCCATGTCCGATAGCACAAGGTCGGTCTTGCGGCCGTCGAGCAGGAGCGCTAGTTGGTCCAATACAACATCTTCGCGGAAGTCGCCCTGGATGAAGTTGACGTCGGCAATCGGCTCCATCGGCAGCAGATCGAGGCCGATGATGGTGCCGGTAATGCCTCCGCCCTCTTTCCCTGAGAGCTTGCGGCGCGCGTACTGGGCCCAGCTGCCGGGCGTGCAGCCGAGGTCGACAATGACCTGGCCGTGCTTGATGAGTTTTTCCGCTTCGTCGATTTCTTTCAGCTTGTAGGCGGCGCGGGCGCGGAACCCGTCTTTTTGTGCCTGCTTCACGTACGGGTCGTTAATATGGTCGTGTAACCAGTTTTTGTTTAATTTGTTCTTGGCCATTCGCGTAGAATACTGCTTTTATAGGTACATCAAAAAATTATTATGCTTACACTTACACCCGTCGAACGCAGCGCGCTGCGCGCGGAAGCCCATGGCCTGAAGCCTGTGGTCATGATCGGCGAATCGGGCCTGACGGAATCTGTCATGAAGGAAATCGCTGCCAGCCTCGATGCGCACGGCCTGATCAAGGTCCGCGTCTTCGGCGACGACCGCGAAGCGCGGGTCGCCATGTACGAACAGATCTGCAGCGAACTCGACGCGTCTCCCGTGCAGCACATCGGCAAGCTCCTGGTCCTCTACCGTCCGAAAGTCGAAACGGTCAAGGAACGTAGCAGCAAGGCCGGCAAGGGCATGCGCGAAGTCACCATCGTCAAGGCCAGCGCCAGCGGCACCAAGAAGCCGAGCGTCACCAAGGTCATGATCAAGGGTAACGAACGCGTTACCGCCGGCGGCAACATCAAGCGCGCCAAACCGCGCCAGACCAGCACCAAGAAAAATTCACTGAACAAGTGATCGAAACCGGAGCGTGTCTCCGGTTTTTTTTCGCCCTCAATCCGCGGCGAACGGGAATTTACCTCGACTTCACGACCAGCACGGCCGCCAGCACGCCTTCGATCAGGTGAAACAGCTGCGACACGCCGTGCATCACGGCGAACTGCGTCCACAGCGGTGAAGCACGTACACCAGCCGGCCCTGCCGCTTCGCGCAGCGAGGCCATTGCCGGCTGCAAGCCGACGAACATCACCAGCGCGCAGGCCAGCATCGCCAGCACCAGCAAATTCAAATAACGCCGGCGGCCCTTCTCCAGGTCCGGCGACACACGCACCAGCACCAGCATCAGGAGCGCGCAGGCGATGCTGATCCAGGCCAGGCGGCGCAGGAATGCACCGACAATGTCCCCGGCCAGCGGCCCGCTCACCACGCCGAATACCGCAGGCGCGGCGATGTAGCCGAGCACCCACAAGGCGCCCGCCCACAGGGCCGCCACCAGCACGCGTGCGGCCGGCAGCCTGCGCGCCAGCGGCCGCATCAGATGTAACGCACTTCGAGGATTTCGTATTCGCGCGGGCCGGACGGCGCCTGCACTTCGACCACGTCGCCGGCGTACTTGCCGATCAGGGCGCGTGCGATCGGCGAGGTCACCGATACCTTGCTCAGTTTCAGGTCGGCTTCGTCGAGGCCGACGATCTGGTAACTGACCTTCTGGCCGGAGTCCAGGTCTTCGAGGTCGACCGTCGAGGCAAAGACCACACGGCCTTCGGCGTCGAGCGTCATCGGGTCGATGATCTGGGCGGTACTCAGTTTGCTCTCCAGCTCGGCGATGCGGCCTTCGACGAACGCCTGGCGTTCCTTGGCGGCGTCGTATTCCGCGTTTTCCGACAGGTCGCCGTGCGAACGCGCTTCGGAGATCGCATCGATCACGCTGCGGCGCTCTTTGGTCTTGAGCTGGTGCAGCTCCTGCTTGAGCAGTTCGGCGCCGTATTTGGTCAGTGGTACGGTAGTGGTGTTCATCTGTCTCTACTTGTCGAATATGTGAACGTACCAAGCGAAAACCACAGAGGCGCACGGACAAGCCGCGCGAGCTCTGTGGTTTCACGGGTACTGCTTGACGCCTAGTTTAAGGTTTTATGCAGGCCTTGTAAATCGTAGACGGCAATTGCGTCCAGGTGACGCATACCCTGGATTGCCGCCTCGGCACCGGCGATCGTCGTGTAGGTCACGACGCGCGCCAGCAGCGCCGAGGTACGGATCGTACGCGAGTCGACGATCGCGCTGCGCTTTTCCTCGACCGTGTTGATGACCATCTCGATCTCGTGGTTCTTGATCATGTCCACCACGTGCGGACGGCCCTCGATCACCTTGTTCACGGCCAGTACCGGCAGGCCGGCCGCGGAGATCACCGCCGCCGTGCCCTTGGTCGCCGCCAGCGTGAAGCCCATCGCGACCAGGTCGCGCGCCACCTGCACCGCGCGCGGCTTGTCGGACGCTTTCACCGACAGGAAAACGCGGCCGGAGCGCGGCAGCTTGATGCCGGCGCCGATCTGCGACTTCACGAACGCTTCGCCAAAGGTCTGGCCCACGCCCATCACTTCGCCGGTCGACTTCATTTCCGGCCCCAGGATGGTGTCGACGCCCGGGAATTTCACGAACGGGAACACGGCTTCCTTGACGCTGTAGAACGGTGGCGTGATTTCCTTCGTGATGCCTTGCGAGGCCAGGCTCTGGCCAACCATGCAGCGCGCCGCCACTTTGGCCAGCTGGATGCCGGTTGCTTTCGACACAAACGGTACGGTGCGCGAGGCACGCGGATTCACTTCCAGCACGAACACCGTGTCGACGGTTTTTCCATCGACTTCGCTTTGCTGGATCGCGAACTGCACGTTCATCAGGCCGACGACATTCAAGCCCTTCGCCATCAGCGCGGTCTGGCGTTTCAGCTCGTCGATCGTCTCGGTTGACAAGGAATACGGCGGCAGCGAGCAGGCCGAATCGCCCGAGTGCACGCCGGCTTGCTCGATGTGTTCCATCACGCCGCCGATGAAGGTGGTCTCGCCGTCGGAGATGCAGTCGACGTCGACTTCGATCGCGTCGTTCAGGAAGCGGTCCAGCAGCACCGGCGAATCGTTCGACACTTTCACAGCTTCGCGCATGTAGCGCTCGAGGTCGCGCTGCTCGTGGACGATTTCCATCGCCCGACCGCCCAGCACGTACGACGGACGCACGACCAGCGGATAACCGATTTCCTTGGCCAGCTCCAGTGCTTCCGGCTCGGTGCGAGCGGTGCGGTTCGGCGGCTGGCGCAGGCCGAGCTGCTGCAGGAGCTGCTGGAAACGCTCGCGATCCTCGGCGGCATCGATCATGTCGGGCGAGGTGCCGACGATCGGCACGCCGTTCGCTTCCAGGTCGAGCGCGAGCTTCAATGGCGTCTGGCCGCCGTACTGCACGATCACGCCGACCGGCTTTTCCAGGTCGACAATTTCCAGCACGTCTTCCAGCGTCAGCGACTCGAAATACAGGCGGTCCGAGGTGTCGTAGTCGGTCGACACGGTCTCCGGATTACAGTTGACCATGATGGTCTCGTAGCCGTCTTCGCGCATCGCCAGGGCCGCGTGCACGCAGCAGTAGTCGAACTCGATGCCCTGGCCGATGCGGTTCGGACCGCCGCCCAGCACCATGATCTTCTTCCTGTCGGTCGGCGCGGCCTCGCACTCTTCGTCATAGGTCGAGTACATATAGGCCGTGTTCGTTGCGAACTCAGCGGCGCAGGTGTCGACGCGTTTGTACACCGGACGGATACCGAGCGCATGACGGCGCGCGCGCACCGCCGCTTGCGTGGTATGCATCAGGAAGGCCATGCGCGCGTCCGAGAAGCCCTTTTGCTTCAACTTGTACAGCGTCGGCTTGTCGAGCGATTCGAGTGTCTGGTGATCCAGCCACAATTCGATGTCGACGATTTCCTTGATCTGGATGAGGAACCACGGATCGATCTTGGTCAGCTGGTGCACTTCTTCCAGCGTGAAGCCCTGGGCAAAGGCGTCGCCCACGTACCAGATGCGTTCCGGGCCCGGCTCGCCGAGTTCTTCTTCGATGACTTCGCGGTCGCGCGTTTTCTCATTTAAGCCATCCACGCCCACTTCCAGGCCGCGCAGCGCCTTCTGGAACGATTCCTGGAAGGTGCGGCCCATGGCCATGACTTCGCCGACCGATTTCATTTGCGTCGTCAGGTGCTTGTCCGCCGCAGGGAATTTTTCGAAGGCGAAGCGCGGAATCTTGACCACAACGTAGTCGATCGAGGGCTCGAACGAGGCCGGGGTCGCGCCGCCGGTGATCTCGTTGCGCAGTTCGTCGAGTGTGAAGCCGACCGCCAGTTTCGCGGCCACCTTGGCGATCGGGAAGCCGGTCGCTTTCGATGCCAGTGCCGACGAACGCGACACGCGCGGGTTCATCTCGATGACGATCATGCGCCCGTCTTGCGGATTGATCGCGAACTGCACGTTCGAGCCGCCGGTATCGACGCCGATTTCGCGCAGCACCGCGATCGACGCGTTGCGCATGATCTGGTATTCCTTGTCCGTCAGCGTCTGCGCCGGGGCGACCGTGATCGAGTCGCCGGTGTGCACGCCCATCGGATCGAGGTTCTCGATCGAGCAGATGATGATGCAGTTGTCGGCCTTGTCGCGCACGACTTCCATCTCGTACTCTTTCCAGCCCAGCAGCGACTCTTCGATCAAGAGTTCCGAGGTCGGCGAGGCTTCCAGGCCGCGCTTGCAGATGGTCTCGAATTCTTCTTCGTTATAGGCGATGCCGCCACCCGAGCCACCCATCGTGAACGATGGACGGATGATGGTCGGGAAGCCCATTTCGCGCTGCACCACGCGTGCTTCGTCCAGCGTATGCGCCACGCCCGAACGCGCGGAACCGAGGCCGATCTTCGTCATCGCCTGCTTGAATTTCGACCGGTCCTCGGCCTTGTCGATCGCTTCCGGCGAGGCGCCGATCAGTTCGACATTGTATTTTTCCAGCACGCCGTGGTGATGCAGCTCGAGCGCGCAATTGAGCGCGGTCTGGCCGCCCATGGTCGGCAGGATCGCGTCGGGACGCTCCTTGTCGATGATGCTCTCGACGACCTTCCAGGTGATCGGCTCGATGTAGGTCACATCCGCCATTTCCGGGTCGGTCATGATCGTCGCCGGATTGCTGTTGACGAGGATGACCTTGTAGCCTTCGTCGCGCAGCGCCTTGCAGGCCTGGGCGCCGGAATAGTCGAACTCGGCGGCCTGGCCGATGATGATCGGACCCGCGCCGATGATCAGGATGCTTTTGATATCACTACGTTTTGGCATTACTTTTTCTCCGCGGCGGCTTGCATCAAGTTGATGAAGCGGTCAAACAGGTAGGCGACGTCGGTCGGGCCGGGCGAGGCTTCCGGGTGGCCCTGGAAGCAGAAGGCCGGTTTGTCGGTGCGGGCAAAGCCCTGCAGCGAACCGTCGAACAGCGACACGTGGGTGACGCGGCAGTTGGCCGGCAGCGTTTCCGGGTCGACCGCGAAGCCGTGGTTCTGCGACGTGATCAGGACCTTCTTCGAGTCCAGGTCCTGCACCGGGTGGTTCGCGCCGTGGTGGCCGAACTTCATCTTCATCGTCTTCGCGCCCGAGGCCAGCGCCATGATCTGGTGGCCGAGGCAAATGCCGAAGGTCGGGATGCCCTGCTCGATCAGTTCGGCCGTGGCCTTGATCGCGTAATCGCACGGTTCCGGGTCGCCCGGACCGTTGGCGAGAAAGATGCCGTCCGGATTGAGCGCCATGGCGTCGGCCGCGGTCGATTGTGCCGGCAGCACCGTGACCTTGCAGCCGCGTTCGGCCAGCATGCGCAGGATGTTGCGCTTGACGCCATAGTCGAAGGCGACGACGTGGTACTGCGGGTTCTCTTGCTTGCCGTAGCCGGAGCCGAGCTTCCACTCGGTTTCAGTGAACTCGTAGCGCTCTTTCACCGACACGACTTTTGCCAGGTCCATGCCCGCCAGGCCCGGGAACGAGCGCGCCAGTTCCATTGCCTGCGCTTCGTTCGGCTGGTTGCCTTGCGTGCCGGTGACGATGGCGCCGCCCTGGGCACCCTTCTCGCGCAGCAGGCGCGTCAGTTTGCGGGTATCGATGTTCGAAATCGCGACCACGTTCTCGGCTTTGAGATAGTCGGCCAGCGATTGGGTGGAGCGGAAGTTCGACGCCATCAATGGCAGGTCGCGGATGATCAGGCCTGCAGCGTGGACCTTGCTCGCTTCGACGTCGGCGGCGTTGACGCCATAGTTGCCGATGTGCGGGTAGGTCAGCGTGACGATCTGACGCGAGTAGCTGGGGTCGGTGAGGATTTCCTGGTAGCCCGTGATACTGGTGTTGAACACCACTTCACCGGTCGTGTGGCCGGCGGCACCGATCGACACACCTCGAAAAATCGTTCCGTCTGCGAGGGCCAGGATGGCCGGGACGGCAGGGCCAGAAAAAAATGGCGGCAAGGGTAACTCCCAATAAAGTTACCGTAGCTGCGCCACGTCAGACCGGCATCCAAAACCTGCGGACGAGCTTCAGTGTCCGAGGGTGGAGGTCGTATTTGAATGAGGAATGGAGGGTAGGCGCTACGGCAAGTAAGTGAATGGCTAAACCCCCAAATTATAGCGCGGATCGGGCATTCCGGCAACGTGCGGCCGGAACGATTCGGGCCGAAATACGGGACTTTACTGACAGATGCGCTTGGATTTTCCGAAATTCAATTGAATTGGCGGCCGCCGCGTTTGGCGATGCGGGTGGTCGTCGCCACCCGCATGGGTCCCGATTACGGCGTACCGACGAGCGCTGCTATCCCCGCCTTCGCGATCTGCGCATCCTCGTTCGATTTCACGCCCGACACGCCGACCGCACCGATCACGTGGCCGTCGACGACGATCGGCACGCCGCCCTCGAGCATGCCCGCGATGGTCGGCGCCGACAGGAAGGACACGCGCCCGCCGTTAATCACGTCTTCATAGACTTTCGATTCGCGCCGGCCGAGCGCGGCGGTGTGGGCCTTGCTTGGGGCAATGTGGCTGGAGACCGGCGGTGCGCCATCCAGGCGCTGCAGCCACAGCAGGTGGCCGCCGTCGTCCACGACCGCAATGGTCACGGCCCAGTTGTTCGCCAGCGCTTCGGCTTCGGCCGCGGCAGCCATCGTTTTCACATCGTCCAGGGTCAGCATCGGTTTCGTTTTCATGGGATCTCCAGTTGGTTGTTATGGTCGTTGTTTGGCCGCGAGCCTGGCCTTCAGTTGCGGCATGACGGCGGCGGCGGCCTGCTCGCCGGCGAGGATCGCCAGGTTGCGGCCGTTGAAGTCGGCGCTGCCCATCTTGCCCAGCGCCGGCGTAATCACGATGTCGGCTTCCT
This sequence comes from Massilia sp. CMS3.1, assembly GCF_051262535.1. Taxonomy (NCBI): domain Bacteria; kingdom Pseudomonadati; phylum Pseudomonadota; class Betaproteobacteria; order Burkholderiales; family Oxalobacteraceae; genus Massilia; species Massilia sp. CMS3.1. Next base: position 119,404 of record NZ_JBIMES010000013.1, on the reverse strand, counting down.
TCAGCTCGAAATGGTTCAGGCGCTGGCCCATGATGCTGAAGGTCTGCATCAGGACATCGAGCGAGCTGACGGTGGCCTGGGTGTCGGCCTGGGTCGAGATGTTGACCGCGATGACGAAATCGGCGCCCATCTTGTCGCGCGTGAATTTCACGGGCACGGGGGCGACCAGGCCGCCATCGACATACGTCTTGCCGCCGATTTTGACGGGCTGGAACACAGATGGTACTGCGGACGATGCGCGTACGGCCATGCCGGTATTGCCCTTGTCGAACATGACGGCTTCGCCGCTCCTCAGATCGGTGACGACGGCGCCGAAGCGCTTCGGGAGCTTTTCCATCGGCCGGTTGCCGACCGCCTTGTTCACGTAATTCTGCAGCGCCTCGCCCTTCAACAGGCCGGAAGAACTGGAAAACAGCGGCATGGCCCAGTCCGAGATTGTCGCCTCGTCCATGTCCATCGCAATCTTTTGCAGCGCGAAGCCGGTGTAGCCCGACGCGTAAAGGGCGCCGACCACCGAACCGGCACTGGTGCCGACCACGATCTCCGGATGGATGCCCTGGGCTTCGAGCGCCTTGATCACGCCGATGTGGGCGAAGCCGCGCGCGGCACCGCCGCCAAGGGCCAGGCCGATCTTGATTTTCTTGGGGGGCGCCGGCGGCGCCTGGACCACGACAGGGGCCGGCGGTGGCGTGCTGCCGCAGCTGGCCAGCAAGGAGGCGCCGAGGGCGATGAGGGCAATACGTCGAGAGAGCATGTGCGGGCTTGAAGAGAACAATGTCCGATTGTACCGCGCAATGTTGGGGTGTGGATGAGGCGGGGCTTATGCGACTACCCCGGCAACGAGGTATTCGGCAAGGAAGCAATAAACGTACTGCCCTTCCCCGGCGTCGAGCATATTTTCAGGCGTCCGCCGTGGCGCAGCAGCACGTGCTTGACGATGGCCAGACCGAGCCCGGTGCCCTGGGTCTCGCGCGAGCGGCTCTTGTCGACGCGGTAGAAGCGCTCGGTCAGGCGCGAGATATGATGGGGGTCGATGCCGATGCCGCAGTCGGTGACGGCAAACTGCAGGTCGCTGTCCTCGCGGCGCCAGGACAACGCAATCCGGCCGCCCTGCGGCGAATAGCGCACCGCGTTCGAGGACAGGTTGGCAAAGGCGCTGCGCAATTCTTCCCCGCTGCCCATGACGTCGGGACCGTCGACGTCGACGACGATCTCGTGCTTGCCGCCGGAGAGCGCCCGTGCTTCGGTCGCCACAGATTCGATCAGGGCTGTCACGTCGACGCGCTCGCGCCGCAGCGGAAATTCGTCCGATTCCAGGCGCGACAGCTGCAGCATGTCGCCGATCAGGCGCTGCATGCGTTCGGCCTGCTCGGTCATCAGTGTCAGGTGCGCGGTGCGGGTGGCCGCGTCCAGGCCCGGATCGGACAGCGCGATCTCGAGGAAACCCACGATCACGGTCAATGGCGTGCGCAGTTCGTGCGAAGCGTTCGCGATGAAGTCGCGCCGCATGGCCTCGACCCGCTCGGTGTCGGTCGCGTCGTGCGTGACCAGAATCTGGCGCCGGTTCTCGAACGGAATGATGCGGCATTCGATCTTGCGGCCGCGCAGCGACAGGGTCAAGGGCTGCTCGTAGCGGCCGAGGATGATGTAGTCGATGAAGTCGGGATGACGCACCAGGTTCGTTACGCGTAGACCCTTGTCGCGCTCGATCGTCAGGCCCAGGTGCCGTTCGGCGGCCGGATTGCACCACTCCAGGAACAGCACGTCGTCCATGATCGCCACCCCTTCGGGCAACAGGTGCATCGCTTGCCGGAAGCGTGCCAGCCATTCAACCAGTTCCGCCTGATTGCGTTCGTCCTCGCGGCGCATGCGATACAGGCGTGCGAAGACGTCGGTCCAGGCGCCCCAGCCGTCGGGCAGGCGGTTCGAGGCCGGGTCGTTCAGCCATTCTCCGAGTTGGTGCAGATAGGACAGCTGGACGAATAGCGCGACGATCGCGCCCGTCAGCACCAGCGCCAGGCCGGCAACCGGTCCGGCCATCCACCAGAGGACTGCGCCGGCAACGAACACGGTGGCCAGGCGCAGCAGCGCCGGCACCCAGAACAGCAATTTGGGATTCATCGGACCTTCGTTTGAATTATTTTTCCGACAGCATGTAGCCGACGCTGCGCACCGTGCGGATCAAGCCCTCGGCGCCGCGCAAGGCCTTCCTCAAGCGCAGCACATGGACGTCGACCGTGCGCTCCTCGATGACGGCATGGTCGCCCCAAACCTTGTCGAGCAGCTGGGCGCGCGAAAACACCCGCTCGCGGTGCGCCAGCATGAATTTGAGCAGCTTGTATTCGGCATTCCCGATGTCGACGCCCTGTCCCTCGATCGTCACCGTACAGCTTGTTGGGTCGAGCACCACGGTGCCCGCGCGCAGCGGCGCTTCGGTCAAGTGGGGGCTCTTGCGGCGCAGCAGCGCGCGCGAGCGCGCCAGCAATTCGCGCGGCGAGAAGGGTTTGGTCACGTAATCGTCGGCGCCCGTGTTCAGGCCGGCGAGCTTGTCTTCTTCCATGCTCTTGGCAGTGAGCATGATCACCGGGATGTCCTGGAAATCGCGGTCCGCGCGCAAGCGTGCCAGCAGGCGCAGGCCGCTCTGGTCGGGCAGCATCCAGTCGAGCAGCAGCAGGTCGGGTTTGCCGTGGCGGATGCTGTCCCAGGCCGCGGCCGTGGTGCCGACCGACTGGATCGACCAGCCGGCTTCGCGCAACGAGTAGCTCACCAGCTCGACGATCGCCGGTTCGTCCTCGACTACCAGTACGCTCGTGTTGTGCATCGAATCAGCCTTCCAGCGGCACGGGTTTGCTGTGGCGGATGTCGCGCCCTTCGACCACGTAGATTACGTATTCGGCGATGTTCTTGGCATGGTCGCCGATGCGCTCGATGGCCTTGGCTACCCACAGCGTGTCGAGTGCCGACGAAATCGTGCGCGGGTCTTCCATCATGAAGGTGATCAGGTTGCGCAGGATGGTGCGGAACTCGTGGTCGATGATCTCGTCGCCGGCAATGATCGTGAGCGCCTGCTTGCCGTCGAGGCGGGCAAAAGCGTCGAGCGAATCGTGCAGCAGGTCGGCCGTGTTCTTGCCGATCGTGCGGATGATGTCGTAATGGCCAAAGCCCGTCACGCCGCGCTCGTGCAGGCTTTTCGCGGTACGCGCGATCTTGCTGGCCTCGTCGCCGATGCGCTCGAGGTCGGTGATCACCTTGATCGTCGCCATTACGGTGCGCAAATCGTTGGCCGCGGGCTGGCGCTTGACGATCAGGTGGCTGCAGGCGTCGTCGAGCGACACCTCGAGCTGATTGACCGCGTGGTCGTCCGCCATGACTTTTTCGGCCTTGGCCGTGTCGCCGACGCGGAAGCAGTTCAGCGCTTCCTCGAACTGGGTTTCCACCATGCCGCCCATCAGCAGTACCTTGGAACGAATCCCTTCCAGCTCGTGGTCGTACTGCTTGGATGAATGCTCGCCGATCATATACAGCTCTCCTAATTTTTTAATGTCGTTTCAGGATCACTTAACCGAAGCGACCGGTGATGTAATCTTGCGTCTCTTTACGCGCCGGATTCATGAACAGCTGATCCGTCTCGCCGAATTCCACCAGTTCGCCCAGATACATGTAGGCAGTGTAATCCGAGCAGCGCGCCGCCTGCTGCATGTTGTGGGTCACGATCGTGATCGTGTAGTCCTGCTTCAGTTCGCTGATCAGCTCTTCGATCTTGGCCGTCGAGATCGGGTCCAGCGCCGAGGTCGGCTCGTCCAGCAGCAGCACGTCGGGCTTGACCGCCACGCCGCGCGCGATGCACAGGCGCTGCTGCTGGCCGCCGGACAGCGACAGGCCGCTCTTGCTCAGCTTATCCTTCGCTTCTTCCCACAGCGCCGCCTTCTTCAAGGCCCATTCGACGCGCTCGTCCATTTCGCCTTTCGACAGGTTTTCGTAGAGTCGCACGCCGAAGGCGATGTTGTCGTAGATCGACATCGGGAACGGCGTCGGCTTCTGGAACACCATGCCGATTTTGGCACGCAGCATGTTCACGTCGACGCCCGGGTCGAGGACGTTGCGGCCGCGGTACATGATCGAGCCTTCCGCGCGCTGCCCCGGATACAAATCGTACATGCGGTTCAGGGTGCGCAACAGGGTCGACTTGCCGCAGCCGGACGGGCCGATGAAGGCCGTCACCTGCTTTTCGTGGATGTCGAGCGTGACGTCCTTCAGGCTTTGCGTCTTGCCGTAGAAGAAATTCAGGCCGGAGATCTCGATGGTCTTGTTCTTCGGTGCGTTCGCCGCCGGGATCGGGTTTGCCATAGCTTGGGTCATGGTTATCAGAATAAATTAACGCGGGGTCTTCTGGGTGAAGACGGTGCGCGACAGGATGTTCAGGAACAACACGGTGAAGGTCACCAGCAGGGCACCGCCCCAGGCCAGCGAACGCCAGTCATCATAGGGGCTCATCGCGTAGGTGTAGATCACGACCGGCAGGTTCGCCAGCGGTGCGTTCATGTCGGCACTGAAAAACTGGTTGTTCAGCGCGGTGAATAGCAGCGGCGCGGTCTCGCCCGAGATGCGGGCCAGGGCCAGCAGCACGCCGGTGATGATGCCGGCCTTGACGGCGCGCAGGCGCACCAGGGTCGCTACCTTCCAGCGCGGCGCACCCAGGGCAAAAGCAGCCTCGAGCAGGCTGTTCGGTACCAGGCGAAGCATGTTGTCGGTGGTGCGCACGACCACCGGCACGGCGATCAGCGTCAGTGCGATGGAGCCCGCATAGCCCGAGAAATGCTGGACCTTGGCGACGTACAGCGCATACACGAACAGGCCGATCACGATCGACGGCGCCGAGAGCATGATGTCGGTGACAAAGCGCGTGATCTGGCCGAAGCGGTTGGTGTCGCCGTATTCGGCCAGGTAAATGCCCGCCAGGATACCGACCGGCGTGCTGACCAGGGTCGACAGGCCGACCATCATCAGGCTGCCGACAATCGCGTTGCGCAGGCCACCGCCCTCGCCGCCCGGTGCCGGCGTGTCGCCGGTGAACAGCGACAGGGACAGCGCGCCGAAGCCATTCACCAGCAGGGTCCACAGGATCCAGGCCAGGAAGGCCAGGCCGATGCCCATCGCGATCACCGACAGCGCGATGCCGATACGGTGCGACAACAGGCGCTTGCGGTAGACAGGATTGGTAACGTTCATTTCGTGCCTTCCTGGCGAGACATGCCCGCCAACATCAGTTTCGCGGCCGACAGCACGACGAAGGTAATACCGAACAGGATCAGCGCCAGCGCGAACAGTGAAGACACGTGCAGGGGCGAGGCGGCTTCCGCGAATTCGTTGGCCAGGGTCGAGGAAATCGAATTGCCCGGCATGAAGAGCGAAGCCGACAGCTTGTGGGCGTTACCGATCACGAAGGTCACCGCCATCGTTTCGCCCAGCGCGCGGCCCAGGCCCAGCATCACGCCGCCGACCACGCCATTGCGGGTGTAGGGCAGCACCACCTTGCGCACTACTTCCCACTTGGTGCATCCCAGGCCGTAGGCGGACTCCTTCAGCACCGCCGGTACGATCTCGAACACGTCGCGCATCACCGACGAGATGAACGGGATGATCATCACCGCCAGGATCAGGCCGGCGGTCAGGATGCCGATGCCCATCGTTGGGCCCTGGAACAACTGCCCGATCAGCGGCACCTGGCCGATGGTCTCTTTCAGGAAGGGCTGGACGTGGTCGGCAAACAGCGGCGCGAACACGAACAGGCCCCACATGCCGTAGATGATCGACGGCACGCCGGCCAGCAGCTCGACCGCGGTGCCCATCGGGCGCCGCAGCCAGGCCGGGCAGATTTCGGTGAGGAACAGCGCGATACCGAAGCTGATCGGGAACGCGACCAGCAGCGCGATGAGCGAGGTCGCCAGCGTGCCCCAGATCGCGATCAGGGCGCCGAACTTGTCGTCGACCGGATCCCATTCGACGGTGGTAATGAAAGCCGGGCCGAATTCCGCGAACGCGGGCGCTGCGCCATAGGCCAGCGAGACGATGATGCCGACCAGTGCCAGCAGCACCGTCGCGGCGAACAGCAAGGTAATTTTGTGGAAGAGGAAGTCCTGGATGCGCTGGTTGCGCATCGTCTTGCCCAAGGCGGCGTACTGGAGATCGACTTTGACGGCGTCAGTTGCTGCCGGTTTGTCGAGGGCGACGGGAGGATGTGCGCTCATGTGGTGTTCTTATCGAGTTTGCTGCGAGGAGAGCCGCCGCGGCCGAGGCTGCGGCGGCGTCCATGTTTCGTGCGCTTTTCTTACCAGATTGCCTTGCCGGCGCCATCCTTGACGTTCGCGCGCCAGGCATCCTGCACCAGCTTGGTGACGGCGTCGGGCATCGGCACGTAGTCCAGCTCCGCTGCCGCGGCATCGCCGTTCTTGTATGCCCAATCGAAGAACTTCAGCACTTCCTTGCCCTTGGCGGCGTCGGCCTGGGCCTTGTGCACCAGGATGTAGGACGCGCCCGTGATCGGCCAGCTGGCCTTGCCCGGCTGGTCGGTCAGCACCACGGCAAAGCCCGGCGCCTTGGCCCAGTCGGCCCCGGCGGCGGCAGCCTTGAAGGCTTCGTCGTCCGGCTGCAGATACGCGCCGTCGCGGTTTTGCAGCTGGGTGTGCGACATGCGGTTCTTCTTGGCGTAGGCCCACTCGACGTAGCCGATGCCGCCCTTGATGCGCTGCACGTTGGCGGCCACGCCTTCGTTGCCCTTGCCGCCAACGCCGGTCGCCCATTTCACGGCGGTACCGGCGCCGACCTTCAGCTTCCAGTCCGGATTGGTCTTCGAGAGGTAGTCGGTGAACAGGAAAGTAGTACCCGAGCTGTCGGCGCGGTGCACGACGGTGATGTCGTCGGCCGGCAGTTTCACGCCCGGGTTCAGCGCGGCGATCGGCTGCGCATTCCACTTGGTGATCTTGCCCATGAAAATATCGGCCAGCACGGCGCCGGTCAGCTTGACCTGGCCCGGGGTCACGCCCGGCAGGTTAATGACCGGCACCACGCCGCCCATCACGGCCGGGAACTGGAACAGGCCGGCTTCAGTTAATTCTGTCGCGGACAGTGGCATGTCCGAGGCGCCAAAATCGACCGTCTTCGCCTTGATCTGCTTGATGCCGGCGCCGGAACCGACCGACTGGTAGTTCAGGCCGTTGCCGCTTGCCGCCTTGTACATCTCGGCCCACTTGGCGTAGATCGGGTAGGGAAAGGTGGCGCCGGCGCCGGTCAGGTTCACGGCCTGGGCAGCGGTGGCTGCGAAGGTGCTGGCAGCGATCGCGATCGAGAGGAGCAAGGGCTTCATGCGCATATCAGTTTCCTTTGGGTAAAGACGCTCAAGGCGCCTTGGTAATTTGTGCGGAGTCTAGCGGCCGAATATGACAAGTTGATGACATTACAAAAAAGCCATGTCATCGATTCGATGACATGCCGTTTTTCTTGTCATCGAATTGATGACCTACCGGGCGCAGGGCTGTAAAAGATTGTGACATCGTGCTGCCGCAGCCGTGAACCGCTGCGATCTCGCAGCAATAGTGCCGCGTTCACAATATCACCGTCACACAATTGATGCATATCAAAGAAATGATTGAGCCAGGCGTATGAAGCAGGTAGTGAAGCAAATTTTGGTCGTTGCCGCACTTGTAAATACACAGGCGGCTGCTATGCTCAAAGCGTCACCACTGCATGGAGGGGATGCTGAAGAGCGTTTGTTAGCTATGTGGAATATGTTTGTGTTTGCAGTTTTATCGGGCATGGTTGGCCTGATCGCCTACGAAATTTTCCAGGAGGTCGGTGGCAGCTCAGAAGCCCTGCGTGACCGCTATCACGAATAGTGTCCAGCCCGCTTTCGGGACCAGTAAAAAGCGGCGAGGCCCAGTGGGCGCTCGCCGCTTTCATTGTGAGGCCTGACTTCAGGCACACTCAGTCGAGTTCGCGCAGTTTGGTAAACGCCTGGTCGATGCGCTCGACCCCGATGATGTTCATGCCCTCGATCTTTTGCTTCGGCATATTCCCCTTCGGGATCAGCGCGATCGAAAAACCCAGCTTGGCCGCTTCCTTCAGGCGTTCCTGGCCGCGCGGCGCCGGACGGATTTCGCCGGCAAGGCCGACTTCGCCGAACACGACCAGTCCGCGCGGCAGCGCCTTGTTGCGCATCGAGGAGTTAATCGCCAGCAGCACCGCAAGGTCGGCCGCCGGTTCGGCGATCTTCACGCCGCCCACCGCATTGATGAACACGTCCTGGTCGAAAGCGGCGATGCCGGCGTGCCGGTGCAGCACGGCCAGCAGCATGGCGAGGCGATTCTGCTCCAGGCCCACCGACAGCCTGCGCGCGTTCGGCAGGTGGCTGGCGTCGACCAGCGCCTGGATTTCCACCAGCAAGGGCCGCGTCCCCTCCTGCGTCACCATCACGCAGGAGCCCGGCACCTGCTGGTCATGCTGCGACAGGAACAGGGCCGACGGGTTCGACACGCCTTTCAGGCCCTTTTCCGTCATCGCGAACACGCCCAGCTCGTTCACCGCGCCGAAACGGTTCTTGATCGCCCGCACCAGGCGGAAGCTCGACTGGGGGTCTCCCTCGAAATACAGCACGGTGTCGACAATGTGTTCCAGCACGCGCGGGCCGGCGAGCGCGCCCTCCTTCGTCACGTGACCGACCAGGATGATGGTCACGCCGGTCTGCTTGGCCACGCGCGTGAGCTGGGCCGCGCATTCGCGCACCTGGGACACCGAACCCGGGGCGGCTGTGAGCGCATCCGAATACAGGGTCTGGATCGAGTCGATCACCGCCACTTCGGGTTTCAGGTCGGCCAGGGTGCCAAGAATGCGCTCGAGCTGGATCTCGGCCTGCAGCTTCAGGTCTTTCGCTTCGACCTGCAGGCGCCGTGCGCGCAGCGCGATCTGGGCGCCGGACTCCTCCCCGCTCACATATAAGGTACTGCGCGTGGCGGCCAGGTTGGCCAGGGCCTGAAGCAGCAGGGTCGACTTGCCGATACCGGGGTCGCCGCCGATCAGGACCACGCCGCCGGCCACCAGGCCGCCGCCCAGCACGCGGTCGAATTCCTCGATCCCGGTGCCGAAACGCGGCACGTCGGTCGCTTCGATGTCGCTAAGGGACAGCACCGGCGCCGTCTGCGCCAGCGCCTTGTAATTGACGGTCTGCGACATGCGGTTCACGCCCGCCGTCTCGGGCACCGTCTCGACCATCGTGTTCCAGGCCTTGCAATCGGCGCACTGGCCGGTCCAGCGGGTGCTGACGCTGCCGCACTCACTGCAAACGAACTGGGTCTTTGCCTTAGCCATGGGTACCGAACCGTCCTTCCATCACGCGCACGCGGGGAGCGAGTGCGCACATCAATTCGTAGCCGATGGTGCCGGACATGCTGGCGACCTCGTCGATCGGGAGGCCGTCGCCCCAAAGGGTAACCTGGCTGCCGACCCGGGCATTGCGGATCGGCGTCAGGTCGACCGTCATCATGTCCATCGACACGCGCCCGACCACCGAAGTGCGCACGCCGTCGACGATCACCGGCGTCCCGTGCGGCGCGTGGCGCGGGTAGCCGTCGGCGTAACCGCAGGCGACCACGCCGACCTGCATCGGGCCGGGGGCTTCGAAGCGGCTGCCGTAACCGACCGTGTCGCCGGCGACCAGGTCCTGGATCGCGATGATCTCGGAGGTGAGCGTCATGGTCGGGCGCAGGCCGAAGTCGTGCGCCGTGCGCCCGCCGCCGGGCGTGCCGCCATACAGCATGATGCCGGGGCGCACCCAGTCGTTGTGCAGTTCGGCCTGGAGAACCGCCTGGTGCAGCACGCCGCCGGAATTGGACAGGCTGCGCTCGCCCTCCAGGCCGGCCGCGCCGGCGACGAAGCGCTGCACCTGCGCGGGAACCGCCAGCCGCGGGTGCTCGAGCTCGTCGGCGTTGGCGAAGTGAGTCATCAGGGTGATGTTGCGGATGCCGGGAATGGCGCGCAGGCGTTTATAGGCAGCGGCATACTCCTCGGGCTTGAAGCCGAGCCGGTTCATGCCGGTGTTCATTTTGAGGTGAACGTCGATCGGGCGGTACAGCTGGGTGTATTCCAGCATTTTGATCTGCTCGATCGAGTGCACCGTACTGTTGATATTGTGTTCGGCCAGCAGCGGGACGTCGGTGGCGTCAAAAATGCCTTCCAACAACAGGATCGGCTTTGCCCAGCCCAGTTCGCGCAGGCGCAAGGCATTCTCGGTCTCGATCAGGGCCAGGCCGTCGGCCGCCATGAACCCCTTCACGCCGCGTTCGAGCCCATGGCCATAGGCGTTTGCCTTGACGACGGCCCAGACACGGGCCTCGGGTGCACAGGCGCGCGCACGCGCGAGATTATGCTGCATCGAATCGAGATGGATGGTGGCGCAGAGTGGGCGTGGCATGGACGATAGGAAAAAACGCGTTAGGTGAAGGGTTCTATTTTACCGGACAGCCCGGCTTTGGGTCCGTCCGCTTCTTTGGTCCGCCGTTCTTTCATGGTATAAAGCAACCCACTCTTGTTTTCTGACTCACTCGAATGAATCGTGGTTTCTATACCATCATGGCGGCGCAGTTTTTCTCGTCGCTGGCAGACAATGCGCTGCTGTTTGTAGCCATTGACGTGCTGGTGTCGATGAACGCGCCGGCGTCGCTGACGCCCTTGCTCAAGCTTTCATTCGTGCTGTTCTATGTCCTGCTCGCCGCGTTCGTCGGCGCTTTTGCCGACGCGCTGCCCAAGGGCCGCGTAATGTTCATCGCGAACCTGATCAAGATTTTCGGCTGCGCCCTGATGTTCCTGACCGTGCACCCGCTGTTGTCCTATGCCGTGGTCGGCTTCGGCGCCGCCGTGTATTCGCCCGCGAAATACGGCATCCTGACCGAACTGCTGCCGCCGGAAAAACTCGTCATCGCCAATGGCTGGATCGAGGGCCTGACCGTGATGTCGATCATCTTCGGCACCGTGCTCGGTGGCGCACTGGTTAGCAACGCGGGTTCAAGCCTGATGCTCGGCTTCGATGTCCCGCTGTTTGACACCGGCATCGACACCACGAGCGAAGCGGCCATGGCCGTGGTGGCCTTCATCTACGTGCTGGCGACCCTGTTCAACCTGCGCATCCCCGACACAGGCGCGCGCTACGAGCACCAGGAGCGCAACCCCTTCAAGCTAATCTCGGACTTCGCCAACTGCTCGGCCACGCTGTGGAAAGACAAGCTGGGCCAGATTTCCCTGGCGGTGACCACGCTGTTCTGGGGAGCGGGCGCGACCTTGCAGCTGATCGTGCTGAAATGGGCCGAGCGCTCGCTCGGCATGCCGCTCGACAAGGCTACCGGCCTGATCGGGGTGGTGGCGATCGGCGTCGCCGTCGGTGCGGTGCTGGCGGCCCGCATGGTCCCCTTGCGCAAGTCGCTGACCGTGATCCCGATGGGGATTGTCATGGGCCTGGTCGTCACCGGCATGGTGTTCGTCAACGACGTCCTCGTCGCCTATCCGCTGCTGGCCCTGATCGGCTTCCTGTCGGGCTTCTTCGTGGTGCCGATGAACGCGCTGCTGCAGCACCGCGGCCACGTGCTCATGAGCGCGGGTCACTCGATCGCGGTACAGAACTTCAACGAGAATCTGTCGATCCTGACCATGCTGGCGCTGTACGCGGTCATGATCACGCTGAACCTGGACCTGAACATCATCATCGTGATGTTCGGGCTGACGATCGCGGGGATCACCTTCCTCATCCTGCGCCTGCACCAGCGCAATCAGGCCCAGCATGATTCGCTGGCCCTGATTGGGGAGCACAAGCATTAAGAGCCTATCCCGGTAGACTCGGGGAAGCTGGTGGCGATGCATGGCAAGCGCGGGCAAGGCGTGAGGAGGCCGCATGGACACGCTCCCAGACACCTGCTTGCATCCATTCGTGAAGGTGACGCCAGCACGGCATATCGCAACCTCATGCCCTGCATGGAAGGTCGCCGCAGACGCTGTCATCGCCTCACATACCAGGACGAGGTGCGGCGCGTATTTTTTACGACGCAACACACATCTGCAACATAGACCGTGCATAAATTGCGGTTTTTATTAAACGATATTCATCGGGCATATAACTGGTATCAGAACTCGAAATTGGCGCCTCCTGACAGTATTCCCTACACTTCAATTCATCGAATATATCAACCTTCAGGAGCTGAACATGTCGTCATTCCCCACTAACGCACCAGCCGGACCCACCTCCGCAGCGGCACCATCGTTCTCGGTGCTGTCGCTCGTCGCTGCTTTCCTCACACTGAGCCTGCGCGAGAAGCTCGATCCAACTTACACCGGCGAAAACTCGGACGCGGCATATTACGGTTGTGGTCTGTAATTTCCAGCCCTATCGGCACCGCAGGACGAAAGAGTACGACGCCATACAAAAGCGGCGCGCACTGGGTTGCAATAGTCAACTGAGGCAGTTACGAGCATTCGTGACTGCTTTTTTTTTGCCATCGAGCAGCGCCGTCATCTGCCGCCCGTCCTGCCCTCTACCCTGTGTCCTCTTTAGCAAGTTACCGCGCTTTACCGGGCTAAGTGTCGTGGTCAACTTCAAGGACTGGCTAAACATGCCCATCAACGAAACGAAAAAAGTCTCGTCCGACAAGCCGACTTCGCGGCAGAAGCCTACAGCATGCTCGCAATAAAAGTCATCAATTCAGCCGTCTCATCTGGTCGTCCAACGGCCTTCTTGTAGTCTGCGATCGCTTTTTTGGCCTTAGAAACCGAAATGTCCTGCCCTCGAGAAATGTCTGGCCAGAGCCAGCGCGTGATCGACGTCTTGTAGGGGCTGTGCGTATTGGCGCCGAGCTCTGCCAGCTCAAGGACAAATGCACGCCGAGCCAGCAGCGCCGGGTGACCCGTTGGGAACATCAGGACGTGCTCAATGAGATGCAGGAACGCCTGGATCAGAATCCGGATGCCATGCGAACCCGGCGTTCCTCCGTCGAGCATCCATACGGGACCATCAAGGCCTGGATGGGGGCGACGCACTTCCTGACAAAAGGATTGGAACGCGTGAAGACCGAGATGAGCCTGCACATGCTCGCCTATAACTTCCGGAGATTGACGGCTATTCTGGGCACCGCGAGCATGATGGCAGCGGTCAGGGCCTATGCTCATTTTTTGAGGCTATTTGGTTTGCGCTGGGCGTTTGGCTTATTGGGTCGACCGAAAATGTCGAAGAGACTTTTCGGCGCGCCACAGCGCTTCTACGCGCTCCATATTCAGCCGTGCGTCCGGTACAACTGAACCCAGCTTCCAATTTCGGGTTTTTATACAGCCTGGGTCGATTGCGGAAGTTCGGACAGTGTACGGCAGTGCGACGGTATCTTCCCCACCGCGCAAATGAACTGATGCAGCATTGATGCGACTATTTTACTCGACCTTACCTAAATTCTTTACAGCAATAAGATAAGGCGCTACAGTCGGGCTCCTCCCCGTCCACGTCTTCCTCAATGTCCAAGCTGCATTCTCCCGGCATCATCGCGCGCTGGCACGGTGAATTCACATCCGCCAGTACCGAATCGGCGTTCCTGCGCGACCAAAGCGGCGTCATCGAGCATGAATTGACCCGTTCACTCTCATTTTGCGGGATCTCTTACTTGGCATTCGCGCTTGCCGACGTGGCCCACCTTGGCTATGGCAGCCAAACACTGGCATTGTTCGTGGCGCGCCTGGCAACTGCCGTAGTCGCCTTAACTGGCATCGTGCTGACGCGCCGCAGCGCCAATCCAGGGCACACCGCTTATCGCGCAGCCACAGCGTTTACCAGCCTCGCGATGCTCACGTTCTTGCTGGTCGCGTATTTGCGGGGCGAGCTGCTACTTCACGGCATGTCGATGGCCATCATGCTGATCATTGTGTACCTCTTCATTCCAAACCGCCTGGTCAACGCCACCATCATTGCACTCAGCGCGAGCGCCAGCTTCCTGGCGCTCGTGTATGCCTCTGGCACGGTCAGCCCGCGCCAAATGTCGACAATGACGATGCTCCTGCTGCTAGCGAACTTATTCGGCGCCGCAGCTGCGCGCCGCGACGCCTATTCGTCGCGCCGGCAATACTGGGCCCAGCAAATTCTGATCAACCAGTCTGTACGCGATCCTCTAACGGGCGCCTTCAACCGGCGCCACCTGAACGCGGGTCTGCTCGAACGTGAAATCGACCACGCCCGCCGCGAGGGTGCCTCGCTGACTATCATCCTGTGCGACCTGGACAATTTCAAAGCCATCAACGATACCCACGGCCACCAGGCCGGGGACACGCTCCTGCAGGATTTCGCAAGCTTGTTGCTCTCGATGACCCGTGACGGCATTGATACAGTCGTGCGCTACGGCGGCGAAGAATTCCTGTTGATCCTGCCTGATACCAACCTGGCTGATGGCCATGCCCTCGCCGAGCGCATGCGCGCACGCCTTGCCGAAGCTGGTAGCCTGCACGGCCACGTCCGGATTGGTGCCACGGCAAGCTTTGGCGTGGTCAGCGCGCGCCTGTCGTCTTACCTGCCGGGCATTGCCAGCCAAGCCATGATCGCGCACGCTGATGAACTGATGTACGCTGCCAAACGCAGTGGCCGCAACCGGGTTCACGTGACAGAATTTGAAACCCCCTCCGCGGCCTAAGCCCAAGGCGGGCGGCCTGCGCGCGCCAGCGATGGGCCGCCCCGCCCAATGCATGCGTATCCTCCCCTGGGCCACGACCGGCCGCAAACCCAATGCAATCGGATGGACTCCTCCTCCCCTAAGGGCAAGTGGGTGCCAAACTGGCGTTTCGACACTACCGGTTTAGGAAGAAGGAGTCCGTCATGAAGCTTATCGGCGTTGTGTCGATTTGGCAAAAGATGTCTTTCAGATTCGCGGTGTTGATCGATCTGAAGCCTGGATGCGAGCTTGGTATGGAAGCGAGCAGTAGCACGCATCACTGGGCACGGTTGCTACAGGCCGGAGTTCATACCTGGTTGCATCGCCCGGTTGAATCCACAGCCGATTGCAAATTGCATTTTTACCAAACAATATGCCGCATATTGTCCTTGGCACTTCTCGCCTCCGCCCGTTCGCGCCAATCGTTCGGGACGATGAACCCGCGCTCGATCTCTTCCACCAATCCCGGCGACTCGCGCACCACCGCCACCAGCACCGGCGAGGCATTCGTCTCGAACTGGGCTGCGAGTTCCGCATGCAACTGGGCCCGGTTCATGAGTGACGCCGCCTGCGCCGCGCGAAACGGCGCCAGCCACTCCAGCTTCGGAAGCACGAGGAAGGCGTCCGCGCCCAGGGTATCGAGCTCGCCCAGCGCGCACCAGAAACCGCGGCAGTGGCCGGCCGTGATGCCGCTCATCGCCGGCCAGCTGCCCGCCGGGTAAAACAGCCAGCCTTTCACCAGCGCGCGCGCCAGTGTTACCGGGCGCGGCAGCAGAGGCTGCGCCGCCGGATGCGCGCCCAACGCTAGCTGGCGCCCGAAAATCTTGCGCATCTTCGCGCCCAGGCTGTCGGCCAGGTTCGGGCCGACGAGCGCATCGAACTGCTGCCCGGCTTCGCCCTGCATTAGATAAAACTTGGTGGCGAATTCGATGTGTTCGAGCGCGTCGGGACCGCTATCGAGCAGGAAGTCGAACTCGCCGACGGTGTCGTTGCGGTTGGCGCGGATCTGCAGGCCGTGGGCGACGAGGCGCCCCTGCTCCTGGAAATAAAAGGCCATCAACTTTTCGGCATACAGGCCGAGGCGCGTGTAGACGCGTGGGCCGAGTGCGGCGTCGAGCGGCGCCGGATCATGGTCGAGATCGGCCAGCCAGCGCGCGACTTCGAGCGTCACCGGCCCGGTCGAGGCGATGCGGCCCTGCCAGTGCGGCGCGCCGGCGTCCAGCAGGTCGGGCGAATCGAGCAGCCAGGCGAGCGAGCGCACCCGTGCGCGCCGCAAGTGACCCCAGCGGCGGTGAAAGCCGAGCTGGTAGCTGTCAGTCCCGCCCTGCATCGAGAGCTCGCGCCCGGCACAAGTCCGCCCAGGCCAGCGCCTTGTCGCCGCCGCGGCGCAGCAGTTCGCCCGGATGCAGCGTCGCCACCAGCGGGACCGCGCCCAAGGCATGCGCTGCGCCGCGCGTGCCGGCCAGCGGCTCCTGCAGCGCCTTGCCGAGCAGGCCGTTGGCGGCGATCTGGCCCAGGGTCAGGACCACGCCGGCGCCGCTCAGTGCCAGCTCGCGCTCGACGAAGGGGCGGCAGGCGGCCGCTTCCTCGCTTGTCGGCGCGCGGTCGCCGCCATTCGCGGAAACCGGACGGCATTTGACCAGGTTCGTCACGTACACGTCGCGCTCGCGCGTGAGGCCGACGGCGGCCAGCATGTTGTCGAAGAGTTGTCCGGCCTCGCCCGCCAGCGGCGTACCCGCCGCTTCGTCGGCGACGCTGCTCGCGCCGCTCGCCACGAACCAGCGCGCCGCCTGGGGGCCGCTGCCGTACACGGGTTTGCGCCCGCCACAGTCGCCACAACGCTTGCAGCGCACGATCGCGCTGCGCAGCTCCTCCCAGTCCATGGCGGCAATCGCCTCGAGACTGTCGCCCTGCTCTTCCACCGGCGCGGGCGCCGGCGGGGTCCAGGGAGCGGGCGCCGGGGCTGTGGTGCGCGGGATCTCGCCCCAGGCCGGATCGCGCGGCGGCGGCGCGATGACGCCGGGCGCATGCATGCCTGGCGCCTCGATGACCGCCGCAGCAGGCTCGGTTTCGTCAGGCCCGGTTTCCTCAAGCCGGGTTTCCTCAGGCTGACGGCGCAGGCGCCACAGCGGCGCAATGCCCATCTCGGCCAGGAAAACTTCGTCGCGTTTGCTCACGTTCATACCGTATGCCTCATCACGATGGCGTCCTCGCGCCTGCCCTCATGGGCCGGGTAATACCCCTTGCGCAGGCCGATCTCGGCAAAGCCGAAGCGCCGGTAGACCGCCAGCGCCCGTTCGTTCGACGGGCGCACCTCGAGCAGCACGGATTCGGCGCCCATCTCTTTCGCCCGCGCGCACACCGTTTCCAGCAGATGCAGTCCGAGACCGGTGCCGTGGCGCTCGCCGGCCACGGCGACATCGAGCAGGTGCGCCTCGTCGAGCACGAGCATCAACACAAAATAGCCGGCCAGTTCGCCCCGGGCACTGCGCAGCAGCCAGGCGTCGTAGCCTGCCTGAATCGAGTCGCTGAAGTTGGCGCGGCTCCACGGATGGGGAAACACGCTGCATTCAAGCGCGTGCACGGCGTCGACGTCGCCAAGCGTCATCGGCACGAGTGCGAGACCCGCCGCTGCGCTGGGGGCCGTCATGCGCCCTTGCCCTCGGCCTTGGCGGCATTGATCACCTGGCGCTCGGCGCTGGTATAGGCTACCTTGTTGCGCAGGTAGAGCGGCTGCGCCTGGGCCGCGGGCAGGCCCTGCCCGGCCGCGAATGCCGCCGCGCCGATCCGCACCAGCGCGCGCGCATGCGGCACGATGCCCGCGTCGGCGTCCAGGGCGAACGGCTTGCCGGCGAACGCGTCCGGATACACGGCAAAGCCGTTGCCGCAGGCGGCAAGGCCAGGGGCCGCGACCGGCGTCACCAGCTCGGGACTGGACAACACCGGGTCCACGAGCGCCTGCCAGACGCCGTCGAAACGATATTGCGCCCAATAGACCTCGTTCATACGCGCGTCGAGCACCGTCAGGACCTCGGTCGCGCCAGTGTGCGCGCGGCAAGCCTCGGCCATCGCCTCGAGGGTGTTACAAGCCAGCACGGGCAGGTCGGCGCCAAACGCCAGGCCCTGGGCCACGCCGCAGGCGGTGCGCACCCCCGTAAACGATCCCGGCCCCGCGCCGAAGGCGATCGCATCGACGTCACCCAGCTTGAGATGGCTTTCTGCCAGCAGTTCCTGCACCATCGGCAGCACGGATTGCGAATGGGTGCGCACGCCGCCGGACTCGCGCGAGATGACGATGTCATCCGACAGCAGGGCACAGGAAGCGAGTTCGGACGAAGTTTCGATGGCAAGGATGATAGGCATGCGCTATTTTAACCCGTCGCGCCCACGCCCGGCATTGGCCCATTGGCGCGCCGCGAGGTAGAATCGGCTCATGCATAGCCTGACACTTGACACCAGCAACCGCGACCAGCTCGCCGACGCCATTGGCGGCGGCCGCTGGATCGTCGCCTGCCTGTGCGCCGCCTGGTGCGGCACCTGCGGCGGCTACCGCGCCGCCTTCGAAGCCCTGGCCGCGCGCCATCCGGATAAAACCTTTGTCTGGATCGACATCGAGGACCAGGCCGAGGTCGTGGGCGACCTCGACGTCGACAATTTCCCGACCCTGCTGCTGCAGCAGGACGACACGGTCGCCTTTTTCGGGCCCATGCTGCCCGACGCGCTGCTGGCCGAGCGCCTGATGCAGGCCCACGCCGAACTGGCGCCGGAAGAACTGCTGCGCCTGGCCGGCTCGACCGAAGAACGGCGCACCTGGCAGCGCGACTGCAATTTGCAGACCCTGCTGCGGCAAGCCAGCTAGAATCGATCGAGCCGATAAACGGGGCAACAAAGTTTATTGGAAAATAATCATCAGATTCGTGCCGATACTATTCGCCGAACGGCGCCGCTCGACAAGCTGTTGGATGTTCACAAGCCTGGCGCCGGCTTCGGGACCGTGACCACATCGAGCCGACGCAGCCATTTCACGTGGCGTGGCCCCGGTTTTGTGTCGGAGAGGGAGCGCAGCGCATAGGGGCCTTCATTGGCGGGCAGCGGCTTGCCGTTCACCGAGGTCACGACCAGCACGTTCTCGCCGAGGCTGGCATTGAACAGTTCGCCCCACGAAAACAGGACGACATAATCGTCCCTTGCCCTGGCCACGATGGCGGTGTGCCGCAGGGCGTACCGGTCCAGCGCCCCGATCCCGGCGGCGTCCAGCACGTCGCGCAGCAGGACACCGCGGTATCGCCGCTCCCCGCTTTGCGCAGCAGCACCGCTGCCGACGGTGCGTGCCTCGACGATCTCGGTCTGGGGCAATGCGCCAAGCTCGGCCGCTCCCATCTGTCGTGTCGCGGAGCCGACCCTGACCTCCAGGTAGGTGGCGTCCTGCGCGAATGCGAAGGTCGATGCAGGCAGCAGCACCAGGCAGGCACGCAGGCAGCACCCGGCAGCCCGGGCGCGGAGCGATGTCCTCACTTGCCCTGCGCCGACGGGAAGAACACGCTCTGGCCGTCGACCTTGAACGATGCGATCAGCTTCTGGCCTTCGCTTGAGGTGATCCACTCGACCAGCTGCATTGCGCCCTTGTAATTGAGGTCCTTCGACTTTTGCGGGTTGACCGCGATAATGCCGTAGGGGTTGAACATCTTCGGGTCGCCCTCAACCGCGATCTGCAGGCCCGTCTTGGACCGATAGGCGATGTAGGTGGCGCGGTCGGTCAGCGTATAGGCCCGCAGTTCGGATGCCATGTTCAGTACTTCGCCCATGCCCAGGCCTGCCGACACGTAGTTGGCGCCCTGCGGCTGGCTGCCGACCTGCTTCCAGTAGGATTTCTCCATCTGGTCGGTGCCCGAATTGTCACCGCGCGAGATGAACCTGGTGCCGCTGGCGGCGATCTTCTTCATCGCGCCCAGGACATCTTTACTGCCCTTGATGCCGGCCGGATCGTTTTCAGGCCCAGCGATGACGAAGTCGTTATACATCACGTCGCGCCGGTTGACGCCGTGGCCTTCGGCCACAAATTTGTCCTCGGACGCCCGTGCATGGACCAGGGTGACGTCGACGTCGCCATTCTTGGCCAGTTCCAGCGCCTTGCCGGTGCCGACCGAGATCACGTTGACCTTGGCGTTCGCCTTCGCTTCGAATGTCGGCAGCAGGTATTGGAGCAGGCCCGAGTTCTCGGTGCTGGTGGTGGTCGAGAGCCGGATTACCTGCTGGGCCAGCGCGGGTACGCTGGTGGCCAGCAGGAAGCCCAGCAGGGCAAGGTGTTTCTTCAGTTTCAACATGGTATTTCCTTTCAATGAAATCCGTATTTGCGCAGGATGTCCTGGCTGCGGGCGCCGAGCACGAAGCGCACCAGGCGCGCCCCTTCCTGCGACCCCGTGCGCGATGCGATGCCGTAGGCGCTGCGCACATTCAGGCGCTCGGGAATGCGCAGCACATCGAGTGCCGGCAAGGCGTTCTTGGTCAGCACCGCGTTGGTGCAGTACATGATGTAGGCGTCGGCCCGGTCCTGCTCGAAAGCCGCGATATACGGCAGCGTGCTCTCCGGCGCCAGGCTGGCCGCGCCCGAGAGCCGCAAGGCCTTGGCGTCGAGGATGGCGAACAGGCCGGGCCGCTCCTTGTCGGCGTTGCGGAAGAACTGCCATGTATAGTCGCCCATCGGATCGCTCACCGGCGTGGAGGTGGCCAGGCGCAGCGACGGGCGGGCCAGCCCCTCGAGCAGCTGGTCGGCGCGCAGCGCGACGCGCGGGACGCTGACGACGCACAGGTCGTTATGCGCGAATACCTGCGCCGGCTCGAGCAGTCCCTGCCTTGCCAGCGCGTCGGTGTGCCCGGTCGAGGCCGATGCGAACACGTCAAGCGCGCGGCCCGTTTCGATTTCCTGGCGCAGCTTGCCCGACGGACCGTAATGGACGTCGACCGCCGTGCCGCCTGCGTCGCGCCAAGCGGCAAGGATCTCCGTCATCGCCTGGCGCAGGCTCCCGGCGGCCAGCAGCACAGGACCCTGCGCCTGTTGCGCCAGGGCGGCCGGCGGCAACAGTGCAGCCAGCATTACCGCGCCCAGTGCCCGTTTCGTGTAGTGCCTCACCATGACCGCTCTCTCATCCTTATCGATGTGCTATGGTAAGCCGCCCTCAGAAACTTTCAATATGAACATGTTTGCATATGTTGCACGTTAAGCTCGCCTACACGTTCACGCGCTCGAGCACGATGCGAATCCAGCTCGACAATCCGCTGTTCGACATCCTGTCGGCGATCCACACGGCCGGATCGGTCGGCCAGGCGGCGGCGCGCCTGGCGCTGTCCTACCGCCACGTGTGGGGCGAGCTGAAACGTTGGGAAGCCACGCTTGATGCCGAGCTGATCGTCTGGGAGCGCGGCAAGCGCGCGCGCCTGTCGCCCTTCGGGGAAAAGCTGCTGTTCGCCGAACAGCGGGCGAAGATGCGCGTCCACCCGCAAGTGGAAAACCTGGTCGCCGAAATGGAGCGCGAATTCGCGCTGGCCTTCGACCCGGATGTACACGTGATCCCGATGTTCGCCAGCCACGACCTGGCGCTGTCGCGCCTGAAGGAATTCATGGCCAGGGACACCGGATTGCACCTTGACCTGCAGTTTCGCGGCAGCCTGGACTGCCTGAAGGCCTTGTCGCGCGGCGAATGCCTGCTCGCCGGCTTCCACGTGAGCGAGGACCGCGCGCGAGGCAGCATGACCCAGAAAGCGTTCAAGGCGCTCCTGAAACCCGGGCGCCACAAGCTGATCAATTTTGTAGGCCGCCAGCAAGGCCTGATGCTCGCGCCCGGCAACCCGAAGCGCGTCCAGGGGGTGCAGGACCTGACACGCGCCGGGCTGCGTTTCGTCAACCGCCAGAACGGGTCGGGCACCCGGCTCGAAATCGAACAGCTGCTCGCCAGCGCGTCGATCGCGACCTCCAGCGTCACGGGATTCGACCGCACCGAACCCACGCATCTCGCAGTCGCCGCCGCCGTCGCGTCCGGGCAGGCCGATGTCGGCTTCGGCATCGAGGCCGCGGCCAGCGCCTTCGGCCTGGTTTTTCTTCCCCTCATGCGCGAGCAGTATTATTTCGTCTGCCTGAAGGAGGCGGTGGACCAGCCGGCGCTCAGCAAACTGCGCGAACTGCTGCGGCGCAGCGAGTGGCAAGGCTTGATCGCGGACTTGCCGGGCTACGACGTCGAGGGCGCCGGCGATGTGATTCCCCTGAGCCGCGCCCTGCCCTGGTATTCGTTCCGCACACCCAAATGAAGGACGCGCCGCCCTTGCGCTTCGACCGCGCCGAATGGTCGGCCGCATTCGCCGACCTGGCCAGCTTCATCCCGTTTGTCGTCGCTTACATCAGCGTGCTGAAGATGGACCCGGTCGGGATCCTGCTCGCGTTCGGCGCGGCGCTGCTTGCCTGCGGCTTGCTGTACCGCACGCCAATGCCGGTGCAGCCAATGAAGGCGATCGGCGCCCTGGCGGTGGCGCACGCCGGCGTCGTGACGCAGGCGTCGATCTCAGCAGCGGCCCTGGTCACCGGTGCCGTCTGGCTGCTGCTGGGCGCCAGCGGCGCGGCCAGCCGCCTGGCGCGGGTCATCCCGAAGGAGGTGGTGCAAGGCATCGTGATCGGGCTGGGACTGTCCTTCATGCTGCAGGGCTGGCGCATGATGGCGACCGACCTGGCCGCCGCCGCGCTGGCCCTGGCGGTCGCACTCGGCCTGCGCCGCAGCCGCTTTTTCCCGGCGATGATCGTCCTGCTGGCCGGCGGCCTGGCATACGGCGTGGCGCGCGACCCCGCCTTGTGGCGGGCAGCGGACTTCGGCTTCGCATTCCGGCTGCCCGCGCTGGCCCCGGGTGATATGGAATGGAACGATTTCCTGGTCGGCACGCTGCTGCTGGCGCTGCCCCAGCTGCCGCTCACGATGGGAAACGCGGTGATCGCCGTTACCGGAGAAAACAACCGGCTGTTCCCCGAACGTCCGACGACAGTGCGCAAGGTGACGCTCTCGACCGGCGCGATCAACCTGGCGGGCGGCCTGATCGGCGGCGTCCCGATGTGCCACGGCGCCGGCGGCATGGCGGCCTACACGGCATTTGGCGCTCGCAGCGCAGGCGCGCCCATCATCTTCGGCCTCACCCTGACAATCCTGGCGCTGTGCTTCAGCGAATCCATCGGCTTCCTGCTGCAGGCCGTGCCGCTGGCGGTGCTGGGCGCCATCCTGTTTCTCGCCGGTGGGCAGCTCGTTGCCGGCAACCGGCCGCGCGAGACGCACTGGCGCACGTTGTTGCCAGTCGTGCTGACCGCCGCCGTCGCCATGTCGAATGCCGGTCTCGGCTTCCTGGCCGGCATGACGGTGTACTGGGCGGTGCGCAGGCCTTGATGCCGCGCACCGTTAAAGCCGCAGCGGCAGGCTGCGCAGCCTTTGGCCGGTCAGCTTGAAGACGGCCGCCGCCACGCTTGGTGCCACCGGCGGCACGCCCGGCTCGCCCACGCCTTCGGGCGGCTCGGCGCTGGCGACGATGACTGTTTCCACAAGCGGCGCGCGGTCCATGCGCAGCACCGGATAGTCGCCGAAGTTCGATTGCTGCACGCGCCCGTCCCTGATCGTGATTTCGCCATCCAGGGCCGCCGACAGGCCGAACACGACCGCCGACTCCATCTGCTGCGCCACGATGTTCGGATTGACGACGATGCCGCAGTCGATCGCGCATACGACACGGTGCACGCGGATCTCGCTCCCCTCGACCGAGACTTCGGCCACCTGCGCCACGATGCTGCCGAAGGACTGGTGCAGGGCGACGCCATGCGCCCTGCCCGCGGCGGGCAGACCCGCCTTCAGCACGGCCGCATCGAGCACGGCCAGGTGGCGCGGGTGCCTTGCCAGCAGCGCGCGCCGGTAAGCCACGCCGTCCTGGCCGGCCGCGTGCGCGACCTCGTCGAGAAAGCCCTCCTTGAAGAAGGCATTGTGCGAGTGGCCGACCGAGCGCCAGTAGCCGAGCGGCACCGCGCTGTCGACGATCACGTGGGCGATGCGCTGGTTGGCAATCTCGTACTGCATGTCGTACTCGCCCTCGGCCGTGGTCTTGTCCGGCCCCATGCCCGGCAGGCCGAGGTTGCGCGGGAAGTACTGGTGGCCGATCGCGCCGCTGGCCGACTTGTTGTCCCAGGCCAGCAGCGCGCCTTTCGCATCGATACTGGCCGAAAAGCGCGCCAGCGCGGCCGGGCGATACACGTCATGGGTGGTGTCGTCTTCACGGGTCCAGATCAGCTGCACGGGTTTGCCGCCGGCAGCCAGCGCCACGGCCACGGCCTGCGCCACCATGTCGCCTTCCAGGCGGCGTCCGAAGCCGCCACCGAGCAGCATCACCTCGATCGTCACGTCCTCGCGCGCCACGCCCGCGATCTTTGCCGCGACGTCGACCGCGATGCTCGGCACCTGGGTCGAGGCCCACAGGTGCACCTTGCCGCTCGCGACCTGGGCGGTGCAGTTGACCGGTTCCATCGTCGCGTGCGCGAGGAAGGGCGCGCGGTATTCGGCGGTAATGGTCTTCGCAACGCCCGCGACATCCTGGGTACCGCTTTCGTAATAGGTAAAGCCCGATTCGTTGTCGAGCGCGGCGGCGAAGCCGGCAAAGATCGATTCCGAGGACAGACCCACACCGGCGCCCTCATGCCAGTCTACCTGCAGTGCGGCGGCCGCGGTCTTCGCCTGCCACCAGCTGCGCGCAATCACCGCCACGCCGGCGCCGGCCCCGGCATACGGCCCGAGCGAAGCCGAGACATCGGCCACGCCGAGCACGCCCGGCATGGCGTTCACCTTTGCCGCGTCGAACGAGGCCACGGTGGCGCCGATCACGGGTGCCATCTTCACCGCCGCATACAGCATGCCGGGCGGACGTGCGTCGATGCCGAACAGCGCGCTGCCGTTCACTTTGCCCGGCGTATCGCGGCGCGGCACCGGCTTGCCGATCAGGCGAAATTGTTTTGGATCCTTCAGACGCACATCGCCCGCCTCGATCCCGGCGCCGACGTCAGCCGCGCGCGCGGCCAGGCTGGCATAGGAGGCGCGCCGGCCGTCCTTGTGGATCACGAAGCCGTTCTCGGTGCGCAGGTCGCCGCTTGACGCCTTCCACTGGCCGGCTGCGGCCTTCACCAGCATCGCGCGCGCCACGGCGCCGGCTTCGCGCATCGGCGCCCAGGCATCCTTCACGCTGGTCGAGCCGCCGGTGAACATGATGCCGAGCTCGCGCCCGACTTTGGCCAGCATCCACTGGGCGCCGTCCTTCACGTTGCCGCGCCCGTCCGGGTGGAAGGGCAGGTTCTCGCGCAGGACCGCGAGGTTGCCGAAGATCTTGTCGATCGGCGCCGGGGCGATGCGCACGCTGTCCAAAGAAGCGTCGAGTTCTTCGGCGACCAGCATCGGCAGGGCCGTGTGCACGCCCTGCCCCATTTCGCTGCGCGGCACCACGACCGAGATCGTGCCGTCGGGGTTGACCGCGATCCAGCCATTCAGCGCGACCGCGCCGCCGCTGACGGGCAAAGGTTCGCTTGTGTGCAGGCGCTGGCGCGGCGGGCGCATGCCCCAGCCGACCAGCAGCGCGCCGCTGGCCACCAGTCCCCCGACCAGGAAGCGGCGGCGTGAACGCCCCTTGCGGTTTGCCTGACTAGGCGCCGGTGTCGCCGCCGGCGTGTTCGTGTCTCTCATCGATCCTGTTTCCCCAATTGTCGAGCAGCTCGCCGGGCGCCACCGGCCGGCCGTACAGGTAACCCTGTGCGCGCGCGCAACCATGGCGCAGCAGGAATGCCGCCTGTTCTTCATTTTCCACCCCCTCGGCGATGACCGAGAGGTTCATGCTTTTCCCGAGCTGGATGATGGCGATCGCGATCGCCTCGTCGTTCGAGTCCAGCGCAATGTCCTTGATGAAGCTGCGGTCGATCTTGAGTACGTCCACCGGCAGCTGTTTCAAATAAGCCAGCGACGAGTAGCCGGTGCCGAAGTCGTCGATCGCCAGCCCGACCCCGATCGCATGCAGCTCGTGCACGAAGGCCAGCGCGTCGCCGGTATTCATGATCACCGACTCGGTGACCTCCAGTTGCAGGCGCCGCGGCGCGAGGCCGGTCTCTTCCAGCACCCGCGCCACCAGCGGCGTCATCGCTCCGCGCTCGACCTGGCGCACCGACAGGTTGACCGCCATCTTCGGCACCACCAGGCCGGCCCCGTCCCAGCGCACCATTTGGCGGCAGGCCTCGAACAGCACCCATTCGCCGATCTGGTTGATGAAACCGGTGTCCTCGGCCATCGGGATGAAGCGCACCGGACTGACCAGGCCCAACTCCGGATTATGCCAGCGCACCAGCGCCTCGACCCCGATCAGGCGCCGACTTTCGATTTCAACCTGCGGCTGGTAATGAAGAAAAATCTCCTGGCGCTCGATCGCACGCCGCAGCAGCGCTTCCATGCGCAGGCGCTCGATGCCCTCGCCATCCATCTCGGGCGAGTAGAACTGGTAGCCATTGCGTCCGCGCGACTTGGCCTGGTACATGGCCACGTCGGCATTTTTCACCAGATGGTTGGGGTCCTGCCCGTCGCCCGGGAACAGGCTGATGCCGATGCTGGCGGTGACGAACAGCTCGTGGTTCGAGACCATGAAGGGCTGCTCGAACAGGGCCATCATTTTGGTGGCCACCTGGCCCGCGCCATAGCTGCCGTCGACGTTCTCGAGCAGGACGATGAATTCGTCGCCGCCCAGGCGCGCCAGCGTGTCGCCTTCGCGCAGGCGCTCGCCCAGCGCGAGCGCCACCTGTTTCAGGAGTTCGTCGCCGACGTGGTGCCCGAGCGTGTCGTTGACGTTCTTGAAGCGGTCGAGGTCGATGAACATGACGGCCAGCTGCTGGCTGACGCGCGTCGCGCGGCCGATCGCATGCAGCAGGCGGTCGTTGAACAGCAGCCGGTTCGGCAGGCTGGTGAGCGGATCGTGGTGCGCCAGGTAGTCGAGCTTTTCCTGCGATTCCTTCAGGTGCGTGATGTCGCTGAAGACGCCCACGTAATGGGTCAGCATGCCGGCGTCGTCGCGCACGGTCGACACCGTCAGCCATTCGAGGTAGGTCTCGCCGGTCTTGCGCTCCGCCCAGAACTCGCCGCGCCAGAAATCGTTCTGCGCGACCTCACGGGCCAGCTCTTCGTAGAACGCATCGCCATACCTGGGCGAACGTCTCAGGCCCCAGGGCCGGCCCAGCATCTCGTCCTCGGTAAAACCGGTGATCGACGTGAACGCGGGATTGACCGCCACCGTGGTTCCATTGGCGTCCAGCACCATGACGCCGTCGGCGATGTGGTCGAGGACCGTGGCCGACAAACGCAGCTTCTCCTCGTTCTCCTTGCGCTCGGAGATGTCGGCGAAGACCCAGACATTGCCGGCCTCGGGCTTGCCAGGATCGATCGAGCTGCCGCTCACCATGCACCATAGCAGGCTGCCGTCGCGGCGGCGCAGCTGGCGCTCGTGGCTGGTGTCCTGGCCGCGCGCCAGGCGCCGGAAGAATTCGATTTCGGCTGTGGCATGCTCGGCGTCCGTGACGAACAACACCGAAGCCGGGCGCCCGAGCAGGCCGCCATCCTGGTAGCCGAAGAGTTGCTCGGTGCGGCGGTTGACCGAGACGATGCGCCGCTCGCGCGTGATCGCCACGCCGAACATGACGTTATCGAGGATCGCGCCCTGTTCGGCCAGCAGCGCCTGGATCCGCATTTCGTTGTGCTTGCGTTCGCTGATGTCGGAGATGATGCCGTCGACCCAGACCGTCGATGCGCCCGGGCGCCCCTGCGGCTGTCCGCTCTCGAGCACCCAGCGCTCGACGCCATGGGCGTCGACGATCCGGTATTCGAGCTCGTAGCTGCGCCCCGACAGGATCGCTTCGCGCGTTACCTGGCGCTGCCGCGGGCGGTCCTCAAGGCGCAGCAGGTTGGCCCAGGCTTCGGTCGTGCCTTGCATGATCTGCTCGGCCGAATAGCCGCAGATGTCCTCGATGGCGTCGCTCACGAAATCGATCGCGCCGTTCGGATGAGCGCGAAACACGGCGCCCGGCACCTGGGTGACGATGGTGCGGAACTGTTCCTCGCGCCGCGCGACGTCGATGAACAGGTCGCGGATGGCCACGCGCATGCGTTCCATCTGGGTGCCCAGACGCCCCAGTTCGCCCGGCAGGTCCAGCACCAGCGGCGTGTCGAAGTCGCCGCGCGAGAGGCGGTCGGAAAAGCCGGCGAGCGTGCGCAGTGGATCCTGCAAACGGCGGCGCAGGAAGGTCAGGATCAGCAGCAGCGAGACGGTGACCTGCACCGCCAGCACCAGCGCATAGTTGCGCTGCTTGCGGCCCAGCGCCTGCTGACTGAGCAGGTCGTCCATCTCGATCGTCACCTCGCCGATGCGCTCGCCCTGCATCACGATCTGGCGCTCGGCGCGCAGCACGCGCCCCTGCACCCGCTCGGGTGCGCGCACGTCGATGAAACCGGTGTCGGGCAGGCCGCGCACCTGGATCCGGACCACCGACGGGTCGCGCATGACCGAATCGACCAGCGAGCGCGCCGCCTCGGCATTCATGTTCCAGAGCGACTCGCGCGTGCCGAGCGCAAGGATCTCGGCGTTGCGCTGCAGGGTTTCGTGCAGTTCGGCGACCGTGTTCTGGCGTTCCTGCACCACCAGCAGGAAATAGCTGGCCACCAGCGCGGGGATCACGAGGCCGCCGCCGACGACCATCAACATGGCGCCGTACACCGACCTGATGTACGGCCTGCTTACTCGCGACATGAATCCGCGCAAATCAATCCGTGGCATGGTCGTGGCCGCAATGGTTGGCGCCGGGATCGCCGGCCTGGGTCGAGGGCTGATTGAGGCCTATCATCGCATAGCCGCGCCCCTTCTTGCGGCAGGGCTTCCAACCGTGCTCAGGTGTTCCGTCGCGGGTAGCCCTGGAGCAGGATGCGCTGCCATACACACTCCTTCTGCTCGGCCGACATCGACACCCAATGGGCCACCTCGGCCACGGTACGGCCGCAGCCGCGGCAGACGTCGTCGAAGGTCGTGGAGCAGACCGCGACGCAGGGCGTATCCGCGCGCTGAGGAGGCGTGCCCCCTGAATTATCGGGCTGGTCCGACATCGAGCTTGTCCCACCCTTCATGGCCGAGCTGTTCCATGGTCTCGATATTCTTCTCGAAGATCTCGGCCGCGTCGGGGAAAGCCTCGACTGCGCGCTCGATGCTCTCCTCGCGCAGCAGTTGCAGGATCGGATACGGCGCGCGGTTGGTGAAGTTCTCGATATCGTTCTTGTCGGTGTCGGCGAACTGGTAGTCGGGGTGGAAACTGGCTATCTGCAATTCACCATCGAGGTGCATGTCTTCGACCGCGGCGTCGGCGACATCGAGGAATTCGTTGTAGTCGAGGAAGTCGTCGAGCACGAAGGGGTGGATCAGGAGGGTCGTGTCGACCTGCTCGGCCGGCGTGTCGGACAACAACTGTAACTCATCCATCAATTGTTCCAGCAGCGCCTCGGGCGTGCGCGCGCTCGAGACGACATAGCGCACCTGCTCCTTGACATGGACGGATTTGGCGAACGGGCACAGATTCAGGCCGATAACGGCCTTTTCCAGCCAGCGGCGGGTGGCGGCGACGATGGCATCGTCGTCGGCGTTCAGGTTGGCGGTACTCATATAGATAGTGCGAATGCTTTCGATAAAGGGAATCGCGCGGTGCGACACCGGATTGTACCCACAGTTTGCGTGTGCTCATAGGTCAACCATTCGAGGCGGGTACGTTGAAAACAGGGTGCCCCGGACCGCAAAATTCGCCTTCCGTTATTAACTCGACAATAACCCAAACTGAATGATTTGTTTCCATATGGAATAAGTTTCCGCAGGAGAGCACTTATACACCCTGGGTGTATCCGATAGTTCTTTGATTCTTATCCTATGAAGCAGGCGCACCGATAGTCACATACCCCCAGCGAATGTTGTCAAAATTATTTTATGTTGGCAAAAAGAGTAGACAAGAAATTTTGTAACCGTTCGGTATTACTGCTTGACTGTCTCAACAGCCGCTCCTTACACTGCCCCTCTCGTCAGTCCATTCGTTCCTGGACGCAACATACTGGAAAGCTATGTACGACATGACCCGCACTACCTCTATTGCTGCCGCGCTGGTGCTCTTGCTCTCAGCTCCCTTCGCCCATGCCATCGACAATGCCCCGGTCAACGCGCTGGGAGGCGCTGCCGTCATGCGCCCGGCCCTGCCCGCCGGCGCCGCATCGCTGAAAGTCGACGATTACAAGGAAACCGATGTCTGGGGCCGTATCCGCAGCGGCTACGCCATTCCCGACATCGGCAACAACCTGGTCGAGCGCCATGTGAAGTCTTACAGCCTGAAGCCAGAGTACATGGCACGCATTTCCGGCAGCGCCTCGCCCTACCTGTACCACGTGGTGCAGGAACTGGAAAAGCGCAACATGCCGACCGAGCTGGCCCTTCTGCCGATTATCGAATCGGCCTTCAATCCGCAAGCTTTGTCAAGCGCGAACGCCGCCGGCATCTGGCAGTTCGTGCCGGGCACGGGCAAGGATTTCAACCTCAAGCAAAACACGTTCAAGGACGAGCGCCGCGGCGTGCTGGCCTCGACCGATGCCGCCCTGACCTACCTGCAGCGCCTGTACACGATGTTCGGCGACTGGCAGCTGGCCCTGGCCGCCTATAACTGGGGCGAAGGCAATGTTCAGAAGGCGATCAAGAAAAACCAGGCGCTCGGAAAACCGACCGATTTCGAAAGCCTGGCCGACCTGATGCCGGCCGAGACGCGCAACTATGTGCCGAAGCTGCAGGCGGTGAAGAACATCGTCGGCAATCCGGGCCAGTACAACGTCGTCCTGCCCGTGATCGACAACCAGCCCTATTTCACCGCGGTCGACAAGACCAGCGACATCGACCTGGCCATTGCCGCCCAGCTGGCCGAAATGTCGCTCGACGAATTCAAGGCCCTGAACCCGCAATTCAAGCGCCCGGTCATCACCGGCGGCGACCGCACCAAGATCCTGCTGCCGCAAAAGAATGCCGAGAAATTCCACCTGAACCTGGCGCAATTTGGCCATGCGCTCTCGACCTGGACCACGCACAAGATCACCGGTGCCAAGGAAAGCATCGCCTCGCTGGCATCGAAGTTCGGCACCACGCCGGAAGTCATCCGCCAGGCGAATAACATCCCGGCCCAGACCCGCCTGAAAGCGGGCTCGACCATCCTGGTGCCGAAGACCTCGACGTCGATGCACTCGGACATCGCCGAAAACATCGTCGACAGCGCTGTCATGGCACTCGAGGCAGACCGCGGCGACAAGCGCAGCGGTGCACGCACCCTGCGTTTCAAGACCAAGGCCGTGGCTTCCTCGAGCTCGCGTGTCTCGCGCAACACCAACAGCCGCCGCAAGCACAGGTGATGGGACCTCGATAAACCTGCTGCGCGTCGGCGGTTTGGCCTGCGATGCTCGCTGTACTTTTCGTACAGCTGCGCTTCTCGACCAAACCTCCTTCCGCACGCTACGGTTTCTCGAGACCCTGTGGCACCCGTGGCCTACCGCTGAACTGAAACGTCTTTCCTACCTGCTCGCCCACCCCACCTCCTCTCGATTTACGCCAGCGCAAATCGACCAGCTCGTGCAAGCATTTGAAAACTAGCGTATTATGTCGTTTGTGCGCTGCAAAATAACCCTACGACTCCTTGTCTACGGCACGCAGCGCGCAGCAAAAGCAAGTAACAACAAGCAGCATCGCAGCCAGGCTTACCGCTCCAGGTAGCCTACAAAGCCCTCCCGCCCAGTGTGTCGAACCTTTGACACCATCCCGGCGCAAAGCTTTTGTGCCGAAATTTCTTTCATTTCTGAGTCATTTCGTTCTGTTGGTTCGCGTTGCTATTTCGCGCTCGTACACATGATGAGCGCTGATCACTACCGAAAGTAAGAAAACAATGAGTTTTGAAGCACTAGGCCTCCACGCCACCATCGTCAAAGCAGTCACCGAATCGGGTTATACCGTCCCTACGCCAGTGCAGGAACAAGCCGTTCCTGCCGCTATCGCTGGACGCGACCTGCTGGTTTCCTCGCAAACCGGTTCGGGCAAGACCGCAGCCTTCATGCTGCCTGCCCTGCACAAGCTGGTCAGCGCCGAAGTCGTCGCTGCGCCTGCGCAAGATGCATCCCGTGCGCGCGGCGAGCGCGTTCGTTTCACCGCAGCCAAGCCGAAGATGCTGGTGCTCACCCCGACCCGCGAACTGGCCCTGCAGGTCACGACCGCGACCGAAAAATACGGCAGCTACATGCGCCGTATCCGCGCCGTGTCGATCCTGGGCGGCATGCCTTACCCGAAGCAGATGCAACTGCTGTCGAAGAATCCTGAAATCCTGGTCGCTACCCCAGGCCGCCTGATCGATCACATGGAGTCGGGCAAGATCGACTTCTCGGAACTCGAGATCCTGGTGCTGGACGAAGCGGACCGCATGCTGGACATGGGCTTCATCGACGACATCGAAAAGATCGTCGCCGCTACGCCTGCCGGCCGTCAGACCATGCTGTTCTCGGCCACGCTGGATGGCGTCGTCGGCAACATGGCGCGCCGTATCACGAAGGATCCGATGGTGATCCAGATCGCCAGCGCAGCCAACCGTCACGAGAACATCACGCAGCGCGTGCACTTCGTCGACGACCTGTCGCACAAGAACCGGCTGCTCGATCACCTGCTGCGTGACGAAACGATGGACCAGGCCGTTGTCTTCACCGCTACCAAGCGTGACGCCGACACCATCGCCGACCGCCTGAACATCGCCGGCTTCGCAGCCGCTGCGCTGCACGGCGACATGCACCAGGGCGCGCGTAACCGCACCCTGGACAGCATGCGCCGTGGCCAGGTCCGCGTGCTGGTGGCAACCGACGTCGCTGCCCGCGGCATCGACGTGCCGACCATCACCCACGTGGTGAACTACGACCTGCCGAAGTTCCCGGAAGACTATGTGCACCGTATCGGCCGTACCGGCCGTGCCGGCCGCAATGGCCTGGCGATCTCGCTGGTGAACCATGCCGAAGGCATGAACATCAAGCGTATCGAGCGCTTTACCAAGCAGCTGATTCCGGTCAATGTGATCGAAGGGTTTGAGCCAAAGCGTTCGGCTGCACCAGCGCGCAGCGGTGCCCGTCCAGGCGGTTGGAAACCAGGCGACGGCCGCGCCGCTGCCGCCAAGCCAGGCCAGCGCAGCTTCAGCAAGCCGTCGGCAGCACCACGCGAAGGCGGTTACAACCGTGACGCGGCGCCCCGCGGCCCGAGCACCGGCGCACCGCGCCGCGAAGGCAGCAGCGGTGGTTACCGCGGTAGCAACCCGCGTTCGGCTGACGGCGCACGCCGTAGCTTCGGCGACAACTAATCGTTCGCTTTTTAGCGAATAGACAAGAACGGTTGCTTCGGCAGCCGTTTTTTTTCGCCTGATGCTTTGTCTGGGGCCCGCGCGTGCAACGGCCGAAGCAGTCGGCCCGCGCGACGTATAATCGCGCTCCCATCCAGCTCCTCTGTTCCCTTCCGATGGACCGCAAACACCTCCTCATCGTCAGTCCCGCCGCCGCCCGCGACAACAACGGCAACTGGCAAACCGCAAGCCGCTGGGCGCGCTTCCTGCGCGGCCGGCACAGGGTCGAGATAAGCCACGGCTGGACGGCGGCCGATCCCGTCCCCGACCTGCTGATCGCCCTGCACGCGCGCCGTTCGGCAGATGCCCTGGCGGCCTTCCACGCGGCCCATCCGGATCGCCCGACCGTGCTGGTATTGACCGGCACCGACCTGTACCGCGACATCGAGACCTCGGCCAATGCCGGAGCGTCGCTGGAATCGGCAAGCGCCCTGGTCGTGCTGCAGGAGGCGGGCCTGGCACGCCTGGCACCGCATCTGCAATCGAAGACACACGTCATCTACCAGTCCTCGCCCGCGCTGCGTCCGGTGCCGCTACTACCCGCCAGCCGCTACATCGACGTCTGCATGATCGGCCACTTGCGTGCGGAAAAGGATCCGCTGACCTTCATGCGCGCCGCCGCGCTGGTCACCCACCCACGCGTACGCCTGCTGCATATCGGCGCCGCGCTCGATCCGGCGTGGCTGGAAGCGGCGCGCTCCACCGAAGCGGCAAATCCGCGCTACCGCTGGCTGGGGCCGATGCCGCACGCGCAAACGCGCCAGCGCCTGAAACGCTGCCGCGCGATGGTCATCGCCTCGACCATGGAAGGCGGCGCGAACGTCATCATCGAGGCGGTGACCTCCAGCGTGCCGGTGCTGGCCTCCAGCATCGAGGGCAACATCGGCATGCTCGGGAAAGACTACGCCGGCTACTTCCCGCTCGGGGACGCCGCCGCGCTGGCGCAACTGATCGAGCGCTGTGCACACGACCAGGCATTCGATTCCCAGCTGCGGCGCCAGTGCGCGGAGCGCGCCCCACGCTTCGCGCCCGCCGCCGAACAAGCGGCGCTGGCCGACTTGGTGGATAATCTGCTGCGCCCGGCAACCCGGACAGCTTGACCCCTCACACGACAATGGAACCGAACATGAACGCCCCTGCCCAGACCATCAAACTGACTTCCTTCTCGCACGGCGGCGGCTGCGGCTGCAAGATCGCTCCCGGCGTGCTGGCCGAAATCCTGAAGAACTCGAGCGGCTTCCCGGTGCCGCCCCAGCTGATGGTCGGCATCGAGACCGCCGACGACGCCGCTGTCTACAAGCTCAACGACGAGCAGGCCCTGATCGCCACCACCGACTTCTTCATGCCGATCGTCGACGATCCGTTCGACTTCGGCCGCATCGCCGCGACGAATGCCATTTCCGACGTCTACGCGATGGGCGGCACGCCGATCATGGCGCTGGCCCTGGTCGGGATGCCGATCAACAAGCTCCCGCTCGAGACCATCGGCGAGATCATCCGCGGCGGCGAATCGATGTGCGCCGAAGCCGGGATTCCGATCGCCGGCGGGCATACCATCGATTCGGTCGAGCCGATCTACGGTCTCGTGGTGCTGGGCCTGGTTCACCCGGACCGCGTAAAACGCAATGCCGACGCCCGCGCCGGGGACGTGCTCATCCTCGGCAAACCGCTGGGCGTGGGCGTGCTCTCGGCCGCCCTCAAGAAAGACGTGCTGGGCCCGGAGGGCTACGCCGCCATGATCGCGAACACCACCAAACTCAACAAGCCTGGCCAGGCGCTGGCCGCGATGGATGGCGTGCACGCGCTGACTGATGTCACCGGCTTCGGCCTGCTTGGACACCTGCTGGAACTGGCGCGCGGCGCCGGCTTGACGGCCGAACTCGACATGGGCGACATCCCGCTGCTGCCCGGCGTGCTGCAACTGGCCGAGGACGGTTTCTTCACCGGCGCTTCAGGCCGCAACTGGGATGCCTACGGCAAGGATGTGGCATTATCGAGCGCCATCACCCCTGCCCAGCAAGCCCTGCTGACCGATCCACAGACCTCGGGCGGCCTGCTTGTCTCGTGTGACGCGGCGATGGCGGACGCCGTGCTGGCGCTGTTCGCGCGTGAAGGTTTTGGCGAAGCCAAAGTCATCGGGCGCATGAGCGCGGGAACGCCACGCGTCGTTGTGGCGGCTTAACCCGGTCCCCCTGACGAATGCAGCAAGCGGCAGCGCCAGACGTTGCCGCGTCAACACTACTATTTTTCCCTGCAAAGGGTTTTATTGTTTTTTTAAGAATTGTCGGTTGTATAATGCAGGGTGCCGGCGCAGACCGGCCTTGCAAGCTCACAACGAAAAAACTTAAGAGACAATGCCTACGCAACAGGCCGCCACGGCGGCGCTCGACTCCGCTTTCTCAATCCGGTTGACTACCCGCCTGGCCAATCTCCTCCTCGGCAGCGACAGCCTGCAACGCCTGACCCTGGCGCTGCTGGGCCTCGCCGCCCTGGTCACGGCCACGGTTGTCGCGTTGCTGGTTTACGCCGCGAGTATTGGCGTGGCAGACGTGCGCCTTGTAAAGGTCATGACTGTCCTGTTCATCGCCTCGGCCGCTGGCTTTTACATCGTCATCCGTAGTGGCCTGAATCAGCGCTTCAACGATCCGACGTTGGCGATGCCTCAGACAATCATTGCCCAAACGCTCATCGCGGCGGCGTATGCCATTACCGGCCCCGTGCACGGCGCAACCGTCATCATGCTCTCGCTGGTCATGGTGTTCGGCATGTTCAGCCTGCGTCCGATGGCGGTGCGCCTTGCCTGCATCTATACCGTCACGCTGATGGGCATCGTGATGTACTGGTGCGCCGGGCACCAGCCGCTGCACTACCCGGCGCGGCAGGAAATCTTCAATTTCGCGCTGACGGCCATCGTGATGCTGGCCATTTCCCAGCTCTCGGGCCAGCTGACCGACATGCGCACCCGCCTGAAAACGCAAAAGATCGCGCTCGAGGGGGCGCTCTCGCACATCAAGGAAATGGCTGCCCGCGACGAACTGACGGGACTGCCGAACCGGCGCCGCATGATGACGCTGCTGCAGGAACACGCGACCCGCCACGCACGCGGCGGCCCGCGTTTTTTCGTGTGCATCATCGACCTGGATCACTTCAAGAACATCAACGACACCTACGGGCATGCCGCGGGCGACAGCGTGCTGCGCGCCTTTGCCACGCAAGCCCAGGTCGTGCTGCGCACCACCGACATGATCGGGCGCTGGGGCGGCGAGGAATTCCTGCTGCTGTTGCCTGAAACCCCGCCGGGCGGCCCGGCGCTGGGCGTGGAGCGCCTGCGCGAGAGCCTGGCCGCGATCCCGGCCAGCCACTCACTGCCTGAGGTGCGCGTGCGCTTTTCGGCGGGCTTCGCGCGCTATGAAGACGGCGAGCCGATCGACCAGGCCATCGAACGCGCCGACCGCGCCCTGTACGCGGCCAAGTCCGCAGGGCGCAACCGCAGCGTCATACTCTAGGCCTGCTTAGTCGGGATGGGATGCTCCCCGGTGCGAAGCCGGGGGAGGATGCGCGCTGCCACGAACGACGGCCGGCAGACGCAGTTTGTGCAACTGGCGCGCCAGCAGGGCCAAGCCTGCCAGCAGCGCGATAAATGCCAGCATGACCGGCAATGGCAAACCCAGGAATACGCCACCTTCCATGACAGCTCCCGTTCTCTCGATTGCCCAGCGTTGTGCCGGAGCAAGAGAGTACTGTGCCATCAGGATTCCATCAAGAAATTGAGCTAGCGCAAAGCAAGGCCGGGACGGCGGTTAGGGGGCGGTCGTCATCGGCAGATGGGCTTCAGGCTTGCCGCGCCCGACGCGCTCGTATTCGGCGATCACCTGGGCGCCGAACAGCAGCAGCGTGGCCCCGATCTCGAGGCTGAACATGACGACGATCGCCGTCGTCATCGAGCCATACACGATGTTCACCTGGGACAGCGTGGAAAAATACCAGACCAGCACATGGCGCGCGACTTCCCACAGCAGCGCCGCCGTCACCCCGCCGACCAGCGCATGCGAAAGCGACAGGCGCCCGACCGGCATCACCAGGTAGATCGAGGTCAGCACCAGGATTTCGCCACCCAGTCCCATCAGGTACAGCAGCGCGCCCGAGACCCCGTCGAGCGACCAGTTGGTGCCGAACAGGCGCACGCTCTCCTGCCCCATCACCTGCAGCGTGCCGGCCACCAGCGTGACCAGCATCACGCCTACGCCCAGCGCCAGCATGTAGCAGTACGGCAGCAAGGCCGACACCAGGAAATGACGCCGCCGGATCGCCACCCGATGCACGAAAATGACGCTCATCGCGTTTTCCAGCACCGTGAACGCGAAGGAGCTGAAAAACAGCATCGTTACGCCCAGCACCCAGGTAATCAAATCCCGGTTGTCGAGGAAGTTCGCGACCTCGGCCACGATCGAGGGCGACTGCCCGGGAAGGAGCAACTCCAGGTAGCGGCGCAGCGTCTCGAGCAGTTCGGCCTGGGCGATGAAGTGCGACAGCGCCACCACCACCAGCATCAGGAAGGGCACGATCGAGAGCAGCGCGTAATAGGCAACGGCGCCGGCGAGCAGCAAGCCCTGGTTGGCACGGAAACCCTTCAGTACGCTCAGCATGAACGCGAACGGATGCGACAGGATATAGGCGTTGGCGCGCCGGTTCAGGATGCGTACGCGCAGGCGCTGGACCCGCAGGCGGCGCAGGCGTAGTCGGCTCAGACCGATCATCGCGCGAGCCTGATGCCAGTAAATTGCCAGCGGGTGCCGGCCGGGAAGAAATTGCGGTAGCTGGCGCGCGCATGGCCGCCCGGGGTCGCGCAGGACGAGCCGCGCAGCACATACTGGTTGATCATGAACTTGCCGTTGTATTCGCCGATCGCACCAGGCGCCGGAGCGTAGCCCGCATACGGCGCGTAGCTGCTGCTGGTCCACTGCCAGCAGGCGCCGAACATCTGCGTCAGGCCCGCTGCAAGCGCGGCGCCCGGATGCGCCCCCCCTGCCTCGATGCCGGCCAGGCGCGCGGCACACTCCCATTCCGCCTCGGTCGGCAGGCGCGCCCCGGCCCAGCGCGCGTAAGCGTCGGCCTCGTACAGCGACAGGTGGGTGACGGGACGCGCCGGGTCCAGCGGCAGCTCGCCATGCAAGGTGAATTCGGCCCAGCCGCCGCCGTCCATGCGGCGCCAGTACAGTGGCGCGGCGAGTTCGCCGGACGCCACCTTGTCCCAGCCTTCGGCCAGCCACAGCGCTGCATCCCGGTAGCCGCCGGCCTCGATGAAAGCCAGGTATTCGCCATTCGTCACCAGGCGCGACGCCAAGGCAAACGGTGCGACATAGCTGCGGTGGCGCGGCAGTTCGTTGTCGAAAGCGAAGCCGCGGCCATCGTGTCCGATCTCGACCAGGCCGCCGTCGAATTCCAGGAATTGAAGTGGCAGCGGCGCCGCCTCAAGGCGCATGCCTTCGCCGTCGTAGCGCGGCGCGATGGGGTTGTGCGCCAGCAGGTGCTTGACGTCGGTCAGCATCAACTCCTGGTGCTGCTGCTCGTGCTGCAGGCCGAGCGTGACCAGCTCGGCCAGCGCCGCGTCGGGGGAGCCGGCGTCCAACAGGCGCAGCATGCGCGCATCGACGTCCAACCGATAGGCCCATACTTCATCGAGCGAAGGACGGGTCAGGAGACCACGCTGCGCGCGCGGGTGTTTCGGGCCGACGCCGTTGTAATAGGAATTGAACAGCACGCGGAAGGCCGTATGAAATGGTGTGAAGTTGCTTTCGCGCGCTTCAAGGATAAAGGTCTCGAAGAACCAGGTCGTGTGCGCCAGGTGCCACTTGACGGGACTGGCGTCGGGCATCGACTGGGCGCAGCAGTCCTCGTTCGACAAGGGCGCGGCCAGCTGCAGCGAACGTTGGCGCACGGCCTGGAAATGATCGGACAGCATCGCGTTGGTCAGGCAATCGCCTGCGCGTGGATAACCGCGAACGGGCAGCGCGCATCGGTCCACACATGCGTGGCCTCGAAACCGGACTGCTCGAGCAGGCCGATGGCGTCGGCCTGGCGGTATTTGTAACTGTTTTCGGTATGGATGCGCTCGCCCGCGGCGAAATGGCGCCCGCCGCCCGGCCAGCGCACCCGCTGCGCGCGCTTGGCTTCGAGATGCATCTCGACCCTGCCGGCTGCCTCGTTGTAGAAGCCGACATGCGACCACTGCCTGACGTCGAAGTCACTCCCCAACAGGCGGTTCACGTGGCGCAGCACGTTCAGGTTGAAGGCGGCCGTGACGCCGAGCGCATCGTCGTAGGCGGCATCGAGGCTAGCCTTGTCCTTTGCCAGGTCGATACCGATGAGCAAGGCGCCGTCAAGGCCGCAGCCCTTGCGCAAGCGGGTAAGGAAAGCGCGTGCGTCAAGCGGCGTGAAATTGCCGAGCGACGAGCCCGGATAGAAAAACAGGCGCTGCTGCGCACGCACGTCGTCAGGAAGCGCCAGGCCGCTCGAAAAATCCAGGCCCAGCGCCCGCATGTCGATGTGCGGAAAGCGCAGGCGCAGCCTGGCCAGCGCTTCGCTGACGAACTCGGTCGAGATGTCGACCGCGACATACTGCGCCGGGCGCAGCAGCGGGAACAGCGAAGCCGCCTTGGCGCAATTGCCTGCACCGAGGTCGATCAGCGTGCTGCCAATGCCGCAGGCGTGCGCGATGTCATGGCCGTGGCGCTCGAAGATGCCCGCTTCCGTACGCGTCGGATAATACTCGGGCAGCTCGCATATCGCTTCGAACAATTTCGAGCCAAGCGCGTCGTACAGGAACTTGGGCGAAATCGTCGCCTGGCGCGCTCCCAGGCCGTCGAACAGCTCGGCCGGCAGGTGGGCACTGGGAGCCGCCGCCTTCTCGGTTGTGCATGAGGTCAGCATAAGGTTTATCATTCGTGCCGCCGGAGCGCCCGATGCGCCCTGACTAGGAAGTTGCCGTTTTTGCTATCATAGCGGAAGTCCTGATTTCTTTTTGTTTGCCTGCCTCCAAGCGTGCTCGCCGTCGCTCCCTTTTATTTACAATAAGAAAGCCATCATGTCTCCGATCCCCACACTGAAGTCGCTGCTCGCCGCCTGCGTCACCGCCACCATGCTGTTCGCAGCCGGCGCTGCATCTGCCCAGAACACGCCAGGCGTGCTGCGCGTCTCG
Source organism: Massilia sp. CMS3.1 (assembly GCF_051262535.1). Classification (NCBI taxonomy): domain Bacteria; kingdom Pseudomonadati; phylum Pseudomonadota; class Betaproteobacteria; order Burkholderiales; family Oxalobacteraceae; genus Massilia; species Massilia sp. CMS3.1. Next base: position 78,972 of record NZ_JBIMES010000013.1, on the reverse strand, counting down.
GCCATTCCCGACGAAGCACCGACCGAACTGCAGCGCAAGTTCAAGCCGCTGGGCGACTACCTGGCCAAGGCAACCGGCCTGAAGGTCGAATTTACGCCGGTGACCGACTACGCCGCCTCGGTCGAGGGCCTGATCAACCACAAGCTCGACATGGTGTGGTTCGGAGGCTTCACCTTCGTGCAGGCGAAGGTGCGCAGCAAGGGCCAGGTCGTGCCGCTGGTGCAGCGCGTCGAGGACGAAAAATTCCGGTCGGTCTTCATCACCACCCAGCCCGGCATCAACAAGCTCGAAGACCTGAAGGGCAAGACCCTGTCCTTCGGTTCGGAGTCGTCGACCTCGGGCCACCTGATGCCGCGTTCGTTCCTGCTGGGCGCGAAGATCGACCCGGACAGCGACCTGAAACGGGTGGCTTTCTCCGGCGCGCATGACGCCACCGTGGCGGCCGTGGCCGGCGGCAAGGTCGATGCGGGCGCGCTCAACATCTCGGTCTGGGAAAAGCTGGTCGAAGCCGGCAAGGCCGACCCGAAAACGGTGCGCGTGTTCTACACCACGCCCGGCTACTTCGACTACAACTGGTCGGTGCACGCCAGCATGGCGCCGGCGCTGCAAAAGAAGATCCGCGACGCCTTCCTCGCGCTCGACCCATCGACCGCGCAGGGCAAGGAAATCCTGGACTTGCAGCGCGCGACGAAATTCGTGCCGACCAAGGTCGAGAACTACAAGGCAATCGAGGCGGCGGCGCGCAATGCCGGCCTGCTGAAGTAATCGACCTGGCCCACCGATGAGTTTTAAGCTCGACAAACTGACCGTGCGGCACCTGACCGGCGCCAGAACGGCCGCGCTGCACGAACTCGACCTGGCCGTTGCCCAGGGCGAGCAGCTCGCGCTGATCGGTCCGTCGGGCGCCGGCAAGACCACGCTGCTCTCGACGCTGGCCTGCGCGCACCAGCCGTTCGATGGCGGCATGGAAGTGCTCGGCCTCGATCCATGGTCGTTGTCGCACAAGGCGCGCCACGCCTTGCGTGCGCGCCTGTTCCTGGCGCCGCAGACGCCGCCGCTGCCGCCGCGCCAGCGCGTCGTCACGGCGGTGCTGGCGGCGCGCCTGCCGCGCTGGAGCCTGGCGCAGGCATTGAAGTCCCTGTTCAAGCCATCCGATCCGGATGCCGCCTTCGAGGCGCTGTCGCGCTTTGGCCTGGGCGACAAACTGTATGCGCGCGTCGACCGCCTCTCGGGCGGCGAACGCCAGCGCTGCAGCCTGGCGCGCCTGCTGCTCTCGAACGCCGAAGCCCTGCTGGTCGACGAACCCATTTCGGCGCTCGACCCGTCGCTGGCCCGCATCACCCTTGCCACCCTGCAGGCGGAAGCGGCCGCGCGCAAGGCCACGCTGGTGTGCAGCCTGCACCAGGTCGAGATGGCGCGCGCCCACTTCAACCGCATCGTCGGTCTGCGCGAGGGCCGCATCGTGTTCGACCTGCCGCGCGAGCGCGTCACCGACGAGATGATCGCCGCGCTCTATGAAAACGAGATCATCGAAGCGCAGCCACATCCTGGCCACGAGCCGCCCGAGCGCATCGCCGTGGGCGCTTGTTTCTGAGAACCTATCCCAGCAGGGAAGAGAAAGTTGATGATGATGCATGGTAAGCGGGGGCAAGGCGCGAGGAAGCCGCATGGCGAGCCATGCAAGGACGAGCAACGCTGCACCTGCTTGCCAGGCGCGTCAGCAACGACTCTTCCCTGCTGGGACAGGTTCTGAGCATGGCGGCGCTTCCACTGCATCCGGACCCGGCCTGGCGCGGCCGCCTGATGGCCTGCGCGGTCGCGCTGCTGCTGCTCTGGCCGGCCCTGGTGTATAGCGAATTCAAGCCCTGGATCCTGTTCGACCTGCAAAGCCTGGCTGCGGCCGGGGGCTTCTTGTCCGACTTCCTGCGTCCCGCGCACTCGCTCGAATTCCTGACCATGGTGCTGCGCGAAACCTGGATCACGGTGGCGATCGCCACTGCCGGCCTCGCACTGGCCCTGGTCGGGGCGATTCCCGCCACGCTCCTGGTCAGCGAGCGGCTCTCGATCTCGCGCCTCGGCACGGGCCGCGTGCGCTGGCCGGCCGCGCTGTTGCGCCAGGGCGTGCGCTGGGTGCTGGTGCTGCTGCGCAGCGTGCCGGAACTGGTGTGGGCGCTGCTGTTCGTGCGCGTGGTCGGCCTGGGGCCGACCGCCGGGGTGCTGGCCATCGCCCTCACCTATTGCGGCATGCTGGCCAAGGTCTATGCCGAGATCCTCGAATCGAGCGACGCCCACGCCACCGACGCCTTGCTCGCCAATGGCAGCGCGCGCCTGCCGGCGCTGCTGTATGGCGCCCTGCCCGACGCCGCCGCCGAACTGGTCTCGTACACGATCTACCGCTGGGAGTGCGCGATCCGCGGCTCGGCCATCATGGGCTTTGTCGGCGCCGGCGGACTTGGCCAGCGGATGGACGAATCGACCAAGATGATGGCGGGCGGCGAAGTGGCGACCATGCTGCTCATGTTCGTGCTGCTGGTGGCCGCGGCCGACCTGGTCTCGACCCTGCTGCGCCGGAGGCTCGGATGAACAAGCCGGTCTTACCGCCTGCGCCTCCCCGTTCCTGGAGCACGCCTTTACTCGTGCTGGCCCTGGTGGCGCTGGTCGTGGCCAGCTTCGCCACGCTGCGCCTGGACCTGGCCGTCTTCTTTACGCCCGAGGCAATCGGCACGACCGCGGAATTCCTGGGCGGCTTCGCGCCGCCCGAGATGGCCACGCCGTTTCTCATCAAAACGCTGAACGCGGCGCTCGAGACCTTGTCGATGTCGGCCCTCGGCACCTTGCTGGCGGTGATCGCAGGCCTGGTACTGGCGCTGCCGGCTGCCGGCCGCTGGGGAGCACCCGCGCGCGGGGCCGTGCGCATCGTCCTCAACGTCCTGCGGTCGATTCCGGAACTGGTGTGGGCGGCGCTGCTGCTGGTCGCCGCCGGCCTGGGTCCGTTCGCCGGCACGCTCGCACTGGCCGCCCATACCTCGGGCGTGCTGGGGCGCCTGTTTGCCGACGCGCTGGAAAACGCCGAGCCGCAGCCGGAAGCGGCCCTGCGCACGAACGGCGCACCGGCCCTCAGTGCATTCTTCTACGCGACGTTGCCGCAGACCCTTCCGCAGATGCTGTCGTACACCCTGTACCGCTGGGAAAACAATATCCGCGCCGCGGCCGTGCTGGGCGTGGTCGGCGCCGGGGGCCTGGGCCAGATGTTGAAGTATCATTTGTCGCTGTTCCAGATGCAGAACGCCGCGACCGTCGTGCTGGCGATGCTGCTGCTGGTCGCCCTGGTCGATGCGATCAGCTTTGCGCTGCGGCGCGCCCTCACCCGCTAGGTTCACACCCCCGATGCTCGAACTGTCCCAGCTCACCAAGACCTATGGCGGACGCACCGTCCTCTCGAACCTGTCGCACCGCTTCGAGCCGGGGCGCTTTGTCGCCATCATGGGCGAGTCGGGCGTGGGCAAGTCGACGCTGCTGAACCTGATCGCCGGACTCGATGTCGCCGACAGCGGCGCGGTGATCGTCGACGGCACATCCATGGCGGTGCTCGACGACGATGCCGCCACGCGCTTGCGCCGCAGCCGCATGGGCTTCATCTTCCAGGCCTTCCACGTGCTGCCGCACCTGACGCTGCAGCAGAACGTGGCATTGCCGCTGCTGCTCAATCTTGCCAATGCGCACGAGAGCGCGGCGCGTGCCGGAGCGATGCTGACTGCCGTTGGCCTGGGGGGCCGCGGCGCCGACTTCCCGCGCCAGCTCTCGGGCGGCGAACTGCAGCGTGTCGCGATCGCGCGCGCCCTGGTCCACAAGCCGGCCCTGCTGCTGGCCGACGAGCCGACCGGAAACCTGGATCCGGAAACGGCGGGCGGCATTCTGCGCCTCTTGCGCGCCGAGATTCGTGCGAATGGCGCCGGCGCCATCATGGTCACCCACTCGCATGCGGCGGCCGCGATGGCCGATGAGATCCTGCTGCTGACGCGCGACGGCCTCGAGCAGGCGTGACGATGCGGGTAAGTTCAGCGAAGAAATAAGCACCTTAGACACCGTTCACAACGAACAGTGCGGCGCCTGCCGTGCAGGCGTAGTAATATTGCAACGACCCGACCACATAGCAATGACAATATCGGGCGCTTCCAGAACGGTCCTGTCCCTCAACCAAAGTACGCATTTTGGAGGAGTACATGAACGTACGCCAAAAAAAACAGGAAATGCTGGCGGCGATGCATCGCGCCCGCGCCCTCGAGCCATCGACGTTCGTACCGAACAGATTGCTCGACACCTTGATCGAAAAACTGCACCTCAAGAATGATGCGGAACTCTGCCGCGTGCTCGAAGTACAACCGCCGATCATCAGCAAGATCCGCCACCGCAAGCTCAATGTGGGCGCGACGATCCTGCTGCGCATGCACGAGAAATCGAATATCCCGATCCGAGAACTGAAGGCGCTCACTTCCGCGGCGCTGCATTAGGGCCGCGCGGCCTGCTTACTGGCTGGGCGGACGTCCAGTTTTCAGTTGCGGCAGGCTGCCCAGCACCTGGCGCAGCGTCGTGATATCGAGGCGCCCGACGAGCGCCACGCCGATGCGCAGCAGTTCGCTCTTCTTGATCTCGAAGCCAGCCTTCAGGCAGGCCTGCTTCACGTTCGCCAGCACCGCATACTCCCCATCCGGCATGGTGAAGCTGTCGCGCACCAGAGCTGGCCGCGCGCCGTCCTGCGACGGCGTCTCACTGGTGCGTGCACGGCCGGCTGGCGGCGACTCCTTGCCTGCCTTGACGAGCGCCTTTGCGGCATTCCTGATGCCGATGGCCGGCGGCGCCGACGCCGCGCTGCGGGCAGGCGGCTTCGCGGCAGGCTTGCCCGCCCTGGCCGCGGTTTTCGGCGCTGCCTTGACGGCCGTCTTCGCGGGCGCTTTCACGGCGCTCTTCGCAGGCGATGTCGCCCCTTTCGCCGCAAGTTTGCCGGTGGCCTTTGGCGCCACGCTCTTCGCGCCGACACGGGTGCCGGCCTTGGCAGCGGCTGCTTTCGCGGGCACGCTGCGAGTGGTTTTGGCAACGCTGCCCGGGGCGGCGGGAATCTGGGTCGTGCGAGCAGCTTTGGCGGGTGCCGACACTGCTTTTGCCCGCGAAGGCGCGGCCGCGGCTGCACCCTTCGCAGGTGCCGGTTTTCTGGTCATGGGGTATTCCACTACTTAACAAGGTAAACAATATAGTCGATCACGCCGATTCCGGAAAGGGGGCGTCCTGTTGCGTGCGAGCGTGCAGGGCGCGAATCACGCCTGCGCGCAGGCCCGCCTGCACCGGCACCAGCTCCTCGATGCCGAGTTCCTCGACCAGCGCGAGCAGCAGCGCCAGACCGCCGGCCATCTGCGCCGCGCGCGCCGGGTGGTTCGACAAGGCGGCGATGTGCTTGAACCCGCCCTCCTCGACCAGGGCGTGGCGCAGCGCCAGCAAGGCGCCCGCGCTCGCGCCGCGCGCGCCGGATGCATTGGCGCCGGCCAGTTCGAACAGGGCCCGCACCGTGCCCGAGGCGCCATAGGCACGCTCCCAGCGCCTGGCCCCGGCGAGCGCGCCGGCGTCGGCGAAGCGGCTGCGCGCCGACGCCAGCGCCGCCTCGAAGGACGCCGGCGAGATCCCGTCGCGAAAGAAGGTCAAGCCCTGGCGCAGGGCGCCGATGCCGAACGACTGCACCAGTTCGACCTGGTCGCCGCGCCCGACCGCGATCTCGGTCGAGCCGCTGCCGATATCGAGCACCAGGCGCCGTTCGTCGGCGTCCGGCAGCGCGCCGGCCACCCCCAGGTACACCAGGCGGCCCTCTTCCTCGCCGCCCAGCACCTCGACCGGATAGCCGATCGCCGCTTGCGCCGCCGGCAGGAAGGCCGGCGCATTGCAGGCCACGCGCAGCGCAGCCGTCGCCACCACCCGCACAGCCAGCACCTCCCACCTGGCAAGCGCCACCCTGAACTGGCGCAGGCAAGCCAGCGCGCGCCGCACCGTCTCGCCATCGAGGCAGCCGTCGGCGCCGATCCCCGCGCCCAGGCGGATCGGTTCGGTCAGGGAAGCGGCGACCACCATCGCGCCCTCCTCCCAGCTGGCCACATGCAGGCGAAAGCTGTCGGACCCGAGTTCGACGGCGGCGTACAGCGGCGCGGGAGGTAAGGAAGGTGGCATGGCTCGCCCTGGCTGGTAGAGCGCGCAGTATGAAGCCGGTTTGTGACGCCCCGATGACGGGGCGCCGAGGAGGTCAGGAGCGCGCTCCGGGTACTCAGGCGAGGGGGATGGTTTCGCGCGGCGCCAGGCGGATCGCATTCCGTCCGCCCGCCTTCGCTTCGCGCATGGCCGTTCCCGCGCGGCCGAACAGCGTGACATGGCTGTCGTCGGGACGGATCGTGGTGACGCCGAAGCTGGCCGTCATCGAGATCATCGCGCGCTCGGTTTTCACCGGCGTGGTCTCGATCGCCGCGCGCATGCGCTCGGCCACCAGCATGGCTTCCTCGGTGCCGGTGCGCGGCAGCAGCAGCGCGAACTCGCCGCCCACCAGGCGCCCCAGCAAGTCGCTGTCGCGCAGCTGGCGCTTGCACAGGTCGGCGACGTGGCGCAGCACGACGTCGCCCACCGGATGGCCGTAGCCGTCGTTGACGCGCTTGAAGCTGTCCAGGTCGAGCACGACCAGCGCGGTCGGCGAACCCGGACGGCGCGCCAGGGCCATCCACGGCGCGAGCGCGTTGAAGAACCCGCGCCGGTTCGGCGCCTCGGTCACGAGGTCGAGCGTCTCCAGGCGCGCCAGGTCCCCCTGCAGGCGCTCGCGCCCCAGCAGCAGGCAGCCGAAGCCGTTCACCAGCATCAAGAGGTAGAAAGCGATGGTCGAGAGCTGGCGCAGCAGGTCGTGCGAAAGCCAGCGCCAGCCGTCGGGCATGACCAGCACCAGCAGGCCACGCGCGGCCACCACCAGCGCCAAGATGACGGAGACGACCGCCAGCGCGCGCTGCAGCATCGAGGCTTCCCGCCAGCCACGCGCCAGGGCTGCCGCGCCGATCAGGTAAAAAGCGCCCAGGATCAGCGCCGCGGCCAGCGTACGCAGGCCGAGCGGGTCGATCCAGTACGACACCAGGAAGATCAACACGGCGCCGATGGCGAGGGGCACCATGACGCGCACCAGCGGGCGCCGGTGCGCCGTCTCCCACAGGGAAGCAGATTCGAGCGCCACGCCGGCGATGAGCAAGGCCCAACCGCCGGGCAGGGCCAGCGGCTCGGGCACCACGCGCGCGCCGCCGAGCGCGAGCAGGATCCAGCTCCCCGCCTGCACCTGCTTCGACAGGCCCCAGCTGGCCAGCGCGGGCGCGCGCACGGCGCCGTAGTCGAAGAAGAACAGCACGCTGCACAGCGCCAGGTTGCCCAGTGCAAGCACCAGCACCATGGTGGTCGAATCCATCGTCAGCATGGCGCCGCTCAGCATGCGTGCTCCATGCGCGTGCTGTTGGTGGCGGTGGTCGGTGGGTGAGCGAGGAACATACGGTACTCCAGTGGCGGCAAAGGCCAGCTTATCAGAGTTTCATGCCTGTGAACAAGACGCAGCGGTGGCGCCGACTCTCTTCTATACTGGCGCCATGCCGCCACTTCCGGAACCGCTCGAGCCGCCCCCTGCCTGCTTTCCGCGCGTGCGTACGCACGGCAACCGGCGCACGCTCGAATTCCAGGGCGGCGATATCCAGAGCGAGATGCTGCTCTCGCACCCGGACGCGCTGGTGCTCGACTACGCGCGCGCCATGATGTGCTTTGCGCTGTTCGTGCCATATCCGCGCCATATCCTGATGGTCGGTTTGGGCGGCGGTTCGCTGGCCAAGTTCTGCTACCGGCACTTCCCGCACACCCGCATCACGGTGCTCGAAATCAGCGCCGAGGTGATCGCCCTGCGCGAGACCTTCCAGGTGCCGCCGGACGATGCGCGCCTGCGCATCGTGCATGCGGACGCCGCCGACTTTCTGCGCGCCGCGCCCGGCAGCTTCGACGTGGTGTTGGTCGACGGTTTCGACGCCGCCGGCATGCCGGCCGCGCTCGGCAGCGCCGCGTTCTACATCGATTGCCGGTGCGCGCTGGTCGATGGCGGCGTGCTGGCGGCAAACATCCTCAGCTACGATCCCTGCCACGATGCGATCGCCGAACGGATCGGGAGCGCCTTCGGCGGACGCGTCTGCGACTTCGCCGGCATTGCGGGCAACAACCACCTGCTGTTCGCAGTGCGCGCCGCGCCAGGCGGCGCCGGGCGCGCGGCGCGCCTGCAGGAAGGCTGCGCACGCTGGCGTGGCCTGCGGTTTTCTTTATTGAACAAACTGCTGGCGCGGGTCCTCGTCGCCTGGCTTGCCCGGCGGCCTGTCTGATCGCGGCGACATCGGCCTTGCCAGAGCGGCCGGCGCGAGGATTTGTTTGCGAAAACCGGCCAACCTATGACACACTTCGTTGCTGTAGTGCTTTTGGGCAAATAATTTTCGGGATCAGTCATGTTGCGTCGCCTGCCGTTTTCTCTTACCCGCGCGGCGGCCCTCACCCTCGGCGCCGGCCTGGCCGCCTCGAGCGCCCTGTTCGTCGGCGTGAGCCAACTCGAATACGAGAACCGGGCGCTGTCGTTCAACCAGCGCGCCGAACAGCGCGTGGCCGCCGTCGGCCAGGGACTGCTCGACGCGGTTGAAGTGGTCACCGTCACGAACCAGTTGTTTGCCCTGGGCGCCCCGGTCACACGCGCCCAGTTCCACGAATTCACCGCGCCGCTGCTGCTGCGCCACCCCTTCATCAAGGCGTTCAACTACCACCGCATCGTCAACGACAGCGAACGCGCCGCAGTCGAAGCCGAATTGCAACGCGTCATTCCAGGCACCGTGATCGGCGAGGAGCGCGCCGGCGAGCGCGTGCCGGCCCGGCGCCGCCCCACTTACAGCATCGTCGATTATCTCGTGCCGATGGGCGGCAATGAAGCCGCCTTCGGCTTCGATTCTTCCACCCGCGAACCGGTCAGTGCGGCCGTGGCACGCGCGCATGCCGACAACCGCGCGGCTGCCACGCCATTGTTCCCGCTGGTACAGGATTCCAGCCCGCAGCCGAGCTTCCAGATATTGCTGCCAGTCTACGATGCCAAGGGCGCACTCGCTGGCGACACTGCCGTGGTGGTGCGCGCACAGGAGCTGGTCTCCATGACGCTGGCGGGCGCGGGCCTGCTCGACGACAGCCAGATCGTGATGTCGGTGTATGCCGGCGCACGTCCGCAAGCGGCAGACCGGGTCTTCACCACCAACGCCAGCGGCACGCGGCCTCGGCGCGATCTGCTGGGCAGCTGGATCGCGCCCGAACACGACATGAACTTCGCACGCACCCTGAACGTGGCCGGCCGCCCGTGGCTGGTCGAAGTGGGCATGAAGCCACGCCCGTTCGCGGCGGACCACCTGGCCTCGCTGGCGATACTGGCCGGCGGCATCCTGCTCAGCCTGATGACGGCGGCCTGGGTCCAGACATCCGCGGAACGCACCCGACGCGTACAGCAGCTGGTACGCAAGCGTACCGCCGACTTGAAACGCACCAACCGACGCCTGATCGACGACATGGTTGCGCGCGAGCGCACCGAAAAAGCGCTCCAGCAAAGCGAGCAGCGTTTCCGCCAGCTGGTATCGATGTCCTCGGACTGGTATTGGGAACAGGACAGCCAGTTTCGCTTCACGATGGTGACCGGGGGCTTTTCCGAAAAAGCAGGCGTGCTGGTCGACCAAGTGCTGGGCAAGACGCGCTGGGAGTACATGCCGACGCTGGGCAGCTCCGACTCGGGCTGCAAGCACATTGCTCAGGTGCTCGCCTTCCAGCCCTTCGCCGACTTCGAATACCAGGTGATGGACGACAACGGCCAGACGCGCTGGTTCCTGGTCAATGGCGAGCCCGTGTTCGACGAATTCGGCCAGTTCGACGGCTACCGCGGCACCGGCAGCGACATCACCGAGCGCAAACTCACCGAGCAGCGCGTGCACCACGTGGCCCAGCACGATGCCTTGACCGGCTTGCCGAACCGCTCGCTGCTGCATGACCGCCTCGGCCAGGCGGTGGCGTATGCCGCGCGCAGCGGCAACCCGGTCTGGGTCATGCTGATTGATCTCGACCGCTTCAAGTTCGTCAACGACAGCATGGGCCACAAGGCCGGCGACGTACTCCTGATGACGGTGGCGGCGCGCCTGCGCGCCTCGCTGCGCGACGCCGACACGGTGGCGCGCCTGTCGGGCGACGAATTTGTCGTCATCGCCTCCGAAAGCGGCGACCAGCAACTCACGCCTGAGGTTGTTGGACGCGTGATGAGCGCGGTCGCCCAGCCGGTCATGCTCGGCACCAAGGAATTCTTCGTCACCTGCAGTATCGGCGTGGCCGTGTACCCGAGCGAGAGCACGGACGCGGATACCCTGATCGAACATGCCGACATCGCCATGTACCGTGCGAAAAAGCTGGGCCGCAACAACTTCCAGTTCTATACGCCGGCGATGAACGAGGAATCGCTGGAACGCGTGCGCATCGAGAGCGCGCTCCGGAATGCCGTCGAGCGCGACGAGTTCGTGCTGTATTACCAGCCCCAGGTCGACATAAAGACCGGCAAGATATGCGGCATGGAAGCGCTGATCCGCTGGCAGCATCCGGAACTGGGCATGGTGCCGCCCGGCCGCTTCATCAGCATCGCCGAGGAAACCGGAATGATCGTGGCGATCGGCGCCTGGGTCTTGCGTACCGCCTGCGCCCAGAACAAGGCCTGGCAGGACGCCGGCTTCGACAAGCTGCGCGTGGCCGTCAACCTGTCGGCACGCCAGTTCGGCGCCGCCGACCTGATCGAGAACCTGGCGGCGGTATTGCACGACACCGGCCTCGAGCCGAAATACCTGGAAATCGAGCTGACCGAAAGCCTGTTCATGAGCGACATCACGCCGGCCGTCGAGCTGCTGCACCGCATGAAGGCGCTGGGCGTGAACCTGTCGATCGACGATTTTGGCACCGGCTATTCGAGCCTGTCCTACCTGTCGCGCTTCCCGATCGACGTGCTCAAGATCGACCGCTCGTTCGTGGCCGACATCACGCGCGATGCCAACGACGAGGCGATCGTCACCTCGATCATCGCGCTGGCGCACAACCTGAAGCTGGCGGTGATCGCCGAGGGCGTGGAAACGGGCGAGCAGCTCGACTACCTGCGCCGCCATGGCTGCGACGAAATGCAGGGCTACTACTTCAGTAAACCCTTGCCGGCGCATGAATTCGAACAATTGCTGATTGGGGGACGCGGGCTGGCGCCCGAGGAAATCGTCGCTCCGGAGGCTGCCACCACACCTGCTTGAAGGATTATTCCTACAAGAATGTGGTAATTTCCACATCGGTGCTCTACAATAGTCGTGTCTCTATTGCAATTTCAGGAACATGATGATGGAAGAAGTACAAACGCGCCAGGCGGCCAATGCCCGCGTGGCAAGAACCGACCTGCGCACGCGCGACCTGGTGAACCAGGCGGTGGCCTCGGTCCCGACGCTCGGATTGCAGCGCGCAGCCGAGTTTCTCGCAGCGATGAACGTGCCGGCCGAGATTGCCGTGCGCACGCTTGTCTACCCACAGCGGCGCCGACGCGGCTGAGCTGCTAGAGCACGCCGAGGCTTACTTCTTCGGTTCTTCCTGCGCCTGGATATCGGCCAGCGACTCCAGACCACGTGCCGTGACCTCAAAGCCGCCTTCCTCGCGCGGCACAAGGTGCGACTTGCGAATCAGGAACTGCGCCACGTCGCCGGCAACCGCCGCTTGCGGATCTTGCGCCAGGCTCGTCATCGCTTCGACACAGGCGCGCAGGAACAACACCTGCTGCCCTTTCTCCGTCAGGTCGACCTTGCCGTCGCGCGCGTAGGCGATCATCTTCAGGCCGGCCAGGCGCTTGGCATTGCGTCCGACGCAGGCATTGACCCGGTCAGTGCGCGCGCCACGCCGGATGAACTCGAGGGCGTTGTACTCGTCTGTCGTCAGTTTTTCGTTCTTCATTACCGCTCGTTTAGTCTGCTGGGCCGTCATGGTAACCGCCGTGACGCGCGGCGGCAACTAATCAATACCCAAGCGCCAGCGCGACAGCTTAGCGCACGGTGCGCAGGGCAACCCACAACAGGCCGGCGCCGACGATGGCGCCCACAGCCAGCACCCCCTGGAACCGGCGCGATGCGAAGCCGGTGCTCCGGCCGAGGTAAATCTTGTTATGCAGCGAATTGCCCATCTGAGTCTCCGTCGTTTTCAGTCCAAATTCGGTGAATAGATATTATAAAAAAACTCACAGGACAGGAAGGTTCGGCATCGAACATTATTGTAACTTTGTGTGTTCTTCAGCAAGATCGCCACATTGTCGTACTGCGCGCCGGTGACATGCAGCGACTGTTAGGATTGTTCGAACATCAGACAGGAGCAGCACCATGACCAAATCGCAACAACCGACGGATCCGGCAGCCAGCGGCGGCGCCATTCTGCACGAGGACGATATCGGCAGCGGCGAAAAGACCCCGGCAGAAAAGGAAACCGAAGAGATGATCAAGGAAATCCCGCCGCTCAAGGGGACCAACGGCAGCGACGGCAAGCAATCGAAGGGCTGAACGCTGCTTGATAAGCGGCGTCAACAAAAATACCACCTTCGGCTTCATGCCGGGTGAGTCAAGGCACTGACCGGGTCGCGCCCGGCCAGGACGCGGTCATGATCAACGTGATTGCGTAGTTTTATCGTTGAACCGACGATTACCGGATACCCCCGCCAAGGTCGCCGAAGGTCGGCCGACAAATCTCAACCCGCCTCAGGCATCACATCCCACTCTGTGTCAAAATGCTGCTAGGAAACTCCGGTACGCAAATCGAAACTTTGCTAACCTGGGGAACAGCATGCCGCAATCAACGCATTGCCTTGAAGAACCTGTTCACGCCAACTCAGTTGCCGCTTTCGATGACGGTTCTGACCCACCACTACTCCTATTTTGAAAGTTGATGTGATGAGCCATTCAGCGGCGCGCCGAACTGCCTCGCTTGCCCTGCTTGCAACATGCCTGCCGCGTTTCAGCCACGCCCAGGATCTGCCCAGCCTTGAGATCGGTATTTTGCCCAACATCAGTGCCCGGGTCCTGCTGGCGCAATACGAACCGATGCGCACTTTCCTGCAGCGCGGTCTGGGCCGCGGTGTTCAGCTGTCGACCGCAGCTTCCTGGAATGCATTTCACGCGCGCACACTTGGACTGGAATACGATCTGGTAATTACCGCATCGCATCTGGCCCGCGTTGCGCAGCTCGAGCGTGGCCTGGTGCCCTTGCTCATGTACGAGCCGGCTATTAAGGGGATGATCATCTGCGCCAGGAAGCGGCCCTTGAAAAGCGCTGCCGAGCTGGACGGACAAACACTGGCGCTGTCGAATCCACAATCTCTGGTCACCCTGCGCGGCTTCCAATGGCTTTCCGAGAAAAGCCTGGTCAGGGGGCGGCATTTCAAAACAATCAACACCCCGACCGACGACAGCGTGGGCAACGTCGTGCTGCAGGGCGACGCAATCGCCGCCATGCTCAGCGGCGGCGAATACCGCGCCATTCCCGGACCGATCAAGGAGCAACTGCAAGTACTTGCCACCTTCGCCGAGGTGCCCGGCTTTGTGGTGCTGGCCAGTCCCCGGCTGGCGCCCGCACTGGTCAACGCTATCAAGGAGGCGTTGTTGCGTTTTGCCGGCGGGACGCCGGAAGGCACGGCATTCTTTGCCGCCACCGGTTTCAGCGCGATCCGCGAATTGCCCCCGGGCCTGATGGCCTCGATGGACCCCTATGTGGGCACGACCAAGGCAATACTGGCGAACCCCGGATGATACTGAAGAGATGGAGAAGTTCGCTGCGCGGCAAGCTGGTCGCGGCATGCGCGCTGATTCAACTGTTTGCGTCCGGCATGCTGTGGATTGGAAGCTCGGAAATCCTGAAGCACACGCTGGCTGATCAGGCAACTTACCAGAACCACCAGGTCAGCGTGCTGCTCGACCAGTCGATTGCGATACCGCTTGCACAACGCGACTATGCCACGCTTCAGCAAACCATCGAGCGTGTGGTCAGCAGGGAATCAATCAATTATCTGGTGCTGTTCGACCACCGCGGCCGCGTCGTGGCCAGCGCGGGCTGGAATCCTGCACTGGCGCTGCCTGCCCGTGATGGCATGCAACTCGACCTCGATCGGGCCGACGCCACGCTGCATCTGGCCTCCACAATCGAGATGTCAGGGCAGCGTCTCGGCCAGGCATCGTTCGGCCTGTCGACGCATGGTTTGCGCAGTGCCCGTGCTGCTTTCCTGCGCCAGAGTTTTGCCGTCGCCGCCTTGACACTACTCCTGTCGACAGCGCTGATGGCGGCGCTGTCGATTGCCTTGACGCGCCATCTGGTACGACTCGAACAGTCGAGCCGGCGCATCGCCGAAGGCAATTTCGATGCCCTGGTCCCGGTCGGAAGCAACGACGAAATCGGTCGGCTTGGCGCCAGTTTCAATACCATGGCTGTAGCGTTGCGCGAGCGCATGACGGCGCTGCAAGTCAGCGAAGCGCTGCAGGGAAAGCACCTGCAGAGCGCGCGTACCGGCCGGGCCCAGCTCTCGGCACTGCTCGACGCTATTCCGGCAGGTATTTTGTTTGTCGATGAAGCGGGCTGCGTTGCCCATGCCAACGATGCGTTCGCGAAGCTCTGGCAGCTCGATGCCGACGTTTGCGGCACCCTGGTGGCCGACCTTGTGATTCGCCTGCGCGCGCTGACTGCGCCGGATGACCAGGGCGGCCTGGATCACCTGCTGCATCCGCCTGAAGGGGGCGCAATCATCCCCGATATCGAGTTGTACACGCAAGACCGACGCCTGATTGCCCAGCGGATGCGTCCGGTGCTGCAGGCGCATGGCGCGATCGGCTATTTATGCTTTCACGAGGACATTACTTCGGAACGGCAGATCCAGCGGCGCGCAGCGCAGGCGCTTTACGATCCCCTGACCAGCCTGCTCAACCGGCGTGGCCTGTTCGAGGCACTGACGGCCGCGATGCAGAACGCGACCGTCCAAAGCGCGCCCCTGGTACTGATGTTCGTCGACCTCGATGATTTCAAGCGTGCCAACGATGTGGGCGGGCACCGTACCGGGGATGACATCCTGATCGCGGTCGGCGCCGCTCTCGCGGCCGAAATGCGTCCGGACGCCGTGGTGGCGCGCATCGGTGGCGACGAATTCGCGCTGGTGTGTCCTGCCATCGGCCTGCAGGAGGGCGGCATCATCGCAGCCCGTCTGGTCGATGTCGTCTCGCGCCTGCGCTTTGCAACCGAGCACGAAGTCCTTGGGGTCGGCTGCAGCATTGGCGTGGCCGCCTTCCCGTACGATGGCGCAACGCCGGATGAACTGGTTGCCAGTGCCGACACGGCCATGTACCAGGCGAAGCAAGAAGGCAAGAACGGGTGGCAGGCGTTCGGACGCAGCCAGGTCCGCGCATGACCTGCCGGCTGCGTCCGGCTGCAGGGAGTGAGCGATGTGCATTCAAGGCACGGATGAGGCGCGGCGCTGTTCGGAAGATCGAACATTCCTGATACTTGCTGCCACGGGCCGGGATGATACACTGGCCTTCACGCGCAACAGCGCCGTACATATCGAGCGAGGGATACGCAGTGCGCAAACACACGAACTGGTCGGTTCGCCGCTTGCTCTACAGCCTGACGGCGGCGGCGGTCATCCCGGCGGCGCTCCTGCTGGCGTTCTCCGTGTGGAACCAGTACAGGACAGATGAGCAAGAGGCCGCGCGCTCGGCCTACAGCCTGGCGCAACTGACGGCGGACAATATGGAGGGGCTGCTCGCGGATGCGTCTTACGTGATGAGCAAAATTGCCCAGCGTCCGGGCGTGCGCAACGATTCGGGCCAGGGCTGCGATCAGATTTTCGAACAGTTCAAGGATTTGTACCCGCAGTTCTCCAACCTCAGCAAGGCTGACCGCACAGGCTATATCGTGTGTTCCGCCATGGACCAGCCGCGTCGCACCGCCACCTTTGTGGGCGATGCCGTTTGGTACAAACGCGTATTTAGCGCCAAAAAATTCACCGTCGGTCCGCCCTATCTGGGTCCGGTGACCGGGCGCGTCGTGGCAGTGCTGGCACACCCCCTGTTCGACGATGCCGGCAACATGACCGGTTCAATTCAGATGCCGCTCGACCTGGTCAGGCTCCGGGTAGTCCGGGGTGCCGAAAAACTGCCTGAATCCACACTCATTGCCGTGATCGACAGCAAGGGGGTACTGGTGGCGCGATCGCGCGACGCCGAAGGGCGGGTCGGCAAAAACCTGAGCGACAGCGAGGCGGTGAAGATTGTCCTGTCCAGTAAAAACGGTACCGGGCGTGCCGAAACCTCCGATGGCACTGAACGTGTCTTCGGGTTCTTGCCGATCCCGGGAACCGACTGGTTCGCCGTGGCCGGCATTAACACCGACACGGTGCTGTTCAGCGCGCGCCAGGCCGCAATGCGCAACCTGGTGTTCGGTGGCCTGACGCTGCTGCTGGTGCTTCTCCTCGCCGTGTACGTGAGCAAGCGCATCTCCCGTCCGATGGTGGCGGTGCAAGAGGCGGCCCGCAAGGCCGCCGCCGGTGACCTCGATACCAGGGTGCCTTATTCCGGTCCGCTCGAGGTGGTCGATTTCGCGGTCCAGTTCAACTACATGCTCGATGCGATCCGGAACTCGCAGAACAAGCTGGCCGATGCCAGGTCGGAGCTGGTACTGTTGGGCACCTGCGTGAAGCACCTGACCGACATGGTCATCATCATGAATGCGCAGCACAGCGTGACGGCCTGGCCCCCGATCGTATTCGTCAACGATGCGTTCGAAGACATTAGCGGCTATGCGCGCAGCGAAGTGCTGGGCCGGCCGAGCTCTTTGCTGCACGGCCCCGGCACCAGCCAGGAAGTGATTGCCCGTATTCACGCAGGCCTGCTGGCGCAGGTCGCATTTCGCGAAGAGTTGATCCACTATACCCGCGGCGGCGCCCAGTTCTGGGTCGAACTGGACATGATCCCGATCCGGAGTGAGGACGGGGTCCTGACCCACTGGGTCTCGATCGAACGCGACGTCAGCGTTCGCAAGCAGGCCGAGCAAAGCATTCATCGCCTCGCCTATTTCGATGCCCTGACCGATTTGCCGAACCGGCCTCTGCTGATGAGCCGCATCGATACCGCGCTGGCGGCAGCCACGCGCGATGGGCTACTGGGCGCGATGCTGTTCATCGACCTCGATAACTTCAAGAACATCAATGACGCGCGCGGGCACGCGGTGGGGGATGCCTTCCTCCAGGTCGTCGCGCAGCGGTTAACGGGCGTAGTGCGCCCGCAGGATACGCTGGCGCGGCTTGGCGGCGATGAGTTCGTGATCCTGATGACCGGGATGGGCAGCGACGAGCTGGCCGGCGCATCGATGGCCATGGCGACGGCACGCACCGTGCGCGAAGCGCTCGCGCGACCGTTCGAGGTCAATGGCCAACCTTACAGTTCGACAGCCAGTATCGGCGTGACCCTGCTGCGCGGCGGCGGACAGTCCGCCCATGATCTGCTGCGCGAGTCCGATACGGCAATGTACCGGGCCAAGAAAAGCGGCCGCAACCACGTCGCGTTTTTCGAACAGGAGATGCAGGTGGAGGTGGAGTTCAGGCTGGCCCTCGAGCACGACCTCGGCTTGGCCATCGAGCGCCAGCAAATGACGGTGCATGTCCAGACACAGATGGACCGCGATGGCCGGCCGGCCGGCGCCGAGTTGTTGCTGCGCTGGCGCCACCCTGATCGTGGCTATGTGTCGCCGGCCCAGTTCATTCCGATCGCGGAAGACAGCGGACTGATCCTGTCACTTGGCGCCTGGGTGCTGGAACAGGGTTGCGTCGCACTCGCAAGGCTCAAGGATGTCGGCTGCCGGCTGCCACTGTCGATCAACGTCAGCCCAAAACAGTATCGTCAGCCCGGATTCGTCGACCAGGTCAAGGAGGTGCTGACCAGAACCGGCGCCCCGGCGGCACAACTGATCTTTGAAGTCACCGAGAGCCTGCTGATTGACAACCTCGACGAAGTCATTGGCCGCATGAATGAACTGGCGGCACTGGGTATCCGCTTCTCGATCGATGATTTCGGCACCGGCTACTCAAGCCTGGCTTACCTGAAGCGTTTGCCCTTGCATGAGCTCAAGATTGACAAGAGCTTTGTGCAAGACATGCCGGACGACAGTGACGACACGGCCATCGTCAAGATGATCCTGTCGATGGCGCGGCACTTGAACCTGCACGTGGTAGCCGAAGGTGTCGAAACCAGGGAGCAGGCAGAATTCCTGATCGCGAACCAGTGTCACGTGATGCAGGGGTATTTCTATTCACGGCCTGAACCGATCGGGGAGTGGCTATCGGCACTGCTTGAGCGTGAAGCCGTTTTAGCCGCCGGCGCGGGCAGTTGAAGATCCCCGCCGGCATGCAAGGCGGGCCGGCGCACGTCCTTCATGCGCGGATCGGCGACTCCGGAATGAACGGTTCCTCGACCGGCGCGTGCACCGGATCGGGCACATCGTCGGGCACCGGGATGGTTTGTGGCGGCTGCTCGGGGTCGGGCGTCGAATGGGCACGCAGCGCGCCGCGGCTGCCGTCATGCGGATCGATGGTATCCATGGGCGTGGTCTCTCCAGAATGGTGCTGCCAAAAACAGTGCGGCCGGGAGGGCCGCACCATTGCAGAACAAGCTTGACTTAGTGGTTCTGCTTCTGCTTCGCCCCGCCCCCTGCGCCTTCATTGGTGCTGGCCTTTTCGCGCGACATGTGGTCGTGACTGCTCTTGTCTTCGGCGCCGGCGCGCTGCTTGGCCAGGTCTTCTTCCGACATATGGTCTTCCGGCTTGCTCTGGGGGTTGTTAGTCTTCGATTCGCTCATGATGATTCTCCCGTGGTAGTTGAAAACGTTGACGTTTTGCGAAGATTAGCATGGAAGAACGACCGGGGTTTTCAATCGTGCGCATCGCACAAACATGCGTATAGTGCATGTTTTCGGCCCTCTCCCGACCCATGAAAACCCGACTCCTGCTGCTAGCGATCCTCTTTCCGGCCCTCGTGTCGGCTGCCCCGATGAAACTTGCCGACTACATGGCCTTGAACGGCCCCGCCCCCGCTGCGCGCATTGCTTACGGCGCCGCCCCGTCCCAATATGTTGAGCTGTTCGTGCCGCACGGCGCCGGCCCCTTCCCGGTCGCGGTGCTGGTGCATGGCGGCTGCTGGACCGAGAAATTCGGCGGCATCATCCAGTTGCGCAGCATGGCGGGCGCCCTGCTCGAGCGCGGCATCGCGGTCTGGAACGTTGAATACCGTCGCGTCGACGAGCCCGGTGGCGGCTACCCGGGCATGTACCAGGACATGCATGCCGCCCTCGACACGCTGGCGGCGCAGGCAGGCGACAACCGGCTCGACCTGGACCGGGTCGTGGCGGTCGGTCATTCGGCCGGCGGCCAGCTGGTGCAATGGATTGCCGGACGCGCACGCATTCCGGCCACCAGCCCGCTGCACCGGACAGCCATGCTCCCGGTACGCGCCGTCGTCAGCCTCGGCGGTCTGGCCGACCTGCGCCATGAACGCGAACTGATCAAGGCGAGCTGCGGGCGCGACACCCCGGAACTCGCCGGCCAGCCGAGTCCGGCGCGGCCCGACGTCTACCTTGACACGAATGCGGCCGAGCTGATCCCGAACGGCAGCCATACCATCCTCGTGACGGGCGAACTGGACACGATCTCGCCGCCGCGCGTGGCCCACGACTACGCGGCGCGCGCGCGCGCAGCCGGCGACAGCGCCGAGGTGGTGATCCTGCCGGGGGCCAGCCACTACGACGAGGTGGCCGCGAGCTCGCCCTCCTGGCCGCTGGTGGCGGCCGCCATCGAGCGCGCGCTGGCGCGCACAGTGCACGCAGATTTGCTCAAGGGCGCCGCTTCGCCAGCGGTGCGTTGACGACAATATCGGAGTTGGCGACAGCCACGCACGGCAACAGGTAATCCTCGCGCTTTTCCTCGATCGACAATCCTGGCCACTCGACGAGGTAGCGCACCGTGCCTCCGCCGAGCCGGCACAGGCAGGTGCGGCAGGTGCCGTTGCGGCAGGAATTGGGCAGTTCGATGCCGGCGGACTCGAGCGCCTGCAGCACCGTGGTGCCGGTGGCGGGAACACTGCAGCCGAGGGGCAGGAGCGTGATGGTGTGGACAATCGTCATTCCGGGATTGTAGCGCCCATCCGACGCCCGAATGCCTGAGTTCGGTGGCGCACAGACCGCTGTGTTCGGCAAGCCTACTCTGATGTTTCCCTTAGTCAGTAATGCAGGTGCCAAATGAAAAAATTCGTCGCTCCCCTTCTGCTCGCCATGCTCGCCGGCGCCCTTCCTTTTGCTGCGGCTGCCGGCCAGCCAGCGCAGGCAATCCCACAACAAGGAGCGGCGCCACAGCAAGGCGCGCCGCAGCAGCCGGGCCAGGCAGCCACGCCTGAGGCCGCCGCCCAGGAGCGCGCCGAATTCGAGCGCCTGCTGCGCGCCCAGGTCCTGCTCGACCGCTTGCACTTTTCGCCGGGCGAGATCGATGGCGCCTACGGTTCGAACATGCGCCAGGCACTCTCCGCGTTCCAGAAGTCGCGCAACCTGGAAGCGAGCGGCAAGCTCGACGACGCCACCTGGAATGCGCTGAACCAGGACACGACGCCGACCCTGACCAATTACGTGTTGGCCAATGAAGACGTGGCCGGCCCCTTCCAGCCGATTCCCGAAGACATGATGGAGAAGTCGAAGCTGCCCAAGCTCGGCTACGCCACCGCGATCGAGGGCCTGGGCGAGAAGTTCCATGCCAGTCCCGACCTCATCACGCGGCTGAACCCGGGCAAGACCTTCACCCGCGCCGGCGAACAGATCGTCGTGCCGAGCGTGCACGGCGGCCCGGCCCTGCCGGCGGCCTCGAAGGTTGTCGTCAGCGACAGCCGCAAGGTCCTGATGCTGTTCGATGCATCCGATCGCCTGATCGCGCAATACCCGGCCTCGACCGGCAGCGAAAACGATCCACTGCCGGTCGGCAACTGGAAGATCAATGGCGTGCATCCGAACCCGACCTACCACTACAACCCGAAACTGTTCTGGGATGCCGAGCCGGGCGACAAGAAGGCAAAGATCGCACCGGGACCGAACAATCCGGTGGGCGTCGCCTGGATCGACCTGTCGAAGGAGCACTACGGCATCCATGGCACGCCGGTGCCGAAGTTCATCGGCAAGACCGAATCGCATGGCTGCATCCGCTTGACCAACTGGAGCGCCGCGGAAGTGGCGGCCGTGGTGGCTGCGGGTACCGCAGTCGTATTACAACAGCAGTGATTTTTAATCACCAGGAGGGTTGCAGATGAAATGGCTGGTAACGTTTTTGATCGGACTGGTGGTCGGCGCCGCCGGATTGTTTGTCTACTTGCGTGAGTTCGCCGACGCGCCCAATCCGATCATCACCGATGGCGGGTCCTTGCCCGCGCCGCCAAGCGCTTCCCCACCCGCGCCTGCGCCGGCAGCCGCTGCCCCTGTGGTCGGGACGCCGGCCGCCGGGACGCCGGCCGACCGGCTGGTGCAAACCGACTTGTCGGATGCCAGCCTGCCGATCCGCCCTGCCCCGCAGTCGACGACAGCTACCTCGTCCGCGCCGGAACTGACGGCCGGCGGCAGCATGCCGGGCAAGCTGATGGTCCCGGTGGAAGGTATTGCCTACGCCAAGCTGACCGACACCTTCGACCAGCCGCGCGGCCAGGAGCGCCACCACGAAGCACTCGACATCATGGCGCCGAAAGGCACCCCGGTGCGCGCTGTGGGCGACGGAAAAGTGGTCAAGCTGTTCGAGAGCAAGCCAGGCGGCCTGACCCTGTACCAGTTCGATCCGAACGAGCAGCATGCCTATTACTACGCCCATCTCGACCGCTACGCCGATGGCGTGAAGGAAGGCATGCCGGTCAAGCGCGGCGACCTGCTCGGCTATGTGGGCGTGACTGGCAACTCGGACCCGAACGCACCGCACCTGCATTTCGCCATCGTTGCCCTGACGCCCGAGAAGCAATGGTGGAAAGGCACGCCGGTCAATCCGTATCCGATGCTGAGCAACTGACCTCCCTGTCACTCCGGAGCACGTGCGCTCGATTCAGGTGCCGGCGGCGCGGGTTCGGTAGCGGCCGGCTCGTCGACATCGAGCCCGACATTGATTGCCGCATACGCCCTCTGCACCGCCACCGCCTCGCGGCTGGCGGCGCCATACAGTTCCTGCGCCGCCTCGACCATCTTCGCGCGCGCGTCGGCGTAGTTGGTGCTTGACGTGAACTTGGTCGTATTCGCCTTGAACCAGATCCGGAATGCCGCATCAAGCCCGATGCCGGTCATCGCCGCGGGCGATTTCACCAGGTATTTGCTGTAGTGGTCGCCTGCCTTGTCCTCTTTTGATCCCTGCGACAGAAAATAAAACATCCGGTTGTTCGGACCGCTGCTGTAGTGCACGTCGAGGCGCTTGAGCGCCGTGCTCCAGGCGTCCGGGCTGCTGCCGTCCTTGCTCGGACGATACATCCAGCGCAGCGGCGTCTTGTCGCGGCTGATCTCGGTGCCGAGCATCCAGTCGTTGCCGGTCGAGGGAATGCGCTCGCCCGTGCCGCCGGCGCGTGCATACGCTTCCACCACTTCCCCGCCGATGTCCGAGCTCGATTCGTTCAGCCCGCCCGACTCGCCCGAATACACAAGATCCGAGGTTGCCGCCGTCACGCCATGCCCCATCTCGTGACCAATGACGTCGATCGAACCGAGACTGGTGAAACTCGAACCGTCGCCGATGAACATGCAGCGGCAGGTATCGCTGTAGTAGGCGTTGTCGTAGGCGGTGTTAACGTGCACCGCAATATAGGTGGCTGTGTTGTGGCCGTCGAGCGACCGCCAGCCCAGCACATTCTTGAGCGCGTCGTAGGTATTCATCAGGCCCCACATCGCGTTCACCGCCGCGGTCTGGCCATTCGCGTCCGTGGTGCTGCCGCCGCGGATGTACTGCTTGCCGTCGCCCCAGGTATTGCTCGTATTCGTGTACAGGTTGCCGGCCTTGCTGCCGCCGTCGGCATTCGTGATCGCCATCGCGCCATAAGTGCCGCCGCTGCCGCGCTCCGGGTCGAGCAAGCGATAGCTGCCGTCGGCAAACGTGGTGCTGATCGGCACTTCGCCGTTGTACTGGCTTTTTCCCACACCAATCACGTTTTGCAGGGCGCTCCAGCGTTCGAGGATGCGTGCGTCCTTCGCGCTGACGATCGTGTCGTGATAGTGCGGATGGGCGCCGCGCTGCATGCGCGTGCGAACCAGGTAGGCCAGCTCGTAGCGGCCGACGACTTCCTCCACGTCGAGGGCGTTCAGCTCGCCCTCCAGTTTATTCACCGCCCCCGGCAAGCGTTCCATCTTCATGACCGGATAGATCAGCAATTCGGCCGTGGGCGGCACGACGTGCGTGGCATCAAGCCCGGCGGCGGCCAGCGTTGCGCCGACTGCCGCGTCGATGGCGGCTTTCGGCGGCGCCAGGGGCTTGACGCTGAAATCGAGCGTAGCCGCGCCCAGGCGGTTGGCGCCGCCGCGTCCCAGGTGCAGGCGGCGGCTGGACGCCGATTCGGACACGATGGCGCCCGCGGCATCGACCACTACCACCGATTCGGAGCCGAACACGCGCAAGCCCTTGTAAGTATGGGCGGCGCGCACCACCTGCGTGCCCTGGATGCCGGGATGCTGCTGGGCGACGCTAAAACCATGGTTGTTGTCGAGCCCGAGCGCGCTGCGTCCCCGGGCCAGCGTCGACAGCAGCGCGGCAGTGGCCGCCACGGACTGCACTTTGGGCGCGCTCATCATCGGCGTCGGCACAGCGGCCGCGCAGGAGCTTGCGATCAGGACGCCTAGGGGCGTGGCCAGCAGGCGGGGTCGAAGCGTCATCACGTCTCCATTAGAAAATTCCGGTTGGAAATTAACCGGCGATCATCGGAGTGTGGACGAGTGTCAAGAAAAGGACTTGCTCAATCGCAAGAAGCCCCGCACGCTGCGCGAGTACGCAACGGCGGGGCTGGTCAAGGTAAGACGGTCAGGTCAGTACCGGTCGTCGTCGTTTCGCTTGAAAAGGTAGTACGCAAGCGCGCCGACGGCGCCGGCGATCGCGACCTTTTTCGCCAGGCCGGACTTGTTGTGCTGCCATTCCGCTTTGATGCCCATCTCGCCGAGGATGTTCGGCACATGGCCGTGGGCCAGGTCGTCGACGATGCCTTCCACGACATTGATGCGGTCGGCGCCGAGCAGGATCAGCCAGTGGCGGATGTCGTTCTCGGTGAACTTGAAGGCGGCGCGCCGCAGCATGCCCGACAGTCCGGACGGCGGTTGCGCCGTGCCGTGCAGCTGGGTGATGCCGGGACGTTCGTTCGACACCAACACCTCGACGCGCTGCTCCTGCGCAGGCGTCTCCGGCATGTTGGCCGGGGTATAGCGCGGCGGCGTGCGTTCCATCGGCACGCCGGGCCGGTTCTTGTGGTCGAGGTCAGCGCCCCAGCCCTTGATGTGGCCCATCTCCTCGCGCGTCTTGCGGTGCTGGCGCAATTGCGGCTGCACCGGCAGGTGTTCGTGGTGGCCATGGTCATGATCGTGATCGTGATCGTTGTCGTGGCCGATATGGACGGTCATGTCGCGGTTATCCATGTGTGTCCTCCTTATGCCGATACGCTGGCCGAGACGGCGCGCACTTCGTGGGCACGCGGCGGGATCAGGATCGGCTTGATGCAGTTATCGAGCTTGCTCGAGAAGATGTGGTACGCATCGGCCACGTCTTCCAGCGGAATGCGGTGGGTGATGATCTGCTTCGGATCGATGTGCCCGGCACGGATGTGCTCGATCAGGCGCGGCAGGTGGCGCTTGACGCTGGCCTGGTTCATGCGCATCGTGATGCCCTTGTTCATCGCATTGCCCATCGGAACGGCGTTGAAGGTCGGACCATACACGCCGACGATCGACACGTTGCCGCCCTTGCGCACCGAGTTGATGCACCAGTGCAGAACAGTCGCCGCGCCGGCCTGCATCTTCATCAGGCGCCCGGTAACGGTCTGCGCCATGCTGCCGGCAGCGTCGCCACCGACGGCGTCGATGCACACGTCCGCGCCCAGCCAGTCGGTCATTTTCTTGATGTGCAGTGCCATGTCGCCCACATCCTTGAAGTTGACCACTTCGCACTGGGCGTAGTGCTTCACGAATTCGAGACGGTACTCGACTTCGTCGACCACGATCACGCGCCCGGCGCCGAACAGCCAGGCCGACTTGGCGGCGAAGATGCCGACCGGGCCGGCGCCGAACACGACGACCGTGTCGCCCTCCTTGATGTCGCCCATTTCAGCCGCCTGGTAACCGGTCGGCAGCGCGTCGGTGAGCAGCACTGCGTCGTCGTCGACGATGTCGTCAGGGATCTTGATCGGACCCACATCGGCCATCGGCACGCGGACGTATTCGGCCTGGCCGCCATCGTAGCCGCCGGCCGTGTGCGAGTAGCCATAAATGGCGCCAACGGCGCTTGCCATCGCATTCACGTTATGACAATTACCGTAGAGTTCTTTCTGACAGAAGAAGCAGGAGCCGCAGAATATGTTGAACGGCACCAGCACGCGGTCGCCCACCTTCAGGGTTTCCACCTGGGAGCCGACTTCCTCGATGATGCCGATGAACTCGTGGCCGAAGGTGTGACCGACCCGCGTATCCGGCACCATGCCGTGGTACAGGTGCAGGTCGGAGCCGCAGATGCACGAGCGCGTGACGCGGACGATGGCGTCGCCCGGATGCTCGATCACGGGATCCGACTTGTGGGTCGCGCGGACGCGGTAAGGCCCCCGATAGTTCATTGCCAGCATAAATTCCTCCTCGAAAGTTTTGCAGTACCCATCTGTCGATGAGCGCGTAGGACTTAAGTTATGTCAGAACGCCATCAATTACGATAGGCGCACGGAAAGGAATTCATGTTTTTTAACATTATTTAGCACCGCGTTAGCATAGTGTTCGCAGCAGGAAACCGACAATTCCTGCTGGAACCGAAAAATCAGAGCTGGCGCGCCTCGAAGGTATTGCACTGCTGTACGTCGCCCTTCTCGAAACCGCGCTTGAACCAACGCACGCGCTGCTCGGAACTGCCGTGCGTGAACGAGTCCGGGACCACGGTGCCGCGCGATTGCTTTTGCAGCGCGTCGTCGCCGATCGCGCTGGCCGTGGCCAGAGCGCTTTCGATGTCGCCCTGCTCCAGGAAAGCTTCCTTTTGCTGGGTCTTGTTAGCCCAGACCCCGGCAAAGCAGTCGGCCTGTAATTCGAGGCGCACCGACAAGGCATTGCCCTCGATCTCGGAGGCCTGTGCCTGGGCCTTGTTCACCTGGTCCGACACGCCGACCAGCTTTTGGACGTGGTGGCCGACTTCGTGGGCGATGACATAGGCCTGGGCGAATTCGCCGCCGACCTTGAAGCGCTCCTCCATCAAACGGAAGAAACTCAGGTCGATATACACCTTCTGGTCGGCCGGGCAATAGAACGGGCCGCTGGCGGCGTTGCCGGCGCCGCAGGCGGTCTGTGTGCGACCTTCGAACAACTGCAGCGTCGGCGCACGGTAGGTACTACCCTGGGACGCGAAGATCGGCGTCCATGCGTCTTCTGTATAGGCCAGCACGGTACGCACGAAACGCGATTCGCGGTCCGTCGCCTGGGGCGCGTTCGGGTCGCGCTGCTGCTGGACCTGGGGCGCAGGCCCTCCGCCGCCGCCAAGCATGCCGAGCACCGTCCCCGGATCGACGCCGAAGAAGAGCGATGCAACGAGTGCGATCGCCACCGTTCCGATGCCAATGCCACGGCCGCCGATATTGAAGCCGCCTCCGCCGCCACCGCCACCGCCGCGGTTGTCCTCGACATTATTGCTCTCGCGGTCGCCTTCCCACTTCATCGCGTCCGCCGCAGGTTCGACGAATTCATGCTTTCGCGCGCATCTTTCGTGCGGAATTCATCGTCTGGCGCCAGGCCGGCACGGGCGTCGTCGTTGAGGGTGCGCTCATGGCGTTCGCGTTCGACCTCGCGGTCGATGCGTACGTGTTGCTGATCCGGGAAAAGTGGCTTCATGTCTGTCCTTAAACTATTGTCGCGCCGGCACCGTTGCCAACTTGAACCTGCGCACAGTATGGACTTGCGGCTTGACGCGGTATGTTCGGGCATTCACATAAGCGCAAGCGAGGCGCGCTTTCTTCACTTTGTACGCCAACGTACAGAGAACCGGCCAGCCATCGCGCATGCTGCAGCATGACCGCGACCATTATCGATACCGACGCCCTGCTCGCGCTGGGCCAGGCCCTGCAGCATGCAGGCTACCAATTCACGACCGTCACACCGGCGACGCACCGCCGTGTCAACGGCCGCCTGGAGAATGCCTGGGCGCAGGACTTGCGCGGGGTGTTCGGCTGGAGCCGGCCGTTTCGCAAAGAGACGCTTCCCGCGGAGATCGTGACGCTGATGCGCCGCGCGGGCGTGCTGGCCGAAGATGGCGATGCGCTGCGTTCGCGGGTGCGCGCCTCGAACATCGGCACACGGCTGTACTTCCACTCGGCCTTCCCGACCCATGCCGAAGATGCGGTCTTCTTCGGACCGGATACCTACCGCTACGTGTCTGCGCTGAAACGAGCGATGGAAGACCTGGCGCCGCCGCGGCGCGCGGTCGACATTGGCGCCGGTGGCGGGCCGGGCGCGATCGAGGTGGCCGCATGGTTCCCGCAGACAAAGACATTCGCGGCCGACATCAACGACCGTGCGTTGGAACTGGCCGGCGTGAATGCGCGCCTGGCCGGCGCGTCGAACGTGCAGGCGCGCCACAGCGACCTGCTGAAGGACCTGGAGGGTGAATTCGACCTGGTGTTGTCGAACCCGCCCTTCATCCTCGATCGCGATAAATTGCGCTACCGCCATGGCGGCGACATGCGCGGGGCGGGTTTGTCGCTGCAGATCGTTGAAAGCGCGCTCCACCGGCTGCGCGCCGGTGGCACGCTGCTGCTCTACACGGGGATTGCGATCGTCGACGGGCGCGACGAGTTTCTCGAGACGATACGGCCGTGGCTGGATGCGGCCTGCGATACGTGGACCTATGAGGAGCTCGATCCGGATATCTTTGGCGGACAGCTCGATTGCGAGGGGTATGAAGAGGTGGAGCGGATTGCGGCGGTGTGGCTGCGCGCGACGAAGCGAGCTTGAGGAAGTGCGGGATCGGCTCAATAAAAAAAAGCTCCCGATGGGAGCTTTTTTTACTTACTGGCGGAGAGGGTGGGATTCGAACCCACGGTACGATTTAACGTACGCCTGATTTCGAGTCAGGTACATTCGACCACTCTGCCACCTCTCCTGAATCGGTGTTGCGGTCGCTGCAAGGCTGGCATTATAGCGGCCGAGCCGGGGCTGCGCAAGGGAATGATATCAGACGCATAAACCTCTCCAGATACAAAAAGGGCTCCCGTTTGGGAGCCCTTTTGTTACTACTGGCGCAGAAGGTGGGATTCGCCCACATTCTGCGGGCCGCCCGTGCGCAAGTATGCGCACGGCTTCGAATCTTCCGCCTTGGCGCCACACGCAAGGCCCGCAGGGGCCTTGCTCCTCTCCGCCAGCAAATAAAAAAAGCTCCCGGTGGGAGCTTTTTCCATTTACTGGCGGAGAGGGTGGGATTCGAACCCACGGTACGATTTAACGTACGCCTGATTTCGAGTCAGGTACATTCGACCACTCTGCCACCTCTCCTAAATCGGTGTCACGGTCGCTGCAAGAGACCAACATTATAGCCAGCCTCTGCCAAAAACGGAAGAGCTATTTGCGGCGCGGGTTCAAGCTGCCGGCGTCAGTCGCTCCAGCCCGTCCATGTAGCCGCGGAGCACTTCCGGAATCACGACACTGCCATCGGCCTGCTGGTAATTCTCCAGCACCGCCACCAGCGTGCGGCCCACGGCCAGGCCCGAGCCATTGAGCGTGTGCAGCAGTTCCGGCTTGTTCTGGGCGTTGCGGAAGCGCGCGGCCATGCGGCGCGACTGGAAGGCTTCGCAGTTCGACAGCGAGGAAATTTCGCGGTAGGTGTTCTGGGCCGGCAGCCAGACTTCGAGGTCGTAAGTCTTGGCGGCGCCGAAGCCCATGTCGCCGCTACACAGCGACATCACGCGGTACGGCAGGCCGAGCGTTTGCAGGATGGCTTCGGCGTGGCCGACCATCTCTTCCAGCGCCGCGTACGACTGCTCCGGATGCACGACCTGCACCATTTCGACCTTGTCGAACTGGTGTTGCCGAATCATGCCGCGCGTGTCGCGGCCGTAGCTGCCGGCTTCCGAGCGGAAGCACGGGGTGTGCGCGGTCATCTTGATCGGCAACGCATCAAACGGCACGATCTCGTCGCGCACGATGTTTGTCAGCGACACTTCCGAGGTCGGAATCAGGTAGAAGGTTTCGCCCTCGCCTTCGACGCCGCCCTTTTTCACCGAGAACAGGTCGGCTTCGAATTTCGGCAGCTGGCCGGTGCCGCGCAGCGAATCGGCGTTCACCATGTACGGGGTGTAGCACTCGGTATAGCCGTGCTTGTCGGTGTGGGTGTCGAGCATGTACTGGGCCAGCGCGCGGTGCAACCTGGCGATGCCGCCCTTCATGACCGAGAAGCGCGAGCCCGTCAGCTTGGTCGCCGTGTCGAAGTCCAGGCCCAGCTTTTCGCCGATATCGACGTGGTCTCTCACTTCGAAGTCGAAGGTCGGCGGCGTGCCGATCTTGCGCACTTCGACGTTGCCCGTTTCATCGGCGCCGCGTGGCACCGATTCGTGCGGCAGGTTCGGGATCGCTTCCATGAACTCGGCCATCTTGCGCTGCACGTCGGCGAGCAGCCCCTCGTTGGCTTTGAGCTCGTCGCCCAGGCCTGCCACCTCCGCCATCACGCCGGCCGTGTCCTCGCCCTTGCTCTTGAGGATGCCGATCTGCTTCGAGAGCGAATTGCGCTTGCCCTGCAGTTCTTCGGTACGGGTCTGGATGGCTTTACGCTCGGCCTCGATCGCGTTGAAACCAGCCACGTCGAGCTGGAACTTGCGTGCGGCCAGGCGGGCGCAAACGGTGTCGATGTCTTTGCGGAGGAGTTGGATGTCTATCATTATCGGGTCAGGCCAGCAGTATGTCGAAAACGCAATTGTACCAAGCTGAGTGCGGTTTCCGGGCACATTTACGCCGCGCCAGCATCCTCATCCAGCGCCCGCAAAAATGCCAGTTTTTCCGCCACTTTCGCCTCCACCCCGCGCGGCACCGGCTGGTACCAGCGCGGCTCAGGCATGCCGTCGGGCAGGTAGGTTTCGCCGGCCGCATAGGCGTTCGGCTCGTCGTGCGCGTAGCGGTAGGCGTGGCCATAGCCAAGCTCTTTCATGAGCTTGGTCGGGGCGTTACGCAGATGCACCGGCACCTCGCGCGACTTGTCCTTGCGCACGAACGCCATGGCTGCATTGAAGGCGTTGTAGCCGGCATTGCTCTTGGCGGCAATGGCGAGATACACCACGGCCTGGCCGAGTGCCAGCTCGCCTTCGGGCGAACCGAGCCGTTCGTAGGTGGTGGCCGCGTCGTTGGCGATCTGCAGCGCGCGCGGGTCGGCAAGCCCAATGTCTTCCCAGGCCATGCGCACGATGCGGCGCGACAGGTATTTGGCGTCGGCGCCGCCATCGAGCATGCGGCACAGCCAGTACAGGGCCGCGTCCGGGTGCGAACCGCGCACCGATTTGTGCAGGGCCGAGATCTGGTCGTAGAAATTGTCGCCGCCCTTGTCGAAGCGGCGCGAATTGAGCGTCAGCGCGTTGTCGACGAACTCACCGGTAATCGTCGTGATGCCGGTGGTTTCCGCGGAGGTCTTGGTCTGCTCGAGCAAATTCAGGAAACGCCGGGCGTCGCCGTCGGCGTAACCAATCAGGGTCGAGATCGCGATCTCGTCGAACTTCAGATGCGCCAGCACGCGTTCCTGGGCGCGCTTCAGGAGCAAGCGCATCTCGTCGTCGTCCAGCGCCTTGAGCACATACACCTGCGAGCGCGACAGCAGCGCCGAGTTCACCTCGAACGAGGGATTCTCGGTCGTGGCGCCGATCAGCGTCACCAGGCCCGATTCGACGAAGGGCAGCAAGGCATCCTGCTGCGATTTATTGAAGCGGTGGATTTCGTCGATGAACAGGATGGTGTGCTTGCCGCGCGCCAGATACTGCTCGGCCTGCTCGACCGAGGCGCGGATATCCTTCACGCCCGAGAGCACGGCCGAGAGCGCGATAAATTCGCAGTCGAACGCGTAGGCCGTCAGGCGCGCCAGCGTGGTCTTGCCCACGCCCGGCGGGCCCCACAGGATCATCGAATGGGGTTTACCGGATTTGAATACCAGGTTCAAGGGTTTACCCGGCCCCAGCAAGTGGCTCTGGCCGATGACGTCGTCGATGGTGCGTGGACGCAGGGCCTCGGCCAGCGGCGCGGCGGGTTCGTGCCGGAACAGGTCATCCACGGCAGCCTCCGCGGGCGCATGGACAAGGAAACATCGGGAAAAAGTTGTGCATGCGACTAGTGTAGCCGATGCGTCCCTGCCCCGCGAACGCGCACGCCTGACCTAGCGTGCGGCATGACAAACAATTGTTTGAATCTACCAACAATTGTTTATTGGTTGTTGACCTCGGCACCCTTCGGAATCTCGAACTTGAATTGCTGGGCGCCCAGCGATGGATTGCGCTGGAAGTTGGTGAACTTCAGCACCGAGGTCTGGCCGAAGGTGTCTTTCAGTTCCATCGCTTCCGGCGTGCCGTTGCGCAGCCCAATGCTGATCTGCTCGAAGGTGGTGTCCTTCGCCTTCGGTACCGCGCTCAGCCATTCGAGACCGTCGCGGGTACCCGCTTCGGACAGGGTGAAATTCTTTTCCAGCTCGTTGCTGCCGAACAGGATCGCAGCCGGCGAAGAGCCGAGCGCGTTGCCGAGCTTCTTGACGGTGACCTGGTTCAGGTCCTTGTCGTAGATGTAGAGCT
Organism: Massilia sp. CMS3.1; assembly: GCF_051262535.1. Taxonomy (NCBI): domain Bacteria; kingdom Pseudomonadati; phylum Pseudomonadota; class Betaproteobacteria; order Burkholderiales; family Oxalobacteraceae; genus Massilia; species Massilia sp. CMS3.1. The sequence continues at coordinate 46,804 of NZ_JBIMES010000013.1, read as the reverse complement.
GGTCGCCGTCGGCCTGCAGCAGCTGGTCGTAGGGTTTCTGGTAGTTCCAGATGAACTTGCCGGGACGGGCGAAGACGAAGCTGCCGCTCGAGATCGGGGAGATTTTGCCGGTCTGGGATTTGCGCTGTTGCTGCTGGGTAAATTCGCCTTTGGCGGCCTTGGTGGTGGCCACGAAGGATTTGAACTGGTCGAGCGCGGTGGCGTGTGCGGCACCGGACAGGGCCAGGGTGGCGGTGGCGAGCAATGCGGCGATTTTGTTTTTGGTGCTGATCATCGTAGTCCTTTTATTGAGTGTGCGGCATGCAGGGGTAGGACCGCGTGGGCGCAAGAGCCCGGTGAACCCGTCATCGAGGCCACTGGCCTCAATGACCCCTACGTCCCTACGCCTGGCGTCGGGCTTACTCCGCCTGGGTGGCCGGCACGAGGATGTCGCGGTTGCCGTTGCTCTGCATTGGCGAGACGACGCCGCTTGTCTCCATCTGCTCGAGCAATCTGGCGGCGCGGTTATAGCCGATGCGCAGGTGGCGCTGGACCAGCGAGATCGAGGCGCGGCGGTTTTTCAGCACCACGGCCACGGCTTGGTCGTACAGGGCGTCGGCCTCACCGCCACCCTCGCCGGCCGGCATGCCGTCGGCCCCAGTGGCGCCCTCTTCCACGGTGCCGCCTTCCAGGATGCCCTCAATGTAATTCGGCGCGCCCAGCGATTGAAGATGTTTTACAACTCGATGCACTTCTTCGTCCGACACAAACGCGCCGTGCACGCGCACCGGCAGGCCGGTACCCGGCGGCATGTACAGCATGTCGCCCATGCCGAGCAGCGCTTCGGCGCCCATCTGGTCGAGAATGGTGCGCGAGTCGATCTTCGACGACACCTGGAATGCGATGCGGGTCGGGATGTTCGCCTTGATCAGGCCGGTGATCACGTCGACCGACGGACGCTGGGTCGCTAAAATCAGGTGAATCCCGGCGGCACGCGCCTTTTGCGCGATACGGGCGATCAGCTCTTCCACCTTCTTACCCACCACCATCATCAGGTCGGCCAGCTCGTCGATGATGATGACGATCGTCGGCAGCTTTTCCAGCGGCTCGGGATTGTCCGGCATGATGGAAAATGGATTCGGGATGTGCTCTTCGCGCTTTTGCGCGTCCAGGATCTTGGTGTTGTAGCCCGCCAGGTTACGCACGCCGAGTTTGGACATGAGCTTGTAGCGGCGCTCCATCTCGTTCACCGCCCAGTTCAGCGCGTGGCCGGCCTGGCGCATGTCGGTCACGACGGGCGCCAGCAGGTGCGGGATGCCCTCGTACACCGACATTTCCAGCATCTTCGGGTCGATCAGGATCAGGCGCACATCGGCCGGGTCGGATTTGTACAGCAGCGACAGGATGGTGGCATTGATGCCGACCGACTTACCGGAACCGGTGGTGCCGGCTACCAGCAAATGCGGCATCTTGGCGAGATCCGCCACCACCGGCTTGCCGGCGATGTCCTTGCCCAGCGCCACGGTCAGGCTCGACGGGCTGTCGTTGTAGACCTTCGAGCCGACGATTTCCGTCAGGCGCACGATCTGGCGCTTCGGGTTCGGCAACTCGAGCGCCATGTAATTCTTGCCGGGGATGGTTTCCACGACGCGGATCGAGGTCAGCGACAGCGAACGCGCCAGGTCGCGCGCCAGGTTGACGATCTGGCTGCCCTTCACGCCGGTGGCCGGCTCGATTTCGTAGCGCGTGACAACCGGGCCGGGGAAGGCGGCCACGACCTTGGCTTCGACGCCGAAGTCCGACAACTTTTTCTCGATCAGGCGACTCGTGAATTCAAGGGTATCGAGACCGACCGTTTCCTGCACTGCCGGCGGATCGTCAAGCAGGGACAGCGGCGGCAAGGGCGAATCGCCCGGCAGGTCGCGGAAGAGCGGCGTCTGCTGTTCTTTCTGGGCGCGCTCGCCTTTCGGCACCGACATCATCTGCGGCTCGATCTTGATCGGCGCAGGCTCGCCCGGCATCGCGCCCGCCACCGTCTGCGCCGCGACGGCTGTCGGCAGCGCAGGCGTGGGGGCGCCCAGCGACGGCGTCACCCGAACCGGCGCACGCACCGGTTCATCATCATCGTCGTCCAGCTGCGGCTCGGCGCGGCCGACTGCCGCCGGCTTCTCGATGTGGCGCGCACGCTCGCTCACGACGGCTTCGTCGCGCTTGACGGCCGCGACTTCGCCCTGACGCCGGTCTTCGCGGTCTTCATGGCGCAGGCGGAACCAGTCCACGCTCGTATCGAACATTTCGCCGATACGCTCGGCAACTGCCAGCCACGAGACGTGGAAGAACAGCGAAAAACCGAGGCCGAACAAGAGCAGCAACAGCAAGGTGGCGCCGGTGAAACCGAAAGCGACCTGGGAAGAGCCGCCCAGCAGCTGGCCCAGCACGCCGCCCGGGGCGCGCGGCAATTCCACGTCCCACGACCACATGCGCAAGTATTCGAGGCCGACGCTGCCGGCGAACATCAGGCCGAAGCCGATCCAGCGGACGATGAATTCGTCCTGGTGTTCCGGTTCGGCGGGAGGAGGCAGCTTGTCGGTCAGGCGGCGCCAGCCGCGCCAGACGGCGCGCAGGAATAACGCGCCCCACCACCAGGCGGAAAAGCCGAAAATATACAGCAGCAAATCGGCGAGCCAGGCGCCGGCCTTGCCGCCCAGGTTGGCGATGACGGGCACGGCGTTTTCGTGCGACCAGCCGGGATCTCCCTTGTTGTAACTCAGTAGTATCAATACGAAGTACAGGAAGGCGGCAGCCATCGCGATCCAGCGCGCCTCCAACAGGAGACGGGCAAGACGGCGCGGCATCGGCGACCTTGGGGCCGGATGACGGGGGGGTGTCGGGGACTGTGCGGGACTCTTCTTGCTCATGCTGCCAGGGACTGATGTGTTCGCCATTTCGGAATGCGATCATTCTAAGGCATATGGCGCTGCGAGGCCCGTGATTCATGCTCGTGCGCATGATCGTCTATAATCGACCCCGCAACCAAAGCTGTGCCGCGCGCCTTGATTTGTGTCTATTGCGCCCCCAGTTTTCCCTCTCTTACCTCACTACCTTCGCACCCAATGACCACTAAGAAACACGCCAAAGTCCTGATCCTCGGTTCCGGTCCTGCCGGCTACAGCGCCGCCGTCTACGCCGCGCGCGCCAATCTGAGCCCGATGCTGGTCACCGGCGTCGAACAGGGCGGCCAGTTGATGACGACGACCGATGTCGAGAACTGGCCGGGCGACCCGCTGGGTGTGCAGGGTCCGGAACTGATGGCGCGCCTGCTCCAGCACGCCGAGCGCTTCAATACCGAGATCGTGTTCGACCACATTCACACGACCTATTTGAACGAAAAGCCGATCCGCCTGGTCGGCGACTCGCATGAATTCACCTGCGACGCCCTGATCATCGCCACCGGCGCCTCGGCCCAGTACCTGGGTCTGGAATCGGAAACGGCCTTCATGGGCCGCGGCGTGTCGGCCTGCGCCACCTGCGACGGCTTCTTCTACCGCAACCAGGAAGTGGCGGTCATCGGCGGCGGCAATACCGCGGTCGAGGAAGCGCTGTACCTGGCCGGCATCGCCTCGAAAGTCACCCTGATCCACCGTCGCGAGAAGTTCCGCGCCGAGCCGATCCTGGTCGACCGCCTGATGCACAAAGTCAGCGAAGGCAAGATTGTGCTGGAACTGAACCACACGCTCGATGAAGTCGTCGGCGACAAGAGCGGCGTCACGGGCCTGAAAATCCGGTCCACCGCGGACAAGGTCCAGAAGGACCTTGTCGTGCACGGGCTGTTCGTGGCGATCGGCCACAAGCCGAACACGATGATCTTCGAAGGCCAGCTCGACATGCACAACGGTTATATCAAGACCCGCAGCGGCACCGAAGGAATGGCCACCGCCACCAACGTGCCGGGTGTATTCGCGGCCGGCGACGTGCAGGACCACATCTACCGCCAGGCGATCACCAGCTCCGGCACCGGCTGCATGGCCGCACTGGACGCCCAGCGCTACCTGGAAAGCCTGGACGACTAAGGAGGGACGATGGCGGGCATGAAAGACTTTGCCGACCTGAAATCCTTGCGCGACCAGCTCAAGGAAGTGGAGCGCCTGCGCGCCATCGAAGCCGTCGAGCGGGAAAAGCGCGAGCGCATCGCGCGTGAACGCGCACTCGAATTCCGTGGCGCCATGGATGGCGTGAAGAAGCTGCCGGAGTCGAACCGCTACGTCTACCGTCCGGTACAGGAAGCGCTGCTGCGCGAGCAGCCGGCCCGCCGCCCCCTCTCGCGCGAAGAAGACGATGCCCTGGTGCTGCAGCAGTCGCTGTCCGACGGCTTCGATGTCGCAGGCTTGTTGGATGACGACCCGACCCTTTCGTATGCAAAGGGCGGTGTCGGTCCCGACGTCGTGAAAAAGCTGCGCAAGCGCCACTGGCCAGTCCAGGACGAGCTTGACCTGCACGGCATGACGCGCGACACCGCACGCGGCCAGGTGGGTGAATTCGTACACCGCTCGGTACGGCGCGGCGTGCGCTGCGTGCGCATCATCCACGGCGTCGGCTACGGTTCTCCAAACGGCGAGCCGGTGCTGCGCTCGGTCGTGCATAGCTGGCTGGTGCAGCTCGACGAAGTCGTGGCCTTTTGCGTGGCCAATCGCGCCGACGGCGGCAATGGCGCGCTGATCGTGCTCTTGAGACCGGCGCTCGACCTCTAAGGCTGGAATACTGTCGACGCGACACGGCCATGGCGGCCGTTGTAGAATTGCCATTCGTTCCAGCGGCCACATAAGGGAAATCCATTGAAGTCCAGTTCCATCGTTCCCATGTCCGCCGCGCCCCTGGTCGACCTGCAATCCTGTGCCGATGAGCCGATCCATATTCCCGGATTCATCCAGCCGCACGGCTTCCTGCTGTTCTTCGGTTCGGACGGCATGCTCGAGGGCTGGAGTGCCAACCTGCCGGGCGAATTATCCAGCCTCCAGGCCGGCGCTCACTTCAGCGCCCTGCCCCTGCCGGCGGCCGCGGCCGACCTGGTCGGGGAATGCGTGGCGGGCCTGGACGATGGCGAAACCGCGCCGGCCTTTGCCGCCATCGAACTCGGCCCCATTCATTACGACTGCATCGTGCACGCCACGCGCGGGCGCGTCATCGCCGAGTTCGAATCGCGGGCCGAGGCGGCCGACACGGTAGCCCTGTTCGCCGTCAAGGCGCACAGCTCGATCGAGCGCGTGCGGCGCCAGAAAAACGTCGATTCCCTGTTGGAGACGGCCGTGCGCCAGGTGCGCGAATTCACCGGTTTCGACCGCGTCATGGCCTACCGCTTCCGCGAAGACGACAGCGGCGACGTCGTGGCCGAAGCGCGCCGCGACGACCTGGTGCCGTATGTCGGCCAGCGCTATCCGGCCGGCGACATCCCGGCGCAAGCGCGCCGCATGTACGTGCTGACCACCTTGCGCATGATTGCGACGACAGGCTACCAGCCGGTGCCGCTGCTGGGCGCGCCCGGCGCGCTGCCGCTCGACCTGAGCTACAGCGTGCTGCGCAGCGTCTCGCCGATCCACGTCGAATACCTGCAGAACATGGGCGTGTGCGCCTCGATGAGCGTTTCGATCGTGATCAACGGGCGTCTCTGGGGCCTGCTGGCTTGCCACCACATGGCGCCGAAACAGGTGCCCTACTCGATCCGCATGGCGGCCGACGTGCTGGCCCAGGTGATGGCGTCGACCATCCAGAGCATTGAGGCCCAGCGCGACGCCGAACAGGTCGAGCAGGCCGCACGGGTGCGCACCAGCCTGGTCGAATCCCTGCTGATCGACGAGGAACCGCTCGACGCGCTGGCGCACCACGCCGAGGCTTTGCAGGCGGTCACCGGCTCGCATGCGATGGTCTGCGTTCATAACGGCAAGGTCGTCAGTTTTGGTGCGATCGAACGCGCCACCGCCGAGGCAGTCGTGCGCTCGCTGCCGACGGATGGGAGCGACCTGCTGGTGCGCGACAAGCTGGGCGACTGGCCAGTTGCTACCCGGCCGGAACTGGGCAAGTGGGTCGGCATGCTGGGGTTGCCCTTCGATCCGCCGGGCGGCGGCTGGTGCCTGCTGCTGCGCACCGAGCAGATCGAGCAGGTGGCCTGGGCCGGACGCCCCGAAAAGACGGTGACCCATGGTCCGCTCGGCGCGCGCCTGACTCCGCGCGGCTCCTTCGACGCCTGGCATGAAACCGTGCTCGGACACGCGCAGGCCTGGCAAGCGCCGGTGCAGTCGCATGCGCGGCTGATGCTGTCGGAACTGCTGCGCGCCTCGAACGCGCGCCGTGCCCAGACCGAGTCTACCCGCGCCCAGTTGCTGGCCATGCTGGGCCACGACCTGCGCGACCCGCTTCACTCGATCAACATGGCCGGCACCCTGCTCGAGCGCGGCAACAACCAGCCGACGCTGGGCAAGCGTATCCAGTCCTCGTCGAGCCGCATGCAACGCCTGATCAGCCAGGTGCTCGACATGAGCCGCATCGACGGCGGCCTGGGCCTGGGGATGCAGTTCGAGCCGATCGATCTGGCGGCGCTGGTCGAGGACATGGTCGACGAGATGCGTCACGCATATCCGACGATCACCTACGACTACAACGCGCCCGACGCGACACTGGTGCGCGCCGACGCCGGTCGCATGTCGCAGGTGCTGTCGAATTTGTTGAGCAATTCGCGCCACCATGGCCAGATCGGCCATGCGATCCGGGTCGCCTTGAAGGCCGACGCCGGCTGGGCCACGCTCGAGGTGGCGAATAACGGCACGCCGATTGCGGATGAAGTGGAAGCCACGCTGTTCAACCCGTTCAAGCGCGGCGCGCTGCACAACCCGCGCAACCGCACCGGCATGGGCCTGGGGCTGTACATCGTGGCCACCATCGTGCGCGAGCACGCGGGCGACATCGCCTACCGCCATGAAGACGGCCAGGTCGTGTTCAGCGTGCGCCTGCCGCTGGCCGCGATGGAAGGCGCCGACGCGACGTGAATTTCCGGGACGGGTTGTCCGGTTCCAGCGCTGCGCCCTACCGCCCGGCCTGCGCCGCATGTTAGGCTAGCAACATGCCCACTGAATAGTCCGTTGCATGACCCTCATCAAGTTCATCGAAATCATGGCGATTCTGGTCGGCGCCTTCTCCGGCTTCATCGAAGCGCGCCGCAAGCGCATGGACCTGGTGGGCGTCTTCACGGTCGCCTTCATTGCCGCTTTTGGCGGCGGCACCCTGCGCGACATCCTGCTCGACCGCCGTCCGCTGTTCTGGGTCACGCACCAGGAATACGCGATCCTGATCTTCGTGCTGGCCCTGATCGCGTCTCCCCTGATCCGCACGCTGCGCCATATCGTGTCCGAACGGCTGATCGTGATTGCCGACGCCGTCGGCCTGGGCCTGTTCTCGATCGCCGGTGTGTCGGCAGCGCTGGACGCCAACATGCCGTTCTTCATCGCCTCGATGATGGGCGTGATCACGGGAATTTTCGGTGGCGTGCTACGCGACATCGTCTGCAACGAAGTGCCGATGGTGTTCAGGGACGGGAAACCCTATGCGCTCTGCGCATTCCTGGGCAACTGGATGTTCCTGCTGATGGGGCTGTACACGAATGCGTCGCACGACTTCGCGCTGTGGAGCAGCGCACTGTTCATCAGCGTGCTGCGGCTGGTGACCTGGAAATTCGATATCCAGATGGGACGTTGACGCGTCCCATCCGGATTCATCCCGACCCGCTTACACCGCGTCGGCCCCGGTCTCGCCGGTGCGAATCCGAATCACCTGCTGCACATCCTGCACGAAAATCTTGCCGTCGCCGATCTTGCCGGTGCGCGCAGCCTTGATGATGGCGTCGACCACATGGTCGACCACGGCGTCGTCCACCACTACCTCGATCTTTACCTTTGGCAGGAAGTCGACCACGTATTCAGCGCCGCGATACAGCTCGGTATGGCCCTTCTGGCGTCCAAAACCTTTGACTTCGGTGACGGTAAGGCCGGTGACGTTCACGTCCGCCAGCGCTTCACGTACTTCGTCGAGTTTGAAAGGCTTGATTACGCAGGTAATCTGTTTCATGTCTGCTCCTTGTTCGCATCGTGGTGTTGAAAATGTTAGTCCGGAATATTCGCCAGGTCGTCGAGCCAGACCGTCGCTTCCGAGTCGCTCGGGGCGCGCCAGTCGCCGCGTGGCGACAGCGAGCCGCCGTTGCCGACTTTCGGGCCGTTCGGCACGCAGCTGCGCTTGAACTGGCTGGTCTTGAAGAAACGGAACAGGAAGATCGACAGGTTGCGCTTGATGGCGGCCAGGTCGTACTCGTTGCGCGACCCATGCTCGTCCGGCCAGCGCCCTTCCCCGCGCGCACGCCAAGCCGAGTAGGACAGGAAAGCGACCTTTGAGGGCGTGAAGCCGTAGCGCAGGATGTAATACAAATTAAAATCCTGCAGTTCGTAAGGCCCGATCACGCTTTCCGTGATCTGCGCAGGCTTGTCGTCGCCTTCCTTGCCCGGCACCAGCTCCGGGCTGATCTCGGTGCCCAGGACGTTGAGCAGCACTTCGGCGCCGCCCTTGACCACCGCGCCGGTTTCCGCCACCCAGCGCACGAGGTGCGTAATCAGGGTCTTCGGCACGCTGGCGTTCACGTTGTAGTGCGACATATGGTCGCCCACGCCGTAGGTGCACCACCCAAGCGCCAGCTCGGACAGGTCGCCGGTGCCGATCACGATCGCGCCCAGGTGGTTCGCGAGCCGGAACAGGTGATTGGTGCGCTCGCCCGCCTGCACGTTCTCGAAGGTGACGTCGTACTGCTCTTGCCCTTGCGCAAACGGGTGGTTCAGGTCTTTCAGCATTTGCAGGCAGCTCGGGCGAATGTCGATTTCCCTGGCACTGCAGCCGACCACGTCCATCAGCGCATGCGCCTGCTGCAGCGTGCGTCCGCTGGTGGCGAAGCCCGGCATCGTGTAGGCCAGGATGTTGGTGCGCGGCAGGCCAAGGCGGTCCATCGCCGCGGCACAGACCAACAGGGCGTGGGTCGAATCGAGACCGCCCGACACGCCGATGACCACCTTCTGGATGCCGCTCGAGGACAGGCGCTGGATCAGGGCCTGTACCTGGATGTTGTAGACCTCGGTGCAGCGCTCGTCGCGCAGGGCGCGCTCGGCCGGCACATACGGGAAGCGCTCGATTTCGCGCGCCAGGGGCAGCGTCGTCTCGAACGGCAGCGCGAGTTTGACGCGCTGGACGCGGAACTTCGCTACTTCGTCCGCGTGCCGGCGCGCCGACTGGGCGAAGGTGGTAGCGCGCATGCGCTCCTGCGACAGGCGTTCGAGGTCGACGTCGGCGAAGATGATGTGCGACTCGTCGAGGAAACGCTGCGACTCGGCCAGCATCTCGCCCTTCTCGTAAATGATCGCCTGGCCATCCCAGGCCATGTCGGTGCTCGATTCGCCGCGCCCGGCCGAGGTGTACAGGTAAGCGGCCATGCAGCGCGCCGACTGCTGGCTCACCAGCTGGTGGCGATAGGTGCTTTTCCCGACCAGCACGTTCGAGGCCGACAGGTTCACCAGCACCGTCGCGCCGGCCATCGCCGCGAACGAGGACGGCGGCACCGGCACCCAGACGTCTTCGCAGATCTCGACGTGAAAGCGCAGCAGCGGCAGGTTCTCGACCTCGAACACCTGGTTCGCCCCAAAAGGGACGGGCTCGCCAAACAGCTCGACCGCATCGACGGCGGCGCATTCGGCCGCTGAAAACTGGCGCGACTCGTAGAATTCGCCGTAGTTCGGCAGGTAGCTCTTCGGCACCAGGCCCAGCACACGCCCGCTTGCCACCACGGCCGCACAATTGAACAGCTGGTGATTGACCCGCAGGGGCAGGCCAACTACCATCGCCATTGGTAAACTATTCGATGCCTCGACAATGGCTTTCAAGCCTTCCTCGCAAGCATCGAGCAGGGCCTTCTGGTGGAACAGGTCGTCGCAGCTGTAGGCCGACAGGCCGAGTTCCGGGAAGGCGACCAGGGCCGCACCCTGCCCGGCCGCCTGGCGCGCCAGCGACAGGGTCTGCTCGACGTTATAAGCGGGGTCGGCGATGCGGCAACGCGGAATCGCGACGGCCACGCGCGCGAAGCCATGGGAATACAGATTGTAAAATCGGTTGGTCATTTGGTGTGCCCTGAATAGGTATAAGAGCAATTTTGAATTATCGCACGCATATCGTTTCTTCCCTGTCCGAGATCGGCCAGGAAGCCTGGGATGGCTTGCTGGCCCGGCAGGAGGAAGCAAACCCGTTTCTCTCGTATGCCTTCCTGCACGCGCTGCATGAATCGGGCAGCGCCTCGCCCGAGTCCGGCTGGCAGCCGCAATACATCGCCTTGTACGACGGCGACGTGCTGGCGGCCGCGCTGCCGCTGTACGTGAAAGGCCATTCCTACGGCGAGTACGTGTTCGACTGGGCCTGGGCCGATGCTTATCAGCGCCATGGCCTGGAGTACTACCCGAAGCTGCTGGCGGCGGTGCCGTTCACGCCGGTGGCGGGTCCCCGTTTGCTGGCAAGCGACGCCGCCGCGCGGGCGGCATTGATCGCGGTGCTCGCGGCGACGCAGCGCGCCACCGAAGTCTCGTCGACTCACATCCTGTTCCCGCCCGAGGAGCATGCGCGCCAGTTGCAGGACGCGGGCTTCATGCTCAGGAGCGGCGTGCAGTTCCACTGGCTCAATCCAGGCTATGCCGACTTCGACGAATTCCTCGCCACCCTCGAACAGAAAAAGCGCAAGAACATCCGCGCCGAGCGGCGCAAGGTGCGTGAAGCCGGCGTGACGATGCGCCGCGTGCGCGGGCGCGATGCGACCGACGCCGACTGGAAGCTCTTCAACCGCTGCTACCGCCACACCTATGCGGCGCACCATTCGACGCCCTACCTGAACCTCGACTTCTTCAGGCGCATCGGCAGGACCATGCCGGACAATATCCTGCTCGTGATCGCCGAGCGCGAAGGCCGGGCGATTGCGGCCTCGCTCGTGATCCACAATGCCGACACGCTGTACGGCCGCTACTGGGGCGAGCTGGAACACGTGCCCTGCCTGCATTTCGAGGCGGCGTATTACCAGCCGCTCGAATTCTGTATCGAACAAGGGATCAAAACGTTTGAAGGCGGGGCCCAGGGCGAACACAAGATGGCGCGCGGCTTCCTGCCGACGCGCACCTGGTCGGCCCACTGGCTGGCGCATCCGTCGTTCGCCGATGCGATAGAGCGCTTCCTCGAGCGCGAGGCGGGCGGGATCGATGAGTACATGAGTGAGCTGAACGAGAGGAATCCGTTCAAGGGGTGAGCCGGCAGCCGTAGTGGACGTAGCCGGAAATATCCGCTTGCGCCCTACACAAACAGCGACGGCTGGCTGTCGGCGTAATCGCGCAGCAGGTTCCACACCACCTTTACCCTGCGCAGCCGGTACAGATCGGTCGGCGCGGCCAGCCAGAACGAGCGCTCGGCAAAGAAGCCCGGCAGCACCGGTACCAGCCTGCCGTCGTCGGGCACCGCATACGGCGGCGCCATCATCAGGCCCATGCCGAGCGAGGCCGCTTCGATCTGCGCCGTCATGCCCGAGCAGCACAGGCGCCGGCGCGGGGTGAAGCCGAGTTCGTCGAGATAGGACAGCTCGCGGCTCGCCAGCCGGTCCTGCACGTAATCGACAAAGTAATGCTGCGACAGGTCGGACTGCTGGCGGATCGGCGGATGCCTGGCCAGATACGCCGGGGACGCGTACAGGTAGAAGCGGAACGATGCCAGGCGCGTGACCATGTAGCGTCCCGTGGTCGGCGGGTCGAGCATCACGCCCAGGTCGGCCTCGCGGTTGGCCAGGTTCGCAAAACTCGGCAAGGCCAATAAATCGATCGTCAGGTCAGGATTGGCATCGAGCAGGCCGACCAGCAGCGGCGCCACCACCTTCACCCCGAACACTTCCGGCACGCCGAGGCGCACCACGCCATGCGCCGCCACTTCCGCCCCGCCCAGCTGCTCGGCCGCGGCCAGCGCCGCGCCTTCCATCGCTTCGGCATGCGGCAGCAGCGCCAGGCCCATCTCGGTCAACTCGTAGCCTTCGCGCGAACGGTCGAACAGGGTCGTGCCGAGCTCCTTTTCGAGGCGATCGATGCGGCGCGCGACCGTCGTGTGCTCGACGTCGAGCCGGCGCGAGGCGCCCGACAGCGTGCCGGCGCGCGCCAGCTCGAGGAAGAATCGGAGGTCGGTCCACTCAGGCAGGGTATTCATCGGCACGTTTGTTTTGTATTAAGACGACGTATTGTGCACCAGTGCACATTCCTCCCGCAATCAATTCCCATATGCATGCTTATCAGCACAAAAATTGTGCGATCGCAGCATTCCTCCTGCATGAACAACGCACCGGTCCGGTGCAGCGGCCTGTGCATTCACGCACAAGGGGTGGGCGTTCAATTATCTTTTCAACCAGACCGAACCGGAGCACACTGCTCTGCGTGCGATTCCGAACATAACGCCATACAAAACCAGGAGACAGGAAATGCGTGTCAGTAATAAGAAGTTTGCGCGACTCAACCGTTCTGCCATTTCCACCGCCGTCCTGCTGGCCATCTATGCCGGCCCGATCGGAATTGCCCAGGCCCAGCAATCCGAAGGAACCCCGGAAGCGCAGGCCGGCGCCGTCGCCGCCGACGGCAGCATCAACAAGGTCATCGTCACAGCGCGCCGGCGCGCGGAGCTGATCCAGGATGTCCCCGGCGCCGTCACTGCGCTCTCAGGCGCCGAACTGGAAAAGCAGGCCATTCCCGACATTACCGCGCTGACCGAAAAGGTCCCGAACACGACGCTGAAGGCGTCGCGGGGCACGAATACAACACTGACCGCGTTCATCCGGGGCATTGGCCAGCAGGACCCGGTTGCCGGTTTCGAACAGGGCGTCGGCATCTATCTCGACGACGTCTACCTGGCGCGTCCACAAGGTGCCCTGACCGACATCTACGACCTCGAGCGCATCGAAGTGCTGCGCGGTCCGCAGGGTACCCTGTATGGCCGCAACACGATCGGCGGCGCGGTCAAGTACGTAACCCGCAAACTCGCCTCGAAACCCACCTTCGACGTCAAGGCGACGGTCGGTAACTACGGCCAAAAAGACCTCGTGCTAAAGGGCAGCACGCCGGTCTCGGACATCCTGCGTCTTGGCGCCACCGTCGGCACCTTCAACCGTGACGGCTTCGGCAAGAACGTCGTCAACGGCCGGGAAAACTACAACAAGGACGTGGTGGCGGGCCGCTTCAGCGCCGAGATGACCCCGACCAGCGACCTGTTCATGCGCTTCACCGCGGACAAAACGGTCGACAAGTCGGAGCCCAAGCAGGGCTATCGCCTGACCCCGGGCCCGGCCCCCGCCAACCTTGCCCCGCTCGGCGACTTCTACGACACCCGCGCCAACCTGTACGCGGTCAATGGCCAGGAGCAGAAGGTGACGACCGAGGGCGGCTCTCTGCTTCTCGAATACACGGTCGACCCGACCCTGTCGGTGAAATCGATCACGGCCTACCGCAAATCGCTGTCGTATGCCCCGATCGACTTCGATTCGCTCAACACGCCGATCTGGGAGGCGCCGTCGATCTACAGCGACAAGCAGACCAGCCAGGAATTCCAGCTGACCTACACCGGTTCGCGCATACAGGGCGTGGCCGGCGTGTTCTTCATGAAGACCAACGCCTTCAATGAATTCGACGTGCTGTACAACGCGCTGGGCGGCCTGTCGCTGCTGACCCGCGACGACATCGACACCGAAACCTGGGCCGTGTTCGCCGACGCCAGCTACAGCCTGACCGACACCTTCAACATCACCGTCGGCGGCCGCTACACCAGCGACGAGCGCACCGCGGCTATCTTCAAGCGCACCTACCTTGGCTTGGCGGGCTCGCCGAACCTGGGCAACCCGGGCGCCGTCCCGCTCGCCGCGCCGAACACCGACCTCGGCCCCGATGCCCTGCACCGCACCGACAAGAAGTTCACGCCGAAGATTGGCTTTGGCTGGAAGCTGGCGCCGGAACATAACGTCTACAGCACCTTCGCCAAGGGTTTCAAGGGCGGCATGTTTGACCCGCGCATGGACCTGGTGGCAACTGGCGGCCCGACCAGCCCGGCCTCCCTGGTCAAGCGCCGCGGCGTCGATCCGGAAGAAGTCAGCACCGTCGAACTGGGACTGAAATCGGCCCTGAACGGCGGCCGGATCCAGACCAACGCGGCGGTGTTCTACACGGATTACAAGAATGTCCAGGTGCCGGGCTCGATCCCGACCTTCGCCGCAAACGGCAGCGTGAACGGCTTCGCCGGCAGCCTGACGAACGCCGGCAAGGCCAAGATCAAGGGCCTCGAACTGGAGGCCCTCGCCTACGTGACCAACCAGTTGAGCGTAAACGCGATGTACAGCCACATCGACGCCGACTACAAGGAATGGTTTGTCGCGAACGCCACTGGCCTGGTCAATATCGCGCCGAACACCGAGTTCCAGAATACGCCAAGGAACGCCGCCAACATCGGGGTGAACTACGACTGGCCGTTCGCGATAGCTGGCCGCAATGGTTCGCTCAGCCTGGCCAACAGCCTCTCCTACAAGAGCCGTGTTTACCAGACCGAGATCGTGAGCGCGCCCGGCATCCCGGCCCTGGATCCGACCGTTCCCGGTAACCTGGCGCTGGCCCAGGACGGTTACGCGCTGTGGGATGCGGGCCTGGTGTGGACCAGCGCCGACCGCAAGATCCAGGTCGGACTGCATGGCCGCAACCTGGCGGACAAGCGCTACAAGGTCGCCGGCTACAACTTCTCCGGCTTCTTCAATACCGTCACCGCTTTCTACGGCGACCCACGCACTGTGCGCGCGACCCTGAACCTGAAGTTCTGATCCGCCCCGAAGACGGCAAGGGGCGTCCACCGGGACGCCCCTTGCCAGGCTCACGTCACGCCACACAGCGGCCTGCCGGCGTACGAGTCACCCTCATTGATTACGGGGTTACATGTCCACCTACACTGAAATCAGCTATACGAGCGACGATAGCCTGCGCCTGTACGCTCGCGATTACGCCGCGGGCGCAGGGCCGGCACGTCTTCCCGTTATTTGCCTGCACGGCCTGACCCGCAATTCGGGCGACTTCGACGAGCTGGCACCGGACATCGCCGCCCTCGGCCGGCGCGTGCTGGTTCCCGACGTGCGCGGGCGCGGGCACTCGGCGCGCGACCCGAATCCCGCCAACTACAACCCGGTCGTGTATGCCGGCGACGTCGTCAAGCTGATGCACGACCTGGGCATCGCACGCGCCATTTTCATCGGCACCTCGATGGGCGGCCTGATCACGATGACGCTCGCCGTGCGCCACCTCGAACTGATCGCGGGCGCGGTGATCAACGACGTCGGCCCGGTACTCTCCCTCAAGGGCCTGGCGCGCATTGCCGGCTACGCGGGACGCTGCGGCACCCTGGCCTCGTGGGACGATGCCAGCGCCTACCTGAAGGACATCAATAGCTGCGCCTTCCCGGATGCGCCGGACGAAGAGTGGGGCAAGTGGGCGCGCCGCGCGTTCATGGAAGACGAATCGGGCAAGCTGGCACTGCGCTACGACCCGCGTATTGCGATAGCATTGCAAACAGGTAAACTGCGCCCGACCTCGCTGGCCGGACGCCTCGCCTTCAAGCGCCTGGCGCACAAGCGCCCGACCTTGCTGGTACGCGGCGCCCTGTCCGACCTGGTCGAACCGGAACAGGCGGCGTGGATGCGGCGCGCCGCACCCACGATGCAGTACACCGAAGTGCCGAACGTCGGCCATGCGCCGATGCTCACCGAACCGGAAGCCTTCAGCGCAATCCGCCAGTTCCTCGCGCGGCTTCCTTAAAACAGAAACAGGAGACTCCATGCACCATCTGATCAAACCCCTCAGCGCTGCCGTCCTCGCCGCCTTCGCCGCCGGCGCCGCGCCCTACGCGCTGGCCGCCCCCGACCTGAAGATCGCCCTCATCGCCGGCAAGACCGGCGCGCTCGAAGCCTATGCCAAGGAAACCGAAACCGGTTTCATGATGGGCCTGGAATACCTCACCGGCGGCAAGATGGAAATCGGCGGGCGCAAACTGAAGGTCATCGTCAAGGACGACCAGAGCAAACCGGACCTCGGGCGCACCCTGTTGGCCGAGGCGTATGGCGACGACAAGGTCGACATCGCGGTCGGCACCAGTTCGTCCGGCTCGGCGCTCGCCATGCTGCCGGTGGCGAAAGAATACAAGAAGGTGCTCATCGTCGAGCCGGCCGTGGCCGATGCAATCACCGGCGACAAATGGAACAAGTACATCTTCCGCACCGCGCGCAGCTCGATGCAGGACGCGATGGCCGTCGCCAGTACCCTGAAAGGCGGCAGCGTCGCCTTCCTGGCCCAGGACTACGCATTCGGCCGCGACGCGGTCAAGGCCGGCAAGGAAGCCCTCGCGGCCACCGGCAGCAAGGCCAAGGTCGTGCACGAGGAATACGCCCCGGCCGCCGCCACCGACTTCACGGCGCCGACGCAGCGCTTGTTTGATGCGTTGAAAGACAAGCCGCAGCCGCGCGTGCTGGGCATCATCTGGGCCGGCCCGAACCCGATGAACAAGATCGCCGACATGAAGCCCGAGCGCTTCGGCATCTCGCTCGCGCCCGGCGGGAACATCCTGCCGGTGATGAAGACCTGGAAGAACTACGGCGGCACCGAGGGCACGGTGTATTACTACTACGCCTTCCCGAAGAACAAGATGAACGACTGGCTGGTGGCCGAACACACCAAGCGCTTCAAGGCGCCGCCCGACATGTTCACCGCCGGCGGCTTCGCCGCGGCCAGCGCCGTCTTCACCGCGCTGTCGAAAGTCCCGAGCGGGAACAGCGAGCAGCTGGTCACGGCGATGGAAGGGATGCGCTTCGAGACGCCGAAGGGCCCGATGACCTTCCGCAAGGAAGACCACCAGGCGCTGCAGTCGATGTACCACTTCCGCATCAAGAAGGACCAGAAGAACGAATGGGACCTGCTGGAACTGGTGCGCGAGATCCCGACCGCCGAGCTGCCGCTGCCGATCAGGAACAAGCGCTGACATGATCGACGCCAACGCAAAGGCGGCGCAGCAGCCGTCGCTGTCCACGCGGGACCTGACGATCCGCTTCGGCGGACACGTCGCCGTCAACGCGGTGACGGCCGACTTCTACCCCGGCACGCTGACCGTGATCGTTGGCCCGAACGGGGCCGGCAAGACGACCTACTTCAACCTGGTCTCGGGCCAGTTGCCGGCAAGCGCGGGCAGCGTGATCCTGAAGGGCGAGGACATCACGCGCCACGGGGCGGCGCGCCGCACGCGGCTCGGCATCGGGCGCGCGTTCCAGCTCACGAACCTGTTCCCGCACCTGACGGTGATGGAAAACGTGCGCCTGGCCGTGCAAAGCCGTGCCGGGGTCGGCATGAACATGTTCTCGGTCTGGTTCGGGCACAAGGAACTGATCGAACGCGCCGGGCACTACCTGGAGCGCGTGGCGATGGCGGCCAAGCGCGACATGATCGTCGGCGCGCTTTCGCACGGCGACCAGCGCAAGCTGGAAGTGGCGATCCTGCTGGCGCTCGAACCAAGCGTGTTGATGTTCGACGAGCCGACCGCCGGCATGAGCGTGGACGAGGTGCCGGTCGTGCTCGACCTGATCCACGCCGTCAAGCGCGATGGCAACAAAACCGTGCTGCTGGTCGAGCACAAGATGGACGTCGTGCGCCAGCTGGCCGACCGCATCATCGTGCTGCACAACGGCACCCTGGTCGCGGACGGCAACCCCGGCGAAGTCATGCAATCGAAGATCGTACAGGAAGCCTATCTTGGAACACCCGAAAACGAACATGCGTAGCCCGGGCGGGTCTCGCGCCCACGGGGACAATGCCACCCGGCCTGCGTCTGATGCATTACTCACCCTATCCGGCGTGCACACCCACATCGGCCAGTACCACATCCTGCAAGGGGTGGACCTGGTCGTGCCGCGCGGCGGCCTGGCGGTCCTGCTGGGCCGCAACGGCGCCGGCAAGACCACCACCCTGCGCACGATCATGGGCTTGTGGAAGGCGAGCGCCGGCAGCATCACCTTCGACGGCCAGGACATCACCAAACTCGCCACGCCCGACATCGCACGTCTCGGGATTGCCTACGTCCCGGAGAGCATGGCCGTGTTCTCGAGCCTCACCGTGCGCGAGAACATGCACCTGGCCGCCCGCAACGGGCCGATGGACCAGGCCAGGATCGACTGGATCTTCGGCTTCTTCCCGGCCCTGAAAAAGTTCTGGAATTACCCGGCAGGGAACCTCTCGGGCGGCCAGAAGCAGATGGTTGCCATCGCCCGCGCGATCGTCGAGCCGCGCAAACTGCTGCTGGTGGACGAGCCGACCAAGGGCCTCGCGCCCAGCATCGTCCAGAGCCTGATCGCGGCCTTCCGCGAGCTGAAGGACCTCGAGACCACCATCCTGCTGGTCGAACAGAATTTCAATTTCGTGCGCTCGCTCGGCGACAGCGTCAGCGTGATGGACGACGGCCGCGTGGCCCACGCCGGCACGATGGCGGCGCTGGCGCAGGACGAGACGCTGCAGCAGCGCCTGCTCGGCCTGTCGCTCGACTCCCACCAATAGGACTCCCGATGAGTGCAACCCTTCCCCTTACACAGCCCGATACCCCGCTGCCCAGCGCGCCGCGCGACATCGCACCGCTGCTGCTGGTACCCGTACTGGCGCTTGTGATGCTGCCGCTGGTCGGCAGTTTCCCGACCTGGGTCACCCTGACGGTGGCCGGTCTCGCGATGGGCATGATGATCTTCATCATGGCCAGCGGCCTGACCCTCGTGTTCGGCCTGATGGACGTGCTGAACTTCGGCCACGGCGCTTTCGTGTCGGTCGGCGCCTTTACCGCCACCCTGGTGCTGCTGCCGATGCGCTGGGCGCTGGAAGCCGATTCGCTGCTGCTCAACCTGGGCGTACTGGGACTGGCGGTGACCCTCGCCATGGTCGTCACGGCGCTGCTCGGCTGGGCGTTCGAGCGCATCATCATCATGCCGGTGTATGGCCAGCATTTAAAACAGATCCTGATCACGATGGGCGGCATGATCGTCGCCGAACAGCTGATCAACGTGATCTGGGGCGCCGAGACCATCCCGTTGCCGCTGCCGACCTCCCTGCGCGGCGCGATCTTCCTGGGCGATGCGGCGATCGAAAAATACCGCCTGCTCGCGGTCGTGGTCGGCCTGGTTGTGTTCGCAGTGCTGTTCCTGACACTGAACCGCACCAAGATCGGCCTCCTGATCCGCGCCGGCGTTGAAAACCTCGACATGGTCGAGAGCCTGGGCTACCGCATCCGCCGCCTGTTCGTGGCCGTGTTCGCGGCCGGCTCCGCGCTGGCCGGCCTGGGCGGCGTGATGTGGGGCCTGTACAAGGAAACCCTGTCGGCCGCGATGGGCGGCGAGACCATCGTCATGATCTTCATCGTGATCATCATCGGCGGCCTCGGTTCGGTGGGCGGCTGCTTCATCGGCTCGCTGCTGATGGCCCTGGTGGCCAACTACGCCGGCTTCCTGACCCCGAAATTCGCGCTGGTCTCGAACATCGCCCTGATGATCGCGGTCCTGATGTGGCGTCCGGCCGGCCTGTATTCGAAATCGGGGAGCTGAATCATCATGAACCGACTTCTCTCCGGCGACCTGCCGCGCAGCCGCATCCTCACGCTCGTCCTGCTGCTGGTCTTCCTCGGCCTGGCGTTCGCACCCTTCCTGACCAGCGGCGCGCGTCCGCTGAACACGGCGGCCACGATCTGCGTCTACATCGTGCTGGTGGCGTCCTACGACCTGCTGCTGGGCTACACCGGCATCGTCTCGTTTGCGCACACGATGTTCTACGGGATCGGCGCCTACGGCATCGGCCTGGGTCTGGCGTCCGTCGACGAGCCGACCTGGTCGGCCGCATTGACGGGCCTGGGCCTGGCCCTGCTTCTCGCGCTGGCCCTGGCCTTCGTGGTGGGCCTGTTTGCCCTGCGTGTGCGCGCCATCTTCTACGCGATGATCACGCTGGCCGTCGCCTCCTCGTTCGCGGTGCTGGCCTCGCAACTGTCGGACTTCACCGGCGGCGAGGACGGCAAGACCTTCAGCGTGCCGGAAGTCCTCTCGCCCGGCTTCACGCTGTTCGAGAGCGAGGTGTTCGGACGTGCGATCGACGGCAAGCTGCTGACCTATTACCTGGTGTTCTTCGGCTGCCTGGTGCTGTTCCTGTTCCTGCTGCGCCTCGTCAATTCGCCTTTCGGACGCGTGCTGCAGGCGATCCGCGAGAACGAGTTCCGCGCCGAAGCGCTCGGTTACCGCACCGTCGTCTACCGCATCTGGGCCAACTGCCTGGCGGCGCTGGTGGCGGCACTGGCCGGTGCGCTGATGGCGTTGTGGCTGCGCTATGTCGGCCCGAAGACTTCGCTGGGCTTCGAGGTGATGACCGACATCCTGCTGATCGTGGTGATCGGCGGCATGGGCACGATGTACGGCGCGGTGGTCGGCGCCGCGCTCTTCATCCTGGCGCAGAACTACCTGAAAGAGTTGATGGCGCATGCGTCAACGGCCATGGAAGGCGTGCCGCTGCTGGCGGCCGCCCTGCATCCGGACCGCTGGATGCTGTGGCTGGGCGTGCTGTTCGTGCTGTCGATTTATTTCTTCCCGATTGGAATCGTCGGCAAGCTGCGCCTGCGCAGCCATCTCGCCCGGCGCTGATCGTTTCTCCCGCGCGGACGGCGTCCTGCCGTCCGCCGATGCCCCTCCCGAAGCACCGACATGCTGCTACCAGCGCGATACCTGCCTGCCAGGCCGCTACGCACATTCAAGCCAGATCAAGGTTCGTGATCGTTCACCTCCTATGATGAACCGAGCCCGCACTGAACCAGACCGGGCTCGATACGGTCTGAATCGTGACGGCGGTGCCTGACACCGCCGTCCTACGTTTGCTGGCCCCTGGCCTGGGCGCGCCCTGCTTCATGCGCCGCAAGCCGTCGATCTGAAGCTTGAGCGGAGACCCACCATGTCCTACAAGAAAACCCTCGCAATCCTGCCGTGCGCGGTACTCTGCGCCGGCTTGTCCTCATCAGCCCTAGCGCAGGAGCAATCGGGCGAAACGCAGTCCGGCATGATCGTTGTGCGCGACGCCCAGACCGGGCAGCTGCGCGCCCCTACCGCGGCAGAGAGCCGTGCGCTGGCGCCGCCACCATCGGCGAGCATGCGCGCCCAGTCCCAGGCGCAGCCGGCCCTGGTGACTTATCCGAGCGGCAGCCGCCAGGTGCGACTCGGCGAACGCGGCCTCGTGTACTCGGTCGTCACGCGGGGCGCCGACGGCAAGCTGGCCGAGCAGTGCGTGCATGGCGCCGCAGCCGCCGAAAAAGCCGTCCACGCCCCCGCGTCCACCCAGCACAACGAGGAACATCACCATGACTAAGCCTCAACTAGCCCGCATTGCCGCCCTCGTCCTGTCCTGTGCCGCCTTCGCCTGCGCAAGCGCGGCCACCATCACCATCGTCAACCAGAATGCGCCGGGCATCGGCTTCAACGACCCGACGCCGGTCGCGCCTGTCGGCGGCAATCCAGGCACCACGCTCGGGGAGCAGCGCCTGATCGCTTTCCAGCACGCCGCCGACATCTGGGGCGCGACCCTTACCAGCAACGTGCCGGTCCGCGTCGGCGCCTCCTTCGTGCCGCTTTCGTGCACCGAAAACAGCGCGGTGCTCGGTTCGGCGGGCGCCAACGAGATCTGGTCCGACTTCCCCAACGCGCCGCGTCTGGGCACCTGGTATCCAAGCGCGCTGGCCAGCAAACTGGCCACGGTCGACGTCTCCAGTCCGGGCGAGCCGCACATCATTTCGCGCTTCAACTCGCGCCTGGGCCTGTTCCCCGACTGCCTGCCTGGTCCCGGCTTCTACCTCGGCCTGGACAACAACGCCGGGCCCGCCATCGACCTCGTCACCGTGCTGCTGCACGAAATGGCGCACGGCCTGGGCTTCCAGACCTTCACCGACGACGAAACCGGCGCCGAGATCCAGGACATTCCCTCGATCTGGGATCACTACCTCGTCGACAATCGCACTGAGCAGCTATGGGTCAACATGACGCCGGAACAGCGAGTGGCCTCGGCCATCAGCGTCGACCGCTTGTCGTGGAACGGGCCGAACGTCAGTGCGGCCGTGCCGGCGGTGCTCGATCCGCGCTCGCGCCTGACGGTCTTCGGCAAGGCCGCCGGCAAAGCGGCCGGCAACTACGCGGTCGGCGACGCCTCGTTCGGCCCTCCGCTCGGCCGCAAGCCCGTAAAAGGCCACCTGATGCCGGTGATCGACCAACCCGACGGCACCGGCCTGGCCTGCGCGCCTTTATCGAGACGCAACTCCTGGGCCGTGCGCGGCAATATCGCCCTGGTCTCGCGCGGCAGCTGCGGCTTTGTCGACAAGGCGCGCAACGTGCAAGCGGCCGGCGCGATCGGCATGGTGGTGGCGGACAACGCGCCAGGCGCGCCGACCGGCATGAGCGGCGACGATCCGAGCATCAAAATCCCTTCGGTGCGCGTGACACAGGAAGCGGGCATCAAGTTGCGCGAGGCGCTGCAAGGGCGCTCGCGCAACCGTTCGAACGTCATCGCCAGCCTCGGTGTCGATCCGCACCGCCTGGCCGGTACCGACGCCCGCCGCCGCATCCTGATGTATACGCCCGACCCGAATCAGCCGGGCTCCTCGGTGTCGCATTACACCACGGAAGCCAAGCCGAACCAGCTGATGGAGCCGTCGATCAACTCGGACCTGTCGCATACGGTGACGCCACCGCGCGACCTGACGTATCCGCTGCTGCGCGACATAGGCTGGTAACAGCGGCCAGGAGCGCACTGCGCGTCGCCCGGCAACAAAAAAGGCCCGGCCACCCACAAGGTGACCGGGCCTTCTCACGCCGAAGAGCACATTACTGCTGTTCTTTGGCCTTGTACGCTGCGACGCCATTGACGATCTCGGCTTTCGCTTCGTCGGGACCGGCCCAGCCTTCGATCTTGACCCACTTGCCTTTTTCGAGGTCCTTGTAGTGCTCGAAGAAGTGCTGGATCTGCTGCAGGCGCAGGTCTTGCAGGTCTTCCGGCTTTTGCCAGTGGCTGTAGATCGGCAGGATCTTATCGACCGGCACGGCCAGGATCTTGGCATCGCCGCCCGCTTCGTCGGTCATCTTCAGCACGCCGATGGCGCGGCAACGGACCACGACGCCCGGGAACAGCGGGAACGGGGTGATCACCAGCACGTCGCACGGGTCGCCGTCGTCGGACAGGGTTTGCGGCACATAGCCGTAGTTGCACGGATAGTGCATCGCGGTACCCATGAAGCGGTCGACGAAGATCGCGCCGGTGTCCTTGTCCACTTCGTACTTGATCGGATCGGCGTTCATCGGGATTTCGATGATGACATTGAAGTCGTTCGGCACATCGCGGCCGGCTGGGACGTGGTTCAGGCTCATGGGTGTTTCCTTGGTTGCTGAAAAATCAATAAAGGGGAGCATTATATCGAATAGGCATGGGCTTGTGCGGCGCAGCACCTTGCCGTGCGGATCGGTCGACAGGACTTTTTAACCAATCGGCGGTCAGTGCGGCATCAAAGAATATTCGCCAGCGCGCTCTGCCGATAATGATTCGCCGCCGGCTCCGCCTGCCCAAGCGCTTCGTGCAGCTGCGCCAGCTTCAGGTGGATGTCGCCCGCCATGCTCGAGTGGGTGGCGTCCGAAAGCGCCAGTTCCAGATAGCGCTGGGCCTTGCCCCAGAGTTTCTGGCGCAGGCACAGGGAGCCGAGCGTGAGCGCCAGCTCCGGATCGTTCGGACGCTCGCGCAGCCAGGCTTCGCAATGCTCGATCTGGGCCAGCAAAGTCGGCGAGCCGGCCGGTCCCGCCGCGTCGCGGTAGGCGCGCACGACGCGCTCGTCCCAGCCCGCCCTCAATGCCTCTTCGGCGATCACGCGCGCTTCGTCCTGCAGGCCGCTGGCGTTGAAGGCGCTTGCTGCGCGCGCGGCGATGTAGGGCGTGGTACGGTCTGCCGGCGGCACGCCGGCCCAGACGCGCCGGATTGCTTCCGGATCGCGTCCCTCTTCCGACAGCAGCGCCTCGTAGGCCAGCTCGCGTAAGCGCGCGGCGAGGGCCGGGTGCAGCGCCTTGCGTTTATCCAGGATGCGCACCAGGCGCAGCACTTCCGGCCAGTTGCGGGCCTGCTGGTTCGCCTTCATCGACCATTGCAGCGCGTGGATGTGGCGCTGGCCGCTGGCGTTCAGTTCGGCGACAGCTTCCAGCGCCGCTTCCGGCTGGTGCTCGTCGACCAGCAGCTCGATGAGCGTCATCAGGCGTGCCGTTTTCAGGGCGTTGTCGTGGGCGACGCCGGCCAGCCAGGCGTCGCGCCGGACCGGTTCGCGCATGCGGTGCGCGGCGCGTGCGCCGATGAGGGCGGCAAGACCGGCGTTCTCGGGCAGTTCGGCAGCGCGCATGGCGGCCTTTTCGGCGTGGCCGAAGCGGCCTTCGAACAGGGCTTTCAGGGCGTCGCGCAAACCCTTGTTGCCGTCCCGCTCGCGCTTGCGCAGACGGTAGGCCGCCACGCGCTGGGGCATGCGCAGCGCCGAGACGACCGCCCGCGCCAAGCCGTACAGCGTCAGGAACAGGGAGGCGAGGAACACCACGAACAGGTTCAGCGACATGTCGATCCGGTGCGGCGGGTAGAACAGCACCACGTTGCCCGGATTGAAGCGCGCCGTCACGGCAATGCCGATGGCCGCGGCCATCAGGGCGACTAACCAGAGAAGTAGACGCATGTTTTCAAGGCTTCTTGTAATTGCGCACGGCGTTCAGGCTGTCGGCCAGCGTCGGCATCTCGATCGCGAGCTTGTTCGCCTGCACCTGGCGCAGCGCCGACTGGGCCTGCTGCGTGGTGCGGGCGCGCGTGTCGAAATATTTGTCCAGCGTTTCCTGGGCCGCCTTCAGGTCGCTCGCGAAGCTCGTCTCGTCGCGCGAGAGCAGGGCCAGGCGCGCGTTCAGCAGGCGCAATTTAAGGTTCTCGCGCACAAAATAATTCTGGTCGGGCGAGAGCATCAGTGCTTCCGGCGTGTCGACGCTGCGCACCCGGATCAGCTGGCGCACGTCGTCCCACATTTCCTCGCTCCAGCTACGCCAGGTGGCCAGCATGCGCCCGCCGATGCCCAACGTGGCGTCCGGCGCCGGTGCGGAAGTCCCCGTGATGCGTTGCTCGCGCACGGGCACGGCCGGAAGCAGCGGCTTCTCACCGGAGAGTAATGGCAGCGTGTCGACCTGGGCAATGACGCCGTCCAGGCGCAAGGCCACGCCGGCCAAGTCGACGGCCGGCATGGCTTTGAGTTTTTCCAGGTCGGCGGTGATCGCCCGGCGCACGATGATGAATTGCGGCTTGTCCGAGCGCGACAGCGAACGGTCGGCATTTTGCAGCGCGATCAGGGCGCCCTGTACGTTACCGGCCAACTGCAACTGCTGGCTGGCGGTGGACAGCACCTGCTCGACTTCCGACAGCGCCCACTCGTCGCGGCTCTTCGACAAATCCTGATAAAGCTGTTCCAGCGCCAGTTGCTGGCTTTGGTTTTCCAGCTGGCGGCTCTCGAGCACGCCCACCTTCAGCTGCAGCACTTTCGATTGCTCGGCGATGTCGCGCGCCAGCGACGCCGTCTCGGCGCTCGTCTCGTTGCCCTTTTGCAGACTGCGCGCCATTTCCTGGCGCAGCGTGTTGATGCGGCTGTGGCTCGACCAGGTTTGAAGCGCCAGCAGCACGGCCAGCGCGATCACGGCCAGCGACAGCGGCCGCGTGAGCTGCTCGGCAAGACCCGGGCCCGCCCTGCGCTCCGGAGCGCGCGGACGATACGATTCGGAAACCTGCGCGGAAGGCGCAGCGGACGGCTGCATCGGCGGCAGCTCTGGATTATTCGGCAATTCGTTCATGATTGAGATTGTAACGCGGCAAGCAAACGCTCGTCGCCCGAGCCGGTAAGCGTCACCCGCGCCAGCCCGAGTGCCTGTGCGGTCTCGGCAATCCGGGCGTGCGGCACGATGACGTGCTGCTGTTGCATTTGTTCGACAAGCGCGTCGCCAAGCTGGCGCAGCAAAGCGAACAGCCCCCGCAACGCCTCCGAGCTCGTGATTATCCAGTCGTTCGGCGAGTCCAGCAAGGCACGCAGTTGCGCCGCCAGTTGCGGGCTCAATGCCGGCACACTGCGCCGGTAAGCCGGCACCACCGTGACCTCGGCACCGGCCGTGCTAAAACCCTCGGCCATCAGCTCGCGTCCGGACTCGCCGCGCACGATCAGCACCCGCTTGCCGGCCAGCGCCGCCAGGTCCAGCGAGGCCAGCAGGGTTTCCGAATCGCTGCGCGCCGGGTCGAGCGGAGCGAGGATGGTGGCCTTACCGCTATCGACCCCGTGCCGCGCCAGCGCCGCGCGGCTGCCCTCGCCCAGTACGGCCAGCGCGACCTGGCGTGGCCAGCCCTCGAGATGCGCAAACGCCGCGTCGATGGCGTTCGGCGAGACGAAAGCGACCAGCGCATAGCGCTCGAGGTCCGCCAGCGCTGCCGCTAACGGAGACTGGTCCGCCAGCGGCGCGATCTCCAGCAGCGGCAACAGCACCGGCGTGCGCCCGAGTGCCGCTACGGCGCGCGCCAGGCTCTCGGCCTGGGCCCGTGGACGGGTAATGACGACCGAGCCAGGCATCAAGGTGCGCGCTCGAGATCAAACATCGACGGCGGCATCCTGCCGGCACGCGGCCAGGATTGCCTGCGCATCCTGCTTTTCCAGCAGGGCCGACACCTGTTCGCCCAGAAGCTCGGGCTGATCCGACGGACCGGTCAGCTCGGCAAAGGCGCTGCGCGTGCCGTCGGGCGTGGCGACCATCGCGCGCAGGTGCATGTGCGTGCCATCGATGGTTGCATGCGCGGCCAGCGGAATCTGGCAGCTGCCGCCAAAGATTTTCGAGACCTTGCGCTCGGCCAGCACGGCATGCAGCGTGGCCGTATGGTTCAGCGGCGCCAGGATCGCCTGCAGATCGACGCCGTCCGAACGCGCGCCGCTGGCGACTTCGATCGCCATCGCGCCCTGCCCTGCGGCCGGCAGGCTGAGTTCAGGATCGAGCACGCTGCGAATCCGCTGCGGCAGGCCGAGGCGGATCAGGCCGGCGGCCGCGAGAATGATCGCTGCATACTCGCCGCGATCGAGCTTGCCGAGGCGCGTATCGAGATTGCCGCGCAGCGGCTTGATCACCAGCTGCGGATAGCGCGCGGAGATCAGGGCTTGCCGGCGCAGGCTGCTCGTGCCGACCACGGCGCCGGCAGGAAGGTCGCCGAGACTGGCGTAATCGTTCGACACAAAGGCGTCGCGCGGATCTTCGCGTTCAAGCACGGCCGCCAGTTCGAACCCTTCCGGCAGGTCCATCGGCATGTCTTTCAGCGAGTGAACGGCCAGGTCGGCACGGCCCTCGGCCATCGCCACTTCGAGCTCTTTCACGAACAGGCCCTTGCCGCCGACTTTCGATAAGGTCCGGTCGAGGATCTGGTCGCCACGCGTCGTCATGCCGAGAATGCTGATTTGACAATCTGGATATAATGCGGCGAGACGATCGCGCACGTGCTCGGCCTGCCACATGGCCAGGCGGCTCTCGCGCGAGGCGATAATGAGCTGTGATGGCAAGCGTGCTCCCTGCTCCTGCTGCGTCATGTCTTTGCTTTCAAAACGGATTCTTTCACTGTCGTTGCGCCGATCAGGCCGATGCCGGTAACGGCTCTTGCATGGAACCACAAATTTTAGCATGCGCCCCTTCCCCGGAACATGGCCGATCGCCATGCCCTTTTTGTGTACCTGACAATTGAGAACAGTGGCCGATATGGATAAACAAGTTGCAGCTGTACCTGAAGCCGGCGTCGACAAGGACGCCCCGCTGAAAGAAGACATCCGCCTGCTCGGCCGCCTGCTCGGCGACGTGCTGCGCGACCAGGAGGGCGACGCCGTGTTCGATGTCGTCGAAACCATCCGCCAGACCGCCGTGCGTTTCCGGCGCGACGCCGACCCGGAAGCGGGCGAGGAACTGACGACACTGCTGCACAAGCTCACGCGCAACCAGACCATCTCGGTGGTGCGCGCGTTTTCCTACTTCTCGCACCTGGCCAACATCGCCGAGGACCAGCACCACAACCGCCGCCGCCGCGCCCACGCGCTGGCCGGCTCGCGTCCGCGCGAAGGCAGTGTCGGCCATGCGCTGGGTAAACTCCGTGGCGCCGGCGTCGAGCAAAAGACGATCGAGACGTTCCTGCGCAACGCCCTGATCGCACCAGTGCTGACGGCCCACCCGACCGAAGTGCAGCGCAAGTCGATCCTCGACGCCGAGCACGACATCGCGCGCCTGCTGGCCGAGCGCGACCAGGCGCTCACGCCGAAAGAGCAGGTGCGCAACCTGCAGCTGCTGCAGGCCCGCATCGCCACCCTGTGGCAGACGCGCATGCTGCGCTACACCAAGCTGACGGTGGCCGACGAGATCGAGAACGCCCTTTCCTATTACCGCATCACTTTTCTGCGCGAGCTGCCCGCGCTGTACGACGACATCGAGGACGAGATCGGCGTCCAGTACCACGGCGGCGCGCCGCAACTGGGCGACGCGGCCTACGTCCAGATGGGCAGCTGGATCGGCGGCGACCGCGACGGCAACCCGAACGTGAACGCCGACACCATGCGCCACGCGACGATGCGCCATGCGACCACGATCCTCGACTTTTACCTGGACGAAGTGCATGCCCTGGGCGCCGAGCTGTCGACCTCCACCCTGATGGTCGACATCACGCCCGCCATGCAGACGCTGGCCGAGCGCTCGACCGACCAGTCCGAGCACCGCGCCGACGAGCCTTACCGTCGTGCCCTGATCGGCATGTATGCGCGCCTGGCAAGCACCGCGCGCGCGCTCGGCGCGACCAACATCCTGCGCAAGGAAGTCGGCCACGCCGAGCCGTATGCCGATGCCGCCGCATTCGCGTTTGATCTGGAGGTGCTCGCCGAGTCCCTGAAACTGAACCACGGCGCGATGCTGATCGCGCCGCGCCTGGCGGGCTTGATGCGCGCCGCGCACATCTTCGGCTTCCACCTGGCCTCGCTCGACATGCGCCAGACCTCGGACGTGCACGAGCGCGTGCTGGCCGAATTGTTCGAAAAAGCCAAGGTCGAAGCCGACTACGCGACCCTATCGGAAGACGACAAGGTGAAACTGCTGCTGGCGGAAATCGCCCAGCCGCGCCTGTTGTATTCGCCGTTCGAAACCTATACCGACGAGACGCAGTCGGAACTGGCGATCGTGCGCGCAGCGCGCGAGATCCGCCAGCGCTACGGCGCGCGCGCGATCCGCAACTACATCATCTCGCACACCGAAGCCGTGTCCGACCTGCTCGAAGTGCTGCTGCTGCTGAAGGAAGCGGGCCTGGTAAGGCCGGCGGCGGGCGTCTCCGACGTGATGGTCATCCCCCTGTTCGAGACCATCCCCGACCTGCAGCGCGCCGGCGCGATCATGGAAGCGTGGATGGCCCTGGCGCCGGTCACGCGCATCGTCCATAACCAGGGCCGGCTGCAGGAAGTCATGCTTGGCTATTCGGACTCGAACAAGGATGGCGGTTTCCTTACTTCGAACTGGGAGCTGTACGGGGCCGAACTGAAGCTGGTCGAAGTGTTCGAGCGCGCCGGCGTCAAGCTGCGCCTGTTCCATGGCCGCGGCGGCACGGTCGGGCGCGGCGGCGGCCCGAGCTACCAGGCGATCCTGGCACAGCCGCCGGGCACCGTGAACGGCCAGATCCGTTTAACGGAACAGGGCGAGATCATCGCCTCGAAATTCTCGAACCCGGAAATCGGCCGGCGCAACCTGGAACTGCTGGTCGCGGCCACGCTGGAGGCGAGCCTGATGCCGCATGCGGCCGAGGGTGCGAAGGCCGAGCGGCTGGCCGTGTACGAAGGCGTGATGGCCGAGCTGTCCCAGCGCGCCTATACGGCCTACCGCGACCTGGTCTACGAGACGCCGGGCTTCACCGATTACTTCTTCGCCGCCACGCCGATTGCCGAGATCGCGGAACTGAACCTCGGTTCGCGTCCGGCCTCGCGCAAGTCGACGCGCCGCATCGAAGACCTGCGCGCGATTCCCTGGGGCTTTTCCTGGGGCCAGTGCCGCCTGCTGCTGCCGGGCTGGTATGGCTTCGGCTCGGCCGTCGGGGGCTGGCTGAACGAAGACACGGGCGGCGAGCGCCTGGCCACGCTGCAGGAGATGTTCCGCGAATGGCCCTTCTTCGCCACCCTGCTGTCGAACATGGACATGGTGCTGGCCAAGACCGATCTGGCGATCGCCTCGCGCTACGCCGGCCTGGTGGCGGACGTGGCGCTGCGCGAACGCATCTTCAAGCGCATCGCCGCCGAACATGGCGAAACGCTGCGCCAGCTGGAGGCGGTCACCGGCGCCACGGAGCGCCTGGCGGCCAACCCGCTGCTGGCGCGCTCGATCCAGAACCGCTTCGCCTACCTCGACCCCTTGAACCACTTGCAGGTCGAGCTGATCCACCGCCACCGCGCGATGTCGCGCAAGGTGAGCGAAGGGGGCGAGATGGATCCGCGCGTGCACCGGGGGATCCATTTGTCGATCAATGGGGTAGCGGCGGGCTTGCGCAATACCGGTTGATATTGTTGACGGCCGCGTACCACATCAACCGCAGCTGCCCAGTGTCTCGCCCTTGCGAATGAAGGCCTGCACCACACTCGGCGCCACGCAGATGCTGCCGTTGCTGCCCTGCTTCGGCTTGTGACACACCGCCACCTTGCCGTCGCCGCAGCGCGCATCGGTCACCAATACCGTCACGCTGGCGACGGCAGGACAAGCGTTCCCGCTCATCGCCTGCGCGGTGAAGGTGTACGTTCCGGCAGCGGTCGGCGTGAAGGTGGCGACCGCGCCGTTGGCCGATAAGCCGGCCGCCGGCGTCCAGGCAAAGCTGGTCCCCGCTACCGCGTCGCTCGCCGTGAGCGTCACACTCTGCGCCCCATACCCCAGCACGATGGCATCGCCCGCAGCGCCGGTCGGCGTGGCCTCAAGGCGGCTGACCGCGATCGACGGCTGCGGCACGCGGCCGAGCACGGTCACGCTCGCCTCGCCCGAAGCAGTCAGCCCGGCTTTATCGACAGCGCTCAAGACGACCTTGCGCGCGCCGATGTCGGTGCAGCTGAAGCTGCCCTGCGAGACGCCGAGCGACTCGATGCCCCAGTTGTCGCTCGAACCGCCGTCGATGTCGGCCGGCTGCAGGCTCGCCGTGCCGTTCGCCAGCGTCAGCGAGACATCGCGCGTGCGCACCGTGGGCGCTTCGAAGTCGTTGCTGACGACGTTCGAACCCGCACTCTCCTGGCTCAGGCGATTCAGTGCGGTCACCGTATAGTAGTAATACTTCCCGGGCTCGGCCTTCGTGTCGGCGAACGCGTTCGCCGTGCCATGCGTGACGCCCAGCAAGTCCTGCGATGCGTCGACGTCGGTGATCCGCTCGGGCGAACGGTAAACCGCGAACTGGCGCACCTTTTCCAGTTCGTCGCGCGCCTCGACCGCCGCTGCCCAGCTCAGCACGACGGCATTGTCTCCCTGGCTCGCGGCCAGGTTCGCAGGTGCAAGCGGCGCCACGCTGCTCTTCCACGGCATGGCGGGAATCAGGGCCGGACGCTGGTAGACGTTCTGCCGCAGGTCGTCGCGGTAGCCAAGCGGATTGGCCGCCAGGAAGGCGTGGCGGAAGTGGATCTGGCCGGCGATGTTCCCCTGTGCGCGGTTCAGTGCGATCTGGTTGGCGACCTGCTTCGGATCCGTCCAGCCGCTTGTCGCCATCTTGTAATCGGCAATGCCGATGTACATGTGGCGCCCGAAGCTGTTCTCGTTCCACCAGGGGACCAGCAGCTTGTAGTCGGAACCGTTCTGGCCGATGTACCAGTAGACCTGGGGCGCCAGGTAGTCGACCCAGCCTTCGCGCAGCCAGGTGCGGGTGTCGGCGAAATTACCCAGGAAATGTTGGGAGGCGCCGGCGGAGGTGGGCGAACCGACTGCCGGATCAGTGCTGCTGCGGTAGATGCCCGAAGGCGAGACACCGAACTTGACCCACGGCTTGACGGAACGAATGCGCTCGTTGACGCCGGCGATCAAGAGGTTGATGTTGTCGCGGCGCCAGTCGGCACGCACTGCAGTCGTGGCGGGAAAGCCGCGCGGGTCCGCCGCATAGGCTGCGTCGTCGTTGATTGTCCCGGCCGGATAGAAATAATCGTCGAAATGAATTCCATCGACGTCGTAGCGATTGACGATGTCGAGGATCACCTTCGTCACGTGCTCGCGCACGGCGGCCAGGCCGGGATTGAGGATCTTGACCGTGCCGACGGTGAGCATCCACTCCGGATGGGTGCGCGAGATGTGGTTTGCCGCGTATTGCACGGGGTTGCTCTCGGTGGCCGTGTTCGCGACCGCACGGTAGGGGTTGATCCAGGCGTGGAATTCGAGGCCGCGCTTCCGCGACTCCTCGATCGCGAATTGCAGCGGATCCCAGCTCGGCGCCGGCGCGCTGCCCTGGTTGTTCGTCAAATAGTAGGACCAGGGTTCGAGCTCGCTCGGGTACAGCGCATCGGACTGGCTGCGCACCTGCAGGAAGGCTGCGTTCATGCCGGTGGCCGCGTTGTGGTCGAGGATCCCGACCAGGGCCGCCCGCTGCTGCGCCGGGGTCTGGGTGCGGTTCGGCCAGTCGAGACTCAGGTGGGTACTGATCCACACGCCGCGCAGTTCGCGCTTCGGCGGCACGGTCTGTGCTTGGCTGACGGTGGAGGCGAGAACGAGGGTTGCGATTGCAGCAAGCAGTATCTTGTTTTTCATTATTGTGTGCGTGAACGTCCGCATACCGACGGCCCGTATGCGTCGTCTCGTGTTTCTCCCCGTTCCGTTTGCGCAGAGCCGCGGCATTGCCATCTTTTTAAGAGGTTACGCCGCAGAAAACACTGCCTCCAATGAAATATATTGCGAGCTACATAACTAGGGGAAATACCCCGCTAATGTTGTCAGCGCAGAGCAAGTATCGGGTGGGTTGGCAAAGTAGGTTCGCGCCCCTTGGCACTGCCGTGCGCCTGGACCCCGCCGAGCTGGAACTTCCCGACCAGCCGGATCAAGGTATCGGCCTGCTCCTGCATTGCTCCGGCAGCAGCAGCCGCCTGCTCCACCAGTGCGGCATTTTGCTGGGTCGCGCCATCGATCTCGCCAATTGCCTGGTTCACTTGGTCAATGCCGGTTTCCTGCTCGCGCGTGGCCGCACCGATTTCGCCCATGATGTCCGACACCCGGCGCACTCCGCCGATGATCTCGGTCATCGTCGCGCCGGCTTCGTTGACCAGGCGCGAACCCTGATCGACCTGGGTGACCGAAGCATCGATCAATCCCTTGATTTCTTTTGCCGCGGTATTCGAGCGCTGGGCCAGGTTGCGCACTTCGGCGGCTACGACCGCAAAGCCGCGCCCCTGCTCGCCGGCGCGAGCTGCCTCCACCGCGGCGTTCAAGGCCAGGATATTGGTCTGGAAAGCGATGCTTTCGATGACATCGATAATGTCGACGATGCGGCGTGAGGCCACCTCGATGTTGCGCATAGTCTCCGTAACCTCGGCAACGACCGCCCCGCCCTTGTGTGCCACTTCCGAGGCTGAAGCGGCGAAGCCATTGGCCTGGCGCGCATTTTCGGCATTTTGCTTGACGGTCGAGTTCAATTCTTCCATCGAAGCGGCCGTTTCTTCGAGCGCGCTGGCCTGTGTTTCCGTGCGCTGCGACAGATCCATATTGCCTGCCGCGATTTCGTGGGCTGCAGTGTTGATCGATTCCGTGCTGTCGCGCACTTCGCTGACAATAGAGTGCAAGCTCAGGCGCATCGCCTCGAGCGCCTGTTTAAGTCGCCCGGTCTCGGTTTTGTCGCCATGTTCCACGCGAATGGCGGTGTCGAGGCGCCCCCCGGCGATGCCGGTCGCAAATGTGATTGCCTGGCCAAGCGGACGGATAATCGAACGCGACAGAAAGTAGCCCGCAGTAAAAGTAATCAGCATTGCCGCCAAGGCGATACAGAGAATGTTGCGTTTGGCCTGTACGACAACCCTGTCGCCACCATCACGGGTTGCCGTCGAGTGCGCTTCGATCAGCTCGCTCAGCTCGCCCATGCTGGCTTCGAGCTTTAGGAAATGTCCCATGAATGCTGGATGCGCCGCCTGGGCAGCGGCCGCGTCGTTAGCGGCCAGCGCCACAATGCCGCTGGCGCTTTTCAGGTAAGCATTGGCATCGGGACGCACGCGTGCCATGGCCGCTTTCAAATTGGGGTCCGTGGTACCACCTTCCATGTCGGCAAGCAGCTTGTTGAAGACGGCAACGCGCTGGGTCACTTCGCGTCCGACATTCTGCACCTCGCCCGCGTTGCCCTGGGCGGCGGCCATCAGTGCCGACAGCACATCTGCGCGCAGTGCATCGTGGGCCATGTCCGCCTGCAACTGGTCTTTGATCGCCGCTCCGTTAGTCGTGATGTTGTCCATTGCTTCATCGAGCGATTCGACGGCAATGTAGCCGATCAAGCCAACGATGGCCACGAAGACGAGCGTGCCGATATTGGACAGCAGCAGGCGTGCCTGGATAGTAAGTCGCATGATGTTCCTGGTGAATGGCGTAATCACAGCTTGAACGACAAACCCACCGTCCAGGCGAGGTCCGGAGTACGGCGGTTCAGGCCACGCGCCAGCATGGTGTCAAGCTGCACGGTGTCCGACAGGAGCCAGGCCGCGCCGATATCGAAGCTTGCCTGGGTGCCGCCATCGCGCACGTGGGCAATCTGCGGCATTGCGATCTCGGCAAAGCCGCGCACGCGTTCGCCCAGCTCCTTGCCGACGACGACGCCGAGAATCCCGTAGCGATAGCGCGCGCCTGCATCGTTGCGCTCGACGCCGACGCCAGGCATGACGCCCAGCGACATGCCTGCAGGGAGCTCCCATTCCCCTACCACGCGCAGCGACGGGCGCACGCCCTGGCCGCGCACGGCCCGCGTGCCACTCGGCAGGTCGGCATGCAGCAGCACGCCGACCGAAGGGAGCGTTCCGCCACCATCGGCGGCATGCCATTTCATCCCGACAGACGTATCGTTCCACGCGGCCGTGGTGCTGCGCTGCCCGTTGCGATCCATATCGCGGACAACGCTGCGGCCGTCGGTCTCAACCCGCAGCTCCACCGCATCGGTGACGCCCACACGCAGCAGCGTCGGCGTCGACAACGCGCGCGCGCGCGCGCCGTCGCTCTTGTCGCGTTCGAGCAGGGCGCTGGTTTCCACCTGCAGGCGCCCTTTTCCCACCACATCGCTCGACTCGACGAAATCGGGGCGGTCGGTGGCGATCGGTTCGTCGGCGGCAAAGGCGGCAGGTGCGGCGAGGACCAGGGTGACGAGCAGGCTGGCAGTGTGGCGGACGGCGGAACGGGTCATGCATTTCCTCATTTCTAACGCGGCACGGGCAAGCCGGATAGTGCAGAACGTAATTCGACAAATCCGGCAAGATACAAAATTGTTTCCCAAATGCATCTTCCTTCGCCTTATTACTAGCGTCAATGTATTTCGCCGACTGCGATACAGTTTGCTAACCAAACGTTGCTCATTTGAATCATACAGGCGTGGCTCAGACAAAAAAAATGCCGCTTAGTCGAAGACTAAACAGCATTTCTGAAACCGCCCGTGAAGTGCGGCGCTGGCAGGCCTTACTTATCGTGCAAGAAGGTCTTCAGCTTGTCCGAACGCGACGGCTGGCGGAGTTTGCTCATTGCCTTCGCTTCGATCTGGCGAATACGCTCGCGCGTCACGTCGAACTGCTTGCCCACTTCTTCCAGCGTGTGGTCGTTCGACATTTCGACGCCGTAGCGCATGCGCAGCACCTTCGCTTCGCGCGGGGTCAGCGAGTCCAGCACCTCCTTGATCACGTTGCGCATCGACGCGTGCAGCGCGGCGTCGAGCGGTGCCAGGGTCGTGTTGTCTTCGATGAAGTCGCCCAGCTGCGAATCGCCGTCCTCGCCCATCGGGGTTTCCATCGAAATCGGCTCTTTCGCGATCTTCATGATCTCGCGAACCTTGTTCTCCGGCATTTCCATCTTGAGGGCCAGGGTCGGCAGGTCCGGCTCGCTGCCGGTTTCCTGCATGATCTGGCGCGAGATGCGGTTCATCTTGTTGATCGTCTCGATCATGTGCACCGGCACGCGGATGGTACGGGCCATGTCGGCGATCGAGCGCGTGATCGCCTGGCGGATCCACCAGGTCGCGTAGGTCGAGAATTTATAACCGCGGCGGTATTCGAACTTGTCGACCGCCTTCAGCAGGCCGATATTGCCTTCCTGGATCAGGTCGAGGAATTGCAGGCCGCGGTTGATGTATTTCTTCGCGATCGAAATCACCAACCGCAGGTTGGCCACAGTCATTTCGCGCTTCGCGGTGCGGGCGCGCTTCTCGCCGGCCGCCATTTGCTTGTTAATCTTGCGCAGGTCGGCCAGCGGCAGCGCCACGCGCGCCTGCAAGTCGATCATGCGCTGCTGCAGCTCCTTGATCGCCGGCAGGTTACGGTTCAGCACGGCGCTGTACGGATAGGCGCAGTCGACTTCGCGGTTGCCCCACTCCAGATCGGTCTCGTTACCCGGGAACACCTTGATGAAGTGGGCGCGCGGCATGCCGCAGCGGTTCACGCAGATGTCGAGCACGGCGCGCTCGATGGAACGCACTTCATCCATTTGATGGCGCAGCGTGTCGCACAGCTTTTCCACGACTTTCGCGGTGAAGCGGATGCCCAGCAGCTCGTTCGTGATGATCTCCTGCGCCTTGGTGTAGGCGCTTGACCCGTAGCCGTTGCTCTTGAAGGCATGGCCCATGCGGTCGAACTGCTCTTCGATGAGGGAGAATTTTTCGAGCGCGCCACGGCGCAGCTGCGCCAGTTGCTCGGTCGAGTAGCCGGCCGCGCCGCCGGCGGCGTCGCCGTCGATTTCCTCTTCGACTTCGTCCTCTTCCTCTTCGTCGTCATCCGAGGCTGCAGCCTTGACCGGAGCGGCGACCGGGGCCGGGGCATTGTCGTTGTGGTCGACGAAACCGTCGACCACTTCGTCGATCTTCATCTCGTCGGCCGCGATCTTGTGCGACAGCGCGATGATTTCCGAAATCGTCGTCGGGCAGGCCGAGATCGCCTGGACCATGTCCTTCAGGCCTTGTTCGATGCGCTTGGCGATTTCGATCTCGCCTTCGCGCGTCAGCAGCGACACGGCGCCCATTTCACGCATGTACATGCGGACCGGGTCGGTCGTGCGGCCAAAGTCGGAGTCGACGGTCGAGAGCGCCGTCGCGGCGGCGGCTTCGACTTCGTCTTCGCTCGTCGGCGTCACGGCGTTGTCCGACAGCAGCATCATTTCCGCTTCCGGCGCGCGCTCGTAGACGGCGATGCCCATGTCGTTGAAGGTCGCGATGATGCCTTCGATCGCTTCCGGATCGATGATGTTTTCCGGCAGGTGGTCGTTGATCTCCGCATGGGTCAGGTAGCCGCGCTCCTTGCCCATGTTGATCAGGTTGCGCAGCTGGTTGCGGCGCTTTTCCAATTCCGTTTCCGAGAAGCCCGTTTCGCTGCCCAGGATCGGCATGCCCTTGGCCTTGCGCTCGCGCGCCTTCGATACCGCCTTCAGTTCGGCGCGTTCGACGGCGTTGAGCGCTGCGACTTCGTCGTTTTCCGGCGTGAATTCGCTGGGCTTACGGCCACGGCGGCCGGGCACCTTGACTTGCGGCAGCAAGTAGCCGGTGGTGTCGATCGCGGCCAGCGTGGCCGCGTCGGTGGTCTGGCTGACCGAGCTGCCGGCGGTCTGGATCACGGTCGCTTGCGGCTCGATGCGGCGGGCGACGCGCGTCTTGACGACTTTCGGCGCCTCGTCGGCTGCCGGCGCTGCCGCCGCTTCGGGCTCGACGACTTGCGCCTCAGGCGCGCTGACAACTGCGGTTTCGTCGAACTTGGCTGCGGCCAGTTTCGAGCTGCGCTTGCGGACGATGACCGGGACCGGCGCAGGCGCGGCGGCTTGCGCGGCTGCGGCGTCAGGCGCAGTGGCGGCGCTGTCGTCGGGCGGCATGTCCGCCGCGTCGGCCTGGCCGGCCGCGGCCGCGGCCGCGGCAACTGTATCGTCAGCGACCGGTGCCGCCGACTGTGCTTCATCGGCCTGGACCTTCAGTGCGGTCAGGCGCGACCGGGTCTTTACCACCGTCACCTTGGCCGCCGCTTCCGTTTCGAGGAAGTAGGAGGTCGCGGTTTTAGGCACCGCCAGCTGCGCCGTGGCGCTCTTGGCCGGCGCTTTCTTTGCTGTCAATGTCAGTGTCTTGGCGGTGTTCTTCATGAAAAACTCTCCTGTCGAGGCGGGTGCGCGCCTGCGAGGTCAAATGGTCACCACGGCTGGGAATCGGCCGCGGTTAAAGGATCGGGAATGGCCCTAGTTAAGGGCGGACAAGCCGCAAATCAAGCGCGCCCTCACCTGCGGCGGCATGCGGCGGGGCCGGATGCGCTATAAGCAGGAATAAAGAAGGCAGTGGTCAAAATCGCGGTGTGCATGTCGAAACGAAAAAAAGCCCGTCGGCTGGGAAACGGGCTTGCATCTATCTCTGCGGATTGAAGAGACGGGACAGGAGGCAGTATGCCTCAATGCAAGAATTGGTGATAATTGATATATCGGATAAGAGATATAAGCAAATCACATATTGTTGTTTTTTTAGTCCACGACCAACCATCAAGTCCATCTGCGCCGACGCAGGCCGTACGCAAGGCAAGAGGCGGATGATACACGATTTCGCGATTCGGAGCGCCACCCTGCGCGTCAACGCCGGTCACCCTGCCCTGCTCAGCAGAAGTCACACGATTGGCAATGCACTAGTGCGAGCCAGCATGCTATCCTTCGGATTCCTGTTATTACCATGAAGTCAATGAATACGATCAGTTCTGCCGCCGAGTCCGTCGACGCCGCCACCCCTTCCCCAGCCGAGACCCCGAACACGGAGGCGACGATCCAGCAAAGCGCGCAAGAAAGCAGCGCGCCATCAACCCCGGTGGAAACGCCGTCCGACACGCCCGCAGAAACGCCTGCGGATGGTGCGGACGTCGCTGCGGCAGGCGTCCCTGCGGCAGGCGCGGCCGCCCCGTCGGCACGCGCCCTGCTCAAGCAGCTGCAGCAGCAATTCCCGGCCTTCCGCGATTGCCTGCCGCTGGCTATCGGCATCGACAAGCAGCTCCTCGCGCGCATTCCGGGCCTGGACCGCAAGACGATGCGCGCCGCGCTCGGCATCCATACCGGTTCGATGCGCTACCTGCGCGCG
Source organism: Massilia sp. CMS3.1 (assembly GCF_051262535.1). Taxonomy (NCBI): domain Bacteria; kingdom Pseudomonadati; phylum Pseudomonadota; class Betaproteobacteria; order Burkholderiales; family Oxalobacteraceae; genus Massilia; species Massilia sp. CMS3.1. Next base: position 7,310 of record NZ_JBIMES010000013.1, on the reverse strand, counting down.
ATGGAAAAGGCTACCGCGCGTTATGACCTCGACGGCGTGGCCGGCGCGGAAGTGACCGACACCCATCGCCTGCACGCCAAGGAACAGCTGCAATTGCGCTTCAAGAAGGAAGCCGAGCGCAAGAAGGCTGAGAAGGCTGCGGAAGCCGAATCCGAAGCCGCGCGAATGCGCCAGGAAAAGCTGCAGCAGCTCGCCACGAAGTTCTCGCGCGGCTGACCTGGTGGAACCATGCGGCCCGATGAGTGCGCTTCCGGACGAAGAGCTGCCCGCGTACGAAGGCATCGGCCTGGCTGACGTCGTCCTCGTGAAGTCCAATGCCGATGCCGCCGCCGCGCTGGCGGCACTCTCGAGCACCGACGTCGTCGGTTTCGACACCGAATCGAAGCCGACCTTCGCCAAGGGCGAGGAATCGACCGGTCCGCACCTGGTGCAACTGGCGACCGACAGCACCGCCTACCTGTTCCAGATCGGCACCAAGGTGAACGGCGCCAGCGTGGACCTGTTGCGCGCCGTGCTCGAGTCGCCCGGCATCCTGAAGGTGGGTTTTGGCCTGGGCGACGACCTGCGCCGCCTGCGCAGCAAACTCGGCATCGATACCCAGAACGTGGTCGACCTGTCGACCACACTGCGCCGCCGTGGCGAGCGCAATACGCTCGGCGCGAAGACCGCGGTGGCGCGGTTCTTCGGCCAGCGCCTGCAGAAGTCGAAGCGCATCACCACCACCAACTGGGCGCTGCCGCGCCTGTCGGAACAGCAGATTCGGTACGCCGCCGACGATGCCCACGTGGCGCTGCGCATCTACCGCCACTGGCGCGCCAACCCGCCCGCGCAATAAAAGGCTTCTTCCCGACTTCCGAACGCCCGCTTCATGCGGGCGTCGTCTTTCATCGCCCCCATCAAGCACGCTTGCAGTGGCGGCAACTTGCTGCACTGAATTTTGTTTTCGCGAACCTCGTCGTGTTGACAGGTTCCATTTCACAATTGCCTAGGCAACAATGGCCTGGCCTACAAGGCAAGCACAATAAGGCTCTGTTACCACGGGAGACGCAGCAGTGAACCACCTGAAAACCGTTCTTTCCTATCTCGGCATTATCGCCATCGGCCTGGCGATCGGCACCATCGCTCCGCGTGTTCCCGGATGGATCAAGGGCGATTACACCGAAGGCAATTACAGCGCCTACTTCCCCAATCCCGCCACCAAGGTCGTCCTCTACGGCACCCCGACCTGCCCTTATTGCGGCCAAGCGCGCGACTACCTGAAAGCGCGCGGCGTCGTCTTCGCCGACTACGACCTCACCACCTCGCCGCAGGGAAAACAAGCCTACGACCAGCTCAAGGGCAAAGGCGTGCCGCTGATGCTGATCGGCGAGCGCCGCATCGACGGCTTCAACGAACAAGCCATCGCAGAAGCGCTGAGCCACGCGGGCATTGCGCCGCGCACAGTGGCACAAGCGCGCTGACCCCGCCTGCTGCGCAAGGGCGCCGCTCCCCGTTTCCAAGCTGCTACCGCGTAATGGACGGCGCGGTGCCGTTCTGTCTTCACGTCTATTTAACCGGAGAGTGAAATGAAACGAAAAATTGGCCTGTTCCTGTTCGCCATGAGTGTCGGCATCTCGGCAGCGCACGCCGCCAACGCCGCGCACTGCAATAAACTCTACAGCCTGTGCACCGAAGATCCTGACTGGTGCTACGATCAGCTGCTGGCGTGCCTCGCGCGCTAAGCTGGCCCGGCTTTCCGCGCAAGCGGGCAGCCATCATGTATTCGCAGGACGGCGCCCGGCGCCGTCTTTTGTCGTTTGACAGGACCTCTATTTGGCTACCAGATCGCGCGAGCATGCGGCTCCACCCACCTCCCCGACACGGCTGCGCCTTGCCGCCATTCTCGCGTTCGGCCTGCTCGCAAGCCCAGGCGTCCAGGCACAAAAGAACGGCGCAGTCCCTGATACCCTGGAGCAGCGCGTCGCCGCCTGCATCGCCTGCCATGCGCCGAAGGATAGTGCTGGCACCACGGCCGGCGGCGTTTACTTTCCGCGCATCGCCGGCAAGCCGGCCGGCTACCTGTACAACCAGCTGGTGAATTTTCGCGACGGCCGGCGCCAGTACCCCTTGATGACCTGGATGGTGACCCACCTGCCCGACCCCTACCTGCATGAAATCGCGGACTATTTCGCGGCCCAGCATCCGCCCGTGCCCCCTCCGCCAGCGCCGACGGCGTCGGCGGCCGTGCTGGCACGCGGTGAGCAGCTGGTACGCCGGGGCGACCCGGTCCTGAAGCTGCCGGCCTGTATCGCCTGCCACGGGCAACAGCTGGCCGGCGTCGCCCCGGGCATTCCGGGACTGCTGAATTTGCCGCGCGATTACGTCAACGCCCAGTTCGGCGCCTGGCGCAACAAGGTGCGCCGCGCACACGCACCCGATTGCATGGCAACGATTGCCGAGCGCCTGGCGCCGGGCGACGTGGCGGCGATCTCGGCCTGGCTGGCCGCCCAGCCGACGCCGCCAGGTGCGCGGCCGGCCGAGCGCCTTACCAGAGCACTGCCGATGCCCTGCGGGAGCGCGCCATGAAGCGACGCGTGCTGATGAGCGTGCTCCTGCTGCTGGCCGTGGCGGCAGCGGCGATCGCGCTGGCCTGGCCGCGCGAGCAATTCATCGCTTCGACCTCCCCTGGCGACCATGCGCCCACCGAGACCAACATCGCCCGCGGCGCCTACCTGGCGCGCGCCGGCGACTGCATGGCCTGCCATACGGCGCGCGGCGGCGTCCCGTATGCGGGTGGACGCGCCCTCGATACGCCCTTCGGACGCCTGGTCGCGCCGAACATCACGCCGGAACCGACGACCGGCATCGGCAGCTGGAGCGCCGACGATTTCTGGCGCGCCCTGCACAATGGAAAATCGAAGGATGGCCGCCTGCTGTATCCGGCCTTCCCGTACACGGCTTACACGAAGGTGACGCGGCCCGACGCGGATGCGCTCTTTGCCTACCTGCGAAGCCTGCCGCCGGTACGCCAGCAAAACACCCCGCACGACCTGCGCTTCCCCTATAACCAGCAGCTCACCCTGGCCGGCTGGCGCCTGCTGTATTTCAAGCCGGGCGTCCAGCAAACTGACTCCGCGAAGGACATCCGCTGGAACCGCGGCGCCTACCTGGTCGAGGGTCTCGGCCACTGCGCAGCCTGCCACAGCACGCGCAACCGCTTCGGCGCGACCGACAGCACGCTCGGCGGCGGCCTGATCCCGACCATCGGCTGGTATGCGCCTTCGCTCACATCAAGTGCCGAAGCGGGCCTGGGCAAGTGGAGCGAGGCACACATCGTGCAGCTGCTGGGCACGGGTGTGGCGCCGGGCGCCAGCGTAACCGGGCCGATGGCCGAAGTGGTGGCGCAAAGCCTGCAGTACATGAGTGCCGATGACCTCGGCGCGATGGCGGTCTACCTGAAGTCCTTGCCGGCGGCACCCGCTCCTGAGCGCCCGGCCCCGCCGCGTCCAGCCGAACAGGTGATGCGGCAAGGGGAAAAATTATATGGCCAGCATTGCGCCGCCTGCCACGGCGAGCGTGGCGAAGGCAAGGGGCCGTATCCGGCCCTCAGCGGGAACCGCGCCTTGACCCTGGCCGAACCGGTGAATGCGATCCGCGTCGTCCTCAATGGCGGCTTCGCGCCGGGAACCGCGGGCAATCCGCGTCCCTACGGCATGCCGCCCTTCGGTCATGCGATGGACGACGCACAGGTAGCGACCCTGGTCAGCTATCTGCGCGCCAGCTGGGGCAATGCGGCGGCGCCGGTGTCGAGTGCCGAGGTGAACCGCTACCGCAGCGTGCCGCTGGACTAAACTACGACAATGGCAAGTCTGGAGTTTACGCCAGTTAACCTGTCCGGCAGGCAATTCACTCATCTCGTTAGCTTGGGTGGAAGGACTGAGTCCGTCAGTGGTGTACGCTCACGCCTATATCGCGGCTTCCGTACACCAGAGGGGAATACCTTAACCCTGTTGGAACACGACATGTCGACCGACGGCAGTAGTATCTCGCGCGCCCCGGATGACGAACCCGAACGCATCAATGGCTTGCCAGCACGGCCGGGTGTATTTCAAACACCTGCTGGCAGGGCGATCTCACATCTTTCCTGGGTCGAGCGGCGGCGTGCCTATGAGCTTTGGATCGACACGAATGTCGTCGGTAAGCCACTGCGCGAGCGATTATTTGCAATGGCAACGTCGCTCCCACCCTTGATAGCTGCCTGTCCAAATGAACGGTTGCCTGAGCCAATGCGAATGGGACCGGACCGTTTTGTGATACTCAATCCTATGCCTGAAACTATGACACAGGCCGAGATGGATGCTTTATTCGATGAAGTAAGCGTCCGTGTAAATAAGATGGTTCGACCTTGTCCAGAGGCGTTCTATAGCATATGGCTCCAACAATACTCTACTCACCGGTGACAGACCGATGTTAGCATCCGATAAAGGTCTTCTTCGGGTCGACCGTTGCCGTAAACTCAATGGCCGAGAACGGCCAAGAGCGGACGTAAGGACTGCCGTTCATCTTGGAGTGTCATGCATATGGTGCAAGAACGATTAGACCAACTCTGTTCCGAACTGCCGGGTCTGAAGATCATCGATAGCGGAGCCGTGGCCCACGTGCAGCCATCTGGAACGCTCCACCCGCACGAAGGGGAAGCGAAGGTGCCGTCATGACCCATGCAGCATCGCAAAGTGAATCGTTGATGTCTGCTGAGGTGCACAGAATTGGCTTTGGTGGAGGCTGTCATTGGTGCACTGAAGCCGTGTTCGCTGCTCTTCGCGGCGTTATCCGCGTGGAGCAGGGGTTCATCCGGGCCGACGCGCCTGACGACAATTTCTCCGAAGCCGTGCTGCTCACCTTTCAACCAGAAAAAATCGCGCTTGGGTCGTTGATCGAGATCCATTTACGGACGCATTCAAGCACGTCGAACCACTCCATGCGGAGCAAGTATCGCAGCGCGGTTTATGTGATGGACGAGGTCCAGGCCGAGGCTGCACGGCGCGTCCTGATAGAAGTCGGGCCAGGATTCGATGCGCCTCTTGTCACCCGAATCCTGTCCTTTCGAACCTTCAAAGCATCGGATGAGCGCTTTCAGCGCTATTCTGAAAAGAATGCTGGCGGCCCGTTTTGCACCACCTATATCGACCCGAAGCTGGCGCTACTTAGAAAGGAATTCGGCGGTTTACTGAGGTCGGCAGGTGAGTAGCCGCGGAATCCTGACGCGCGCGAACTTCCGAGATCGGCCAAAAGCGGACTAAACTCGGGTTACTCAACGACGTTTTTCACTTAACAAAGCCAGATGAAAATTTGCACGGCATTTTGCTGGATTACTCTCATCAGTTTGCAAGGCTATTTCATAAGCTTAGCGCTGGCGGCTAATGCGTGCGATTTCCGCCCCCCCACGCCAATCTTGTTGCAACACGCTTATTCGGGTCAAACCGTCAAGCGGAAGCCTGAAAATGAAATAACGGAAACGGCGCGACTACCAAATAGGCTGCGAATTGAAATCAGCCAAAGCGCATGCGTAGACATCTTGACGACGGAGTATGCTCTGATCGTTCCACTCGACCAGGGCGCCTCAGAAAATCAGAGTGCCTTAATCGAACTTCTTCGGACGACGATCCTGGGTTTGGAGAGGCGCACGTTGGCACGTCAGCTGACCGAGCTAAACAATTTTCTAAAGCATGCGAACGACGTGCCGCTGCGCGATGGCACCCGTTCCGTCTGCATGGACGGGTCAATAGCACGGTCCGGCGAGTGTTCATGGGAGAGCATGGGCGGGTACGTTCTCTCAGTGAAGCCGGTTGGCCGGAGTATACGGATATCAGTGATAGAGTATGTCAGTGGATGAGCTTATGTGGGTCCGCTGCGATCATCATGGTGGTCCGCTCTGGGTCGGTTGCAGACCTTCGCTGGTAGACTGCTACCGGCCAGAAGCGGACGTAAAAGGACTGAGATGGGCAAAGAAATTTACCTGCTGCTGCCGCGCGATAAACACGATCAGACCAACGCCATCGCTCTTGTAAGCCTTGGCTGGGAAAAAGTTGAATGTGTTGTCCCGCAAATTCTCGAGTGGGTTCAGGATTTGAACTGGCCAACTGCATTCATATTTGTGCCGTTCTTGGTTGATGCAGGCGCACGTCTCGCTCCCTTTATACGACCGATATTTGCGGGGGATGACGCCATATGGACTTTGAATATTCTCCAAGCAGTAGTTAGCCAGTCGCCTGCGCTTATGACCGCGCTCTCCTGCGAACTTGAACGCCTGGCAAGTAACCCAACGCACAATGAGGAGTTGGAAGGGGCATCAGAAGAGGCACGGCAGATCTTGGCAAGCCATGGACGGTGAACGCAGCGTCCGCTTTGGGTCGACAGCTGCCGTACACTGAAGGGCCGAGAACGGCCACAAGCGGACATTGTGACGGAACACTATGCAACTGAAACCTAAAATTGCTGCAAACGTACACTTGGTTGCGGGCGCAGCCTTGGTCATGACAGTAGGCTGGTTTTCCTACCATGCAATCAAATATTTGATTGCTTCCACAGATCTGGCAGGAACCGTCTTTATTGGCCTGGGGATAGTGGGTGTCTTCGGTGCAGCTGTAATAAACTTTTGCATGGCCGCAGCCTACCGGTCTCGGCTGGTATCGGTGGCAGGCAGCTTGGATTGTGCAACCTTAAACGGAAGATCAGGTGTAATTGCTGAGGGAGCGAAGATCAGCTTCGTGCGAATTCCCGATTCAGATAACGAGGATCTCACGCCAAGCGACCGCACTGTTTTGTTCCTTAGTCGCGGCAAGGCGTGGAGCTGCTCGGAGGCGAAGTTTCTAGTTGAATAAGCCTCCGGACTTACCCCTATGCGAACGACCCTGGTGCAAGGTCCGCAATGGGTCGATTGCGGACGCTACAATGGGTCTTCTATCGGCAAGGAGCGGACGTTCAAAAACCAACCTCGATTGTTAAATGTTTAAATTCTTCAAGCAGAAGTCGGCCGCAGGAGGCGATAAGCTGTACCGCATAACTTTGCATATCGGACGTGGTACGAACACCGAAATGCCCGCTAACTTGATCGGGGCATATGTTCCCGTTTTCGTCGCTGCTGATGGGCATGAGGCGGCAGCATTCAAGGCAGTGTCGGAAGTAAGGAGCCGTGGCTTTAGTTTCATTGATATTGCTGACGGCCAGATTCATGAACTTGATCCGCACAACTGGGACGCCTTCGTCATGGAGGCTTGGCCGGATTTTGTTACAGAGTTTCCTGCGCAGTCGAAGGTGATCGATACGTTAAG